>NZ_CP101731.1:1360000-2040000 GCF_031202305.1 Pelagibacterium sp. 26DY04
TTCACGAATTGGAGCGACTTAATGGCCTTCTTGCGCGAAGACCATAGAGCACTGGCCCAGGATTTCGGTCCTCAGCAGCCAGACGAATAATCCAACACCACGGGGCACGTGACATGAACATCAAGATCGAGACGACAGGCAAGCGCGAGCCCAACGGTAGGCTCTCCCGCAAGCGCCGGGAACGGGCAAAGCGATACACCGAAGGGCTCGATAAGCTAGAACAGGAGATGATCTCCGTGGGCACCGAGGCCCGTCAGCGGATATATGGCGTATCGGCTAAGCTCAGCCGCGACCAGTTGGCCGGGAGCGCCGTGGGGCGCCTGGTCCTTGGCGACATGCTCACGCGCATCCAGTCCGACGCTGCGTTCCTCTATGAGCAGGACGCGCGAGCCTATTACCTCACCATCGAAGGGCCGCAACAGCCTTCCGCCGTCGATCTGGATCGCGTCCAAGGCATTAGCAACGGCGAGAACGTCAAGCGCAAGCTGATCGCCAAGGCGAGGTACGAAAACGCTCGCAAGGCAGTGCAGGAAGCGCAGAACGCCGTTAGGCTGCACTCCAACCTCTTTGGCGCTCTCCAGCACTGTGTCATGGCCGATCGGTCGCCGGTCAATGAGGCAATGATGGGTTCGCTCCGGGAAGCGCTCAACGCCTTGGTTCGCCATTACGGCCTGTCTGGTAATGTGGGGAAGCGGGCCGCATAGGCTTGACGCAACCCCGCAAATCAGATTCTACTGTCACCAGTTTGAAAATCGAAGAATAGCGTCTGGCGGTAGCTGGGCGCTTTTTTTCTGGAGATATGGACAAAGGCTGCGTCAATCTCTGGAAGTAAACCCCGGTTCCTGCTTTCTAACTTCACTCCCCGGTTGGACTGGGGCGCTATGGCTCCAAAGCGATAGGCCAATCTCTGCGATTGCGCCGGCAAGCAGCGATACGCCCACGATCATCAATCCACGGTCGATGGCGCCTCCCGTGGTGTCTGCCGTCGTGTACCGAGTGAGCGCGCCTGGGCCAACCCATCCAAAAGCAACTGCGAACCCGGTTGCCGCCATCAAGGCCCCGCTGATCAGCCCGAACCACGCGACTGCGCGAAGAAATTTGCAAAAGAACACGGCGAAAGCCTCCCAAACCAAGATCACAAGAGCTTCGCGTAAGCCGCAGGGGAACGCCATCAAGCTCGTCAGTCGATTTCAAAGTATGCGTCCCCTCGGTCGGTTTCGATGCGGATATCCAGAAGGTAGCCGCACTGCCGAGAAACAGTGGCAGTGACGACTTGGCCGCGCTCTACCACGATTGATTGCAGGGGCTCAGTTATCTGTATCCCGCTTCTTGCGCCAATGGTCGAGGCGTCCGATCGAGCTAACCAGGCGCCGAATTCGCTGGCGTAAGGGGTGAGGATGCATTCCGGTCTGTTCGATTGATTTGCAACCGCTCTTAGCAACGAAACAGGGCGATCTTCACGGCTGACAATATCAATCTCCCAATTGCCGCCGCTGTATTGCCGATAGTTGATAAACACATCAACTGCGAACGCCTGAGAACCCAAGGCGAACGCGGCCAGGCTTGCGGCGCAGGCTTTGCCAAGCGGCATTCTGAACATATCGAGACCCCCAACCAATTTACGAGAATTTCGCCCAAGCCGAGCGAAAAGGCAATGTCATGAAGCGCCACGACTTCTCCCCAGAGCCTTCCACCTTCATGATCGACTACCCCTATGAGGGTAGCACTCGCACTGTGTACATCGTGGCAGAGGATTGGGAAGACGCTCAGGCGCAGCTCTCCGCGCTTCAAGCCTTCGGCCATATCGAGGGCGAGTTGGTTGAGGTGGGAGATATCGCGAGCGTGATGGTGAACTGAGCAACAGGAGAAGGGCATGCTGGCACTGGCGCTTGCAATCCATCTATTGGCTATGCCGCAGTCTGCCGTTCTTCCTGAACCCGCTCCGACGATTATTGCTCCCGGGGAGCCAATGAACAATCGCAAGGCGCGGCGCAGGGCCGCGAAGCTCGATCGCGCCTAATCCTCATCACCCAGCACCTTAGACAGCATACTCCCTCTAACCTGGGTACGCTGCTTTGGTTTAGGCCCAGCCTTCGCCTTGAACGCCACCGAGTTCTGAGGGAGCGTAACGGGATACCCGTAGTGCGGTAGCCTTACGGTAATCTCTGATCCATCGTCAGAAACCCGGCTCACTGTTGCTTCTATGGTGACGGTGTCGCCTACGGTGATTTTGGGCATGTGGTCCTCCGAGGGCGATTCAACGCTACAGGCGCAGCAAGGTTCAAACACGAGGACCGGCGAAAGTCGTCAACCGTAGAACATCGTTCCTATCGCCCCCGGGCCAGTAGAAATGAAGTTGCGCACTCAGTGCGGTGCGACCGCGCAAGGAGTTGAATTCCAATGCCAGCAGGACGCCCGACAGATTGGAAGCCAGAGCTTGGCGAAGAAATCCTCTCCCGTATGGAGCAGGGTCTTTCCCTCGCTGCCAGTGCGGCAGATCTCGGTATCCATCGTCAGCGCGTCTATGAATGGATGGAGCGCCACCCTGAATTTGCGGACACTGTAAAGCTCGCACAGGCAAAACGGCAGCTATTCCTTGAGCGCCGATTGCTCTCTGCGGAAGCTGGACCAGTGGTCACCTCCACGATTTTTGCCCTCAAGAATGCTGGGCCAGAGGATTGGCGCGAGAAGCAGGAACATGAGGTCAATGCCCGCATCTCACGCGCCGATGATCTGACGGATGAGCAGCTTGCAGCTATCGCCACAAGCAGCGGCAAATGAGCTGCTGCGGCGCAGGTCAGCCCGCAGCAATCTCAAGAGCTTTGCCCGCTTTGTTCAGGTGCCCGGAGCGCCGATAGACGAGAGCGACGACACAGAGGAATTCAGCCCAGCCGAAACACCCTTGGCTGCGCACCACGAGTTGATCCTTGACGCCGCCGAGCGCTGCATTGAACAGCCCAACGGCAGGCTGATGCTGTTCATGCCTCCTGGCAGTGCCAAAAGCACATATGGCAGCGTCATTGTCCCGGCCTTCGCGATGGGGCGCCGGAAAGGCTTCAAGGTCATCGCAGTCAGTTACGGCAGTGACTTGGCCCGCAAGATGGGTCGGCGCACACGGTCTGTGGTCAAGCAGCGCGCCTACAATGTGCTGTTCGATACCGGCCTTTCCGCTGAAAGCAGCGCGGCTGATGAATGGGCGCTTGAGAATGGCAGCGAGTACATGTCGGGCGGCATCTTGTCGGGCATCACGGGCAACCGCGCCGATCTGATCGTTGTCGATGACCCCATCAAGGGAAGGCAGGACGCGGAATCAGAAACGATCCGCAAGCGCACCATCGAGGCGTTTGACGATGACGTGAAAACCCGCCTCAAGCCGGGTGGCTCAGTCATCATCATTCAGACGCGATGGCATGAGGAAGATCTGGCAGGTTCGATCCTGCCCGAAGGGTACAACGGCGAAAGCGGATTGATCGAGTGCCGCGATGGGCAGGTGTGGGAAGTGATTTGCCTTCCGGCCAAAGCCGAGCGCGCTGACGATCCACTGGGACGTAAGGTCGGGGAATATATCTGGCCCGAATGGTTCCCTGAAAGCCATTGGGCGCAATTCGAGCGCAAGCCGCGCACATGGGCTTCGCTCTATCAGCAGCGCCCAGCACCCGAGGAAGGCGACCTGTTCCGCCGTGAATGGCTAAGGCCCTATGAGGTAGCGCCCGAGCGCTCCACGCTCATGGTCTATGGCGCAAGCGACTACGCGGTCACGGCGGACGGTGGCGACTACACCGTCCACATCATTGTGGGCATTGATGCCGAGGGGCGGCTTTGGCTTCTTGATCTGTGGCGAGGTCAGACCAGTTCCGAGCAGTGGGTGGAATCCTTCTGTGATCTGGTCCTGCGCTGGAAGCCCTCATGGTGGGCCGAGGAGACAGGGCAGATCAGGGCTGGTGTTGGCCCGTTCCTTGATCGGCGTATTCGTGAGCGCAAGGCATACGTGCCGCGCGAAGCATTCCCAACCAGGGGAGATAAGGCGATCCGTGCGCAGTCCATCCGAGGGCGCATGGCACTCGATGGCTTGTATGTGCCCAAGCATGCGCCTTGGTATTCGGCATTCGAAAGCGAACTTCTGACCTTCCCGACCGGGCGCAATGACGATCAGGTCGATGCCATCGGGCTTGTTGGTCAGCTTCTCGACCGCATCCATGAGCCGATGGTTGAGAAGCAAGAGAAGAAATCGACGCGCACCGACTATCGCCCCGCCGTCGATACCGCCGAAGCTAACGACTGGATGACGTACTGATGAACCAGACAGGCTATCAGATCGGCAGTTCGTCGGCTCAGGGCGGCGTTTCGCGCCCCGGCGGCAAAGACCATGCCGAGCTTAAGCGCGGCTATCTGAGCTACCTCGAAACCAAAGCTGAGGAGATCAAAGAGCAGCAGGAGGCGCGGCGCTACTACCATGGCTCTCAGTGGACCGCGAAGCAGATTCAGACGTTCAACCGCCGCCGTCAGCCTGTCGTCACGTACAATCGTATCGGTCGCAAGATCAACGCGGTTGTCGGGCTTCTGGAGCGCCAGAGGCAAGACCCGCGCGGCTTTCCCCGCACTCCCGAACATGAGGAAGGCGCCGAGATTGCCACAGCTGTGCTGCGTTACGTCCTCGATCAGCAGGAATGGCCCTCGGTAAGTCCCGAGTGTGGCCTTGATGGCGCTGTCGATGGCATCGGCGGTGTCGAGATCCTTCTTGAGCAGGGCGACCTTGGCGATATCGAGATTGGGCTGGAGGTTGTTGATCCGGCCTCGTTCTTTTACGACCCGCGCTCGCTCAAGCCTGACTTCTCGGATGCACGTTACATGGGCGTCGGCAAGTGGGCCGATCTGGACGCGGTTATCGAGATGTACCCGGATCGCGAAAGCGAATTGCGGGCGTCGGTCGAGTCCGGCACTGAGCTGACCAGCAACCCCGACTACGACGAGAAGTGGATCACGGGCGGCGAGGATGCCAAGCGCATCCGTCTCGTTGATCACTGGTGCATCAAGAACGGTGTCTGGCACTGGTATATCTACACGGGCGCTCTGATCCTCGATGAGGGCGAAAGCTATCTCAAGGACGAGAAGGGCCGCTCGATCTGCAAGTTCATCATGTATTCGGCCAACGTCGATCAAGATGGTGACCGATACGGCTTTGTTCGCAACATGCGGTCAAGCCAGGACGAGATCAATCAGCGCCGCTCCAAGGGCTTGCACCTACTCAACAGCCGCCGTGTCATTCTCCCCGAGGGGACAGGCGCTGATGTCGAGAAGATCAGGCAGGAGGCCGCGCGCCCTGATGGAGTGATCCAGTATCCGCAGGGAACGCAGGCCCCCGAGTTTGACGACGCCGCCAAGGCGGCAGAGCTCAATGGCCACCTCGGCTTTTTGCAGGACGCCAAGGACGAGATTGAGAACTACGGCTTCAACCCCGCACTGATGGGGCAGGGCGTTGATCGCCTTTCCGGTCGCGCCATGCAAATCCAGCAGCAGGCAGGCATTGCCGAGCTTGGCCCATATCTCCTGGCCTATAAGGGCTGGAAGCTGCGCGTCTATCGCACCATCTGGAGCGCGGTTCAGGAGCATTGGACGGCTGAGCGCTGGATTCGCGTTACCGACGACGAGAACGTTGCCCAGTTCATGGCGATCAACCAGCCGGCCACCGATGAGTTCGGTTATCCGATGGTCGATCCGGCTACAGGGCAGCAGGCATTGGTCAATGCGCTGGGTGCGCTCGATGTGGATATTATCATCGATGAAGGCCCCGATACGATCAACATGCAGGCCGACGCCTACGACACGCTGTCGATCATGGCGACCAAGGGCCAGAACGTGCCGCCTGAATTGCTGATTGAGCTTTCCCCTCTCCATGGCTCGATCAAGAAGAAGGCCATCGAGATACTGCAGAAGGCCAGCCAGCCAGGGCCGGTGCAGCAGCGCGCCATTGCCGCCGAAATGCAGGGCAAGGAAGCCGAGGCACAGGAGAAGGTGGCCAGCGCCACCCTCAAGCAGGCTCAGGCCGTCAAAGCCGTTGCCGAGGCCCGCACAGCGGGCATGGGGCAGCAGGGCGAGACGATCAATCCGGGCGAGATTGCCGAACAGCAGGCTCGCACGGTCAAGACGCTGGCCGAGGCCAGGAAGATTTCGATGGAAACCGATTTGCTGCCTCTCGAACGGCTCCAGCCTGCCGAGACAACGACGAACGTTTCTATCTAAGGCGCCGCCTGCCTCAAAGGGCGTTCGGGCTTGGCCGTCTCCAAGCAAGGTGCCGCCAACCTCAAGGGCGACCGCCGCCGCCGGGCGATGAACAGGGCGTACGTGAACTTTCCCCACGCAAGTAAGGAAAAGACCAATGGTTGATGACCATCCCAATGAGCTGGACGAGATTCTGGCAGAAGGCAACGAGGTCGAAACGCTTCCCGAGCAGGAAACCGAACAGCCCGAAGGCGCCAAGCGTGACGCCAACGGTCGGTTCGCTGCAAAGGAGCCGGAAAACCAAGAGCAGCCGGAAGCCGAAGCCGCCACTGAAACCCCGACCGAGGACGAACAACCCGAGGCCGATCAACAGGGCGGTATGGTGCCTCAGAAGGCGCTTCACGAGGAGCGTCAGCGGGTCAAGGAAATGCGGGACGAGATGGCGGAATTGCGCCGTCAGAACCAGCAGATCACGGCCCAGCTACAGGCTTTCATGAGCCAGCAGCAACCCAAGCCTGCCGAGCAGGAAAAGAAGGCGCCGGACTTCTGGGAAAACCCCAGCGAGTTCGTAAACCACGCCGTCTCTCCCCTCGAACAGAAAATCCAGAAGCGTTTCGAGGCCATATCGCTGCGGTCAGCCGTTGGCGAACATGGGCAGGAAACGGTCCAGGCCGCTTATCAGGCTATGGGCGAGGCCATGCAGTCCGGCGATCCTTCGGCGCAGGCCGAATATCAGCGGATTATGCAGTCCGATCACCCTTACGGCGATCTGGTGTCATGGCACCAGCGGCGTCAGGCGCTCAGTGAAATTGGGAACGACCCCGCCGCATACCGCGCCAAGCTCGAAGCGGAAATCCGCCAGAAGCTGGAGGCGGAAATGGGGCAGGGCCAGCGTCAGCAAACCAGCACGAAACCCCTCACTAAACTGCCGCAATCGCTTTCACGCATCCCCGGTGGCTCTGCCGCTGGGAGCAATGACGTGAGTGACGCGGCGCTGTTCTCCCACGCCATGCAGTGATCTGACCGATCAGTTGTTGGCGGCACTCTTGAAGGAAACCAGAAATGGCTTTGACCGAAACCGAGAGCAATAACAAGCTCGTCAAGTATACCAAGGAGATCAATCGCGAATTCGTTCGCGAGAACATGTTCTCCCCCTATATGGGAACCGCCCTCAACTCGATCATCCGCGTTCGCCAGGAACTGAAATCTGGCGGCGAGCAGATGAATATCCCGCTCGTCACCAAACTGCGCGGGCAGGGCGTCGGTGCTGGCACTCTCGTCGGCAACGAAGAAAAGATCGACAACTACGGTATGCGCCTGTGGGTCGATTGGAAGCGGCATGCCGTCGCGACCAAGAAGTCCGACCAGCACAAGGATTCCGCCGACATCTTCGGGGAAGCCAAGCCGCTTCTCTCCGATTGGGGCAAGGAACTCCAGCGTGACCACCTCATCGAAGCCTTCATGGCTCTGCCGAGCGAATCCGCCCCGGCTGGCCTTGGCTCCGATGCCGGCGATCCCGTGAATGGTATCCGCTACGAAGCCGCATCGGCTGCGCAGCGCAACGCCTGGAACGCGGCCAACTCCGACCGTGTTCTTTATGGCAATGCCGTGGGGAACTACAACGCGACCCACGCAACCGCTCTGGCAACGATCGACTCCACCGACGACACCTTCGTCAAGGGTTCGGTTTCGCTGCTCAAGCGCATCGCCAAGACCGCGACCCCGGCGATCCGTCCGTTCAAGACCCGCGACGGTTACGAGTATTTCGTGGCCTTTGCCGGTACGAACGCCTTCCGTGACCTCAAGGCCAGCCTTGACACGGACCACAAGGACGCTCGCCCCCGCTCCAAGGAGAACATCATCTTCCAGGACGGCGACCTCATGTATGACGGGGTGATCGTCCGCGAAGTGCCGGAAATCTCCATGTACGTCACCGATGTCTGGACCTCGCTGACCACTGCGGGCGACAGCGCGGGCCGTGTGGAGCCGGTGTTCTTCTGCGGCCAGCAGGCGGCGGTCCTCGGCTGGGGCCAGATGGCGAAGCCCACCTTCCGCAAGGAAGATGACTATGGCTTCATCACCGGTACCGGCACGGAGATGTGCTACGGCGTGTCCAAGATGTTCAAGAAGCACCCCATGGACGGCACCGACCTCAAGCAGTGGGGCGTTGTTACCGGCTTCTTCAGCGCACCGCTGGACGCCTGATCTGAGGGCTAGGGCAGGGGCTTCGGCCCCTGTTTTCTTTTCACGAAAGGACAATCGGAAATGTCTCTCAATCGAGAAATCCCGGCCCGCGATCTGGGCTACCAAGTCCCGCAGGTTCTGCGCAAGCGCGTCACCTTCGAAACCGAAGGCGAGGCGGTTGTTGTCGGGACCATTCCTGCGGGCGCGTCGGTCATCGGCGGCGGCATCCATGTGGTGACTGCTTTCGATGACACGGCCACTGTTGACGTCGGCTTTGCTGGTGGATCCTCTACCGATGATCCTGATGCCTATGGTTCGGCTCTGGCCGCAACCGCTATCGGTTTTATTGCGCTCGATGGCCTTGCTGGCACGACCAACATTCAGCAGACCGTGGACACTCAGGTCACTGCGACTGTCAACGATGGCACTGGTGCTGTCTCGGCGGGCGAAGCTGACGTGATCATCCAGTACGTGGCTTAAAACCTGGAGGGCGCGCGATGCAATCACGCGAGCAATTGGTGACGCGCGCCCTTCGCGAAGTTGGAGCGGTTGGGGCTGGGCAAACCCCGAGCGCGGAAGACTACGAAGCGATGGATGCCGAGGTTGAGCCCATCATGGCCGATCTTGCCCAGCGCAATATCTGGACCTGGGGCGATCCTGATCAGATTGATGATGCCGCAGCTGTGCATCTGGCCAAGATCATCGCCAATTCGGCTGCGCGGCAGTTCGGAAATGTGCCCGATGACAGCGTGAGGCTCTACAACGAGGCCCGGTTGCGCGAACTGCGCGTGGTGATCCTGTCGGGCCAGCCGCAGACCACGGATTATTACTGATGCCCGCGATTGCGTTCCCGCCCTCGACCGCGCCGAGCATCAACCCCACAGAGAATGGCGGACGGCTGATCAATGCCTATGCCGAGAAGGCGCCGGAAGGATCGCGCGGGCCGTACCTGTTTCGCCGCGCTCCGGGGCTTGAGGAAGCGTTTGAAGTTGGGTCGAGTGACCACCGTGGCGCCATAACGATTGGGAGCGTCCTGTACGTTCTCAACGGCGACACGATCACATCTGTCACCAAGTCGGGCTCGACCTATTCGACTGGATCGGTGACGGGAACAGTGACGGGCTCTGGCCGGGTCATCATGGCGCGCAACATGCGCTCGCCCGATGCTCAGGTAATGATCGTCCACGACTCCGGCATTTCCCTTCTGGAAGCTGGCGCCGTGGCAGATTTCAGCGACCCGGATCTGCCAGGGGTCAACTCGGTCACGTTTCAGGACGGATATTTCTTTTTCACCACTGGCGATGGGCGGTGCTTCGCCTCCGGGATCAACGACACGACCATCAATGAGCTGGACTATGTGACGGCAGAGTCGTCGGTTGATGGTCTTGTCCGGGGAATTGCCTTTGGCCGCGAACTTCTTCTTATGGGCGAGACGACAACGGAGTTCTGGGGCAACACGGGGAATGCAGAGGGCTTCCCGTTCTCACGCGGCCCGGTGATTTCGGTTGGCCTGTTCGGGCGCTTCGCTGTGACGGGCCATGAATATGGCTTTCCTGCTCCGCTGGCATGGGTAGGGAATGACAAGAGGATTTACCGGCTCAACGGCTATGCGCCCGAGCCGATTTCAACGCCACACATCGACCGGCTGCTGGCCGAACTGGATGACGGCGAGGCTATCGAGGCTAACTGTTTCGTTTCGGCGGGCCATGCCTGTTACGTGTTCTCCGGCCCGACATGGACGCTGGTTTACGACACATCGACCGGTACATGGCACGAGCGCAAATCGTATGGCGCTGACCGCTGGCGGACGCATCTGACCATCAACGCTTTTAACGAATGGCTGGCGCTGGATCGCACCGGCAGCGCGGTTTTGCGCATGAACGACAGGGCGCGCAAGGAAGGCACTCAGCCGCTGGTGTTCGAGGTGTGGTCTTCTCAGGCCCACAGGTTCCCCGGAAGGGCTTTCGTCAAGCGCGGCAGCTTCGATTTTGTAACCGGCGTTGGCAAGGACCGGGGCATTTCTCCCATAGAGACTGAGCCCAGGGTGTCAATCGCATGGTCCGACGATGGCGGGCGTTCGTTCGGCAATGACCTTGTGCGTTCTCTCGGCACTCAGGGCGAGATTGTACCCATCGACGTGTTTCGTTGTGGGTTGACAGGACGGCACGGGCGGCAATGGCGCCTGAAAGTGTCCGATCCGGTCGAGGTGTCGCTTTTGGGCGGGGCAATGGACATTGAGGAGCGTCTGGCATGATTCGCAGCCCTCGCCCTTTGCCTGATCCGAACATTGCCATCATCGACCTGCGCACCGGTCGGCTCACCCGTGAATGGTATCAGTACATCCGCGAAATCGACACTGCCGTTCGGGCGCTGATCGACAGCGAAGCGGATCACGAAACCCGTATCTCTGATCTGGAGACGCCCTGATGGTCTTTCCGTTTCTTCCCGTGATCGGTGGCGCATTGGGCGCAATCGGTAGCATTGTTGGCGGCTCTATGCAGGCCAATGCTGCCAACCGTGCCGCCAGCCGCAACACAGATCTTGCCAACCAGTACCGCGATGAAGGGCTCGGCTACCTCGATGCTGGGACCGAGAGAGCGGCTGGGTATCTCGATCAGGTTGGCGGGTTGTATGAACCTCTGTCTGAACTCGGGATGCGCGGTGCCAACATGCGCGCCAATGCCTTGGGGCTCAATGGGGCGGAAGGCACGGCGGCGGCGCAGGAGGCGTTCCAGACGGGACCGGGCTATCAGTTCGCCCTCGATCAAGGTTTGCAGGCCCTTGAGCGCCGGGGGGCTGCGCAGGGACGCTTGCAGAGCGGCCAGACCGGCATCGATACCATGAAATACGCGACAGGGCTTGCCGATCAGTCATGGAACAATTGGCTGGGCAATCTCGGCTCTTACGACAACATGGCGCTGGCCGGGGCAGCAGGGCAGGGCGGCGCGCTCAACAATCTGGCCAACCTCTACACTGGCGATGCCGCGCAGCGTGTCGATCTGACGGGCGGCGTGTTGCAATCGATCATGGGCGCGAACAACCAGCGGGCGGCGGGGCAGCAGGCGTTTGGCGCATCGGTCGGCAATGCGCTGGGAAGTCTCGGCGGTGCCCTGGGCGGCTTCACGGGCTACGGGAGCTTCTAGATGGCGATTTCCTATCCCACTTGGGTGGCGCCCCAGCCCATGGACGTCATGGGCGGGTTTCAGGGCGGCTTCAACTTCGGAGCGAGTATAGGGCAGGAGCAGTCCGCCCGTAAGGCTGGCGATGCCCTGACGGGGTTCCTCTATGGCCAGAACCCGCAGACGGCACAGCAGCCCACAATGTCGCTTTCGGCGCTGGGATATAACGCCCCGACGCAGCCGCAGCCCGCGCAGCCATCAGCTACGCCTAACGTGGTTGGCGGATCACACGATGCCGTTGCGGGGGCGACAGTTCCCGGCCTTGGGGCTGGGCTTGATGCCTACCTCGCTAACACGCGGCAGGCGGAAAGCGGCGAAAATGACGCAGCCCGCAATCCACTGTCGAGCGCGACCGGGCGGTATCAGTTCACGACCGGCACATGGCAAGACATGATGCGCAATCACCCCGAGTTGGGGTTGACGGCTGACGGGCGCCTCGACCCGGCCCAGCAGGAACGCGCCATGCGCCAGTTCACGGCCAACAATGCCGGTGTGCTGCAATCAAAGGGCATTCCGGTTAATCCTGGCACTCTCTACGCTGCGCACTTCCTTGGTGCCGGCGGTGCTACGGGCGTTCTATCCCTCCCCGATCAGACTCCGATGGTTGCGGCGGTATCGCCCGAGGTGATCAACGCCAACCCGTTCCTGCGCGACATGACCGTTGGCGATTTCAAGCAATGGTCGGCCCGCAAGGGGGGCGGATCGAACGGCGGATATCAGGCACCCACGGCCAACGCTTCTGCCTTTGCGGGGCAGGGAGGGGGCGCTGCGGGCGGATTCATGCCTGTTACTGGATTGCCAACCGCTGCGGGCCCGCAGTCGCCAACAGCGGGATTGCCTCCGCGCGACGTGATGGAAGCATTGTTCCGCTCCCCGGATACACGGCCCATCGCCATCCAAATGGCACAGGCGGCGATGAATGGGCAGGTGATTGATCAGTTCCAGACCTTCGTTCGCGCTGATGGTAGCCTTTGGCAGATGAACACGCAAACCGGCGAGATGACCCGGTTGCAGGAAGGCGCAAGCCAAGACCCGTTCACTCTCGGCACTGGTGAGGTTCGCTACGACGCGCAGGGCAATGTTATTGCGTCCGGGCCGGAAAGCAGCCCAGCCGATGCGCCCGTTGGGGTGCGAGAATATGAGTGGTACGCGAACCAGGAGCGCGAGGCTGGCCGTCAGCCGCTATCGTATCTTGAGTTCCAGCAGGCAATGGACGGCGGCGGCTTCTCGGTGCAGACCAGCCCAGATGGCTCGGTATCGGTCACTCAGGGGAATGGGCGCCCGCTTACTGAGCAGCAGTCGAAGGACGCGGTATATGCCACGCGCGCCGCTGGCACCTTGCCGATCATCAACCAGTTCGGCAATGAACTGACCAATCCTGTCGCCCGCGGCGTCGAGGGTGATCCCACCGGCTTGGCGCGGGGTGCGCTCCAAAGCCCTGAATTCCAACAGGCTCAGCAGGCCGGTCTTGAGTTCCTGCAAGCCATTCTGCGTAAGGATACCGGCGCGGCGATCACCACTCAGGAGCAGAACGAGTATGGGCGCGTCTATCTTCCGCAGCCTGGGGATACGCCCGAAGTTCTCGCCCAGAAACAGCAGTCGCGTGAGCGAGCCCTGAACGCCCTCATGGCAGGCATGGCGCCACAAGCCATCCTCAACATGGAGCGCGCACTGAGTGGTGATATGGTAGCCCCTCAAACACCCGTGCCACAGCCCTCAAATAGCGGACTCGTTCAGACCGAAATCACTCCACAGCGCTACCACGACAACCCCACGCGATATCAGGCGCAAACCCCGCCCGATGACTGGACCGGGGATCGCAACCTGTGGCCTTACATGACACCGGAGACGCGCGCGCTATGGCAATGACCGCACAGCAGCAGGCAGAAGCGCAGGCGCGGGCTACGGCAGAGGCCCAGGCTCGCGCGCTCGCTGCCCAGCAAGCGGCCCCGCAAGGGCCAACTATTTCCGTTGGCGGCCGGCAAATCCCCGTGGCGGAATATCGGGCGATGTCGGACGCGGAGCGACAGGGGCTTCGTGACCAGATCACCGAAACCGGGGCGCCGCATGCGGGCATCGACAGCAGCACGCTCGATACCTTCGCTCAAGGAACCACCTTCGGCTGGGGCGATGAGCTTCGGGGGCTAACCCAAGGCGCTATCGCAGCGGCACAAGGCGCTGATTTTGGCGATACCTACCGGCGCACCGTCGATGAAAGCCGTGCACTGGTCGATCAGGAGCGGCGCATCAACCCTGTGGGGGCTATCGGTACTGAGATGGCCGGGGCTCTCGTCACCGGTGCCGGGGCGGGTGGCCAGTTGGCCAACATGGGCCGCTCGCTTGGCCAGCGTGCATTGATCGGGGGCAGTGTAGGTGCGGCGCAGGGCGCGGCCTATGGCGCTGGCGCGGCACAAGAAGACGAAAGACTTCTGGGGGCAGGCACTGGTGCGGCGGTTGGCGGGGCTGTGGGCACGCTGGCCCCATTCGTGGGGAACTGGCTTCAAAACCGCGTCCGCGCTGCGCAGCAAGGGCAAGTGTTAAACCAAGCCGCTGCAAACGCTCCGGCGGCGAGTGAGATGCGCTCGGCGGCGTCTGCCATGTTCGATCAAGCGCACGGCGCCGGAATCCACGTACAGCAACCGGCCTTTGGTCGGCTGTTCACCAGCATTCAGAATTCCGTCTCGCGCTTTCGCCCAAATGCGAACCTTGACCCGCGCTCGACTGGTGCTTTGCAGGTCATCCAGCAGGTGTTCGATGACGTGATGGCGCCAGGTAGTAATGTTGCGCCCGATTTGCAGGACCTCCATATGCTCCGGCAGGCTGCACAGCGCGCAGCGGTTAGCAGTGAAGGGCGTGATTCCGTCATCGCAAACACAATCGTTCGCCAGATCGATGATTTCGTGAATGGGCTAACACCGGCTGACATCGGTGGCGGGATGGACCCGACCCAAGCAGCACAAGCGCTGCAAGATGGCATCTCAACTTGGGCCCGAGCGAACAAGGTAGGGCTTATAGAAGAAGCAATATACCGGGCACAGAATGCGGCCAGCGGGTTTGAAAACGGTTTGCGTGTTGAGTTCCGCAAAATTCTCAACAACCGCAATCTGCGCACCCAATTCACCGGGCCAGAGCTTGAGGCCATTGCCAATGTTGTGCAGGGCACTACGGGCGCGAACCTTGCAAAACTAATAGGCCGCTTTGGGTTTGGGTCAGGACAAGCATCGACTGGCATTGGGGGCGCCGCTGGCATGGCCCTGGGTGATATGGCGTTCGGCCCTGTGGGAATGGTACTGGGGCCGACGATTGGCGCTGCCGGACGTTCTGCGAGTGAGAGAATGACGGCTAACGCAGCGCAGCGCGCACTTGGCGCGGTCGCCACTCCCAATCTTGTCCAGGTTCCGCCAGTAAATCAGGCCATCCCGTCGATGACAGAGAGGCTGGTAAGGATTGCTGGAGCGCCCTTGTCAGGGCAGGTGGCACGTTAATCCTTTAGACGGCGCATATGGTATTCGGGGTATGTGGTCACCCAGCCAATCCCCAACCCGGCGCTGAATATTCCGAAGAATAATACCGGCCAAGGGTATCCGGCGAAGACGACAAGCCCGAGCGCGACAGCAACCCACACGGCAAAGAAACCGTAGAACATCCACGCTGGGGTCTTCACCACCTCAATGAGTGTGGAGTGTTCGTGCGGCTTTAGGTCGATTTGCATCCCACCAAAGTAATCGTTCCCAGCCCCGCCCGCAAGCGGGGTTTTTCTTATGGAGAATCTGCCCAATGGCATATCTCTGGCAAAACCCGCTTGTGCCGTTCATCGACACGGCAGGCGATCCATATTCAGGGGCAAAGGCGTATTTCTTCGACGCCAACACCACGACGCCCAAGATCGTCTATGAGGACAGCGCGTTCGATATTGCGCATGACCATCCTGTGGTGGCCGATGGGTATGGACGCTTCCCGGCTATCTTCCTTCCGACCGGCGATTACCGACTGCGCATCGAGGACGCCAACGGGGCCACATTGTGGGACGTGGATGGCGTTTCCGTGCCCAACACGGGCGATGACAGCGGCGGGGGTGGCGGAGATACGCCGGAAACGCTTCTTGCCCGCACAGGTGATCTCAAGGCACGCTACGACACTGGGGCGCACTCAGGCTGGGTCAGGGCGAACGGGCGCACAATTGGCGATGGAAGTTCCGGGGCAACGGAACGCGCCAATGAGGACTGCGAGGACTTGTTTCTGCTCCTGTGGGCGGTTGACGCGAACCTAACCGTCAGCGGCGGACGCGGCGCTTCTGCGGCGGGCGACTGGTCAGCCAGCAAGACAATCGAACTGCCCAGCTTCCGCAACCGCGCCATCTTCGGCCTTGGCGATATGGGCAACACCAACGTCGCCCTGATAGACGACAGCCTGTTCGACAACGGCAACAACGTCACGCTTGGCTCGTACGGCGGCGTAGATGATGTGACGCTGACAATCGCACAGATGCCGTCGCACGACCACACGGGTACAACCACCAGTAATGGCGCGCACAGCCACAGTGTGAATACCTCCGTGGATTCTGGCGGGGGGATACTCTACCGGGGCAGCAATAGCGGGACGGTCGAAAGCCAGTCCACAAGTTCGGCTGGCGCCCACAGTCACACCCTTAACATCAATGACCGTGGCGGGGGCGAGGCGCATACCAACATGCCGCCATTTGGCCTCGCGACCATCTATATCAAGCTTTAGCGGGGCGAAAGAATGTATCAGGCTTCTTTCACCGCAACAGATTCCGCCGATTGGGCCGAGGCCATAGAGGTCATCAACGGCGACACCAATCTCCCGCTTGATATCAGCGATATCGCCTTTGAGCTTGCTGTCCGCGACCGCTGCGGCGCCGAGCTTCTGAATGCCAGCACTGAGGCGGGAACGCTGGAACGCGCGGGCACCAACGTCATCCGCTGGCGCTTCACGCCCACCGATATGGGCGGGCTTTGCACTGGCACGACTTACAAGGTCGGCCTGACCATGACCACCGATGAGGGCACCACGCAGGTGCTTGTCGGGTCTCTTTCCTTCATTGATGGGGTTGTCGAATGACTGCCAATGTCCGCCTGCGCGTCCTTCCGCGTATCCCTCCTATCGATGGTCGGCAGGCAGAATTCCAAGCCACCGATACGCATATTCAATGGCGCATCGAGGGCGATGACGAATGGCAAGACCTGCTTCCGATTTCTGATCTGGTCGGAGAACAGGGGCCGAGCATTGAACTCCAGTACGACGGCACAAACATCCAGTGGCGCGTTGCCGGAGAAGGCGGGCTTTGGTCTGACCTCGTAGATGTCGATACGCTTCTCGCACCCGCCGTTGAGGACGCGACGGCGGGAGCGGCGCAGAGTGCGAGTGAGGCGCAGGGGTTCCGAAACGAAGCAGAGGGCTTCAAGGATGCCGCCGAGGCTGCGGCGGGGTCTGTTGTTAGCCCTGGAGACTATGGAGCGAGCGAGGGTTCCTCAGGCGCCACCAACGACGCGGCCTTTGCGGCGTTCGAGGCGGTGCTTTCTGGGTCCATCGTGGACCTGCGCAGCAAGACCTATCCTATCACTACGATCCCGACCGGCAATACCTACCAGAATGGCTATTGGCTGATCGAGAACTACGACGAGACGGCCACGGTACGCATCCCGGCAAAGAACACCATCAATCGGACGTTGGCCCAGATCACCAATGACGACGCGCTCGACGGCCAGCCGCAGGATAGCTGGCACTCATACAACGATGGTGTTGGCAAATGGCCGGTCGTGTTCGCCCTCTGGCGGCAGCGCAGCAATAATCTTCACGGTGGCGGCGAAGAATATCAGTCCATGCTGTGCCGGTCGAAGGACGGAGGGATGACATGGGGCGAGGTAGAATGGATCATCCCGAGCGAATATAATCGTCAGCCTTTTGCGGCGGGGCAAGTGAACGGTCAGCAATTTGTGATCGTTCGTGATACCGGACAACCCCATAAGTTGTTTGGCCGGAGGCTATACCAACGCCGTGAGCTTACTGGGCAAAACCTGTCCCGTGGCACCGATATTTTGTACATAGAAGAGATGCCGGATCATGGCGTCAAAGCTGGTGATAAAGTCCGGGTTCTCGATTGGTCCGGTGCAGCACTCAACGGCGTCACACCCGATGGCGAATACACGGTCGCCGTTAGCGAGGATACGCGGTTTGGCATCACTGTCACTGGCATGGTGGAAAATGCCGGCTTCGTTGAGCGCGACTTTAACCTTGAGTTTGTCGAAGGGCCCTTCACCGAAATTCTCTTTGGCGGGCAACACCTCAGTGATGCAGTTGCGGCGGCTTCTGGGGGGAGCCTCCCCAACCTAACTACGCTCTACATGCACCTAGAGCCTGACCCTGATAACCCAGGGGGCGGCTTCTACACCGTGACGCATGGCGGGGGTGGAAACCAGCCGGGATCATGGATGGTCCGAGTGGCTAATCCGCTTCAAAGCGGGGCGAGTATCAGTGCCGTCCGGCAGATTTCGACCTATGGCGTCGAGGCGTCTATCCGAAAAGATGCTGACGGATATCTCTACACCATGATCCGCTCCCAAGAAAACGGCGAGGCTGTCCAGTTTGGCTGGTCGGACGACGAGGGGCAGACATGGACCCTGACTACCGGGCCGGCCTATCCTTGGGCGCTTCTATCAGGCACCGCCATGGTGATCGTTGGCGACAAACTGTTTGCCACCTTGAGCGGAGCTAGGAACGCTACGGCGCTACTGACTGAGGAAGGCATCGTGCCGATGTATCTGCTCGAAGCCACACTGGCCGATTTGAGGTCGGAAGGTTTCGATGCATTCACGATCACCAAAGTGCAGGACATGTACTTTTCCGATGGGCGGCTAGGGGAAGGTTCCGTTACCGGCGTACAATCCATGGTGGCGGTTCAGGACCGGCTCATCATTGGATATTGCAGCGAGTTTGCCCCGACCAAAGACAATCTTGGCGGGCTGTCAGATATCTTCGCGCTGACAATTGAGCTTGACGGCGACAGCATCCAAGCGGCGCAGAACCGGGAGATCATACCCCGAACCTTCGTTCGGGAGCCCGTTTCCTATCGCACGATCAGGCTGTACGCCTCCGTTAATGCGGACGGGACAATCGCCAGCCGCAACATTGATGCCGGATTGCAACTCGACGTGTCCAAATCCTCCACAGGCCAGTACGATTTCACTTTCGTGGATGCGGCTGGGGGTGGTCCCTACAACATCGCGACCACGCTTTACTACCCGCAGGCGACGTGCGGAACGGCGGGACGCATCGCGAATTGGAACAGCAAGGGCTCCGGCGGCTTCAGTATAGAGACCACGGCAAACGGCGGGGCACTGACTGACACCCGATTCACTGTGGCGGTCGATATTCTGCGCTAGGTAAGTCGCCTGCACCCATAGACCGCGCGCCAGTTGTCCCTGAAGCCTCCCAAGGCGTCCACCGGCGCGCGGTCATCAACTTTCTTCCACTGAGACCCGCCCTTATTTACCCGCCGCTCCGATATATCGTAGCCTGCCAAAACTGTTTCCACATCGTACCCTGCTTTCTCGAACAACACGCGAAAGCCATCATGCGAGAATCGGAAATAGTCGGTCGGTACGGGGTGGTATCGCCACGCGAATGGAGCGGCGTGAACATTCAACCCGCCGACCTTGCACAGCCGAAGGCAGTTTTGCGCAGCAATCCACGGCTTCTCAACGTGTTCAAAAACATCATGGGAAAATACCACATCGAACTGCTGCCCGAGGTCCAAGTTTGGATCGCATATATCTGCGATGACGACCTCAAAGTCACCCTCGCCGGACTTTGCTATGTCCATAATGATTCGCTCTGCGAAGCCTTGTAGATAGCGGTATCCGCCGTACCCGCCGCCGACACCCAGCAGCCGTAACCGCTCGTTCGGGCGATCCTTGACATAGGCACTGACCAGGTCGCGTGCCGCCGTCTTGGGCAGCAGCGGCACAGTGGGGGCATACTCTACCGGCTTTAAGGCGGAAACCGTATCTATGTGCTTGGTGATGAGTTGCTCAAGTTTCCCGCTCCGAGCCATCCGCAAAAAAACATCCTCGTCGCTTTCGCGGCCCGCGACTAAGGGTGAGGCCTTAGCCTCTCTTTTGGCAAGGTCCCCTCTCAACTCATGAATAGCATCGATGACAGTCTTGTTGTCAGCCGGAGGCACAAGGCCGACAGACCTTCGTGCGCGATAAATTCGTTGCTTTATGTCTTTGAGCACCAATGCCTCCCGTTCGAGCCCCGGAAAACTACTCTACGATGGTTCCGAGAGGCAAGCGCCTCCGGCCCGGCTCTATCAACATCGGCAGGAGGCCAGCATCGGCCTCAGCGCCAAGGGTTCTGATCCCTGCTCCCCCGCATAACCAGCATCACCACGACGCCGATCGGCGCCCCAACCCATAGCCCGATCAGAAAGCTGAAAATATCCATGTGATCCCCCAATCAATGGGCGGATGACACCACGATCCCGCCCCGCCGTAAAGCGGGCAAAGAAAAAGGCCCGACCGTAGCCGAGCCTGATGAGGTACTGGGGAAATGCCTGGCCAAAGGCGTCAGAGCCAGACACCTCATAGGCTCACCAAACCAGCGTCTCGGCAATTACATCATTGGATTGATGGTGAGCCGCCCACCGGATCAGAGTTCGGTGAGCGGCTCTGCAATGCTTGGAGGCAACTGCGCGTGCATTATGCCACCGGTGATCGGGGAAGGCCAGTAGGAGCCTCTTCCTGAATAAGCCGCCCACCGGAGGAGTTTGTGGGGGGATCGATGGGCGGCTCTCTGAGGGACGCAACGTTTTCGGAGACATTGCTTGACCCGAACGGCGCTCGCCGGCCGAGGGTTGCGGCGATTCACGTTTGAAAAGTTTCGGCATCCCCAGAGACGAAGTAATTGGGTCGGGCGCCTCACATTCGCCCGACCCGCGTCACCAGGCTTTGCCGAGCGCTCGTGACCAAGCCAAGCTAGCACAAAACCAAACATCGACAAGGAGGCCACGATGGCCCTAACCGCACGCGCGGCGCTTGAGCTCGCCTCGCACGAGGCGCTTGTGCGCCAAACCTACAAAGACAGCGTCGGAGTCCTGACCTGGTGCGTCGGCATGACCAACGCGACTGGCCATCGGGTCGAGCGCTATATCGGCAATCCGGCGCCGCTCCAGCACTGCATGAACCTCTTCGTCTGGGCGCTGCGGAACTACGCCAAGCATGTCGACGAGGTGTTTGCCGGCCATCGGCTCACCGAGGCGCAGTATGCCGCCATCCTGTCGTTTACCTGGAACCTTGGGGCAGGGGCGCTGCGCAACGCGTCCTGGGTGCGCCATTTCAAGGCCGGCGACATGGAGGCGGCCGAGAGAGCATTCAAGGTCTGGAACAAGGCAGGTGGGCGGACAGTCAAGGGGTTGGTCACCCGGCGTGCCCTCGAAGCTGATCTGTTGTTTCGCGGAAAATGGAGCAACGACGGCACGATCATCGAATACACTCGCCTGCGCTCCAACATGCAGGTGGACTTTGCCAGCGCCAAGCGGGTGAACGTCACCGCCGAGCTCTCCAACGCCTTCTCGGGCGAGCGCAGCCCGATCGTTGATCAGGCACCGCAACCCGATGCTCCGGTTGAGACGCCGACGCTCTCGCCAAAGCCCAATGCGGCTTCGTTCATCGCGATCATCGTTGCGGCCATTCTCGGCTTCATCGGCTGGCGTGTCTCGCAAGCCTGATCCCTTCAACCCTCGTCAACTGTCTGCCGCCCTCTGAGGCGGCTTTTTCATAGGAGAACACCATGGGCAAGCTGCTCAATCTTCTCACCATGTTCGGGCCTCTCCGGGCGGCCAAGCTCTGGGTGGCCTTGGGTATGGCCATCGTGCAGTTCGTCAACGTCTATTCGGGAATCGATCTCGGGCTTGATGAGGAAACGCTGACCGCCATCATCGGCGGCCTGGGCGCTCTGCTTGTCTGGCTTGTGCCGAATGCAAAGCCGGATGTTCCGGTACTGACGGAAGCCGAGGCGCGGGCGCGGACGGGCTACGCCGGTCCTATCGAGACGCGGAACCGCTGACACATTCGCGGCGCGCGGGCAGGGCAACCCGTGCGCCTCATTTCTACTTCTGACTTATAGGGGCTCCCGTGGCAGATCAGGACAAGACAATGAACGTCCCAACCCCCAAATGGCGTTTCGAATGGAACCTGAATACCGTGGCCATTATCATCGGCTTTGCCGTGATGATTGGTGGCTGGGGCTATAACTACTCCGACCTGGTGGCGGCGGATCGTGCCAACGCGCAGGCGATAGAGCAGATACGAAGTGACGTTGCCGAGCTATCCGCCACACAGCGAACGCTCGACAATCACGAGTTGCGCCTTACCGCCGTGGAGACCCAGGCACGAGAGACCGTCGGCGCCATGCGAACCATCGAGCAGTCCCTCAACTCTCTTTCGTCCGACATTCGCGTTATGAGGGAGATCATCGAGAGGATGGAGCGATCGCAAGCTTCGGTTGTCGCCGGCCGATGAACGAGGTCCGCTGTGCCTGCTGCAATGCCCTCGTGCAGGCATGGACACCCTACAGGGTGCAGGACAAGCTCTACATCTGCTTCCGCCACTGTGACGTCGCCCAGCAGATCGAGGCGCGGTTCGAGCTGGCGACGCGGGATTGACTCGGCCTAGCGTTTGTTCTTTATCCGTTCTTATGGGTGGTCGTGATGGCGCATTCGTGGTGGAAACCCTCCAAGACCATATGGAGGATGGTAGCGAGTGCACCCTGTTCTGCCGTTGCCATCATTCCAAGAAAATCCCGGTGACGCGCCTGATCGAGATTTTCGGCGCTGATTTCCGCATAGTGCCGAACCGAGGCTATTTCCTCTCACGGTTCAAATGCGAGAAGTGCGGTTCGCGCCCGGTGACAGTCCACTTCACTCCGGGGAATGTTCCGAACGGATGGTGAGGGCCCGCCGCTCCTGCATCGTCAGCTTCTGCTCGCCTTTATGGAAATGCGAGTGCCGGGGATTTCGGCACATATGGCACGAGCAACCTTGAAGGTGATTGGCCCATGACGCCCGCTCATCATGCGGGTAGATCGCTCGGGCCTTCTTTTTCATCCGCTCCAGGTGAGCGCGGCGTTCTGCTGAGTGTCCCATCTACCACCTCACAGAGACAGGGTTAGGATTGGGGAACGACGCTTACGCCTTTCACCGAGAGGATTCGCGCTGTCGCAGAAATGACCGCTAGGGCGCACAACTCCAAACCGCTACTCAGTCCCCAAACTGTTTCCGTCGCTCATAAGCGCCAGAGAAGGGATTGGGTGCAACCTACATCGCTGGCGACCGGGAGCGAACCCCAATCCTTGGCTATCGGCTTACGACGAGCATTCCCGTCCGCGACCAGCTTCTGACTTTCGGCATCGCCACCAAGTTTAGCCATCGGCAAAACTATCTGTGACCACCGGCACCCAAACTCGTAGCCCATCCGGGCGGAACTTTCCGGGTCCCTCACATTCCTAGCCCGAAGGCACGGCTGTTCTTGCCAGCGTATTCGGAATGCGAAGGCCCGGTATCGAGGGCGATCAACTCCCCGGCCCTGTAATCAGGGTCTTAAGCGAGAACCCATTGAGTTGGCCTCGCGAACGGGTGGAGTATAGCAGGGAAGGGGGCGGATTGCACCAAAAACGGTTAGACAAAACCGTCGTAAGTCCTTGATTTTTGATGACAGGTTAGACGGTACACATGCCGGTTTGGTATTGATTTTACTGCAATAATTTCGCAGTCAGAGTCCGTGGGTCTACCGTTAACCTATTCCCCACCAGTGCGAGCTTGCCGCTTGCCTCGAACCGGATGGCTCCGGAAGAGTTGCGCCTGTTTAGCGGCACACGTTGGCGATTTCAAGCCCGCAATTTCAATCATCGGTGAGTTTAATGACGCACCGGGGCGCGCCAGGCGATGGCGCGGTTGGGGCTGTAGCAGCCAAGGGCAACCCGGTTGGAATAATTGCCCGAAACGATCTGGACCTGACCGTTTTCGCAAGCGCCGACCACCACGCCCACATGACTGGACATCACCATGATGGAGCCCACCGTGCCCGGAGCGGCCTCGGCGCCGTAGTTGGCAAAATCGCGCGCCTGGTTCGAGCCCCGTGGGGCGAGGCCTGTGCGGGCGAGGACGGTGTCGAGATAGCATGCGCACCAGCGACCGGGACATCCGGAGGGGCGGGTGGCGCCAAGCTCGCTGAGCATGACGTTGATGACGGTTTGTGCGTCCCTGGCGGAAGCGGGGGTGTTGACGATGGAGGCAGCGAAGGCGGCGAGAAGAAGCGAAAAGACAAGACGCATCACTTTAATATTGTCCTTGGGCTCTATGAGGCACAGTACAACCAGAGCACTGGATGGACCGGCACTTGGTTCCGAGAAGTCATTGGCAGACGAAAACCGTCGCGAGCGGATCGGCCAATTGGAGGATGTTCCGCAAACGGGCAGGTTGATCACGCATGGAGGCGTGCATGGGGACTGCGCGACTGCGGCCCCCCTCCCGTAGACGGGGGATAAACTGGATTTTTGTGGCCACAAATTGACCAGGTGCCGGCGAGCGCTGTCGCGTGGGATGATTGCGTTACCTGCCGCGATGGACTACCGTGGCTTCGAAGTGAAAAATGATCTGCCTCGGGCGCCATTCGACCGGGTGCGGGAAGGGGAAACGAACCCGTCCCGGGGTCCTATAGGGCGACCAGGCAGCACGGAGAACCGAGTGACCGATTCCCATCGGTCCACCGCCTTGCCGGCGGCGAGTGTTCATGCGCGGGAGCGTGGACGCGAACCAGTCCGGCATGATCGCGACGACGCAAAGGCGCATCCGGGCGCCAAGCGCGGGCCGCGGTGGACGTCGCAAGCCAAATCCGGCGGGACGCGCAAGAAGCGCGCTCCCATTTACGCCGCGCTCGACCTGGGCACCAACAATTGCCGTCTCCTGATCGCCAAGCCGACTGAGAACGGCTTTCGCGTGCTTGATGGCTTTTCGCGCATCGTTCGACTGGGGGAGGGGCTGAGCCAGACCGGCCGGCTTTCCGAAGCGGCGATGGAGCGCACGATCGAGGCGCTCAAGCTCTGCCGCGGCAAGCTCGCTCAGCATGAGGGTATCAAGGCGCGCATCGTTGCAACCGAAGCTTGCCGCGCGGCAACCAATTCGGCTGCGTTCCTCAACCGCGTCAAGCGCGAAGTGGGCCTGCAGTTTGAAGTGATCGACCGCAAAACCGAAGCCGAACTGGCGGTGACCGGCTGCGCGGATCTGATCGAAATCGATGTGCCAGGCGCCATCCTGTTCGATATCGGTGGTGGCTCGTCCGAACTCGCCTGGCTGGATTTCCGCGGCGGGCGCCCGCGCAACCAGGGCAAGACCTCCGCTTCGATCCGCTCCTGGCAGTCGCTGCCTGTCGGGGTGGTCTCGATCGCCGAAAAATTCGGCGGCGTCGACGTAACGCCGGCTGTTTTCGAGGCAATGGTCGATCACGTCACCCAGCAATTGCGTCACTTCCGGGGGCGCGACAAGCTTCGCGACATGCTGGGCAGCCATCCGGTGCATTTTCTTGGTACGTCGGGAACCGTGACGACGCTTGCCGGGCTCTATCTTGGGCTCGAGCGCTATGAGCGCGCCAAGGTCGATGGGCTCTGGATGCATGCCAACGATGTGGATGCGACCATGCGCGTACTGCTGGCCATGAGCTATGAAAAACGCATGGCCAATCCATGCATCGGGCGGGAACGGGCCGATTTGGTCATTCCCGGCTGCGCCATTTTCGAGGCGATCCGCCGCGAGTGGCCATGCCAGCGTATCCGCGTGGCCGACCGGGGGCTGCGCGAGGGAATTCTCATTTCGATGATGTCGGACGACCGCGTGTGGATGCGTCCCCGTCCCAACCGCAGACGCAGAGGAGGGAGCGATGCCCAATAAGCCCACAGGCAAAGGCTCTGGACGTCGCGGCGAACGGGATCTCAAGACCCGGGTCAAGACGGCGCGCAAGCGGACAATATCCTCAACGCTGTGGCTGCAGCGCCAGCTCAACGACCCCTATGTCGCCCGCGCGCGCGCAGAGGGTTGGCGGGCGCGGTCGGCATTCAAGCTGCTCGAACTGGACGAGAAATACGGGCTGCTCAAACCTGGCATGCGGGTGGTCGATCTGGGGGCGGCGCCCGGTGGATGGTGCCAGGTGGCCGTCAAGGCCGTGAAATCGGACCCGGAAAACCCGACGGTGGTGGGGATCGACTACCTGGAAATGGATCCGGTGCCTGGCGCCGCGCTGCTGCAGAAGGATTTTACCGACGAGGACGCGCCGCAGGCGCTGATCGATCTTCTGGGCGGACGCAAGGCCGATATCGTGCTTTCCGACATGGCGGCACCCACGACAGGGCATAAACCCACCGATCACCTACGCATCGTGGCGCTCGTGGAAATCGCTGCCGATTTCGCGCTCGATGTCCTGGCGCCGGGCGGCACGTTCGTGGCCAAGGTGTTCCAGGGCGGGACCGAGCACGAGCTGTTGGCCATGCTCAAGCGCAATTTCGCCTCGACCTTCCATGCCAAGCCGCCCTCGAGCCGCGCGGAATCGGCCGAGACCTATCTTATCGCGCGCGGGTTCAAGGGCGAGCGGCAGGATTAAAAGCGCGGCGCGCGGCCTTCGAAGCCTTTTTCGCTCGCCTTTTCGAGTGCCGCAGCCCGTTGGGCGGCTGTTCGGTGGCCGGAGACCTCGCTGCCGGCGTCTTTTGCCAAACGCAGATAGGGGATCACCGCCAAAAGCGATATGGCCGCGATCACGTAGAACGCAACGTGGAAATCGATAACGCCCAATGGCTCGCCCCGCAGATGGCTGCTCAATTCGAGCACACCGCCGGCCATGGCGACCGCCAGGGCGGTGGCGATCGGACGCATCACCGAATGAATAGCGGTGGCGGGGCCGGCCTGATCGTCTTCGATATCGGCGAAGGCCAAGGCGTTCTGACCGGTAAAATACATGGAGCGGACGAGGCCCACGAGGAAAATGACCAGCATCATGACCACTATGGGAGTCTGGGCGACAAAGGACCCCTGGATGGCCATGCCGATGGGCGAAAGGATCGCAGCGGCCAAGAGCGCTGTGCGGAAGCCGATGCGCTCATAGATCGGTTTGGCCATGAATTTCATGGCCAGCGCGCCCAGCGAGGCGACGAAGGTGATGAGCCCGGTTTCGAACGGCGAATAGCCGAAGCCGACCTGCAGCATGAGTGGCAGCAGGAACGGGGTTGCGCCGGCCGCGATCAGGAAGAACGCAGTGCCCAGGACTGCCGCGCGATAAGTCGGCTGCAAGAACAGACGCGGGTCGAGCAGTGGGTGATCGATCCTGAGGGAATAGGGGATGTAGATCAGCACCGCCGCGACACCGATGGCAGTCGAAGCAATGGCGATCCAGAGGGGCAGTACGGGCATCGAGAGCAGCGACAGCCCGAAAACGATACCCGAAAAGGCAACAGCACAGAGAACGAGGCCGAGAAAATCAATGGGATGCAACTCAGCCGATTCCACATGCGGCAGGAATTTGGTGATGAGCACGACGCCCAAGAGCCCGATGGGCACGTTGATGAGAAAGATCCAGTGCCAGGATAGGAACGTTGTGAGGAACCCGCCGATGGGCGGTCCCAGGGTGGGGCCGATCAGCGCCGGGATGGTGAGCCAGGCCATGGCGTTGACGAGTTCGGTGCGCGGGGTGGTGCGCAACAGGATGAGGCGGGCGAGCGGCGTCATCATCGCTCCGCCCATTCCCTTGAGAAAGCGCGCCATGACGAACTCGTGCAGGGAGCCTGCAAAGGCGCAGGCGATCGATCCGACCACGAACACCAGGATGGCGCCGCGGAAGACGTTCTTGGCGCCGAACTTGTCGGCCAGCCAGGCGCTCATGGGAATGAAGATGGCCAGCGCCACGAAATAAGCAGTGAAGGCCAGCTTGAGCGCCACCGGTGTGGAGCCGATATCGGCGGCGATGGCCGGAAGCGATGTCGCGATGACGGTGGCATCCATGTTTTCCATGAACAGGGCCACCGCCAGGATCAGCGGAATGAGACGGGACAAGGGAAAAGTCCGGCGGGATGTGAATCTATTGAATTGTCGAATGTATCATCACCCCTCTCGCCCGGCGTGACAATCCGAGGCGGAGGATTATTTCAGTCCGGCGAACCAATCGGGCGTTCCGGACGTTGAGGGAAAACCAACCTCAATTGCGCAGGCCACCGATGTCGCAGCGACGCTTCCATCTTGTGCTCAATGTCAATTCCGGAACCGTCCAAGCGCTGGGAGTCACCGAAGCCGATCTCAGGGCGATCTTCGAGGCGCGGGGGCTCGACGTCACGATTGATGCCGACCCCGACAAACAGCTGTCCGAGCGGATCCAGACAGCGCTCGAAAGCGATGCAGACACCATCATCGCGGCGGGCGGAGACGGCACGGTCACGGCCCTGGCGACAGCGGTCATAGATAGCGACAAGAACCTCGCCATTCTCCCACTCGGCACGGCGAACCTTCTTGCGCGCGATCTGGGCGTGCCGCTCGACATGGAGGAATGCGTGGATGCTCTGGCGACAATGGAGCCACTGGCCATAGACGTCTCGGAAGTCAACGGCACGATTTTTCTGCACAAGGCGGTGATCGGAGTCATTCCCGAACTGGCCGCAGGTCGCGAATATATCCGGGGCCAGGGCGTCGGGGCCAAGATCGGTTATATGCGCTATTTCTTCCGTCGCATCGGGCGGGCCCGGAGATTGGCGCTGGAGATCGCAACCGGCGACGGCCAGACCCGGATCGAACGCGTGCAGGCGATCGCCGTGGCGTCCAACGCCTATGACGAAGGGCTGGGCCGGTTTTTCCACCGCGACAAACTCGATACGGGACTTTTGACCATCTATGTGCTGCGCCACCTTAATTTTGGTGACATGATCAAGCTGGCCACGGGCATGTTGGCTGGACACTGGCGCGATTACGATGCCCTCGATATTTCGACCGCAAAAACCGTCACCATACGGTCGAAAAAGCCGCGCCTGCAGCTTATGATCGACGGTGAGGTGACTTCGATGGAGGTGCCGTTGAACTTCAAGATCTACCCGCGCGTACTTTCCGTGCTCGCGCCACTCCGGGCGATCAAGGAAGAGATTGCCGAGGAACAGGCGGAGGCGACAGGGACAATGGGACAGACCGCCTGATGCGCATCATTCACCTTTCCGACCTCCATTTCGGCCATCACGACGATAGCGTGGTGCAATCGATGGAAGCCGAAATCGCCGCGCAAGGGCCCGACCTCGTCGTGGTGTCGGGCGATTTCACCCAGGTCGGAAGCCGCGAGGAATTTGCCAAGGCCCGGGAATTCCTCGACACGTTGCCGGCCCCGTTTATGGCTGTTCCGGGCAATCACGACGTGCCGGAGCGCAATCTGATCCGGCGCTTCTTCAATCCCTATAGCTGTTATCGCCGCTATATCAGCCGCGACCTCGAGCCGTTCATCGTACGGGACGGGGTGGCATTGGCGGGGCTCAAGACGTCACGCCGCGCCAACTGGCGTGGGCTGAACTGGGCGGATGGCGCGATCAGCCACGAGCAGCTCGAACAGCTCGAGGCGCGCTTCGCCCAGGTGCCGCCCGAGACGGTCAAGGTGGTGGTGGCGCACCACCCGCTTCTCCTGCCCGAAGGGCCGATGGGCAAGCAGCAGAATCGGGTGCGGCGGGCCGACAAGGCGCTGGCGACTTTCGCCCGTATCGGCGTGCGGTTGGTGCTGTCGGGGCATTTTCACATGTCCTATGTGCGCAAGCACGAGCATATCGGCGAAGTTCGGGTGTCCGAACCAGTTGGCCCGCGGGAGAGCGCTGCCGGACACATCCTGGTCGCCCAGGCGGCCTCGACGACGTCCACGCGCCTGCGTGGCGAGCCTAACGCCTACAACCTCATCGATATCGAAAATGACGAGATCACCATTCGTGTGCGTGAATGGGGTGGTGGAGGTTGGGCTACCCGCGAAAAGGCGCAGGAGCCGGCTTGAGACGAAAACTCGATCTCCGAACGGGGCGTTCGATATGGCTCTCTTACCGCACCACGAAAATCGAAGAACATCCGCTTAGCCGCGATGTCAGAACCGATGTTTTGGTGGTAGGATCGGGCATTTCGGGGGCGATGGTGGCCGATCTGTTGTCCGAGGCTGGCCATGATGTCCTCGTTCTCGACCGCCGAGGACCGTCACGTGGCTCTACCCCTGCCACCACGGCACTTGTCCAATATGAGATCGACGTGCCGTTACGCGAACTGGCCGGCAAGATCGGGTCCGAGAAAGCCACCCGCGCATGGCGACGTGCCCGGCTGGCCGTGCTCAATCTCAAGGGCCGCATCGAGGAGCTGGGGATCGCGTGCCGGATGTCGCCACGGCAGACGCTCTATCTCGCCGGCAACCAGCTTTCGGGCTCTTCATTGCGTGCGGAGGCCGATGAGCGCGCAGCGGCAGGGCTTTCGGCGCGCTATCTGACAGCGGGGCAATTGCAAGCCGGCTTTGGAATCGAGCGGGATGGGGCGATCCTGAGCCAGGGCAATCTAGCGCTCGATCCGGTCAAGCTGACGACCGGCCTTCTGACGCGCGCCGCCGAGCGCGGTGCCCGCATCTACGCGCCCGAAGAAGCGGCCGATTTCGTTCATTCCTCCAATGGCGTTACGGTAAGAACCAAATCCGGTCGGGCCATCTCCGCTTCCCATGTGGTGCTCGCGACGGGGTATGAACTGACCGATATCGTCAAGGAGGATCGCCATAGGATCATTTCCACCTGGGCGATCGCCACGGGCCGTCAGCCGAAATCGGCGCTCGTGCCGGGTGAGCCGCTCATCTGGGAGGCGTCCGACCCCTATCTTTATCTGCGCACCACTCATGACGGGCGCATCATCTGCGGCGGCGAAGACGAGTCCTTCGGTGACGAAGACAGGCGCGATCGGTTGATCGGAGAAAAATCGAAGCGACTGAGCGAGAAGCTTGCAAACCTGCTGCCCCGGATCGATTCATCGCCCGAATTTGCCTGGGCCGGCAGTTTCGGCACCACGGTGACCGGGCTGCCACTGATTGGCCCATTGCCTCGGCGTCCAAGGATATTTGCGCTTATGGGTTATGGCGGCAACGGTATCACCTTCGCGCGTATCGCTGCCGAACTGATCACCACGGCCATCGGCGGCGGCCTGGATACGGACGCCGATATTTTCGCGCTGTGAGGGGAAACGACCGATCTGTGAGGCAAGTTTGGGTATGTTCGTGTTGCATCAACCTGTCACAAATCGGATAGTTAGTGCGACCGATATGTGGAAATGGCGGGCGAGCGCCATGAAAACACCGTCTTGACGCGTTGACAAACGGCCTCTACCCCCGCTTATCGACCGTAGAGTAAAGCAATTTCGCAAGGCCGCATGAAAATCGCATTCGTTATCCCCGCTTACAATGAAGAAGCGATGATCGGGCAATGCCTCGAAGCCATCCTTGCCGAAGTCAAGCGGAGCGGGCAGCCCGCCGATGTCATCGTCATCGACAACGCCTCGACCGATCGCACCGGAGAGATTGCCGCGAGCTATCCCGGTGTGCGCGTCGTCAAGGAAATGAACAAGGGCTTGGTCCATGCGCGCCATGCCGGTTTTGCGGCGAGCGCCGGCTATGATCTGGTGGCCAATATCGATGCGGACACCATGGTACCCGAGGGGTGGCTTTCAACCGTAGTCGACGAGTTCACAAAGCATCCCGAACTTGTCTGCCTATCAGGACCGTATTTCTATTACGACCTGACGCGTAGCCAGCGCGCGCTTGTGGAGGTGTTCTACGTCTTCACTTACGGCGCCTACATCGTGAACCGCTTCATCCTTCGCGTCGGTTCGGTGATCCATGGCGGCAATTTCGTGTTTCGGCGCGAGGCCTGGGAGAAGGCGGGCGGATATGACCGCACGATCTCTTTCTACGGCGAGGATACCGATGTCGCCGTGCGGCTGTCCAAAATCGGTCCGGTCAAATGGACGCACCGGCTGCGCATCAAGACCTCGGGCCGCCGCTTGGCGCATGAGGGAATCCTGCGTACCGGCTTTGTCTATGCGAAAAACTTCGTTTCGATGACCTTCCGCGGCAAGCCGGCGACGACCGAATATCGGGATATCCGGGAGTAGCGCCCCACTTCCCAAACCCCGATCGCGGTGCTATTGACCCTCGCCAACCCAAAAGCTGGCGATGAGTCTTTCCTTTCGCCGGCAAGCGGACAAATGCGGGCGGGCAGGGCGGTCACAAAGCCGACGGCTCGCCACGCTAAACCATCGACATTCATCCGTTCCACGATGAAGGGCACGAAAGGGGCTGGCCTTGGCGAAGATCATTACCTCAATTACCGGTGACGCCGCGCTCACCTTCGACGACGTGCTGCTGCAGCCCGCCCGTTCCGACGTGCTGCCGACAGACGTCGATATCCGCAGCCGCGTGACCAAGGACATCGCGCTCAATCTGCCGATCCTCTCCTCGGCCATGGATACAGTGACGGAAGCCAGCATGGCGATCGCCATGGCTCAAGCCGGGGGCATGGGGGTGATTCATCGTAACCTCACCCCGGAGCAGCAGGCCGAACAGGTCAAGCAGGTCAAGCATTTCGAATCCGGCATGGTGGTCAACCCGATCACGATCGGTCCCGATGCGACGCTGGCCGACGCCTATGCGCTGATGGACCGCTACAAGATCTCTGGCATTCCCGTGGTCGCCAATGGCGGCACGGGCGGGCGCAACAATGGCAAGCTGGTGGGCATCCTCACCAATCGCGATGTGCGCTTTGCCAGCAACGATCGCCAGAAGATCTCCGAATTGATGACTCGTGAGGGCCTGATCACCGTTCGCGAGGGGGTGAGCCAGGAGGAGGCCAAGCGTCTCCTGCACCAGCACCGCATTGAAAAGCTCCTTGTTGTCGACGAATTCCAGAACTGCATCGGGCTGATTACCGTCAAGGATATCGAGAAAGCCCAACTGCATCCCAACGCCATCAAAGACGCCCAGGGCCGCCTGCGCGTTGCGGCCGCTTCGACCACCGGCGACCAGGGCTTCGAGCGCTCGCTCGGGCTTATCGACGCCGGCGTCGACCTTTTGGTGATCGACACGGCGCACGGCCATTCGGTGCGCGTCGCCGAGGCCGTCGAGCGCGTCAAGCGCGAAAGCAATTCCACGCGCATCGTTGCCGGGAACGTGGCGACTGCTGAAGCCACCAAGGCGCTGATCGATGCCGGCGCTGACGCCATCAAGGTCGGCATTGGGCCGGGTTCGATCTGCACCACCCGCATCGTCGCCGGCGTTGGCGTGCCACAGCTCGCGGCCGTCATGGCCTGTGCCGAGGAAGCCGACAAGCAGGGTGTGCCGGTGATCGCCGATGGGGGCATCAAGTTCTCGGGCGATCTGGCCAAGGCCCTCGCCGGCGGCGCGGCCTGCGCCATGGTGGGCTCGCTGCTCGCCGGCACCGACGAAAGCCCGGGCGAGGTCTATCTCTACCAGGGCCGCTCGTACAAATCTTATCGCGGCATGGGCTCGGTGGGCGCCATGGCGCGTGGCTCGGCGGATCGCTACTTCCAGCAGGAGGTTAACGATACCATGAAGCTGGTGCCCGAAGGGATCGAAGGACAGGTGCCCTACAAGGGCCAGGCCGGGGCGGTGCTGCACCAGCTCGCCGGCGGTTTGCGCGCCGCCATGGGCTATACCGGGGCCAAGGACCTCGAAACCTTCCGCCGCGAAGCGACCTTCGTGAAGATCTCGGGGGCGGCGCTGAGCGAAAGTCACGTCCATGACGTGACCATCACCCGCGAAAGCCCGAACTACCGCGGGGGCAAGTAGTCCATGGTAGGCGTTGCGTTCTGGCTGACCATGGCGGGGACGCTCTGATGCGGCTGCCCGGACGGATAGCTGCCGCCATCGAGGTGTTGGCCGACGTGGAAGCGCGCAAGCGTCCAGCCTCCGAAGCCCTCAAGGCGTGGGCGCTGGACCATCGCTTTGCCGGTGCGGGCGACCGCGCGGCGATCGGCAATCTCGTCTACGACGCTCTGCGCAAGCGGGCGAGCCATGCCTGGCGCATGGGGGAGGATACGCCGCGCGCACTGGTGCTTTCGGTTGTGGTGACCGAGTGGAATCAGGACGTGAAGACCTTGAATCAGGACTTCAGCGCCGACCGCTTCGCGCCGGAATCGATTTCGGAAGCCGAGACGCTAAGGCTTTCTTCCGACTCGGTTTTTTCCGATGCCCCCGACTGGGTGAAGGCTGACGTGCCGGAATGGCTGGCTCCGTCTCTGGAGGAAAATTTCGGCGAGCGCTGGATCGAGGAAGGGCAGGGGATGACCACTCGCCCGCCGCTCGACATGCGCGTCAATCGGCTCAAATCTGATCGGGCACGGGTGAAGAAATCGCTGGCGCGGTTTGAACCTGCCGAGACGCGTATTGCGCCCGACGGCCTGCGGATCCCGTCGGGGCCGGCCGACGCGCGGACGGCAAATGTCACCGCCGATGAGGGCTACCAGAAGGGTTGGTTCGAGGTTCAGGACGAAGGCAGCCAGATCGTTTCGCTTCTGGCGAGCGCAAAACCTGGCGAGCAGGTTCTCGACCTTTGCGCGGGCGCCGGGGGCAAGACGCTGGCACTGGCTTCGGCGATGGGCAATACTGGGCAGATCTTCGCCTATGACAGTGAACGGACGCGTCTGGCGCCGATCCACGAGCGCCTGAAGCGCAATGGCGTGCGCAATGCCCAGGTGCGTAACCCCGATGCGGGAGCGCTTGATGACCTCGAAGGCCGCATCGACCGCGTGCTGGTCGATGCTCCCTGTACCGGAACAGGGACGTGGCGGCGGCGGCCGGACACCAAATGGAAGCTCAGCCCAGCGCAGCTCGAAACGCGGTTGACCGAGCAGGTAGCTGTGCTTGATGACGCGGCCGGTTTTTTGAAACCGGGAGGCGAACTTGTCTATGTCACCTGCTCGATCCTGCCCCAGGAGAACGACGATCAGGTCGCGGCATTTCTCGAGCGGCATCTCGATTTCGCGCTCGTCTCCCTGCCCGAACGCTGGGACGCTCTGTTTCCCGGTGCGGCGAAACCAGTGAGCCGGAACGGAATGACGGTGACGCTGACGCCGGCGAGCACTGACACGGACGGCTTTTTCTGCGCCGTTCTGACCAAAAGGGCCGGTTGAACCAAATACGCTCCGGTCGCGTTCAAGGCGCATGGCACATGCCCCCACCCTCGACGACCTCAAGCAGCCGCGCGCCCTTCTGACGCTGGCCTTGTTTCTCATCATCGTGATCGGGGTCGGAGCCTTGATCGGCTCACAGACGGCGCCCGGTCTCTGGTATGCCGGATTGGAAAAACCGCCGTTCAATCCGCCCGATTGGGTGTTCGCGCCGGTCTGGTTCGCGCTTTATGTCCTGATCGCCATCGCCGGCTGGCGCACCTTTCTCGCCGCGCCATTGAGCTTGGCCATGGGATTATGGCTGGTTCAGATGCTGCTCAACTGGACTTGGTCACCGGCATTCTTCATGGCGGAAAACCTCTGGCTCGGAATGGTCGTGATCGTGCCGATGCTGGTGGTGATTGTCGCTTTTGTCGCCGAGCGTTGGAATCGGGACCGGGTATCGGCGCTGCTTTTCGTGCCCTATGCGGCCTGGGTCGCTTTCGCAACGCTGCTCAACGCTTCGCTGGCCATTCTCAACTGATCGTCCCAAAAATCAACCACCCCGGATGCGAGGGACATCCGGGGTGGCTGCAAAAGGCCTAAGGGCATGGGACCGCAACTGGCCTTTTGACCGGGATGCGCGGAGTGGGACGCTTTGGGGGGCCGCGCATAACCCGTTTTTTTCGGCAGTCCGGTTGGTCTCCCGGCGTCCGCCAGTTGCCCTAACAACGCGGTAACCCCCGGTGAGTTGCACGGCCCTCATCGATTATTTGCGTCATCTTCGCGCGATAATGCAGTCTCGCGACCCATTGCTTCATCGTCCGATTCCGATTAAAGCCTCGCCATGCAGAACGACGCCCCCACCGACACCATCCTTATCGTCGATTTCGGTTCGCAGGTCACCCAGCTCATTGCACGCCGGGTCCGCGAAACCGGGGTCTATTGCGAGATTCATCCGTTCAGCACGGCTGTTGAGAAGCTCGACGTGCTCAAGCCCAAGGGCATCATCCTTTCGGGCGGTCCGGCAAGCGTGATCGAGGAAGGTGCACCTCAGGTCGATCCGAAACTGCTCGACTATGGCGTTCCCGTGTTCGGCATCTGCTACGGGCAGCAGGCGATGTGCGTGGCGCTGGGTGGTGTGGTCGAACCGGGGTATATGCGCGAATTCGGCCGCGCCGAGGTGCGGATCGAAAAGGATTGCGCGCTCTATAATGGCGTATGGGAACTCGATCATTCCTACCAGGTGTGGATGAGTCACGGAGATAAGGTCTCCGAGATCCCCCACGGCTTCGAAGTGGTCGGCACCTCGCCCGGCGCGCCGTTCGCGATGATCGCCAATGAGGAGCGCAAATTCTACGGCGTCCAGTTCCATCCCGAAGTGGTGCACACGCCTGATGGCGCCAAGCTCTACGCTCAATTCGTGCACGAGATCTGCGGTTGCGAGGCGACCTGGACCATGGCCGCCTACCGCGAGCAGGCGATTGCTGCGATCCGCGAGCAGGTAGGCGACAAGAAGGTGATCTGCGGTCTCTCGGGCGGTGTGGATTCCTCGGTGGCCGCCATCCTGATCCACGAGGCGATCGGTGATCAGCTCACCTGCATTTTTGTCGACCACGGACTGATGCGCAAGAACGAGGCCGATGAAGTGGTCTCGATGTTCAGGCATCAGTATAACATTCCGCTCGTGCATGTTGATGCATCGGATGAATTCATCGGTGAACTCGAGGGCATCGTCGAGCCTGAGGCCAAGCGCAAGATCATAGGCCGGCTGTTCATCGAGACGTTTGAAAAGGAAGCCGCCAAGATCGGTGGCGTGGAATTCCTCGCCCAGGGCACGCTCTATCCGGATGTGATCGAATCCGTCTCGTTTACGGGCGGCCCTTCGGTCACCATCAAGAGCCATCACAACGTCGGCGGGCTGCCTGAGCGCATGAACATGAAGCTCGTTGAACCCCTGCGCGAATTGTTCAAGGACGAAGTGCGCAAGCTGGGCCGCGAGCTCGGTTTGCCCGAGCATTTCGTCGGCCGCCATCCATTCCCCGGGCCTGGCCTTGCCATACGCCTGCCGGGCGGCGTGACGCGCGAAAAGCTCGACATCCTGCGCCAGGCGGACGCGATCTATCTCGACGAAATCCGCAAGGCAGGTCTCTACGACACCATCTGGCAGGCCTTCGCGGTGCTGCTGCCGGTGCAAACCGTAGGGGTGATGGGGGACGGCCGGACCTATGAAAGCGTCTGCGCCCTGAGGGCAGTGACTTCGGTCGACGGCATGACCGCCGATTTCTATCCCTTCGACATGAGCTTTTTGGGCCGCGCCGCGACCCGGATTATCAACGAGGTCAAGGGCATCAACCGCGTGGTCTATGACGTCACGTCCAAGCCGCCGGGAACCATCGAATGGGAATGATTTTTGCCCCTCCGGCGGTATCCAAAACTACGCTATTGTACGCTGTAAGACACTGATAAATTACAATAAACCTTTCATGGTCTGTTGGCATCTATCGAGGGGTATCCTTTCGTTCTGACGGCAGATCAGACGGTATGGGGCGTCTTGTTCGCCGTGGAAAAATGCTATACCGTCAGGGGCACGAGAGCTGTTGACGGTATATTTTTTCCGACTAACGGATTGTTCTGAAGGGGAAAAGTCCGTTCAATCAGGCTGATTTTGCCCTTACGGTATAGTCGGCGCCGCTCTCCGCATTTTGGCTAATTTTGGAGGCGTATCGTGCTGACTGACACTGCCATCAAAGCACTGAAACCACAGCAGAAATTGTATAAGGTGTCCGATCGTGACGGTATGTATGTTGCCGTCCAGCCTTCGGGCGCGGTCGTATTCCGCTATGACTATCGTCTCAACGGCCGCCGGGAGACTTTGACGCTCGGCAGGTACGGGCCGGAAGGACTGTCCCTCGCACGTGCCCGCGAGAAGCTGATCGATGCAAAGCGAGCGATCCTCGAAGGCCGATCACCTGCGCAGGAGAAGCAGCACGAAAAGCGCCGACTGAAAGAGGCAAAGCGCTTTGGGGAGTTCGGCGAGAGATGGTTTCAGGAATCGCGCATGGCTGACAGCACCCGCGCCATGCGTCGCTCGATCTATGAGCGCGACATCCTCCCGACGTTTCGGAATCGGTTATTGCCCGAGATCACGCCGGACGATCTTCGCGCAATGTGCGTCAGGGTGAAGGAGCGTGGCGCGCCGGCCACGGCCGTACACGTTCGCGACATCGTCAAGCTTATTTTCGCTTTCGCGAATCTACACGGCGAGAAGGTCGCCAATCCGGCTGACGATGTTGGGCCAGCTTCGATCGCGACCTTCGTCCCGAAGGATCGATCGCTTTCGCCGGCGGAGATCCGCATCATGTTGGGCCAGCTCGAGCATGTGCCAACGCTTCCCACGATACGGCTCGGGATGAAGTTGTTTCTGCTGACGATGGTGCGGAAGAGCGAGCTGCAGGATGCGACGTGGGATGAAGTGGACTTTGAAAATGCCGTCTGGTCGATCCCCAAGGAACGGATGAAGCGGTCGAAGGCTCACAACGTATATCTGTCGCAGCAAGCCATAGACATATTCATCGCCCTGAAAACCTGCGCGGGAAGCTCGCGCTATGTCTTGCCGTCTCGCTACGATGCGGACGCGCCGATGTCGCGGGCTACGTTCAATCGCATCACGACTGCGGTCGTCGTTCAGGCGAAGAAGGAGGGATTGCCGCTGGAGCCGTTCACGGTTCACGATCTACGGCGAACCGGATCGACGCTGTTAAACGAACTTGGCTTCAATAGCGACTGGATCGAAAAGTGCTTGGCTCACGAAGATGGACGGTCGTCGCGCGGGATCTATAACAAAGCGGAATACGAACATCAGCGACGCCACATGATGGAGGAGTGGTCCAACCTAGTGGACGCCTGGAGCACAGGAAAAAAATACATACCAACGCTGCTCCCGCCCGCGATGGAGGTATTGGAGTTGGAGCCTAGTGTTTGACGGGCCGGGTCTTCCGCTGATGCACATCGGGAGACGGAGCACGATTGATAGCTTTTGCTCTTGAGGCTTGGCGTCGCTCTTCGACCCAAGCCTCGACTTCAGCGAGATCCCAAACGACGCATCGTGACGTCAGATAGAAGCGTTGTGGGAACTCACCACGTTGCTCCATATCGTAGATGGTTGTGTCGGCGAGAGGGACGATTTCGCGGAGTTGGTGCCGTCGGATAGTACGTCGAGTCAAAGCGGCGTCAGGGCGGCTCATCGCTTGCTCCTCACAATAGGAAAGCGATACAAGCCGATAGACAGCGTGGATTGGAATACTCTGCGGCACGTCGTGGTAGAAACGGCGGTGATGGCGTGTAAATCGGACGATGCATTCGAAGCTTTGGCGCCGGAAGTGGCTCGCCGGGTTCGGCGAAAACGCGACTACGAATACTCGATCCCGCTACTCCGCGTACGCCAGCTTTGCCTAAGAGGCGCAAGCGGGACCGGGACCGCGCGGAAGCCAGACGCCTAGCGGGAGGTCCAAAACCGTCTTTGAGAGACCGGGCGGTCGCCTTGGCGCTGGAGCGAGGCACAGTGCGGACCCGCGACCTCACGGACATTGGTGTTCCCCGTTGCTATCTGGCTCGCATGTGCGACGAGGGCCTGCTCGCGAAGGTCGGCTATGGGCGCTACCGTGCTGCACAAGGTGAGGCGGCTTGATCCGGTCTTATCGTTAGTCGCGAACGGGAGCACTAAGCCGGTCGCTGTTGTTTACCTTGACAGTGCTCGAGATGTACGGGGGATGGCCCGCCGGATTCGGGGTGATCGTCCTTTTTCTGGGAGCCCGCATGCCAAGTTCGGGTAGCACCCAACGCTCAGCCGACTCGCCGCCCTTCCGAGTCGATCAGCAGGGAGCCATCTTCCTTGTGAAACGGCCCGGGCGGCAGTCGGTCGAGGAGATCCAGCACCGTCTCGCTCGGCCGGCACAGCTTCACGCCCTTGGCCGTGCAGACAATCGGCCGATTGACCAGCACCGGGTGCTCGACCATGGCATCGATTAACATCTCATCGTCAATGGAACGGTCGAGCAGCCCGAGCTCGGCCGCCGGTGACTTTGTCTCGCGCAGCGCTGTGCGCGGAGTGAGACCAGCCGCGGCGAAGAGGCCCAGAAGCTGTGGTCTAGTCCAGCCGGTCTTGAGATATTCGATCACGGTCGGGCGATGTCCCGCTGCTTCGATAATCGCGAGCACATTGCGCGAGGTACCGCAATCGGGATTGTGATGGATAACGACATTCATGGGATCAGCCACGGGTGGCCTCCTGAAATCGTCCATCCTCTGCACGTGCTGCCGCGGCACGCCGCTTGACCGCGGGGCCTGCGTCGTACCAGCGGCGCGTGCTATTTACGATTTTCACGACCGACAGCATCACCGGCACCTCGATAAGGACGCCAACCACGGTCGCAAGCGCCGCCCCCGAATTGAATCCGAAAAGGCTGATGGCCGCGGCGACCGCCAGTTCAAAGAAATTGCTGGCGCCGATGAGCGCCGACGGTGCCGCCACGCAATGCGTCTCGCCGGTTGCGCGGTTGAGCAGATAGGCAAGACCCGAATTGAAATAGACCTGGATCAGGATTGGCACCGCCAGCATCGCGATGATTAGCGGCTGCGCCAGAATCTGCTCGCCCTGGAACCCGAACAGCAGGACCAATGTCGCCAGGAGCGCGACGAGTGAGACTGGTTGCAAGGTCTTCAGGATAGCGATCAGAGCAGCCTCGCCGCCGCCCGCCATAATCGACCGGCGTGCGAGTTGGGCAATGATGACGGGCACTACGATGTAGAGCGCCACCGACAGGAGCAGGGTCTCCCACGGCACGGTAATGGCGGATAGGCCAAGAAGAAGCCCCACCACGGGTGCAAAGGCGACGATCATGATGAGGTCATTGAGCGCGACCTGGCTCAACGTGAAATGCGGTTCTCCATCGGACAGGTTACTCCAGACGAACACCATAGCGGTACAGGGCGCAGCAGCGAGAAGGATGAGGCCGGCGATATAACTGTTGATCTGGTCGGCCGGGAGATACGCTTTGAATAGCCAACCGATGAACAACCAGCCGAGCAGAGCCATCGAGAACGGTTTGACGCCCCAATTGATAAAGAGCGTCACGCCGATGCCGCGCCAATGCTCTTTCACTTGTCCGAGCGCCGAGAAATCGATCTTGACCAGCATCGGTATGATCATCAGCCAGATCAACACCGCCACGGGCAGGTTGACCTTGGCGATCTCAGCCGAGCCGACCGTCTGGAAGAAGGCTGGAAAAAAGTGGCCGAGCGCAACGCCGGCAACGATGCAGAGCGCGACCCAGGCGGTCAGATAACGTTCGAATGACGACATGTAGCTAATCCGGTATTGCCGGAGAGTGCCCGGCGTCGATGGCTTGAAGAAAGATTGCAAGCGGGCCGATTGCCCGGCGATCGAGCGAATAACAAATCCGCGGGCGGGCGATTTCGCCGACGATGAGCCCCGCCTCCTTCAGGATGCGCAGATGCTCGGATGTCGTCGATGCAGCAAGCCCGATCTCTTCGACGAGGTCGCAGCCGATGCACGTCGTTCGCCGCAGGAGAGTGTCGACGATCTGGACCCGCGCCGGATGGGCGAGAGCCTTGGCAATCTTCGCCACCTGTTCATGCGTGGGCACGGCGAACGGCACCGTGGCATCGTTCCGCTCGCTCGTTCCCAATTTGGGCGTTGCCACTGAATCGCTCCCATTCGTCAATCGACGAAACACGAATAATGCCATCCGCGCCGTGTTTCAAGAGCAATGGACAACGATATTTGATTATGGGAACGGCTTCGGCAGTCGCGTTCGTCCTGCTATGCCCGCCGTCGGGATTCTCGACCGCTTTTGTCGATCGAACCGTCTTCGTATGGAATCTGTCGTGGCCTGCTCAGTGGTGTATTCCGGACCGTTCGGAACGTCCTTGACACCGTACTATAGTCCAGAGGTTAAGTTGCGCACTCCGTGAGGAGGAGCACGACGCATGCGAGAGGCGGTGATCAGCAGGGTGCTGCCGGCGGTGTTCGCCGCCCTGGCAGCAATTTCGCTCACGGGATGTAGTGAATCAGAGTCGGGACAGCGGTTCACCATGGTGGGTGAAGAGCGGGAAGTCCGAGGTATAGTGACCGATGCGAAACTTACCCTCTGTGCGCCGACGCCTGACCAACCCGGAACCTGTGAGGGCACGCTCACGGTGCAACCTGCAGGGGCCGGCGAGGCGGGGCGGATTGCGATTGAAGTGACCCGAAACGTGAGGCTGATGAAGGACGGTCAGCCAGTATTTCTTCCGCAACTCAAGGGCACTCAGGCAATCATCAAGTACCGAGCGAGCCAAGAGGGCCCGAGTGTAGCCACCTCGGTGACCGCGAGCTCATGATTTTGCCGCATCCAGGCAAAAAGCCCAGCAGAGCGGTTTCAATAATGCTGGGAGGCATTGCACTCGTCTCAGCGTCGGAGGCGGCCGCCAAAGACGCGTGTGTTGCTACAACGGTAGCTCAAGGTGCGGCCGAAACGGCTGAGAAATTCGAAGCCGAGGAAATTGCGCAGGAGGAAACGCGGGGTTCTAACCTAGCGGACGAGCAGTCAGCAACCGCACCTTCGCTGCTCTGGAAGGGACTAATCCAGGCAGGCCTGATCAGCCGTTCGGATCCACGTGGCGAGCCAGCGAACGAGTTTCGCGTGCGGGAGGCGCAAATCAGCGTCGAAGGAAGCCCGATTGAAGGCACGCACTTCTTCGTCGAAGTTAACTTCCCGGGTCCGGGAGAGCAGGTAGAACTCAACGATGCGGCTGTGACGCTCGATGTCACAAGAGGAGTGCGGGTCGTCGCGGGTCAGCTTCGCGTTCCACTCAACCGTCCGGCTGTGAGCGCACGGACTTCGCTCTTCGTCACTGAGCCGCGTGCAGCTGGCCCCGTCCAGCGTAAGGCAAGAGACCGCGGTATTAACGTGGTCCTCACGCCCTTCAATGGTCGTATTCTTTACGAACAGGCGCTGGTGAACGGAAACGGAATTCAGACAGGTGAGCTTGGTAATGATAATGACGGCCTTCTTCTGCAGGGGAGACTGGTGTGGTTCGCAACTGGCGAATGGCCGCTTCCGCTCCCGGCACAGACGGATCTGCAGAACTCTCCCTGGAGCACATTCTTCAAGGCCGGCTGGGCCTCGGGCACTTTTGAGAAGGGCCTCGTCGAGGCGTCGAGATTGCAGGTAAGGGAAACTACCTGGAACGTGGGCCAGGCAATCGTCGGAAGAGGGTTCTACACCTACTGGCAATACAGTCGGGCCTTATCGGCGGGCGAATCGAATTTTGACTCGAACTCGTTCTCCATCACGTCCGGCTACGCCTTTCCGATTCGCCGCTACCTCCCGGTCAGTGGCGAGGCGCCTCGCGCGGTCCGGGATGCTTGGCTGGAGCCCAAGTTCCAATTCGAGGTGCTTCGGTACGACGATTCCTCGCTCGCACGCCGGCTGGACCGAAAAATCTACCGGTATGGCATCAATTACTATCCACTCGGCATTCCGAACGTACGCCTGATGATCGACAATGAAGTCTCTGTCCGCCCACAGCGAAGCGAGACGCTTCTAATCTCTCTCCACTACATGTTTTGAATTGTAGCGTTGAGCAGACCATGTTCTCGGCGCAACTAGCTGACAAGGCCCCTCCGAGACCACCACAAAGCGGCCAACGGAATTGCGAGCCATTGTGCGACCGGTGAAAGACCGACATCAATTAGCGGGATAATTGGCATAATCTCAGCGTACGCCCATGTTCGAAAAACGGCGACGTTGAGCCACTCGCCTGCGATAGTGCCGAGTATGCCTAATGAGATTACTACCAACGCGACAATTCCGTAGCTGCGCTTCGGCCAGAACTCATCGCCCACGACGACCAATGCGACGATGAGCGCACTGAGTGCGAAGGCGATATCGGTGAGGATGCAGCTGACTAGAAAGAGGCCTACTCAGAGACTGAGAGCCGCCTGTGAAATCGTGTATAGTGAAAAATGTAGCAGCTCCCAGAGAGTGTGGCCACCTGCCGAGACCAGGAGGTAGCGTCGGAAGAAGATTAGCCAAACCCGAGGCCCTGGCTGCTGGGGCCGCGCGTCAGGTCCCTTCGCCTCTATGCTCATTCTTGGCTCTTTCGTTTAGGGCTTCTCGGCTGGATCGTCTCTTCCTTGGCCTTTGGCGCAGTAAGGAAGTGTCGGGCGTAGGTGAACCACGAGAGATACCCCGCGAGCGCCAAGGACAGCAGACCGAACGCCAGGTGTATGCCGGAGGCGCCGAGCACCGGTGCAAGGACAGCCGAGGTAAAGGTCATCACCATCGTTTGAACGAAGCCTTGCATTGAGGCCGCCATACCCCGCAGTCCCGGAAACATGTCTAGCGTTAGCAGCGTGATGCTGGGCATAGCGAGTGACATGCCGGTGGTGTACAGCGCCACCGGAAGGACCGCCCATGGAATATCGGGAGGAAGGAAGCCGTTGTAGGCCAAGTTCAGCGCTATGGCGGAAAACATGATGGCGTAGCCGCAGCGTACCGTCGCGCGGCGTGGAAACCGCTTCGCGAGCCTGCCGGATAGGTAAGATCCGAAGATCACGCCCGACATGGCGGGGATGAACAGCCAGCCGAACTGGTCCTGGTCCAGGCTCAGGTAATCGATGATGAACCAAGGAGCTGAGGACACATACAGAAAGAAGCCGGCGAAGTTTCCGCTCAAGGCAAGCGACAGAAGCCAGAAGGGTTTGGATCCGAGCACGGACTTGTAACTGCGGACCAACTCGGCCGGTCGCATCGATGTCCGCCTGTCGGGCGGGAGCGTTTCCGGCAGGTATGCGAAGCTGGCGACGAGCTGCACAAAACTGAACAGCGCCAGGAAGATGAACACCGACGGCCACGAAAACCACTTCTGCAGCCATCCGCCGAACACGGGGGCGATGGCGGGAGCGAGACCGAATATCATCGTTACCTGCGACAGCAGTCTTTGCGCTTCGGCACCCTCCAACCGATCGCGGATCACTGCGCGTCCGACCACGCTTCCGGCCCCCACCGAGAGGCCCTGGAGCGTTCGGAACAACATCAAAAGCGCAAGGGAGGTTGATAAAGCGCCGGCTATCGAGGCAGCGAGATAGACTGATAGTCCGACGAGAACGACGGTTCGGCGGCCGAAGGCATCCGAAAGCGGTCCGTGCAACAGCATCATGAAGCCGAACGCGGCCATATAGATGCTGAGGGTCTGCTGAAGTTGAGCTTGTGTAGCCCCCAGGCCGACCATCAGCGCCGGAAAAAAGGGCATGTAGGTCGAAATCGAGAATGGTCCTAACATCGTATAGCTGCCGAGGAGCAGCGTCAGGCGACTCTTTTCCGATTTATGGTTCTCGACCGGAGGAGACAGGTCGCCTTGAAGAGGGTGGTTCACGATCAATCCACTACGAGGTCTATGGGGGCACTCGTTCTGACGGTGTGGCCATCCTCGGGGCGGCCCCACGCTCATACGTTGCGCCATGTTCGGCGTTCATTCAGCTAAGTCGCGCCCGCGCGGCTTTTCGAGCGAGGGTTACGAGACGATCCGTCGTGAGATCTCCGCCCCCTGTTGGAGCGTGGCGTGGATTGGACACAGATCCACCAGCCGATTGACGGCACCCAGGCGCCCCAACGGAAGTCCCGGCCAGCGGAGCTCGATCTCCAGCTGAGCGATCCGCTTAAGCCCGTCATTCGTCATCTGCCAACTGACGACGATTGTCAGTGCTTCGATCGGGATCGCGGCGTTTTCCGCCCACGATGCAATCATTAAGGTCGTACAACTCGCAAGCGACGCTCCCAGCAAGTGATAGGGCGAGAGCGAAGCGCCTTCGGAGATGATCTCAAAATCTTCACCGACCAGTTCCAGCCGAATACGGGCCTCGTCCTCTAGGATCAATCTCACTGCCTTGTTCCTGCAACTTACGTTCATGTGGAAGCGCGGCGTTCAGTCACCGATCTCCAATGAAAACGCGGAAATGCCTTGGATCGGAACGAAAATGCGCAACGGGCTGCCCAATAGAGCAACCCGTCACACGGTTGCCGCGGATAGCGTCAGGCGGCCTGCGCAACCCGCCGGCACTTCTCGGCACAGCGGCGGCACGCCTCGGCGCAGCGGCGGCATTCTTCCATGTCGTGCTTGTCGCATTCGGCCGCGCAAGCTTCGCAGATGGCAGCACAGAACTCGGCCCAGCGCTGAGTATTCGCTGAGTTGCGGGCCATGACCCGACCTGTGAGCTGACAGAGGTCGCTGCATTCGATGCAAAGGCGAAGGCAATCGGCTAATTCCGGCCCCGCGCCAATGCAGCAGTTGACGCAGGTTTCGCAAGCGATTGCGCAGTCGAGACAGGCTTGGATGCAGTCCTGTTGGGGTTGCTGTTGTGCCACGTTTCAATCTCCTCTCAGTGGTTGCTCCCCCCTTTGAAGCGGCTGTGGCCGAATCCTGGGCGGTCCGAGTTACAGCCGCGCGCACTGTAGCCGCCGTAGTATGGTACGGGGTCAAACAGAATCTGCAGTGCCCCGATACGGAGGAGCTGGGGCTAAGGAGGTGCGTGCCTGTCGGATGGAGTCGGGCGTGCTGGACGAGAGCGCGGTGATGCGGCGCTTCGTCTTTGCTGGGCCATGGCGGCCCTCGATGCTTCCGCCAGATTCTAATTGCCGTAGAGCGCTCCGTTCCAGCTTCAACCTGTGCCACCCGCACACTTGTGAGAAGCGGCTTGACTCCGTATCTAGGTACGGATGCTAAGGTTGGAAATCGATCCGACAGTGCGCCCTTTTGCTTGCGCGCCCGATCTGGAGTGAAGAATGAGTGCAGTTACAAGAGGGCTGCGAAACCCCTTCCGCACCCGGGTTCGCACCGGGGTCGTGGTTCTTCTCCTCGCGATCATTATCGGCCTCTTCGCCGTGATGGTTCAGGGCGCCTTCCAGACGCGCGCCAAGCTCGAGAGCCTCCAAGCGAATGTCCGGACAGTGGTGGAGCTGCGCGAGGCCGGCGCCTTCGGCACGGGTGGATTCGGCGGCGACAGGCCGGTTGGCGCCGACGCATTCTCGGTTGGGACCCTCGATCAGATACGGCGCATCCCTAACGCCGAGCATATCGTGAAAATAGAGGAGTATATCCATGCGCCTCAGGTCGATCCGTCGAGGCCGAACGCATATGCGATGATCATCGGCTTGCAGCCTGGCGCGCCGATGCGCGCGATCGGGGAGGTGGATTACGAGAATGCCGAGATCATCGAGGGACGGGGTCTCGGCGAGCAGGACGTGGCCCAGGATGTCGCCGTCGTCGGCCGGGTCTATGCCCAGGAGCGTCTCGGGCTCAATGCGGCGAGCGGCGAGGCCTCACTCCAGGGCAGGATGATCACCCTCCAAAGTCAGCCGCTGCGAGTGGTTGGCATCTACGCCACCGGCAACGATTTCGGTGACAATCACGTCTTCGTTCCGCTGGAAACGTTCCGGCGCATCTACAATCCCGGCGACAAGCTCTCGAAGATCCGCGTCAGGGTCGACTCGATCGCCAATGTCGCGGCCGTCGCGAACGACCTGCAGCAACTGCCGGGCGTAGATGCCGTGACCGCCGCCGAGCAGGTCTCGACGGCAAAAACGACCCTCGGGAGCATGGCGGCTGCTACGCTCTACGGATCATTGCTCCTCTTTGCGATCGGCGGCGTTCTTGTCGTTTTCATCATGATCCTGGCGACGCGTGAGCGGATCAACGAGATCGGCACACTTAAGGCGATCGGCGCCTCCAATTGGGAGATCGTGAAGCAGTTCCTCGCTGAGGTCCTCGCGGTGACGGCACTTGCAGCCGCGGGCGCGGTGGGTACGGCCGCTCTCTTCGGAACAGTTCTTCGGGCGGCGTTGGACCTCGAGCTCAGCATTGATCAAAACACGTTGCTCTTGATCCTGCTGGGCGGGTTCGTTTTCGCTGCCCTTGGCAGTCTGTATCCGATCGTTAAGGGCATTCGGCTGAGCCCGATACAAGCCATGAAGAACACTTGAGGAGGCCGCATGGGCATGATCATCTTGGGTCTGCGCAATCTCCTGCGGAACAAGGTCCGCCTTGTCCTTGTCGCAATCCTGATCGGCGTTCCCTTTTTCCTGCTCCTCGCGATGTATTCGATCGGCGACGCGATGCAGCGGCAGACGACCGTGCTGAACGAGAACGTCAATACAGTCCTACAACTTCGCGGTCGCGGCTCAATGGGCCATGTGAACATGGTTGGCCAGGATCGTCTTCTGCCGCAGGACACGCTGGAGAAGGTGCGCGGGATCGAACACGTCAGACAGGCAGAGCCGTATCTCCTCGCGATGGCGCCGATCACGCCGCCGAACTTCGTCATGCATGTCGGCTTGGCACCGGGCGCGGTAAAGCGGCTCGAGTCGCACGGCGAGGCCGGCAACCCTCGGATCATCGCTGGCCGGGACTTCATGCCTGAGGATGCCGGACAGGACGTCGCCATCATCGGCCAGGGCTATGCCGAATGGGCCGGGATTAGGCCCGAAGATGTCGGCAAGGCGACGCTCACGATCGACCCAACCCGCACCCATCCGGCGATCTTCGGAATGGATCGGCCGACGCGGGAACTGCGGATCATTGGCATGTACGCCAGCGGCTATATCTTCGGCGACCTCCAGCTCTTCATGCCGATGGAGACGTTCCGCTCGATCTACGGCATCGATCAGGGAATCTCTTGGCTATTTGTCAACGTCGACAACGTCGAGAACGTACCTCTGGTGGCGCAGCGGCTGCGAGAGGTGGTCGGCGATGTCGCGGATATCCTTGTTCCCGAAAGCGCCGCCGTATTCACGGCGACGACCAGTCAGAGGGTTACGCAGCTCACCAGCGTCGGCGGCATCCTGGCTGTAGCCCTGATGGTCATCGTCGTCTTCTTCGTGCTCCTGATGATGGTGCGCGAGCGCGCTCGCGAGATCGGCACATTGAAGGCGATCGGTGCGAGCAACGGCGGCGTCACCGCCCAATTTCTGACGGAGGCCGTAGGGTTGACGCTGCTTGGCGGTGCTCTTGGGCTCCTGCTCTTCCTCGGCATCGGCGAGATCGTCACCGGACGCTTGTTCGCACTGAGCATCGGGCCGTTTCTGCCGAGCCACTACAAGCCGCTCTTTGAGAGTCTCGCGATCAACAGCAATCTTTCGGCTCCGACTCTCGCCCTCGTCCTTGCCGTCGCCGTGCTCGCGGCGGTGGTCGGTAGCGCCTACGGCGTCTGGCAAGCCGTCAAACTCTCTCCGCTCGAGGCCATGAAGCATGAATAAACCACTGATCGACAACCTGCTTGTTGAGCTGCGTAGCGTCTCCAAGTCCTATCGTAAGGGCAGCGAGACGGTCGACGCGGTCGCCGGGATCGAACTCACGATGCAGGAAAGGGGCATGGTGGCCATCGTCGGCCCAAGCGGAAGCGGGAAGTCGACGCTCTTGCACATGATCGGGGCAATGGACCGGCCAACACGGGGCGAGGTCCTCGTCGCCGGGCAGGCCGTGAATAGGCTATCGTCAGGCGAGCTGACGCGCTTTCGCCGGCAAACGGTCGGGTTCGTCTTTCAGACCTTCAATCTGATCCCGAACCTGACGGCGTTGGAGAATGTCGCTTTGCCGATGGAGTTCAACGGCGTCAGCGCCTCGGAGAGGAGCGTGAGGGCGAAAACATTGCTTGAGCGCTTCCAGCTCGGGCAGCGCTTGAAACATCGTCCCCGCGAGCTGAGTGGCGGCGAGATGCAGCGTGTTGCGATCGCGCGCGCCGTGGCCAACCAACCGCGCCTGGTGCTCGCCGACGAGCCCACCGGCAATCTCGACTCGCGCTCGGGACAGATCATCTACGAACTCCTTCAAGAGGTATCGCGGGAGCGAACGGTCATTGTCGTTACACATTCAGAAGAACTGGCCAGACTCGCCGATCGGGTCATCCATATTCGGGATGGACATCTCGTGGATGGGCCGAATTCAGGACATAAGTTGGTTTCTGTTACGCGCTGACGCCCTTCATGAGAGCCGCTCTCCGCACGAAACTCAGAGCTATCGGGAGATGAGCATGCAAGCATTCACGATCAGCAAAGCCGCTCACGAGGCGGGAGTGGGCGTCGAAACTGTCCGATTTTACGAACGGCGCGGCTTGATCGAGCAGCCAGAGAAGCCGGGACACACCGGATACCGACACTATTCTGCTGAGACGGTGAGACGAATCCGTTTCATCCGCAAAGCGCAACAGATTGGCTTCTCGCTCCGCGAGATCCAGGAACTGCTGTGGCTGCGCGCCGATCCCTCGGCGGATTGTAGCGACGTACGCCAGAAGGCGGCCTCAAAGATCGATGAGGTCGATGAGAAGATCATTGAGCTCAAGAAGATCCGCAAAGCGCTAGAGAAAGTGATCGCGGACTGTCCTGGCCGGGGGGCACTGAAGGGGTGCACCATTCTAGAGGCGCTTCAGGAGGGGGACCGGCTTGAAAATCAAACGTCCTCTACCCGAACACGAAGGAAGATCAGATGAAATCCGTCACGCTAAAGATCGAAGGTATGCACTGCAACGGCTGTGCAGAGAACATCAAAGCCCTCGTCAGTTCTGAGGCGGGCGTACGCGGCGCCGATGTTTCCTTCAAGGACGGCCAGGCGCGCATTCTCTTCGATCCCCAAACTGTCAGGGAAGATCGCCTTGTCGAAGTGATCAAGAAGGCAGGCTACCAAGTTCCGGCTCGGGGTCAGTGACCGAGCTGGGAGTTTTTCAACTCGTAGCCCTTCCAATCGGGCTCGGCCTTCTCGGCTTTGTAGAACCATGCTCGATAGGATCGACCTTGGTTTTTGTAAAGTACCTCGAAGGCAAGACCTTCGCAGATAAACTTGCCCAAGTCGGTATCTTTGCGGTCACTCGTGCAGCGCTCATAGGAGCATTGGGCGTGGCGGCCGTTGTCATCGGCACCGCCTTCATAGGCTTCCAAAAGGCTGCCTGGATCGTGCTTGGCGCGATTTATGTGGCGATCGGCCTCTTGTACACTTTCCGCCGCGCTGGATCGTTGAAGATTTCACTTGGCCCCGGCCTCGGCGGCCTGTCTGGGTCGCGTGGTTCGGTCGCCTTGGGTCTGTTGTTTGGCCTCAATATTCCAGCGTGCGCTGCGCCGTTGATATTTGTCTTGTTGGGTATGGCTGCAGCAGGCGGCGTGAGCGGTGCAACCATTTCGGCTGGCTTTGTTTCATTGGGTCTTTTCGGGCTCGCCTTGTCGTTGCCGATCGTGGCAGCGGTCCTCATCCCGTCTGCGCGGCGCGCGCTGGATTGGCTGTCTGCCTTATCGCGACGGCTACCGCTCTGGACCGGTTTGCTGCTCGTCGTCCTTGGCCTCTGGTCGATCGGCTTCGGCTTATTCGCCGAGATCAAGGCGTAGCTCATGAGCCGGGCAGAAATACGCGCCAATGCCGCTTGACTCCGTAGTCTGGTACGGAGCGTAGACTCGGCTTCAATAGGACAATGCCGGCGGTTCGCCGGCAAATGTTGGACCGGAGGTCAGGGCATGAACACGGCTACAGCGATTGCACCACGCGCCCAGCCTTGGAGCGAGGAGCCGGCGAGCCGACCCGATCGGGCTAGGATACGCGCCCGGATTGGCGGTCTGCATTGCTCGCTTTGCACTGGAACGATCGAGAAGGCACTTGGCAGTCAAGCAGGCGTCGACAAGGTCGCAGTAAGCCTCACGCATGAGCAGGCGCTGGTCGAATACGACCCGAGCGTCGCCCGCCCCGAGGCGTTGCTGAGAATCCTGCGCGACATCGGCTATACAATTTCAGATCCACGCAAGGTTCGGCCCTTCGAAGAGGAGGAGCGTGAGCTCGTCCGCGAAGGTCGCCGTTTTCTCGTTGCGACCGCGTTTAGCCTCCTCGCCATAGCCCTAATTACCAACCCGATGGGTATCGCGGCCCTCGCCATCCATGGCGTGGTATTTTTCAGCCTCATCGGGTTGATGTTCCTCGTGCTGCGAGCACGAGGCATCGCTCCAGCAATTCTCGGATCCGGCGGATTGGGCATCGCCGCACTCGCGCTGATGCTCGTGAAGGAGCAGGCTTGGTTCGCTGCGGCTGTTCCGTGGCTTGTCGCCGCCATGGCCGTAATCCTCGTCTTCGGCATCGGACGCCATATTCTGGTGATGGCGGCGCAGGCACTGCGACGGGGCATTCTTAATCAACATGTCTTGCTTGAGACGGGTGCCTTCGCCGGCATCATCGGCGGCATGATCGGGTTCATCTTCTCCCCCGCAGCCTACCCGACGGCGGCCTTTTTCGCCGTTTCAGTGATGGTCACGACCTACCACATCTTCTCGGAATGGCTCTCGCTGATCGTCAAGACCCGCAGTTCGCAGGCGGTGAAACAGCTCCTCGATCTTCAGCCGGAAACCGCGCGCGTCGAGCGCAATGGCCAGGAGTTGGAACTGCCGATCGCGGAGGTGGCGATCGGTGATCTCGTCCGTATTCGTCCTGGTGAGCGCGTGCCAGTCGATGGTGAGGTGGCTAGCGGGCATTCGGCGGTCGATCAGTCCTTCGTGACCGGCGAGCCGATTCCGGTCGAGCGGAAAAAAGGCGACGCGGTGATCGGTGGTTCAATCAATGGCAATGGCACGTTGCTCGTTCAGGTGCGAGCGGTCGGCGAGGGAAGCTTCCTGCACAAGGTGATTCGCGAAGTCGAGGATGCTCGGGCACTCAAGCCCGGCCTCTTGCATCTCGTTGATCGAGTTCTCCAGGTTTATACGCCGACGGTTCTCGTTATTGCGATGCTCGCTCTTGTCGGTTGGCTGGTCGGATCATGGCTCATATCAGGCGAGGTCGACTTGGAACGGGCAATCTTCGCCGGCTTGAGCGTGCTTGTAATGGGATATCCTTGCGCGGTGGGTATCTCCGCGCCGCTGTCAATAGTGCGCGGTGCTGGTGAGGCGGCCGAACGGGGCGTTCTAATGCGCACGGGCGAAGCCTTCCAAGGCTTCCGTCTGGTGAAGACCATTGTTCTCGACAAGACCGGCACGCTTACTCAGGGCAAGCCTGCGGTTCGTGAGATTGAGGCCGTTAATGGCGAAGAGGATGAGCTGTTAGCGTTGGCGGCAGCGGCAGAAGCTTCCTCTGAACATCCGCTCGCGCAAGCAGTGGTAACGGCGGCTTTCGAGCGAGGCGCCGTCCCGCCAGACGTTGGGTCCTTTGAGGCTGTACCCGGCAAAGGCATCGCTGCGAAAATCGATGGCGGGGAGATCCTGGTCGGCAGCCCGCGCTTTCTCTCGGAGCGAGGCGTGGATCTTTCGACGCTTACTGATCGAATTGCGGCGCTGGAGGAAGCCGGCCGGACAGTGATCGCCGTTGGCAGACACGGACAGTCGCTCGGCATCATTGCCCTAGGTGACACGCTGAAAACCGATGCCAAGGAAGCAGTTGCGAGAATGAGGTCCGACGGGCTTCGCCTGATTCTGCTGACCGGTGACAATGAGCGCGCCGCGCAAAAGGTCGCGCGAGACGTCGGCATAGACACTGTGCACGCCGGCATTCTGCCCGATGGCAAGGCGGAGATCATCCGAAAGCTCCAAGCGGGGGGAACGAGGGTCGCGATGGTCGGCGACGGTATCAATGATGCCCCCGCATTGATGCAGGCGGATGTCGGTGTCGCCATGGGCGGCGGCACCGACATCGCGATCGAATCTGCTGACATCATCATCCTGTCCAATCGCTTGGACGCCGTTCTGGTCGCGCGCCAGATCAGCCGGAGGAGCTACCGTAAGATGCTCCAGAACGTCACTCTCGCCTTCCTGTTCAATGGCGTCGGAATTCCGATCGCCGCAACGGGTCTCGTCTATCCCGTGTGGGCCATGGTGGCGATGGCTGTCAGCGTCACCGCGATCTTCTTCAATTCGCTATGGGGACGGCCGCAGCTCTTCTTTGATGCGGTCCTCAGCGTCGGGAAAAAGATTGAGTCGCCTTTGCCTCAGACGGCGTGAAGGAGCACGGCAATGGGACCGATAAAGCATCGTGCGCCGGCGGAAGTGCTCGACGATCATCTGCATGAAAGTCAGCACGGCACTGTCGAGGACGATCTGGCGCGGAATTATGCCGAGGATCTGGTCGTGCTAACGGCGAGCGGCGTCTTCAGAGGCCACGACGGCTTACGTCAGCTCGCACAGCGGCTCAGAGAAGAGCTGCCTGATGCCATGTTCGAATATAAAAACCTGCTCGTTGAAGGCGAGCTCGGCTTCCTCGAGTGGAGTGCACACGGTGGCGGTGCAGAAGTCGAGGACGGCGCAGACAGTTACCTAATCCGGAACGGCAGGATCGTGGGCCAGACGATTCATTACACTGTGAAACCAGCAAACTGATGATCATCCTTTATGACAGAGATTCGAACAATGCCGGTAGCAGGAACTTCGGCGCAGCAATCGCGGATCGCTTCAAGCCGCTCAGGCTGGGGGTCAACCAGTGACGGCGGCGACATCTAAGGATGAGACGAACGTCCGGGAGCGCCTGCTCTGGCTGCTTTCCGCCGTTACATTCTTCATCTTCTTCCAAGCATATATGGTGGCGCCGATCATCCCGCGCCTGTCCGTGATCTTCGCGGAGCCGATCCAATCAATCGGGCTCATCGTGCCAGCGTACTTGGTGCCGTATGGCGTAGCCACCTTGGTCTACGGCTTCATGGCGGACCGGGTAGGCCTGTGGCGCATCATGATCGGATCTCTGGGCGCGTTTGTCGTGCTAACTGCACTGACAGCGACCGCCCGATCGGTCGAGATGCTTGCGTTTTGGCGTGTACTAACCGGCCTGGGCGCCAGCGGAGTGGTGCCGCTCGCGTTGGTTCTCGTCGGCCGTCTCTACGCCTACGAACGACGAGGGAGGCCATTGGGCTGGCTGTTCGGCGCAATGGCGGGCGGCATGGCTTTTGGTTCGACATTCGGAGCGATTCTCGAGCCGTTTATAGGTTGGCCCGGATTGTTTCTTGCGGTGGGGTGCGCCGCCGTGGTGCTCGGCCTGTTGATATTGCCGTACCGGCACTTCGTCGTGGGGACCGCACAGCCCGTCACAGGAAATTTCAGTGATCTTGTTCGCGGCTATCGATTGATCCTCGGAACGCCGCGTGGTCACCGCACTTATAGCTATGTCCTGCTAAATTCGATTTTTCATGCCGGAGTATTCACCTGGCTCGGCGTATATTTCGAGCAAAGATATGGTCTGGGGCCTGTGGGTATTGGCCTTGCCTTGTTGGGCTATGGCATCCCGGGATTTGTCTTTGGTCCGATCATAGGTCGAGCTGCAGATCGTTGGGGGCGAGGCCGGCTATTGCCCATCGGACTTGCCCTTGGGGCTGTGGGCGCGGCAACGCTCATTCTGGATTTACCCCTGATCGCTGCAGCGATGGCCGTGACCGTCCTTTCTCTCGGCTATGATATGACGCAACCGCTGTTCGCCGGCATAGTAACAGCGCTCAGCGAAAGACCTGGGCAAGCTATGGGTCTGAATGTCTTCATGCTGTTCCTAGGCTTCGGGATCGGCAGCCTCGCATTCGGCGAAATACTTCGGCTCGGTTTCGGGACGTCCCTCAGCCTGTTTGCAATCATTGAGATTTTGTTGGCTGCTTTGGCTATACGTTTGTTCCGCTCCGAGATCGTGCACGGCAGCGCGGTCTGATGCGCCTATAGGAGCCACATCGGCCTTGCCGGCGCTCCGGAACCGCTTGACTCCGGACTGTGGTACGGAGGGCATAATTCCCCGAGTCAAGGTGCATTGTGTTAGGCGCGAGCACCATCATGGAGAAGGCGCTATGACGATCAGGAGTGCAAAGACGAGATTGCCTCGCGCCCGTTTGGCCTCACTGCTTTCGCTCGTCGCGGTGCTTCTCGCTGTCGTTTTCGCGGTTGGGATGGCGACAAGCTCGGCTTCCGATAAAGCTGTAGGAACGACGGTCGTCGTGCCGGTAACCGGTATGTCGTGTGTGAGCTGTGCCGCGACGATCAAGCAAACCGTCAAGAACATCGATGGCGTATCTAATGTCGAGGTGAGCTTGGCGGCCAGGACGATGCGTGTGACCTATGCCCCCGCACGTGTTTCGCCCGACCGCATCGTCGCCGCTGTCAACGCGCTCGGATATCAAGCTGGGACCCCGGTGGAGGCGAAATGACGTTGGAGTCTGCATTGCAGTCGATCCAACCTGGCCTCACTGGAGGTGGACTGTTGCCTGCAATAGGCACCACGTTTCTCGCGGGTATTTTGGCAAGCGCGGTTTGTCCGTGCACGTTGCCTGTTGGACTCAGCGTCGCGGGTATGGCCGGAGCATCTGACACCGGAGGTCGTCACGACGGGCTCGCAATTGCAAGCGCTTTCTTCGTTGGCATCGTCGGAAGCCTCACAGCGCTTGGTCTCTTTGCAGGTCAACTCGGCGCATTGGCCACGGAGTCATTCGGCCGCAATTGGGCGCTCGCGATGGCGATCATCTCGTTCTCGGCTGCAGGACTCGCTTTTTGGCGACCGCGGGTGTCATTTGATCGACTCCGTGCTTTGCGCAGGCCGGGGGTGGCGGGGGCTTTTGCCTATGGGCTGGTGTTCAGCCTTGGCACGTCCGTGGCCCCGCTCCTCCTCTTATTCACGGTCGTTGCCGCGACTGGCGCGCCCAAGCTCGGCGTACTTCTGGCGTTCTTCTTCGGCGTTGGGCGCGGTCTTCCCTTCCTGCTCGCCGGCGTTGCGGCAAGCACTGCCACCCGCTTTACGCGCCTCGGCTTATTGGGCCGCCCGATTCAGCTCGTGAGCGGCGCCGCTCTCGTCTTCGTCGGATGGTACTACGCTCAGGTTTACGCCGCATTGCTCTAATGGAGGACAAATGACCACCCGCCCCAATCTTGATGTGACAGTGACGTTGGAGGTTCCGGGAATGGTCTGCGATGGCTGCGCAGAGAAGATCCGCGGGATCCTTACCCAGATACCCGGCATACACCAAGTCAAAACAAAACTCTGGCAGAAGCAGGTGCAGGTTACCTTCAAAAGGGAAACCGTGAGTGAGAAGACAATTGTACACGCGCTGTCCCAGCAGGGTTTCGACGCTGCCGCAGCCTAGAAAACTCGAGGATCTGGTGCTCGATGCATTCAGGCGCGCCTCTGACGAGGATCGGCTCGATGTCGCTGAGCATCTGTTGTGCGCTCTTGAAACCCTCGCTGGCCGCGATGAACGAGGGGGCCGATGTCAAGTGCCGCAAGGTCGCTTGAGGCAGGCCTATTGGGTGATAGCCCACCGGGCTGACCACCGGCGATGATGTGGCCCAGCGCCGATGAACCGTCCGGCACGATGCGAAGCAATCTTGATCCAATGCTCGATCGGTGAACTTCTTGCCGACGAGCGTGGCGTGTGCAGCTAGTGGAGCTGCGCCATCTTCGCTATGTCGTTGCGGCTGCCGAGTGCGGCAGCTTCCGGCGTGCGGCGAAGGCGCTGGAGATCCAGGAATCCGCGATAAGCCGCCGCATTCGAGATCTGGAAGATGAGATCGGCGCCGCGCTCTTTATCCGTCACCATGGCGGCGTCCGTCTCACTCACGCCGGGGAACGATTCCTCGCGCGCGCGCGCCGGGCGCTGAGCCAGATTGGTCACGCGGCGATCGACGCGGGTTCGTGCGGGCGTGGTGAAGCGGGCGTCGTTCGCATTGGGATATTCTCTTCACTCGCTTCAGGCTTCCTGTCTGATCTGCTCCGTACCTATGTCGTAGCGAATTCAGGCGTCCGCCCCGATCTCATCGAGGGCGGCCCAGCGGGCCACATTATTTCCGTTCAGAGGCATCACCTCGATATTGCCTTTCTGACAGGCCAGCCGATCGCAGACGGGTGCGATGTGGCGCATTTTTGGAGTGAGCGGGTCTATGTCGCGTTGCCGAGCGGTCATGAGCTAGCGTTAGGCTCCGAGATCTCGTGGAGCGATCTGGCAGACAGGCAGTTCATCATCAGCGAGATCGACCCCGGTCCGGAAATTCACGACTACCTGATCAAGCATCTCGCCGACCTGGGCCGTCATCCTAGCGTCGAGCGTCATCGCGTGGGCAGAGACAACCTCATGCATCTCGTGGCGATGGGGCAAGGTCTCACCCTTACGAGCGAGGCGACGACGGCAGCGTGCTTTCCCGGCGTGGTCTATCGCCCGCTGTCCGAGGAGATCTTGCCGTTTTGCGCAATATGGTCGCCACAGAATGACAATCCAGCCCTGAGGCGCCTGCTCAGTCTTGCCAGAACCATGTCAAAGCGATCGAAGTCCGGCCTGGTGGGAGCATCGAGGGTTACTGCCGCGGCGTCCCGCTTGACGTAACTGGCTGACGACTACCACCGCCTTCTCGGCGTGCCCTTGCAAAGCCCCGATCTGTCGCCATGAAGCGCTCGATCATCGGGCAAATCAATTTGACGGGGTCGCCCGCGGATCGTCCCGTCTCTCTGGCAAGCACCTCGGCGTAGGCGACCAGGTCGCGGTGGACGGCCGCCGGCAGTTCGAGCGCAACCTTCACCGGCTTGTCGTCATCGATTGCCCCAAGTTTGAGTTTCGCCATGGCTCAGCCTCCGTAAGGTTCGAGGACGAGGTCTCGCGTGACAATGACGCGCACAGGGAATCCCGGGCGGATGGTCAGCGTCGGCGCGACGTTCAACTGGCGACGGACGATCTGCTGGCCCGCATCGTTGATGGTGTCCTGCCCGCCGTTGCGGATCGCCTGGATCAGGCGGTCGTCATCGTTCGTGGCGAGCTCGGCCCCGATGCTCAGCAGCGTGGAGAGACCTGCCGCTTTGGCCAGATCCCACCAGTGATAGTCGACGCCATCCTGCAGGCCGGCATAGCCTTCGGTGTCCGCGCCTGGCTGGCGCTCGAGCACGATCGACCGCCCGTTCGGGAATATCAGCCTGTTCCAGACCAGCAGCACGCGGCTTTGGCCGAATTGAACATTGTTGTCGTACTGGCCGATGATCCTCGTGCCCTGCGGCACGAGAAGTATGCGGCCGGTCGGGCTGTCGTAAATATTCTCAGTCACTTGCGCGGTGAGCTGGCCCGGAAGATCGGAGCGGATGCCGGTGATGAGCGCAGCCGAGATCACGGCGCCCGCCTGAAGGATATTGGGCGACGCCGGAGCGGCGACGCGATCCGGCGCGAGGGTGCGCCGATCGGCGGCGGCGTTGAGAAACGCGAGTTGCCGCTCTTGAGCCGTCGGTGTGGTGGGCTGCGGCGCAAGTCCGAGGCTGGCGAGGTCGGGCGCCAGTGGCGGCGCGCTCGCCGCCGTCCCGGGGCTTGACGACCCCGTCGGCCGGCTCTCCGTGCCGGCGAAGAGCCTGCTGGTGCGCGCGGTCTCGATCTCCTGCAGGCGGCGCTGCTCCTCGGCGCTGAGGCCGGGGGGTGTCGCGACGCCCACGGGCACCGGCTGGCCGCGATTCTGCGCGCCCAGAATCGGTCGACCGAGGTCGCCGGGTAGAGGCGGGCCGAGCCGCGGAACAGCACTGTAGTCACGCGGCAGCTCGGCCAAGCCGTCGGCGGTCGATCGGTTCTCGGTCGAATAGAGTTCCTCGGCGGGCTTGCCGCCATCGCGCGTCTGAAGCGCGTAGATCAGCGCGCCGCCGATGCCCACGCTCGCGATGAGACCGATGCCGGCGAGCACCTTGCGCGAGAGCCGCGTGACGCGCGGCGCCTCGCCCCGGAGCCGCATCGGGGCGGCCGCGTCGCCGGCCGGCCCGAGCAGCGGCGCGTCTTCTTCCTCTTTCCGGGGTTCAGGCTCGCTCACGATGTCGGCCTCCCGTCGGTGCGTACGATCCGCACGCGTTTCTGACGGTCGCCGGCGCCGAAGCGCAGCTCGGCGGCTGCGAAGAGACGGTCGACGATTATGTAATTACCGCGGACACGGTAGTTCACGAGTTCGGAGGTGTTGCCCTCGGGGCCGACCACGAAGAGCGGCGGCATTTCCCCCTGGCCGATGCCACGCGGAAACTCAATGAAGACCTGCCGGCCGTCGTCATAGGCCCGTAGCGGGCGCCATGGGGCGCGATCACCCTCGATGGCATAGCGGAAGTTGATGTTGGCCAGGTCGACGCCGGTGGCGACGGGGCGTGCGGCATCGGCCTGCGCATTCTGGCGGCGCAGGGCGATGAGCTGATCCTGCGGATACTGCCAGGAGACAGAGGCCATGTAAGTGCGCTCGGTCGAGCGCAGCTCCATGTGGTACGTGCGCAGATTGGTGTTGATGACCAGGTTGGTCATCAGGTCCGCGCGGGTCGGCTTCACCAGGATGTGGACTTGCATCGTTGCGCCCGAGCCGCTCTGCGTGTCGCCGATGATCCAGCGGACCGTGTCGCCGGCGGCGACCGGCCCGGAGCCGACGAGCTGCTCGCCGGGCTGGAGGGCGATATCGGTGATCTGCCCGACGGCCGTATAGACCTGATAGAGCGCGCCGCCGGTGTAAGGGTAGACTTGCATGGCGTTGATGAAACCGTCGCGCACCGGCTGCACGCGCGCGGCGGCGTTGGCCTGATTGACACGGGCCGTCGGATCGGCGGGCTCTGGGGTTCGGCGCGATTCTTCGACGGGCTTCATCTGCCCCGGTAGCGGCAGCGGACGCGGAAGCTCCACCACCTGCACCGGTCCCGGCGGATCGGCCGTCTGCACGGCCGGCGCCGCGTCGTCATAGGAGATCTCGGGCGGTCTCTGCGTGGTGGCGCAGCCGGCGAGCGCGGTCGCCGAAAGCAGCAGAGCCGTGAGTGTGGATGTGCGATAAGCCGGATTTCCGGCTTTACGGAAAGACGGCTTCATTGCCCAAGCTCCCGTGACCAGTTGATGGCGTTGACGTAGATGCCGAGCGGGTTCGCTCGCAGCCGATCGGCGTTGCGAGGGACCTGCACGACGATGGTGAGGATGGCGGTCCAGCGGGTCGTCTCGGCGAGCTGGCCGTTCTCGTAGCGGCGCTCGGTCCAGGCGACGCGAAAGCTATCCGGCGAAGCGCGGATCACGCTCGAGACATCGACGGCGATCTGCTGCCGGCCGACCTTGGTGAAGGGGTCGTTCGAGCGCGCATAGTCATTTAGCGCCATCGCGCCGCGATCGGTCGTGAAGTCGTAGGCGCGCAGCCAGTTCTGCCGGACGATGATGGCGTCGGACGGAATCGAGCGGACCTGCTCGATGAAGCGCGCCAGATGGAAGGCGATCTGCGGATCGGTGGGGCGATAGTCAGCGACCGCGGGCGCGACCGCCTGAGCCTGGCCGAGCCTGTCGACCTGAACAACCCAAGGCACGATCGTCCCACGCGCCGATTGCCAGACAAGCGCGGCGGCAAAGCCGGCCGAGAGAATCAGCGATCCGAACGCCATGAGGCGCCAATTCTTCGCCTGGACGCGGGCGGAGCCGATGCGCTCGTCCCAGACCTGCGCGGCGCGCCGGTAGGGCGTCTCTGGTTCGGGAGTCTTGCCGTAGTGGGTGGAGGGTCGTTTGAACATCAGCGGTCGCTTTCGGAGAGGTTGATGGAGGAGCCGCCGCCATGACTGTCGCCGCTGCGCACGGCGTGGGCGGCCGCCGTCACGCCGTGGCTCAAAGCCTGGGAGCGCTTCATGCGGCGGGCCCAGGCAGGCGGCCCGTCAGCGGCCGGCGACGCGGCAGCATCGGCCGCACTCCCGCCGATAGAGCCCATGGTCGATGTGCCGCCGGTGGCTTCGAAGGCGGACTTGGCGCCGCCCGAGAAGCTCGACCGCATGCTGTCGGCGGTCCGCGACGCGGCGCGACGGAGTGGCGAGGTCGCCGCGCCACCTGCGGCGCGTGCGACGCCGCTAAGGCCCGAGGCGACGCCCGCCGCGCCCGTTTGTCCGGCGGCGCCGAGGCTGTAGGCGGTCGAAGCGCCTCCGGCGAGCGCGGCGCCACCGCGCGCTGCGGCGGCCGCCCCGCCGGCGAGCGTAGCGCCGCCGGCAGCGGCAGCGCCAACGGTGGCGGCGCCGGCGGCCACCATGCCGCCCGCTGCGAGCCCCGTTCCGACTGCCGCGCCGGCGCCGAGCTGCGGTCCGCCCGCGACGAGGCCGTTGGCGATGCCGGGCCCGAAGATGCCGAGACCGAGCAGCGACAGCGCCGCGAGCACGATCGCCATCGCCTGGTCGATGGTCGGATTGGCCCCACCAAAACCGGCGGTGAATTCGGAAAACAGCGTCGAGCCGATGCCGATGATGACGGCCAGCACCAGCACCTTGATCCCCGAGGAGATCACGTTGCCGAGAACGCGCTCGGCCATGAAGGCGGACTTGCCGAAGAGACCAAAGGGAATGAGCACGAAGCCGGCGAGCGTCGTCAGCTTGAACTCGATCAGGGTGACGAAGAGCTGGACGGCTAGGATGAAGAAGGCGAGCAGCACCAGCGCCCAGGCGAGGAACATGCACGCGATCTGGATGAAGTTTTCGAAGAAGCTCCAATAGCCCATCAGGCTGGAGATGGACTCGAGGAGCGGCCTGCCGGCGTCGAGACCGGTCTGCGCGACCTTGCCGGGGCGCAAGAGGTCGGCCGTCGTGAACCCTGTGCCGGAGGCCTTCAGACCGAGGCCGGCGAAGCTCTCGAAGACGATGCGGGCGAGATTGTTCCAGTTGCTGATGATGTAGGCGAAGACGCCGACGAACAGCGTCTTCTTGACCAGACGTCCCATGATGTCGTCGTCAGCGCCCCAGCTCCAGAACAGGGCGGCCAGCGTCACGTCGATGACGATCAGGGTGGTCGCGATGAACGCGACCTCGCCCCCGAGCAGGCCGAAGCCGGAGTCGATATAGCGGGTGAAGACCTCTAGGAAATGGTCGATGACGCCGGTGCCGCCCATGATGACTATCGGTCCTCGTCCAGCTGCGGCGCCATCTCCTTGCGGATCGGATCCTCCGTGATTGCGCTTTGGATGGGCGCTTCAGGCGGAGGCGGCGGAGCCTCCGCCGCCTCGGGCAAGCGCGCCACTGGCCGCGCGCCGGGGGCCAGGAAGCGCTCGCGGTTTTCCGCCCAGGCGCGAAGGCAGGCCGGGTCACGGGGCCCAGCCTCCCCGAGGCGCTGGCACCGGATCAACTCGGCGCGATGCGGGTCCGCGGCCGCGACGGCGGGGGCCGCCAACGGCGTTGCCGGCTCTTCCTCCTGCCGGGTCAGCTCGATCGCGGTCGCGGTGATCGCGACCGCGACGAACACCACCGCGCCGAGACGGGCCAGCATCTTTCCGTCCATGACGCCGCCCTCAGTTGCCGTTCGGGAACATTCGGGCGTTGCCGGGCTGGTAGCCCACACCCGGCGTCAGGAAGCGCCGGCGCTGCTCGCGGCCTTGCTCGGCGGCTGCTGCGCGTTCGGCTTCCGACAGCGCCTGCGCGCGACCGTTGGCGGCGACGACAGCGGTGAGGTCGGCGAGCTGCTGGGCCTGGAGCGCGAGGAGCTGGTTGCCGGCCTGTGCAGCCTGCAGGGCGCCGGTCGCGCCTTGGCTCTGGCCGACGAGCGCCGACATCTCCGCACGGTTGGTGTCAATGTTGCCGACGACGCCGGCCTGCACCCGCATGGCGTCCTGCAGGCCGCCGACCGTGTTCTGCCATCGCTCGCGCGCCTGCGCCACGAGCTGCTGGTCGGAGGCGGAGAGCGACGCGTTGCCGTAGGTCGTCGTGAACGCCTGATCGATCTGCTGGACATCGTAGGCGATGCGCTGCGCCTGACCGAGGAGTTGTTGCGTGCGCTGGACGGACTGCTGCAGCCGCTGGAGCGAGGAGTAAGGCAGGCTCGCCAGATTGCGCGCCTGATTGATCAGCATCGTCGCTTCGTTCTGAAGCGATGTGATCTGATTGTTGATCTGCTCGAGCGCGCGAGCGGCGGAGAGAACGTTCTGCACGTAGTTCGTCGGATCGTAAACGATCCATTGCGCGGACGCCGGCTGGACCATCACGGGTGACATCGCAACGGGAATGGAAAGGATCGACGCGGCAAGAAGCGCCGCGCGTGAGCGGCGGAAGATCATGGCTGTGTCTCCAGGTTGTTGAGGTTGGGGATGATGTCGGCGGCCCAGGCGACGCCGCGCAGGCGCAGCCAGGCCGGCAGGAATCCTTCGCGGCCGTTCTCGGCCACGATGCGTTCGATCGCGGCCTGATCGGTCTTCGAGGAAGCCGCGCAGAGCGCCAGCGCCACGTCGGACAGACCGAGTTCGAAGAGCCGGTTGCCCCGCCGGGATTGGCAGTAGTAGTCGCGCTTGGGCATCGCGCGGGCGAGGATCTCGATCTGGCGGTCGTTGAGTCCGAAGCGCCGATAGATCGCGGTGATCTGCGGTTCGATCGCGCGCTCGTTCGGCAGCAGCAGTCGGGTCGGGCAGCTCTCGATGATGGCCGGCGCGATGGCCGAACCGTCGATGTCGGACAGCGATTGGGTGGCGAAGACGACCGAGGCATTCTTCTTGCGCAACGTCTTCAGCCACTCGCGGAGCTGGCCGGCGAAACCTTCGTCGTCGAGGGCAAGCCAACCCTCGTCGACGATCAGCAGCGTGGGGCGGCCGTCGAGACGGTCCTCGATGCGGTGGAACAGGTAGGCCAGCACGGCCGGCGCCGCGCCAGTGCCGATCAGGCCCTCCGTCTCGAAGGCCTGCACCGAGGCTGCGCCGAGATGCTCGCTCTCGGCGTCGAGCAGCCGGCCGTAGGCACCACCGACGCAATATGGCCGCAGCGCCTGCTTGAGGTCGTTAGACTGGAGGAGGACGGCGAGCCCCGTGATGGTGCGTTCGGCGACGGGCGCGCTCGCAAGCGAGGTCAGCGCCGTCCAGATATGCTCCTTCACCTCGGGCGAGATCGTCACGCCCTCGCGCATCAGGATGGCGACGACCCAATCGGCCGCCCAGGCGCGCTCCGGCACGTGGTGGATGCCGGCGAGTGGTTGCAGCGATACGCTGTCGGCCGCGCCCTCGGTCAAACCGCCGCCGAGATCATGCCAGTCGCCACCCATGGCGAGCGCCGCCGCGCGGATCGATCCGCCGAAGTCGAAGGCGAAGACCTGGGACCTCGCGTAGCGCCGGAACTGGAGCGCCATGAGCGCCAGCAGCACGGACTTGCCGGCGCCCGTCGGCCCGACGACGAGCGTGTGGCCGACGTCGCCGACATGAAGGGAAAACCGGAACGGGGTCGATCCTTCGGTCCTGCCATAAAGCAAGGGGGGTTGCCCGAAATGCTCGTCCCGTTCCGGCCCCGCCCACACCGCCGACAGCGGAATCATGTGGGCGAGATTGAGCGTCGAGATCGGCGGTTGCCGAACGTTGGCGTAGACATGGCCTGGCAGCGAGCCAAGCCAGGCGTCGACGGCGTTGATCGTCTCTGCCATCGCCGTGAAGTCGCGGCCCTGAACAATCTTCTCCACCAAGCGCAGCTTCTCGGCTGCGATGCGTGGATCGGCGTCCCAAACGGCGACCGTTGCGGTGACATAGGCCTGACCGGCATAGTCCGCGCCGAGTTCCTGGAGCGCGAGGTCGGCATCGGCCGCCTTGTTCGCCGCATCGGTGTCGACGAGCACCGATGCCTCATTGGTCATCACCTCTTTCAGGATCGCCATGATGCTCTTGCGCTTGGCGAACCATTGCCGCCGGATCTTGGTGAGCAGCCTGGTGGCGTCGGTCTTGTCGAGCAGGACGGCGCGCGTCGACCAGCGATACGGAAAGGCGAGCCGGTTGAGGTCGTCGAGCAGCCCGGGCGTGGTCGCGGTCGGAAAACCGACAATGGTGAGGATGCGGAGATGCGTGTCGTCGAGGCGCGGCTCCAGTCCACCGGTGAGCGGTTGATCGGCCAGCAACGCGTCGAGATACATCGGCGTCTCTGGCACACGCACGCGATGGCGCTTGGTCGAGACGGTCGAATGCAGATAGGTCAGCGTCTCGCCGTCATCGAGCCATACACATTCCGGCATGAAGTTCTCGATGAGCTGAAGCACGCGGTCGGTGCGATCAGCGAAGCCGCGCAACACTTCACGAGGGTCGAGACCATTGTCGGCCTTGCCTTCATAGAGCCAGCCCTCGGCGCGAGCGGCGTCCTCGGCCGGCGGCAGGTAAACGAACGTCAGGAAGTAGCTCGACTCGAAGTGCGAGGCGTCTTCCTCGAAATCGGCCTTACGCTCGGCGTCGACCAGGGCGGACGCCGCCTCGGGAAAACGGCTCGCCGGATAGGCGCCGGCGCCATGGCGCTGCGCTTCGACAAAGATTGCCCATCCCGAGCCGAGCCGGCGGAAGGCGTTGTTGAGGCGGCCGGCGACGGCGACGAGTTCGGCCGGCACCGCGGAATCCAGGTCGGGACCGCGAAAGCGGGCGGTGCGTTGGAAGCTGCCGTCCTTGTTGAGGATGATGCCCTCGCCCACGAGCGCAGCCCAGGGCAGGAAATCTGCGAGGCGGGTTGAGGTCCGGCGATATTCGTCAAGGTTCATCATCGGGGTCTCACGCGCTCAGGTGGCCGGGAATGCGAAGGTGACGGCGCACCACGTCGACGAATTGCGGATCGCGTTTGGCCGCCCACACGGCGGCGAAATGCCCGACCGCCCAGAGCCCGAGACCGACCAGCCAGAGGCGGAGGCCAAGGCCGAGCGCCGCCGCCAGCGTGCCGTTGAGGATTGCGATGGAGCGCGGCGCGCCGCCGAGAAGGATGTGCTCGGTGAGCGCGCGATGAACCGGGACGGCATAGCCTGGCACGTCGCCGGCGCTGTCGATCAGGCTCGCCATCAAACGAGCGCTCCGCCGCCGAAAGAGAAGAACGACAGGAAGAAGCTCGACGCGGCGAAAGCGATGCTGAGCCCGAACACGATCTGGATCAGCTTGCGGGTGCCGCCTGACGTGTCGCCGAAGGCCAGCGTCAGGCCGGTGATGATGATGATCATCACCGCGATGATCTTGGCGACCGGACCCTCGATGGATTCGAGAATCTTCTGGAGCGGCGCTTCCCATGGCATCGACGACCCAGAAGCATGGGCAGCAGGCGCGATCATCAAGGTGACGAAGGCGACAGCCGTTGCCGTCGCGATATGACGGCGAATACGCAAGGCATGGCGGATCATGCGGGATCTCCTGAGGCGGACTGGGTTGCGGGGATGACGCGGTAGTCGCCATGGGGCTGAAGACCTTCGACGCGGGCGAGTTCGGCGAGGCGACGGGTCGAGCCGCGGCCGCTGAGGACCGCGACGAAATCGATGGTCTCTGCGATCAGCGCGCGCGGGACGGTGATGACGGCTTCCTGAATGAGCTGCTCGAGGCGGCGCAGCGCGCCGAGCGCGGTGCCGGCGTGAATCGTGCCAATGCCGCCCGGGTGGCCCGTCCCCCAGGCCTTGAGCAAATCCAGCGCCTCGGCGCCGCGCACCTCTCCGATCGGAATGCGATCGGGGCGCAGGCGAAGCGATGAGCGGACGAGATCGGAGAGCGATGCGACGCCATCCTTCGTCCGCATGGCGACCAGGTTGGGCGCGGCGCATTGCAGTTCGCGCGTGTCCTCGATCAGCACGACGCGGTCGAAGGTCTTCGAGACTTCGGCAAGCAACGCGTTGGTGAGCGTGGTTTTGCCGGTCGAAGTGCCGCCGGCGACGAGGATGTTGTGGCGGTCTGCGACGGCGCGGCGGAGGATCTCAGCCTGTTCAGCCGACATGATCTCGGCGGCGACGTAGTCAGCGAGCGTGAAGACGGCGACGGCAGGCTTGCGGATTGCGAACGCCGGGGCCGCCACGACCGGAGGCAGCAAGCCCTCGAACCGCTCTCCCGTCTCGGGAAGCTCCGCCGACACGCGCGGTGAACCGGAATGAACCTCGGCGCCGACGTGATGCGCAACGAGGCGGACGATGCGCTCGCCGTCGGCGGGCGACAGGCGCTCTCCGGTGTCCGAGAGCCCTTCGGACAGCCGGTCGATCCAGAGCCGCCCGTCGGGATTGAGCATCACCTCGACGATCGACGGGTCTTCCAGAAATCCGGCGATGGCGGGGCCGAGGGCCGTGCGTAACATGCGCGCGCCTCGTAGGATCGCCTCTGATTGCTGGTGAGAAGCCGCCATGTCGTCCCCGTTCTGCGCGGGACCGCAAACATGCGGCCCTGATCGGGGATGAGTAGAAGAGGCAGAAATCAGGTCATGACAACAAGCAGGATGGGGTCGTAGTGCTCTGGCGTACAAAGACAGGGCCACGGCGGAACTGACAAACTCTTGCGATGCCCGGAGCGACGATTATTCCGCGCCCGGGACACCTGCGACGTCTTCGGAAATCTCCTCACGCACTTTCGGTCCCTTCGCGAGTCGCCGCCCGAGTGCTGCGACGAAGGCGTCGTACCGCTCGCCCGCCTGTGCGCGTGCGGCTGCCTGGGCTGGCTCCGGTAACGGCGGATTGGTGGTGAGCCAGTGGCGGACGAAAACGGCCAACATTTCCACGGAAATGCCGAGGTCGCGTTCCATGCGCGTCATGCGCCGGTCGAGCTGGTCCAATCGCTTGGTGGTCGCGGCTTCCTGGCGCTCGGGGGCATCGGGCGACAGGAAGGATGCGATCGCCGCTTCCGCGACCAAGGATCGCGATTGATCGCGACGCGCGGCATAAGCGGCGAGCGCCTTCATGATGTCCGCATCGAGATAGACCGAGAGGCGCTGCTTCTTCGGAATCTTCATGATCGCCACGCTCAGAGGTCCATCCCGTCGTTGGGATCGAGCGAGACCTGCCGCGCGACGCCCTGCATCACCTGGTTCAGCCGGCCTGCGCGCGCGGCGTCGTCATCAGCGTCGTCGGGACCGTCGAGGTCGAACTCGTTGTCGATCGGCGCCTTCCTCTCGACAGGCTTCACCGCGGTCAGCTCCGGTTGCTGACGCCGTTCGGAGCCGGTCGAGTCGTCGTCGCCGGTACCGTCCTGCTGCGCGGCTGCATCGAGTTGCGGCCGCGACGGCAATGGCAGGACGCTCCAATCGTCCGGCTTTCCCTCGGATGGCTTCGCAAGCGCCGGCGGCGGCAGCACGCGCTCCTGAAAGCGGCGATCCTCGAAGTAACGCGCCTTCTTCGCGCGGATCGGCGGCGTGCCGGCGACCATGACGATCTCGTCAGCGGGCGGGAGCTGCATTACCTCGCCCGGCGTCAGCAGCGGGCGCGCGGTCTCCGATCGCGACACCATCAAATGGCCAAGCCACGGGCTGAGCCGGTGTCCGGCATAGTTGCGCATCGCGCGCATCTCGGTCGCGGTCCCCAGCGCATCGGACACGCGCCTAGCCGTCCGTTCGTCGTTGGTGGCGAAGCTGACGCGGACATGGCTGTTGTCGAGGATCGAATTGTTCGGCCCATAGGCTTTCTCGATCTGATTCAGCGATTGGGCGATCAAAAAGCTCTTCAGCCCATAGCCCGCCATGAACGCCAAGGCGCTCTCGAAGAAGTCGAGGCGCCCGAGCGCGGGAAACTCGTCGAGCATGAGCAGCAGCCGATGCCGGCTGCTTTTGGCGTTGAGATCCTCCGTCAATCGGCGTCCGATCTGATTGAGGATCAGGCGGATCAATGGCTTGGTGCGCGCGATGTCGGAGGGCGGCACCACGAGATAGAGCGTCGACGGCTGCGCTCCGCCGGCGATGTCGGTGATGCGCCAATCGCAGCGCCGCGTGACCGCGGCGACGACTGGATCGCGATAGAGGCCGAGAAATGACATGGCGGTCGAGAGAACGCCCGAGCGCTCGTTGTCCGATTTGTTCAGTAGCTCGCGGGCAGCGGAGGCGATGACGGGATGCGGTCCGGCCGCGCCGAGATGCGCGGTCTTCATCATGGCGGCGAGCGTCGACTCGATCGGGCGTTTCGGGTCGGACAGGAAGGCGGCGACGCCGGCGAGCGTCTTGTCAGCCTCGGCGTAGAGCACATGCAGGATCGCGCCGACGAGGAGCGCGTGGCTGGTCTTCTCCCAGTGGTTCCGCTTCTCCAGGCTTCCTTCGGGATCGACCAGGATGTCGGCGATGTTCTGGACGTCGCGGACCTCCCACTCGCCGCGGCGGACCTCGAGGAGCGGGTTGTAGGCGGCCGACTTCGCGTTGGTGGGATCGAAGAGCAGCACCCGGCCATGGCGAGCGCGGAAGCCTGCGGTGAGCTGCCAGTTCTCGCCCTTGATGTCGTGGACAATCGCGGAGCCCGGCCAGGTTAGCAGCGACGGCACGACGAGGCCGACGCCCTTGCCGGAGCGCGTTGGCGCGAAGCAGAGCACATGCTCGGGACCGTCGTGGCGCAGATAGGCGCGGTCGAACTTACCTAGCACCACTCCGTCGGGTCCAAGCAGCCCGGCGGCCTTCACTTCATCGGCTTTCGCCCACCGCGCCGAGCCGTAGGTCTCGACGTTCTTGGTTTCGCGCGCTCGCCAGACCGACATGCCGATCGCGACCGCGATCGCGATGAAGCCGCCGGACGCGGCAATGTACGCACCCTCAACGAAGATCCGTGGTGCATACGCATCGTAGAAGTACCACCACCAGAAGAAGGCCGGTGGATAGTAGATCGGCCAGCCGAAGAGTTCGAACCATGGCCGGCCGAGCTGCGGCTGGAATCCGAGCTGCCATGCCGTCCACTGCGTCGCGGCCCAGGTGGTGGCGAGCACGATCAGGGAGACGACAAGGATTTGGCCCCAGAGGATTTTGGTGGCCGACATGGCGGAGTCCTTTCTTGATGAGGCGCGCTGTTCACAGGCCCAGCCCTCGCTTGCGGCCGAAGCTCCAATCGATGCCGCCGTCGCTTCGGCCGAGGCCGGAGACATGACGGCCGAGCTGTTTTTCGAGTGAGGGCGCCCAGGGCACGAGCTGGAAGCCAAGGCCGTCGTCGATCATCGCGAAGCGGCCAGAGGCGAGCGCGATGCGCCGCTGATAGGCGCCGGCGACATATTCCCCCGCCGCGGCCTTGTGGAATACGCGGCCGGTCTCTGTCGCGAGCTTGGCGCCCACGGCGTCGAGTTCGCGCCGCCGCAGCGTCTCAATCAGGTTGCGGCTGAAGCTGACGCCGCGGTTCTGACGTTCGGCCAGACCTTGCCCAACTAAGTGTTCGGCGCGCCGGTCGAGGGCGGCGCGCACTTCCGCGCCGAAGCCCCCGCCGCCGAGTGCAATCGGCTCGCGGGCGATCGCCTGCCGATCAAGCCAAGTCGCACCATTCGCCGTGACCTGCTGCTCGATGGTGAGGTCGGACCGGACTGCGATTGCGACGCGACGCTGCCCCTTCGCGTCGTCGAACCTGCGCAGCTCGACGATCGAGCCGCGCGCGCTGTCGCCGGCGGCGTCGAGGTCGGGCAGTTTGATGTGATGCGTGCGGCCGTCCGTGCCATCGACCACGGCATAGGCCGTACCCTTCAGCTCATCGTCGAGTCCGCGGGCGACCAGCCGGCCGACGACAGGATCGTCCAGGCTTTCCCCGGCGAGCACATAGTTGGACGCACCGCGTTCGATCCCGTGTTCGGTCAGACCGCGATGGATGCGCTTGATGATGTCGCCGCGTTCGCCGAGCTGGCGCAGCGTCGTCTCGGCGTTCTCCGAAATCGTCCACTGGCCGGGACCGATCTGATCGGCGAGGCCGAGCGATTCTAGTTTGCGCAGGCGTCCGACCTTGAGCGCGTGAAATTCGTCGGGCTGGCGGTCGGGCCGCGGCGCGAGGTCGACGACACCAGTGCGGTAGCCGTCGCGCGCAAGCTGACGATCGAGGTTGGTCCAGCGCTCCGTGTCGATCTGGCGCTCGAGCGTGCGGCGAATTTCATGATCGGTGCGCGGTCCGAGTTCTTTGGTAATCAGATCCCGTGCCCGATCCCGCATCCCCTCCTTGATGTAGTCGCGTGAGATGACGAGGTTCTCGCCATCGTCGCGCACGCCGCGCACAATCAGGTGGACGTGGGGATGCTCGGTATTCCAGTGATCGACGGCGACCCAATCGAGCTTGGTGCTGAGGTCCTTTTCCATCTGCCCGACGAGATCATGCGTAAAGGTCTTGAGGTCCGCCATCTCCACGGCGTCGTCGGGCGATACGATGAACCGGAAATGATGCCGGTCATCCTCGCAGCGCTCGGCGAATTCCTTCGGATCGGCATCGTCTGCGCCGGGACCGAACAGCCTAGCCTTCTCTCCGTCCCGGGTGACGCCCTCGCGGCGTAGATAATTGAGATGGGTGGCGAGCGGCGCGCCGCGTCCGGCGTGACGGACGACGCGCGCCTTGACGACGGCGCCGCGCGATCGGGAGGTGATGAGCCGGTTGGCCTGCACCGACGCGCGCTGACCCTTGCCGAACCGAGAGCGATGGCCCGGCCCGATTGTCCCCTTGCGGGAGACCGATCCGCCTGCGCGCTGGGCGGCGGCGAGCGCCTGGGCGATGAACGGTCTGGCGCGCTGCACGTGGGGGGAGCGGATGCGGCCTGGCCGGATGCGGAAATCGTTCTCCTCGCTCATGGCGGCAAGACCGCACATCGCGCGATAGCGCTGATTTGCTTATGAAATCGCCGATGCCGCAGGCTGCGCCGATCAGGCGCGCCTCGCGATTTCGCCGCGTAAGCCCCTGAAAAACCACGACCGAACCGACGCGCACATCGCGCCCCTTTATCCTGCCATCGTGCGGTCGTGTTGCCTTGCTCCCCCGTCGGCGTTCTCCATGATGCGCTGGGGCACGCCATACCGCGATCCGGTGCAAGCGCCGTCATCGCGGCCCTCCACCGTACGGTCGCGCGACGAACAGGCCGACAGACTGCGGCGTGATCGCGGGAACCTCGCGCTCCGGAGCTGCAGCCGGAGCGCCGTCCGGACGGCCTTCGGTCCACATAAGATCGGCAGAAGGCGGACCTTCGATGCGCGCGATGAACAGTGGCGCGCGCGTCCACGCCAGCGGATCTGCGGCCGCAACGGTGACGGGGCCCGCGATCTCGCCGCCGCCGACAAGAGGTGCGAGGACCGCGACATAGGCCCGCGTTTCGGCCGGCAACGCACGGCCGCTCGCAAGATATTCATTGTAGCGACCGGGGCCGGCGTTATACGCCGCGAGAAAGCCCGGCGAACCGTATCGGTCGTGCATTTCCCGCAGATAAGCCGCACCCGCTAGAATGTTGTCGCGCGGCTCGTAAGGATCGCTCCCGAGCCGGTGGCGAGTGCGCAGCTCGGCCCAGGTGTCGGGCATGATCTGCATCAGCCCTATGGCGCCGGCCCGGGAGATCGCGCGCACATTGCCTGCGCTCTCGGTACGCATGACGGCGCGAATCCAGGTCTCCGGAATGGAAAAGCGTCGCGACGCCTCGGCGATGAAGGCGGCAAACGGATCGGCAGGATTGGTCTGCACGATTGGCGCGCTCTGCGCCAGCGTGGCTCCGGGCGGTCCGGCGACGAACAGCAGGCCGGAAAGGAAAAGGGTGGAGAGACGCCGGGCGGCGCGCGTCCGCCCGGTCTCCACGGAATGCCAGCGCGATAGGCGAAGCGTCCGCATGGCCTCAGTCTCGCTCGCCGTGCTTCGGCGGACGGTTCCAGTGCAGGCCCCAGGCCGATTTGTTGTCGCCGGACTGGAACAGGTTGGCGCGCAGTGGTCGCGCGAGCATGGGATCGTCGAGAAGCAGCGAGACATACTCGCCGGCTTTCTCGCTGGTGCGCTTCCAGCCGGCGCCGATCTCCGGACCATCCTCGCCGCCGAGATGGACGCGGAAGTCCGGCGTGTTGTCGGCATCGGAAGGTTCGGCCGGAAGGAGGGAGAGCGCGATGTCGAGCGTGAGCGTCCGTACGTGACCGGAATAGCCGGACTTCGTGCGCGTGAATTGGCCGATCTGTGGCATGGGAAAGTTCCTTCTGCTGTTTATGAGGGAGAGGCTCGGCGCGCCGTTCATCGTGTTGGGGCGCGCCATTCGAAGCGGCCGCTGCCGTCTTCGTCGGTCCACACCGGCATCGCGCGGCCGATGATCGAGCCGGTGGAAATCGGACCGAAGTAGCGACCGTCGAGGCTGTCGCGGACGGACCAGTTCATGAGGAAGATCTCGCCGTCCGCTATCCGTCGGCAGCCCTGCCAGACCGGCAGATGACGGCCGAGCCGGTCGCGGTCGAGCGCCTCGCCCATGGCGATGCCGTCGACGGCAATGCGTGCGCCGATACGGCAGATCTGTTGCCCAGGAAGGCCAGCGACGCGCTTCATGAGAGGGACGCCCCGCGGCAGATAACCGCGATCGGCCAGGAACGACGCGAGCGGCTCGGGGGCGTCCACGGCGACGAGGTCGGTCACCTCAAGACGCGGCGACCGATCGATCGAATAGAGCCCGATCGGCGTGCTGGCCGAGGCGTTCCAGATCAGCTTCGGCGCGATGTGAACGAACGACAGACCGCCGATCAGTATCACGGTGAAGTACGTCGTCATGACGTAGCCGAACCGCGTCATGACTCGACCTTTCGACGGAGAAGGATGGCCCTATGCTGCTCGGCCGTGTAGCTGCGCGGCTCCTGGCCGGCAGCGAAACGATTGTGAACGTGCCGCCAATGATGCGGCGAGACCTCGGCTGGATTGATGCCGATCGACTCGATGGCGTCGACGATCTGCAGGACGCGCTCGACCTTCGGCCAGCCGTCCACCTTCAGCAGAATGTCGCCGCCGGGACGCACGAAAGGCAGAGTCTGGTAAGGTTCGCCTGGCGAGATCGCGCGCACGATGTCGATGCGCGAGATGATCGTCCCAAAGTCATTGGCCGCCCAACGGACAAAGGCGAAGACACTATGGGGCGGGAAACTGACCACGCGCCGACGCCGGTCGAGAATCTGTTCGTGGACGTCCTGGCCGAACCGAATCCAGTACTCGACCTTCTTCTCGATCCATGTCAGCTCAACGCGGGTCAGACCGTCGGGTGAGAGCGCCGCCGGCGCACGGCGCAAGTGAGGAGCCCCATTCATGGCGTACCTCCTTCGGCTGGGGGGAATTCGCGGGCGAGCAGTTCGCGGAGCATGTCGGCGACGGTGACGCCGCGCTGGAACGCGGCGATCTTGAGCCGGCCGCGCATGTCGGGCGTGACGTCGATCGTGAGCCGCGCCGTGAATGCGGATGCGTCGCCGCCGCGAAGCAGTGGCGGATCGGAAGCTTTGACCCAAGTCTCGGGATCGGCGGGGCGTGCGGCGAAAGCGCGCTTCTGGGATCGCTCGGTCATAATGCGATCCTCGCGATCTCGGCGCAGAGGGCGGCGATCTCGCGCGCCGCCGGGCTGTCCTCGTCAATTTCTGAAACGAGTTGTCCAGACCGCGCTGTGTCGGCGAAGGCGACGCGCTGCCCGATCGTGGACACGAGCACCGGCGGGTCATGGTCGGCGAGCGTCTCAGCCGTCTCGCGGGCGATGATTGTGCGCGCGCCGCACCGGTTGAGCACAAAGCGGGCCACGAGCTGGGGGCGGTAGATGCGCGCTTCGCGGAGCAGTAACAGCATCTCCGCCGAGGCCCAGCCGTCGAACGGCGATGGCTGCACCGGGATCAGGACCAGGTCGGCGGCGAGCAAGGCGGACCGCATCAGCCCGGCGACCCGGGGCGGTCCGTCGATGACGATGTGATCGGCGTCCCGCGCCAGCTCCGGCGCTTCGCGATGGAGCGTGTCCCGCGCCAGGCCGACAACTCCGAACAGGCGCGGCAAACACTCGCGTGCGCGTTGCTGCGACCAGTCGAGCGAAGAGCCTTGGGGGTCCGCGTCGATGACCGTGACGCGTTGGCCGCGTCGCGCCCATTCACCGGCGAGATGCAGCGCGAGTGTGGTCTTGCCGACGCCACCCTTCTGATTGAGGAGCGCGACGATCATGACGCGCTCCCGGCCGCTGCCTGCGGTTTATCCGCAGGCGGGCAAATCACGGGGCCCGTTAGAAAGATTCCGTAGGAATCTAGGTTAGAGAAGTTACGGGAGCCGCAAGCCTTTGAGTTTGCGCGGAGAATCGACGATTCCGGTCCCCGATAGCACGAGGATCGGGTCCTCGATGGCACGATAGACGCGGTCCTCGATAGCACGAGGCAATTCACAGCTTATCCCCAGTGCGAGCTTTGGACCGGCGGCGTCGCGGCGTGCCGAAGGACGCCGGGTCGGTCGGAGCGAAGGAAAGACGTTCGCGTCCGCTGGCCGGCTGCTCGATGGTCAACCGGTAGCCCGGCAGCGCCTGGCGTCGGACGATGTCGCGCAGGTCATAGGCGAAGTGCTTGAGAGGAGAGAGCGAACCGGACTTGGCGTGGAGGTGGACGAAGTCGAAGCTCCAGCCGAACTCCTGCCGGCCGCCATGCTTGCGCACCAGCCGGTAGAGCCAGCGCTCCAGGCCGCCGGTGAGGTCGAAATACGCACGATCGATGGTGAGCACGAGTGCGTCGTCGAGGAGAGCGGCGTAGAACCAGTCGGGCACGATCAGCTCGAGGCCGAGTGGCCGGCCGTGAGGATCGGCCTTCTCCTTCCACTCGTTGATCCAGGAGAAGCGATGCATCCGCCGCTCTGTGGGCTGACGGATCGAGGTCGCCACGGTGGTGGATTGGAGGCGGTCGAGTGCGGCCTTGAGACGGTTGTAGTCACGTAGCGACACGCCGCGGCCGATGAAGTTCAAGATCTCATACGGCGTCGTACCCATGAGTCGTGATGGCCGCAGGCCGGCGTCCCGCGCTTCGACGATCTGGCTGGCCGCCCAGATCAGCACGTCGGCGTCCCAGATGGTGGCCATGCCATGCTCGGGCACGGCCTCGACGCGGATGACGATCGATCCCGCCTTGAAGTCGATCGGCGCCAGGCGCTTCGACTTGGCGAGGGAGAAGAACGGATAGGCCATAAGGTCCTGTGCATCTCGCGGCGCGAGGTCGCCCGGCAGCGCTCGGAAGAGGTCGAGCTGCTCGCGTTCGCTGCTGTGATGGCGGGATGACATGCGGGCACGTCTCAGCGGGCGTGGCGGACGGGACGAGCCTGCGTCGTCGCATCGTGGCGCTTGGCGGGAAGGACCGCACCGCGCGGATCGGAGGTGGAGGTGACGGCGCCGCTATCGGCCCAGGCCTGCAGATCGTCGATGGCGTAGACAACGCGACCGCCCAGCTTGCGGTATGCCGGGCCGGTCCCGTAGGTCCGATGCTTCTCCAGCGTTCGACCGGAAAGGCCCAAGAATCGTGCAGCTTCGGGGGTGCGGAGAAAGCGCGGCGGCAAGCCGGCTATGTTGGCGGACATGATCGGGTCTCCGGGGCGTTCGTTGGGGCCGCTGGCGAACAGCGGCGGGCGAAGGCAACGGTGGCGAAGAGCTGCCGCGCGGGGGGATGGCGAAGATGGGAAGGCTTAAATCGCACCCCTAGCGAGATGCGGAGCGCGTCATGAGCGCCGGCGATGGCGAAGCAGCTTGCGATAGCCGCCGGCGATCAGTGCGAAGCCGTCCTTGACGAGATCGATGGTGCTGTCTCGAAGAGCCGAGGTCTTCCATGGATCTTCGGCAACGCGAGAGGTCCCGTAGATCGTGTCGGCGATCTCTCGATAGCTCGCCCCGTCCATGCGACCGTCGACTGCCTGCAGCATATGGCGCAGGCGGCGGCGTTGCTGGGCGGTGAGCCGGGAGTCCGGGGGCACGGGGCGATTGTTGAAGGCGCGCCAGAGCCTCGTGGCGGCTTCGATACGATCGAGGCCGTCGGCGCCGAGCGGAACGAGTGCAGCGACAGGGTGATCAGGAGCGACGTCGTCGGTCAGGAGCACCCGCACAGCGCTGGCGCCGTGGCCGTGGAAGGTGCTCAGGCCGTCGGCCGAGTTGCGCCCGGTTTCGCGATTCAGGTCAGGCGGCGCAACACTCTGCAAGCCCGGTATCGGCGGAAGCGCTGTGAGGATGACTGTGCCCGGATCGGCCTCCGGCGCCCAGAAGACTGTGGTTTCGGTGGCGTTGAGCGTTGGAGGGACTTCGAAATTGCAGCCCCCATCGAGCACGCACCAAATCCCTGTAACGTTGAGGATCGACTACTCCGCGTTCGATTTCAGCGTAGTCGCGCTGGTAGTCGGCGTTGCGCCGCAGCCATTCCCAAGCGAGGTCGGCAGCTACGAGACCGTCAACGTAATCGTAGGTCGATGAAGAGCGCCACCGGGATGTATCGAGAGTCATCCGCATCCTCCTGACCGCACGCCGCGTGCATGTTTGGGCGGACACGATTCCCGGTTGAGTTTGTCGCGTGAAGTACGGCCGACGGCAACGGGTGATGCCGGAGCGGCACCACGAACCAAATCAGTGCCGACTTTCGCGGACGAGCTCGCGGTAGCCTTGCTCGGTCATCCAGCGAGCGCGGGCGAGATGACTGCGGTGAACGATCTGGGCGCGCTCCGGCTCGCGTTCCGGGTCGATGCCGAACAGCACGGAGACGGCTTCCCGCCAGTCAGCGCCGTCGGTTTCAGCGTCGAGCAATCGCAGGTAGACCTTCATGTGCGTGCGGTCGTAACTGGTAAGCGCGGGGCTCTGTGGCGGCTCATCGAGAAATTGTTCTTGCATCATGCTGATCCCCCGGCAGCCGCTATGGTCGCCTCTGAATCAATTGTTAACCATACTCGTTTTGCGACGAAGTGCGAGGGTGACGGGAGGCATCGCACGATGTGCGCTCGGCATCGCCGCTGAAGCCTGCAGTTAGACTAGGAGGTCGAAGAGGTGATTTTGGCTCGGACAAGCATGACTCCTTCGCCCTGGTCGGACGTCAGGAAGACGATGCCGTGTCGCTCAAGTACCCGTCGAACTTGGTCGCGCGTGCTCTCATACACCTCGAGCCCATTTATGGATTCGAGGCGCTTGAGCGCGGTCAGCGAGACCTGGGCCTTGTCAGCGAGCGTCTCCTGATTCCATCCAAGCAACGCGCGTGCGGCCCGCGATTGTCGGGCGGTGATCATGCATGATCACCTCCCATCGACGCGAACCCGCACGCCAGAACTACGACTATAATAGTCGTTCTAGAGCCGCCTTGCTACCTCTAAGCGGCTATCGGACCGCACAAGGCGCTTTCAGGATCTGACTGATTCGGTCGCTTTGTTCGCCAAAGGCCCCGGCCTTCCGGCCGGGGCCTTGCGCGTGCCTCAGTCGCCGCGCCGCCCGTTGGGGCGGGACCAGATCAGCGAGAAGCTCTCGCCGTCCTCGTCGTCGAAGAGGTTGGCGTAGATCGGGGCGTTGAAGCTCGGATCGTCGAGCTTGAGACCCAGATAGTCGCGGCCCTCGTTGGAGCGCTTGGACCAGGCGGCGCCGATCTCGGCGCGGCCGACCAGGACCCGGTGGCTTGGGGCGTTCTCGCCGGTGGCGCGCTGGTCGGGGACGATGCGCACGTTCTTCGCCTGAACGCTGAGGGTGACGATTTCGCCGGTGAACTCATTCGAGCCGGTCTTCTTGAAGGTGCCGATGGTCGCCATTGTAAGTCTCCGTTCTCCGTTCCCGAGCCCGCACCATTGCGGCCTCGATGGCGATCGGTTGGCCGGAGGCGATCGACGGCGCACCCCGAAGGGGCCTGACAGCTAAGGAGGACTTTCTTGTCTCGCGAGGAATGGCGGCGAAGCCGGCAGGGGAAGAAAGTTTGACGCGGCTGTTGCGTCATAGGCGATCGAGGCGCAGCCGACCTTCGGCCAGATCAGGCCATTGAAGAGGCCGTTTGGAGCGGTCAAGGCACGGTCAGAGACGGAAAAGATGGCGGCCATCGCGCACTGGCAAACCGGCGTCACGGCAATGCTCACCGGCTTCGTCTCCTCCCGGCAGGCCATTGCTGCTGCATCTTGGCCTCCACCGTGCTCAGGGAGATCGCCGCGCCGGATGTCCGGTGTGCCGACCAGACATGCGCCTGCCACGGCAGCGCTCCGACGAGGGCCGCTTCCCGGATCCAGCATCGATCCGCGCCCACGCTTGCATCACAACAGCTCGGAGGACGTGGACGGCACCAGCCATCGCTGTTCCGGCCCTTGCAACGGCAAAGACGAAGATCAGGCTCGTGCGAGACCCTGACCGGATGGGCTTCGGGCCGCCGCCATTCCCGCGACCCGCACGAAGGCGGTGATGCCGACTGCGACCGCGCCGATGACGGAGAACGTGAGCTGCCATCCGTCGGACGGCATGAGGTGCTTCACTATGCCATGGGTCGCATGGAAGCCAGCGATCGCCGCCGGCGCGACGAAAACGGCGGCCACAATCAGCTTCAGCCACGCGGGCCGAGCGAAGGTGATGAGCAGATGTCCGGACGCCAGCGTGATGGCGGCCGCGATGGCGCCGATCAGGATCGCGCCCGGAATGCCGGCGCCCGTGCCATGCGCCCAGGCGCCCGCGGTTACGCCGATGAACGCCGGCAACGCGAAGACGGCGAGCGTGAACAGCAGCCAGCAAAGCAGGCCGACCGCTGCGAGGGATGCAAGTATTGCGAGGATGATCATGGTGGTGGCCTCCGTAAGGACAAAGTCTGACGGTCGCGCCTTCCACCACCACCACGGCGCACCCGAAATATAGCGCAAGACCGGCAGTGCCGGGAGCGGAAATCTTCGGCGATCTCCGCTGTGCCGGCCGGCGCCGCGCATTAGGGGGCGAAGGGATCGATCTCATGGACGATGGCGGCGAGATCGCCGTCGTACTCGCTAGCGGGCGTAACCGAGAGGGTGCCGTCACCAGCCTGGAAGATGATGATGGCGGCCATGAGCGTGGTGGCGAGGCTGAAGGCGAAGGCGTGAGCGTCGTTGAGGGACATTGATCCGGCTCCTGTTCGAGCGGAGGACCATCCCCCGCTGACAGGCGCCCGAAGTGTCGGACTGAGCGCTGCAATCACCGCGCAGGCGCAGCCGAAGCGGCGGCATGCTCGCATAGCCGACCCTTTACGGGTTGATGGCGTCAAGCGATCAGTCGGACCAAGGATCAGCGCAGATAAGCGGGGGGTGCTTTGCTCAACGTGGAGGCATTGATCAGGTCCACAGACCTCATGCGCTTCGTCGTGCGAAGTCGCTGCGTGTCGGCTATTCTTGCACCGGGTGACTCGGTGTCTGCGCCTGGAGCCCCGAGGCGGTAACAGCAATGCCTCACCAGAAACAAAGAGGATATCCGGCATGGGAGAGATCACCATCCCACGCGATGAACAGGTCGCCATCGCGACGATCGACGCCAGCGAGTTGGACAGGCTCATCGATCAGGCGATCCGAGAGGAAAGATCGGGTGATCTGCACCGTCTGCATCTCGGAAATTGCGGCACCTACATTGCAACGAAACTCCGTGCCTTCGAACAGGCCTTGGCGAGACACCGCGAGGCCAAGGCGCCGCGAAAGCGCGCGCAAACGGAAGACGCTCTCCGCCGCGCAGGGCATGATTTGACCTTCGCAGTCGGGGCCATGAAGCGCCGACTGGAAGCTGAACAGAAAGACGCGCAGCTCTTCGTCGTCGATGACCAGATCATGCCGCCGTATCGCTTTAGCAAACATCTGAGTGTCAGGGTGAGCTATCGTTGGCGTGGGACGGTCGACGACGAGTGGAAGTTCGGCCACATAACCTTCGTCCACGACGTCGATCTGCGTCCGGACTATACGAGGCCGGCCCCCAAGCGAAAGCCGAGCGCCGCCAAGCAAGAGCAGGACCTGCAAAACACGCTCTATCAAACCTGGGAGCACCTGATGAGAGGCGCGCTCTATTCGGTCAGGGACTATTTCAGGGACGGCGGCGATGGGGACAAGATCCCGGACACCTTTCAGGCGACGGTGGATTCTCATAGCGGTGGGCTGAACAATTACAGCACGCAGTTCTGGCGCCAGCAGCCTTGAACGCCTTCGCCTGTCAGGACGGTTGGAGGTGAGAGATGGCGGCGCTTACGCGCCGCCGAATTTCCAGACCGGGATGCCGAGCTTCTTGGCCTTGTCGGCGACGTTGTCGTTGATGCCCGTGCCGGGGAAGTGCATCACGCCTTTCGGCACGATCTGCAACATCTGGTCGTTGCGCTTGAAGGGCGCCGCGCGGCCGTGTTTCGTCCAGTCGGGGGCAAAGCCGATCTGCGGCACGTTGCGATTCTTCGCCCAGAGAGAGGCGATCTTCTCCACGCCCTTTGGTGATTTGCCGTGGACCAGCACCATGTCGGGATGCTTCTCGTGGACCTGGTCGAGCTTGGCCCAGATCAGGCGGTGATCGTCGAAGTCGAGCCCGCCGGTGACGACGATCTTGGGACCGGGCGGAAGTAGCACTTCTTGATCGGCGCGCTTCTTCGCCATGAGGAAGTCTCGGCTGTCGATCATCGCCGCAGTGAGATTGCGATGGTTGACCTTCGATCCGCTGCGCGGGAGCCAAGCCTTGCCGACGTGGCGTTCGTAGTGTTCGGCGGCCTGGTCGCGCATCAGCTCGAACGCGTTCTGGCGCTCGATCAACGTCTTGCCTTCGGCGATCATGCGCTCCAGCTCGACCGACTTCACCTCGCTGCCGTCCTGTTCCCGCTGCGCGCGCCTCTGGGCCTGCTCATTGTCGTCCAGTTCCCGGCCGATCCGGTCGGTGGCGCGGTGGAAGACGTTGACCGTCGACCACAGGAGATCATCGAGGTCGGGCTCGAGGCGCGTGTCCTCCAAGGTGCCGATCAGGGCGTCGAAGATGTCGGCGACAGCGCCCGCGACTTGGTTGCCGTCGGGCAGAAGTCGCTGGTCGGGCTCGTCGGCGAAGGGTCGGTATCCGTGGAGCTGGAGTTCGTTGAGGACATGGTCGGTGGGTGAGGATTCGTGGTGCGGTTCGTAGTCGTCGTGCTTGCGCATGGGATGCTCCGTCGGTTGGACCGCGACCGTCGCGGCCTTCATGGCGACGAAGCCCACCAGCCGGACGGCCGGGCACCCGGAGCGCAAGCGCAGGGCTCGATGGCTAAGGCCGGCTATTTTGTCTCGCGATGGAAAGGCGCGGCACGCGCCGCCGGAAAATAGTCGGCCGCCGCCATTGCCCGGTTGGCCGGCTTGTGGGCCGATCGCCCTCTCGAAGGCCGAGGCGCGGTCCTCTCCGACGGTCGATGCATTCTGCGGTCACGGCGCGGTCCGCCACCCCGTTCTCTCTGCCGGCTATGCCGCCAACGCCATGAAGCGCGCCACGTCCTGCGGCGCGACCTGCAACCGGGCTTCCATTCGCAGCGCGTCCAGGCCGAGGGTGCGGAGATCCTCGTTGAAATCCCCAAGCTCCGGAGAGATGACGATCGCCTCGATCCCGGCCGCGTTGGCCCGTTCGATGAGGGTGTCACGCGCCCCGTCACCGGCCGGATCGTTGTCGCGGATGATGTAGAGCCGCCGCAGTGTGTCGGGGAACAGGATGGCTGCGAGATGCGCCGCCGAGAGCGCCGCGAGCATCGGTATATCGGGAAGGACTTGCCGGATCGACAGAACGGTTTCGATACCTTCGCCTGCCGCCATCACCTCGCCACCGATGCCGAAGCGGACCGCGTTGCCGAGAAGATCGCCCATTGCCCGCCGCGGCGTGTCGATCGGAGCCTTGTCGAGACGGTGCGGATCGAGCCAGGTACGATGTGCCCCTGTGATGTTGCCGTCGAGGTTGGTGACGGCTGCAATCATCGCGGGCCAAGTCTCGGTCGTCGAATGCTCGTCGGGGCGATAATAGCAGCGCGGATGGTAGTGCAGGCTTCCGGTTCCGCGCAAATCCGTAATGCCGCGTTCACGTAAGTACGCTTGTACGTGCGTGCCGAAGATAGGCAGCGACATCCGAATGAGCCGCCGTGCCGCCTCGGGTGAGCCGTGCGACGCCGGGCGTTGCCGCTGCTGCTGGCGAGGTTCCGGCTCGGGTGGCGGCATGCTGAGGAAAGTCCGCGCCTCGTCGGCGACATCCTTGAAATCGACCAGGCCGCAGCTCTCGCGGATGACGTCGAGGAGATCGCCATGCTCGCCGGTCGCGGCGTCGGTCCATTTGCCGGCAAGACCCTTCGGCGTGTCCTTGAGGCGGACATACATCGAGCGGCCCGGTGTGTTGCGCACGTCGCCTACGAGCCAGTAACCGCCTTCGCGGCGGCCGCTGGATAGATAGTGCCGGCACACCGCCTCGGCCTGCCGGCCGAGACGATGCGCGAGATCGGAGGCGTCCTGGCGTGCCATCACGCGGCCTCCCGCTCGGAGATGCGCGCGACCGGGAAGGTGTCGAGCAGCTTGGCGAGCACGTCCGGCCCAGCGGCGTCGGCCGGCACGAAGAAGCGCAGCTTCCACGAGATGATCTCGCTGAAGAGACCATAAGCCCGCAGACGGTCGCGCATGGCCTCGGTGAATCCGGTCAGCTCCAGCCGATAGGCGCTCATCACGCGAGCGCGGCGGAGCTGGAGGCCTTCGGTCAGATCGAGGATCGTCGTGCCGTCCATCAGCGCGGCGAAGGCCTGCTCCGGGGTCAGCGACACGGCGCCCGTCTTCACGGCGTTTGCCGCCCAGGCCGGCGAGACACGGCGGCCGATGATGCGCTCGCCGGCATCGGTCTGGAGCCGGTAGACGCGGGTCGACTCGTTCGGAAGGCGCTTCCAGATCGGCAGCAGCAGGCCAGCGACGATATGGATCGTGCTATCGGAGAACTCCGGCACCTCGGCGAGTTCAGCCTCCCATGCGCTCGCGAAGGCGGCGCGATCGGCTTCCTCCCAATGGCTCTCGTCCATCATGCGCAACGGCGCATAGTGCTGCTCCATCGGCCGGATCAGGCAGACGCGGCGCTCGATTTCGCCATCGTCGAGCATCATCGACGGTGCGGAGACCTGCACGGCGGCGCGCCCGGAGCGGCCGTTGATCAGCAGCCGCGCCCGTGGATCGGAGAGATGGTCGAGCGCATCGGCCAGGGTCGTCGGCCGATTGCGCTCCCGGCGGGTGATGGTGAGCAGCCGCGTCTCCGCGCCGGTGCCCGCATGGGTGTGGATCACTTGGCCGTCGGTGACGACGAAGCTCTCGGCCTGCAGCGTCTCGAGCCCAATGTCATAGACACCGCTGCGGATCGCGCCCTCGACCTTGGCGGTTAGGAGTTGCTCAAAGGCCGTGAAGAGCACGCTCTGCAGGTCGATGGTGAGCGCCAGCAAGCGATTGAGGAAGGTGGTGATCGGCGGCAGCTCGTCCTTGATGCCGTTGTCGTCCATGAGCTTCAGCCCGGTGGCAGACTCGAAGCGGTCGAGCGAGCAGCCTTCGACCTTGCCGCGGACCAGCAGCAGGTAGAGCTGGCGAAGCGCATCGCGGGCGTATGGGCTTTCCAGATTGTCCTCGGGACGGAACAGGCCCTGGCCGCCGGTCTGGCGCTGCCCGCGCGTGATGGCGCCGAGCGTGTCGAGCCGGCGCGCAATCGTCGACAGGAAGCGCTTCTCGGCCTTCACGTCGCTGGCGATCGGCCGGAACAGCGGCGGCTGCGCCTGGTTGGTGCGGTTGGTGCGGCCGAGCCCCTGGATCGCGGCGTCGGCTTTCCAGCCAGGCTCCAGCAGATAGTGGATGCGCAGGCGCTGGTTCCTGGCGGCAAGGTCCGCGTGATAGCTGCGCCCAGTGCCGCCGGCGTCTGAGAAGACGAGGACGCGCTTCTGGTCATCCATGAAGGCGGCCGCCTCGGCGAGATTGGCCGACGCCGCCCGGTTCTCGACGGCGAGACGTTCGCCCTTGCGCACCACGCGCCGCGATCGGCCAGTGACCTCGGCCACGACATCGGTGCCGAAGCGCTGGACGATCTGGTCTAGCGCGCCGGGCACAGGCTCCAGCGATGCGAGCCGGTCGATCAGCTCGTCGCGGCGGGCGACGGCCTCCCGGCTCTCGACGGGCTGGCCGTCCCGATAAACCGGCCGCGACGACAGATTGCCCTCGCTGTCCGAGAATGGCTCGTAGAGCTGCACCGGGAAGGAATGGGCGAGATAGTCGAGGACATATTCCCGCGGCGTGATGTCGACACGCACGTCGTTCCATTCCTCAGTCGGGATCTCTGCCAGGCGCCGTTCCATGAGCGCTTCGCCGGTCGACACGATCTGGATGACGGCGGCGTGCCCGTCGGCCAGGTCCTGCTCGATCGAGCGGATCAGCGTCGGGGTCTTCATGCTGGTCAGGAGATGGCCGAAGAAGCGCTGCTTGGCGCTCTCGAAGGCCGAGCGCGCGGCTGACTTCGCCTGACGGTTCAGCGTGCCGCTGTAGCCGGTGATGTTGGCGGCCTGCATCGCCGCGTCGAGATGGTTGTGGATGATGGCGAAAGCGCCGGCATAGACGTCGTAGATGCGGGTCTGCTCGGGCGTGAGCTGATGCTCGACCAACTCGTATTCGACGCCGTCATAGGACAGCGACCGGGCCGTGTAGAGACCGAGCGAGCGCAGATCGCGAGCGAGCACCTCCATGGCCGCAACGCCGCCGTTCTCCACGGCCTCGACGAACTCGGCGCGGTTGGCGAAGGGGAAATCCTCGCCGCCCCACAGGCCGAGCCGCTGGGCATAGGCAAGATTGTGGACGGTGGTCGCGCCCGTTGCGGAGACGTAGACGACGCGGGCGTTGGGGAGCGCGTGCTGGAGCCGCAGCCCCGCACGGCCCTGCTGTGAGGGGGCGACATCGCCCCGCTCTCCCTTGCCGCCGCCGGCGTTCTGCATCGCATGGGACTCGTCGAAAATGATCACTCCGTCGAAATCGGAGCCCAACCATTCGACGATCTGCTTGACGCGCGAAAGCTTCTCGCCGCGGTCGTCGGACCGTAGCGTGGCGTAGGTGGTAAAAAGGATGCCTTCACCAAGCCGAATGGCGGTGCCTTGCGGAAAGCGCGACAGTGGCGTGACCAGCAGACGCTCCATGCCGACGACCGACCAGTCGCGCTGTGCATCCTCGAGGAGCTTGTCCGACTTCGAGATCCAGATGGCCTTGCGCCGGCCCTGGAGCCAGTTGTCGAGAATGATGCCGGCCGACTGGCGTCCTTTGCCGGCGCCCGTGCCGTCGCCGAGCATGAAGCCGCGGCGGAAGCGGACGGCGTTTGCGGTGTCATCGGCCGCGGCGGTGACGAGATCGCTGGTCTCGTCCACCGTCCATGCCCCGGCTAGACATTCGCCATGAGCCTCGCCGGCATAGATCACCGTCTCGAGCTGGGCGTCGGACAGAACGCCGGCGGTGACGATCGTGGCGGGCAGGGTCGGCCGGTAGCTCGGCTTCGGCGGCGCCACCGAGGCCATGGCCGCTGATTGCACGAGCTTGGTGGGATGGGGCTGAGCGCCGGGAATGCGGATCGACTGGAGTGCATAGGGCTCGTAGATCGAGTCCGATAGGCGGTCGCTCTCGGGCGGCGTCCAGTCCATCGTCTCATAGTCGAGCGGCACGCCGTCGAGCTGAGCGATGCGACGCGCGGGCGCTGCGGACGCGGCCCGGGCGAGATAGCCGCGCACGGTGCGCGGCATCGCTGTGTCGGCTGGGACCTTCGGAAGCGCGACGGTCATCCGTGCCGGGACTTGGCTCTGGATCCAGGTCAGCAGTGTCGCCACATCGGGCGCCACGCCGGCGGAATCCGGAAAGTGACCGGGATCGTCGGCCGGCGCCTTGTCGATGACGGTCAGGCGCGTCTCGATGGCCGTGCCGTGCTTCGCATAGACGGAGCCGGCGATCGCCGCGGTGAACACGACGCGGCCGCGCTCCTGCAGGCGGATGAAACTGTCCCGCCAAGCCGGTAGCTCAGGTGAGAAATTCGCCCCGGTGATCGCGACAAGCCGTCCGCCCGGAGTCAGGCGCGCCAGCGCCGAGGCGATGTGGCGATAGGCGGCATCGGCCACGCGCGCGGTGACATTCGCCATCACAGAGAACGGCGGGTTCATGACGACGACGCTCGGGATGGCGGCGCGGTCGAGATGATCGTCGATCTGGGCGGCGTCGAAGCGTGCCACGGAAGCGGCCGGAAAGAGAGAGGTGAGCAGATCAGCGCGGACCTCGGCGAGCTCGTTGAGGGTGAGATGGGCGCCGGCGATTTCCGCGAGGATCGCCAGCAGGCCTGTGCCGGCCGAGGGCTCAAGCACGCGGTCGGCGGGCGTGAGTGACGCGGCGGTCAACGCTGCCAAGCCGAGCTGGATTGGCGTCGAGAACTGTTGGAAGGTCTGCGCCTCCTCGGACCTGCGCGTGTGGGTCGGCAGCAAGCCGGCGACCTTGGTCAGTGCGGCAAGCCGGGAAGCCGGAGACGCGGCTTTGCGGAAAACCGCCTTTCCGTATTTGCGCAAGAACAGGACGGTCGCGGCCTCGCAGGCATCATAGGCCGTCTTCCAGTCCCAGGCGCCGGTGGCGTCGGACGAACCGAAGGCCTGCTCCATGGCGGAACGCAGGGTCGCGGCATCAACCGGGCGGCCCTGTGCGAGAAGCGGTTGGAGATGCTCGGCGGCGGAAAGGATGGCCATCGCCCGCGGCGTCTTGAGCGCAAGCGGGAGCGATGCCGCCTCGGCGGCCGGCGGAAGCTGAGCTTGGAGCATGGGGATACCTCGGAGAGCGGGAGACGGACGAGCCGGCCCGGCGCTCTCTCTCGACCGGACGGGCTCAAACCCGTCCCGGCCGTCCTCTCACTCTGGCGCGGACGTCGCCCGGCTCATGGCGCTGCCTTCCGGCGGCGGCGATAGGGCGCTAGTCTTTGTGGGAAAAGAAGCTGCGGCGTCTCCTCTCTCGGGCTCGTCGTGCCAAACGAGCAAGAGGCAGACGGTATGAAGGGAAGCGCGATCGGCATCATTGCGGCAGGGTGCCTTGCAGTCGGATTTCGGCGCGGGCTTCGTACTCCGGCCAGTGATTTCGCCGGTTGCGGCATCGCCCGCAGCGTCGCCGGCCATGGCCGCCGGTGTTGCACAGCCGAGCGAGGAAGAAGCGACGGCGGCCGTCAGGCGGTATCGCCGCTTCACGGGCACGTCGCTGGAACAAGCCACGCTGAAGCTTGGCGATTGCTCGCCGGGCGGTGTCGGGCCGGGCGTAACTTGCATGACGCAGCTCGTCATGGACCCGAGCAAGGCGGGCGCGGCCCCGCAGAACCGGCCGATTGGCTTCGCGCGAGTCAACGGTCAGTGGGAGGTGGCGGTCTGGTAGCGGCGGTCAGCGGGATCGGGGACGCTCATCGTGCGCCTCACTCGGTAAGGTGATCGACAAGCCAGCGGCCGGTGCTGATCCACTCCACCGTTTGACCAGTTGCGAGATCGAGGACATGGGCTCCGCCGGAGAAACCGTCGACGACGGGGTCCGAGGCGATGTTTGCCCATTGGAATCCCCAACGACCAGTCAGCCCGAAGGCCGCTGCGCAGCGTGTCACGAAGGTGATCGCAAGCTGCTGATCGGCGCTGCCGGGATCCCGGAGCCAAAGGCGGGCCGGCCCGTGCTGGGGCGTAAGCGACAGCAGGAACGCCTCCGCTTGCGGGTCCTCCCGCGCGTTCTCGGCGATCAGCGCCGAGTAGATATCGAAGGCGCGCGCGGCGTTTGCGGCCGTGCCGACGTCGAACAAGCACGAAAAACGGGTGAGAAAATCGGTCACGTCGAGACTCCTGAAACGAAAAAAGCCCGGCACTGGGGCCGGGCTCGGAGGGGGCGGGGTATGGGTCGGCTAGTAACCGAACTGCCAGGACGGCCAAGGCTGCCCGTCGTCGGCGGCGCGCACCGCTTCGTCGAGATAGGAGGGATCGCCCTCGACGACGGTTGGGTGTTGGACCGGCGTCTCGTCGATGACGGTCACGCGGGCCACAAGGCCATCCTCGACTTCGACATGCACGGGCACGAGATACTAGAAAATGACGCGCCTGGGCGCTGGGTTAGATTGCGACACGACGCAGCTCCTTCGGTGATAGGGAGGGGCGGAGCGGCCGAAGCCGCTCCGCGATGCGCTCACTCGGCAGCAACAAGGTGGCGTTCTTCGTCGTCGCCGGCGGCGGTAACGTCCTCGTCGTCGCCAGCCAGGAAGTCGGGCAGCGCGGCGCCGTCGTCCTCGCTGCCGGTCTGAACTTCGGCCGTCGGCGCGTCGATGTCGTCGACCAGCCGCAGCGGTCCGGGCAGCCAGCCGGTGTCGGCGAGCAGGCGTTCCGCCTCCTTGGCCATGTCGCCCTTCTTCAGGTGGTCGATGAGCTGCGCGGCCTGTTCGCCGGCGCCCTCGCGGACCGCCTGAAGGATGCGAGGCTTGGTGACCCGACCGAGATAGTTGCCAACGGTCGGACGCCAGCCGACGTCCACCATGTCGAGGCCGGTGGCGCGGGCGAGCCGGTCGGCCTGGCCGAGCCGCATGTCGAGGCCGTGCTGCGAGACGCCGTTGCCGCCATAGGGGTTCGGCTTCTCGTAGAGCGCGTTGACGCCGTAGCTCACGCAATGCGCCAGCAGCGCCATGCGGCTGGCGTCGTCGAGCGCCGCCAGCCAGTCCCAAAGCGCGTCGTCCTCGGCGGGAATGTCGTCCGCCCAGGCCTCGTGACGCTCATGCACGGCCCGCGCCGACGGGCTGTCCTTCAACGCGTCGTCCTGCACCGGGAAGAAGACGTGGCTTACCGAGGCCTCCATAGCGCCCTTGTACATGCGATGCTGGAAGGCGTCGGAGACCAGCTTATGCAGGAGCGCGGTCATCGCGACATGCGGGTTCTCGGCCAGCGCATTGCGGAGCGCCAGGGTGCGATGGGCCGTCAGCTCGGTGACGAGGCGATCCGGCAGCGGCTTGATGGCATCGTCCTCGTCGTCCTCCGGCTCGGCAGGCTGGCCGCCGATCGTGATCACGGCCCGCTGCACGACCAGCTCGGTATCGCCGCCGGGCTCCACACCAGTCTCGCCCTCGGGGACGATCGGTGCTTCGTCCGCGGCTCGGACGTAACCGCGATCGATGTCGAGCCGGCCATCATGCGCGATGCTGATGAACACGCCTGCGCGAGCAATATCTTCGGCCTTGAAGCGGACGGCTCGGGTCTCGAAGGCTGCGAGCGCCGTTTCGATCTCCCCGAGGCGCTGGTCGACTTCGTCGGGCAGCTCGTCGGCGCCTTCATATTCGGCCTCGAGCTTCCGATACTTGCCGTTGAGCGCCTCGATCGTCGCCTGTTCCTCGGACGTGAGGTCGAGCGGTTCGCCCTGCAGCTCGCGCAGGCCGCGCGTGGCGTCATAGGGGAAGCTGACCGCGACCTCGATCCACTTCCAGCCCTCGGCGGCGACCGTCTCGGCCGTGGTCTTCAGCTTCTCGGCGACCAGGCGGTCGAGGAGCGCCGGGTCCTGCAGCCAGCCGCCGTCGTCGGACTGGAAGAGATCGCGCATGGTGACGCCGCCGGCCGCCTCGTAGGCCTCGACGCCGACGAAGACGGCGCGCTTGTCGGAGGCGCGCACCGTGGTCTCGGTGAGCATGCGGCGGATCTGATACGGCTCCTTCGACCAGTCGTCCTTGATCGCCTCCCAGACCTGTTCCTGGCGAGCATGATCGGCCGACACGGTGAAGGCCATGAGCTGCTCCAGCGTCATGCCGTCCTCGGCATAGACGTCGAGCAGCGCCGGCGACGCGGAGGCGAGGCGCAGCCGCTGCTTCACGATCTGCGCCGGGACGAAGAAGGCGGCCGCGATCTCTTCCTCGCTCATGCCCTTGTTGCGCATGTCCTGGAAGGCGCGAAACTGATCGAGGGGATGGAGCGGCGCGCGCTCGATATTCTCGGCGAGCGAGACCTCTTCGGCGAGGATGCCGCCATCGCGCTGACGGACGACGCAGGGAACCGGCGCGATCTTGGCGAGGCGCTTCTGCTTGACCAGCAGTTCCAGCGCCCGGAAGCGGCGGCCGCCGGCGGGCACCTCGAACATGCCGGTCTCGTTGCCCTCGGTGTCGACGACGGGGAAGACGCTGAGGCTCTGGATCAGGCCGCGTCGGATGATCGAGGACGCCAGGTCCTCGATCGAGATGCCGGCCTTCACGCGCCGGACGTTGGACTGGCTGAGCACCAGCTTGTTGAAAGGGATGTCGCGCGAGGACGACAGGGTGATCTTCTGAACGGCAGTAGCCATCGGGATGTACTCCGCGACGGGCGGCCGAGAGCCTCTCTCTCGACCTCCAACCCGTCACGAAATCCCGTCCGCTCTCTTCCTCTACTTCCGGCGATGCCCACGACTGACGCCGACACGAAGCGAAAGCCTCTGCCGCGCGTCACGCAGGTAGTCTCGATAGGTCACGGTCTGCGAGACGGATTGACGATATCCGTTGCTCAGTGCGATCGCGATAAGGCCGCGCGGGGGCTTTAGCGTCCCACTGGCCTGCGCTTGAGCAAAGAGGCGCTTCGCAAGCGCAATTTCTGCATTGGTATAGGGGGCTGACTTACGTGGCATGGATGTTCTCCAAGGTTGAAAGTGGCCCTCGGAGAAAACTGCCGCATACGACGCGCCCCTCCGCGGGGCTGCGCCGGTTAACCTCCACACTTGGGAGGACGGGGCCCTGATCGGAATCGGGGCTGACGGCGAAGCGCCATCATTCGAAGCAGAGCAATAGATAGGTTCGACAACGCGCCGATCAAGGCCCGGGCCGTTTCAGGCCGCCTCGCGATCGGGACGGGCGACGAGCGTCTCGCCGACTAAGGAACCGAGCATCCAGTCGGCCGTCGTCGGGGCTATTGCTGTTCTTGCATTCATCGCGATTACCGCGCTAGCGCACCTGCTTGACCGATCGCATCACGCTCTCAGCCGTGCTGAGACCGAGCCCCATATCCAAGCAGAGCTTAAAAAACTCCTCCGGTGCATCGGCGATATCCAAGCGGTATCTCCGCGTCAGCTCACGCGCCGCTTTGCCGATCGGAACGATGTCGCTCGAAGAAACCCATTCAGGGTTGCCGACCTTCGCCTCGAACTCTTTGACAACGGGGTCCGGCAATTCGGTCCCGAACAGAAAATAACGTAAATGCTCAAGGAAATGAGGATGCGTGTAGATATCGGAGCCGGTGCATCCGTTCCGCTCAAACAAGCCCTTGCGGGAGCCCTTCACGCGGCCGGTCCGATAGTTGGGATCATTCCAATAGCTGAGGCGCACCTCCGGCACGGCCTTCCGCGCGCTCAGCAACTTGAGAAGTGCCAGGATCGGCTCCCGGTTATTCAGATATGCTGCACGACCATCGTCATGATTGGAATGATGAGAGCGGAGGTCGATCTTCGATAATAGCTCGGCCTCCTCTTTCGTAAGTTTGATGTGGTACTTCTCCATTGGCGCACCGTCTCAGCTCCGATTCCTAATTACCCCAGGAATCACGGGAAGTTGCGAGCAAAAATGGACGTGCCCCGAGGCGATACACCGATATCCGCCGAAGCTTCCCTCACGCCGCATCGCGTTCATCGTTCGGCTCCGGCGTTCGCAGCGCGAGATCGGCGGCGAAGCCGAGGAGCCAGTCGGCAGCCTTGCTCGCCTGCGAGGCTGCGCGGACGATGGAGCGGTTGTCTTCCCGGAGCACCTGAAGCCACGAACCGATGTAGTCGGCATGGCGCACGGTCGGAACGATGCCGAGCGAGGCACAGCAGAAGGCGGCGTTCATCTCGGCTACCAGTTCCTCGAACGCGTATTTCTTGGAACCGAAGCTGCCGTCCATATCCCGGCCGAGACGCGACGGATGGCCCGTGGCGTGGCCGAGCTCGTGGAGCGCGGTGCGGTGCCAGTTGATCGGTTCGAAATAGGCCTGGGGCGGCGGGACCTGCACATAGTCGAGCGCCGGGACGTAGAAGGCGCGGTTGCCGCCGATGCGGAAGTCGATGCCGGATGCGCGGATCAGGGCTTCAACATGGGGCTCGATCAGGCCCGGCGGCGGTGGCGGCGCGACGATCGCGATGTCATCCGGCAGGTTCTCGCACTGCGCGGCGTTGAACACCGTGAAGCGTTTCAGGAACGGGATCGCCTGGGGTTCCTCGCCGGTCTCGCGGGCGCGCCGCTTTTCGTCGTCAGGTACGAAACGGTCGGCATAGACGACGGTCGTGCCGCGCTCGCCCTTGCGGACATTGCCGCCGAGCGCGAGCGCCTGGCGGAAGGTGAGCCAGCTCTGGCCGGGAAAGCCGTGTTCGACGACGGCGCCCCAAAGGATCAGAACATTGATTCCGGAATAATGGCGGCCGGTGGCGGCGTTCCTTGGCATCGCCAGCGGCGCCTTCGCCGCCGCCGTCCCCCATGGCTGGACCCAGGGCACGCGGCCGGCCTCCAACTCGGCGATGATCTTGTCGGTGATTTCGTCATAGAGGCTCGCCCGGTCCTGACCGGCGCGAGCGGATACGGTCTTTTTGGACATCGCGGATCTCCGCGACGGGCGCCAGGAGCCTCTCTCCCGACCCTCAACCCGTCACGGCAAAGCCGGTCCGCACTCTCACTCTGACGGGGGCGTTGCGGGGTCTCCCCGCAGAAGGGGTCGACCGAGACGAGGCTCGGGCGCAGGGGAAGGCTTTCCCCTCAAAAGCGTAAAACCGGAACCACGTCTATCATGATCGGCGTATTCCTGCTTTCCGGGTAGTTCAGCTAAATTGATCTACTGGCTCAGCCTATCGTGAGCCCTAGTTCTCCGGAGGCTCGTCATGCGGATCGAGCTCAGAAAAGTCGGTCAGCGTGTCGCATCGGATGCAATAGTACATCTGCGACGCTTCCTGAAAATGCATGCCGCACAGGCATCCGCAGAAGGGGCAGCATTCGTCGATCTCTAGGTCGGCCCATTCCCACACGCCGAGATATTCGGGAATGGCGTCGCGATCATATCCGACGATCTGAAACGCGTCGGCGTTCTTGGCGACAAATCCATCGCGGCCGGCGCGCTTGAGAATTGCCAGAATGTCAGCCGGCTCGATGTCGAACCATTCTCCTCGCACATGGGTCGATCCAAAATGCCGGTGCAGCTCTCGTTCAAGCTGGAAGGCGTCGGTCGCTTCGATCCATCCGAGCAGCCGCAGCTCCAAAGGATTGCCTGTCTGAAGGTTGCGCTGGCGCGCCTCGATGTTCTTCGCCACGCCGATCTTGATCGGTGAGCATCCGTTTCATCTTCGCCAATGAAATAGACCGGCACGCGTTCCTCGCGGCGTCAACGGAGCCGGTCGAGCAGGGTTTCGACCATTTCGTGGTTTGAGTGCGCGACGATGTCGAGCGGACGGTCTTCCTGCCTCATGAGTGCGATCAGAAGGCAGGCCGTGAAGGGCCAGAAGGACGAGCCCGGCGGCAGGTTGTAGCCGCCGATCATCGCGGTCAGCCGTTCGGCAATCGGCGGATACTGCCGGTTGCCCCAGTGCGCGTGGGTGGGTGTCATCGCGTGAATGATCACGGCGGCGAGCGCTATTCCCATCGCACGCTTTTGCTGGACGTGTGCGTAATGGTGCCCGTGTTCCTTCGCGTAAGCAGCAAGGCCGCTGGTCATGAACTCGCGGGCCCAGGTGTCGCAGCCGATTTCCTCCTCGGGCAGCGTCGAGGGCGCGCTGTTGTCGGCGCAGTACATGACGTGTCGAAACTCGTGCAGCAGCGCGAAGGCAAGGGCCAGTGCGACCAGGTCGAAGACGGCCTTGCGTTGATTGTCGCCTAGGCCGTCGCGGTCGGCGGTCGGCTGAGGAACGTCCGTCGGCCAGGAAACGTCCGGGGTTTGCTCGGCAGCAATAAGCGATTGGGCGCTGGCGATGCGCTGTTTGTAGTCGAGCTCGTATTGCCCCCGTTCGGCATCGATGTTGAGCGCCTGATCGAGCGGCGTCCCGGTGAGCGTCGCGAGTACCAGGGCGGGCGAATAGACCTCGATTGCGCGCCAGGCGCTGAAGCCGAGCAGCCAGAAGAAGTCGATCGTCTTGGTGTCGAACTTAATGCGGCTGGCGTTCGCATTCATCGTCACGCCCTTGGTGCTCGGTGCGACTTCGACCGCATGGCCGTATTGGCTCCATAGACCGCTGATTTCAACGGCGCGCTCCGGGACAGCGCCTCGCAAGAGGTGGAGTACGATCGTCCGGTCGGATGGTTCGGTCGCCATGTACAAAGCTCCTCCTGTGATGGGCGACGACGGCGGCGCCTGTCTCGCGGACAGGTCACGTCCGCTCGCCTTCGCCTGGTGCGGCGTCCGTCTTCGCGGGCTCGCCGGCCATATGCAGATGGGTGATCGACGATATGACCGAGTTCGCCCACATGGTGCTGCACTCGACGTCGCCGCCGCGATCGAACCAATGCGTCGCGCCCGGTATGAGATCGAACGGAATAGGGTGCGTCGCCTGCGGATTGTGAAAGACTTCCAGCTCCTGACACCAAGCTTCGCCCCAAGGCCAGAGCGCCTGGTATTCAGCGCTGTCGACCGACAGATCGAAATCAATGGGCTCCAGCGCGCCTGGGTTTCGATCAAAAAGAATTCCGCGGCGGGTCATCGTCAGCCCGGGCGGCCGCCATCCGGCGAGAAAACCCATGCGGTTGAATTTCGCCAACGTCCCTGCATTGCTGAAGATGACGCCGGAGAGGTGGGCGAATTCGGGATCGCGGAACAGCCCCGCCGGAATGCCGTGCTTGCCCGTAAGGTTGCTGATCGGCGTGCCGACCGCACGTCGCCCGGCGCCATCGCCTTCGACGTCTGCCCGCAGACCGTAGAGATAGGTCGGCAAGGCCTCGCGGCTCCATACCATCGAGCCGGATTCGTGGAAGTCGGCGACCGCCAGGGCGAAGGGCTGCCCCTTCACATGATCCAGCTCATGATAGTTGCGCTGAAGCTTGCCGCGCAGCGTCTTGGCGAAGCGCTCGGCGGGCGCGCCGGTTAGACGTTCGTTCCGGTCGACCGGAGCATGCACCCAGTCGCCGATCCCGCCCGAGCGAGGCACCTCGGAGTTCGCGGTCACCGCCTCGATCCAGCAGGCGGCGCGATCGTTCTCGATCAGAAAGTCGGGTGAGACATGCTTCTGCCGGACGGTCAGGCCTTGCTCGCGGAAGCAAGCAAGAAGGTAGAGTTCGAAGAGGCGGGACGCGAAATTGTTGGTCTGCAGATCGGTGACAAAGTTAGCGTCCGGATTGGGAAGCGCGAGGTAGCATTCGCCGACCGCCATCAGCGCCGGAAAATGGCTGATCGTGCTCGTCAGCAGGTCGAACTCCGGCGATGTCCCGCGCGGCCCGGTCTTCAGCAGAAGCGGGCGCCGCCGCGCGCCAGGCGGCAACGGTTCCGGCGGCGCGCCGGCGCGCATTCTGAGGCCGAGGTGATCCAGCGCGGCCTCGGGAGTGGGATAGGGGCCACCTTCGCCGACGCGGACCCAGCGATGATCGACGCGCCGCCGCAAGGCCAGAGTGGTGAAGGTCCCGCGTTCAGGATCGAGGAGGATGCAGCCGCTCACGCTGCCGCGCCCTGCCTGGTAGCTCCCGAAGATCTGCGCGGGATCAAAATTCGGCCCGCGTTCGAGCGACAGCGCATAAAGCTCGAATTGGCGCTGGCTGATCGGCGTGATCAGTTTCTGCTCATCGCCGACGGCCATGATCTACCTCACGGGTCGGCGAGCGCCGGGCGCGGCGATGCGTCCGCATCGTCACGTCGCCTCCGCCGCAGCCTGGGCCAGGATGTCGTGGGCCTCCCACTCGTCGCCACGCGACGAAATGACGAACTCGCGATCCCAGGCACCCCAGTTTGTCGCCAGCGGAACCTGCGCCAGCGGGTTATGGACATAGGTTAGCGGGCGGGTACGGCGCGACAGGTTGCCGAGGCCAACACGCGACCAGATCACACCGGAGATGTCGGCAAAGCGTTCGTCGAGAAATGCCGTGCGCGGGATCGGATTGCGTTCGCGGTTGATGAAGGGGGCCGGATGAAATCCTTCTTCGACCACGTCGCCGCTCTCGCGATCGATGGTGATGTAGGCGTCTCCGATCGGAAACAACGTGGTCATGATCAACGGCAACGGCTGCTCGGCAACATAGACACCAAAGCGGCTCGCACTGATCGCGATGATCCTCGTATCCTCGGCGGCGATCACGCCCTGCTCAAGATAGCGCGCGATCCTCTGCGCCTTGGTCCAGAAAGCCCCGGACGTGCGCAATTGCGCCTGCCGGATCGGTGCGGCAAAGAGGCCGCCGCCCTCGTTGAGGGGAACCGGACGCACGATCTGGTCAGGACCGGGGGCGCCTTCATCCGGGGTGATGGCCTCGATCCAGATTCGGCGGCCGTCTTCCATGACGCAGAGATCCGGCTGGCCGCCTTCGCGCTGGCGCTCGACGACGGGAAGCAAGGTGCCGCCTGCATCGAGCAACGTGCAGCCCAGATACATCTCCCAGAAGCGCCCATCGACATCGCGCGCGAACCCCTGCCGAAAGTCGGGATCGGCATAGGGTTCGTAACGCTCCCACGCCTCTTGCAGCATGGCATGAAGCTGCTGCTCGATCGGATGCTCGGCAGTTTTCAGGTTTTCGAAACCGCGATCGAGATTGGCGCCGTCAACGTCGAAAAGATCACTCATTGTCTGGTCGTCTCATGCCCGGCGCAGCATCCGCTCGACCCGGACGCGGTGGAAACCGTGCGAATGGACCTGCTGGCGAAGCTGCTTGATGTCGTGGACGCCGAAGGCCACCGCCGCTTTTAGCGGGCTGGCGAAGGTTGCGTAAAAGGTCCAGCGCGGGCCTTTCGGTAGCGTCGGATTCTGCCGCCGGTCAGTGATCGCGACGTCGCGTGGATCGCTGCTGTTGCGGAAGGCGTGAAAGGTGAACCAGTCAGGCCGGCGATAGCGCGCCGCCTTGCTGAAGGGGACGGACTGGACCTTCACGTCCGTCTGGTCGAGCACCCAATCGCGCTGCTCCAGAATCTGCCGCACCATATGACCGACCATCTGCTTCACGCGGTCGGCCAGCACCTCTTCGCGGAACTCCGCGAGGAGCTGCTCCTCGATGCCTTCGACCGCGGGCTTGCCGAGTTCGGAGGCGGTCTCGAGGCGGGCGACATTCTCGGGCTGCGTGAGAAAGGCCCAGATGCGCTGGCCAAGTTCCGACGCGTAAAGCGACGCAAATTTTTCGGGGCTATAGGTAAACATGACAGGCCCTCCTTTACCGGGCATATATGGACGGTTATAAGCTGCTGTCAATGGTGGCCGCGCGGAGCGTCTGCTGGCCGGACAGGGAGGCTGGATTGGATTTCGAGGATCTCGTGACGGCGCTGGAGCCGCCGCCGAACCGCGTCGGAAAGTCTGTCGGCGCCCACGAACATCATCTCTACGAAGGCGCCGTCATGGTCGCTTACGCGATGCACCTGCTCCGCACCCAGGGCGCACGGGATGTCCGCGTCCATCCCGACGGCGAGCACGGAAAGCAGTTTGACTTCACGGGCTGGCTGGGGCGGCGAGCGTTCGCCAAAGTCTCCAATCTCGGGAGCACCGCCTATGGCGGGGTCTATCGAGATCCGGCGGGTCAGACGATCACCATCAACCCAAAGTCCGGGCTCGGTGATGTCGTCGCGGATGTCGGCGACCACGTCATCTCGGCCGAGTGCAAGGGCGGCATCATCAACACGCGGCATCCGGGCCAGGTGTCTCGGCTCTACCGCGGCCTTTGCGAGACGGTCGGGATGCTGCTGATGGCGACGCCATCGCAAGGGCGTCAGGTCGCCGTCGTTCCGCTGACGGACGGCACTTTACGCCTGGCCGAACGCCTTGCTCCTCGTTGCGCATTGGCCGGCATCGAGATCGCGCTCGTCGGCATCCGTGGCGAGGTTTTGGAAGTGAAAGCGAAAGAGGCAGCCGAGCAGGCGGCGGGAAGGAACGACGCATGAAACGGGTGCTGACTGTCGGGTTGACCTACACCGGCGACAAAATCGAAGGGGTGGAGATCGAAAATCTCGGGCTCTGCCAACCCGATGTCGATCGAGAGCGGGCGGCCTATCCCCTCTATGAATACGACACGATCATCATCAATCCGGAGAGCTACACGCATTTCCTGTTCGGCAAGGCCGGAGAGTTTTCGAACGAACTCTACGAGCTGGGTAAGCTGAAGGGGCAGAACGACCGCTACGATCTCGACTCCGCCTTCGATGGCGAGGATCGGCGCAAGGAGATGGAGGCTGCGATTGCGGGTGGTGCGACGGTCGTTTGGTGCCTGTCCGAGCCGAAGCGGGTGAACTTCTTCGGCTATCGCGAAACCCATCTTGGGTATGTGACGCCGAAAGTGGCGAGCTTCGTAAAGCGTTCGGAGCTTCTCGTGAAGAAGGGGCGCAGGATGGGGACGGTCGATCCCGACAGCCCCTTCGCGCGCTATTTCGAGGTTCTGTCGCGGACCGGCGGCTGGACGCTGTGCCTGTCCGATCCCGGCGAAGGCTATGCGTCAATCGCCGCGACGCCGGAAGGCTACAGCCTCGGCGGTCAGGTGATGCTCGGGACCACGACGGGCTGGCTGCTGACGCCGCCGACGTCGCAGGAAGCCCAGAACCAGCTCGTCCGCGACAGCCTCGCGCTGGAGAAGGCTGATCCGGTGCATGAGAAGTATCACGGCATCTTCCTGAGCCACACCGGCGTCGACAAGCCTTTCGTGCGCCAGCTTCGCAAGGATCTGCTCGCCCATGGCGTGGAGCATGTGTGGCTGGACGAGGCCGAAATCGACATAGGCGACTCGCTGATCGCCAAGATCGAAGAGGGGATGAAGCTCAGCCGCTACATTGCCGTCGTCCTGTCGAAAAAGTCGATCGGCGCCCCGTGGGTGAAGAAGGAGCTCGACGTGGCGATGAACCGCGAGATCGCTAGCGGCGAGGTGGTGGTGCTGCCGCTGCTCTATGAAGAATGTGAGCTGCCCGAATTCCTGAAAGGCAAGCTCTACGCCGATTTCTCCAAGCCCGAGGAGTACGAGGCAGTTCTCGGCAAGCTTTTGCGGCGGCTCCGGATCTCCTGATGAGCGAGACCGATCCGAGCATGGCGATGCTCACGGCGATGACGGACCTGTGGCGGCTACGTCCGCCCGGGCCCGACAATATTCTCGCGCACCCGGCCTTCGTGCGGCTGCGCGAGACCTGCCGCGACGGCTATCCAAACGCCGGCAAGAAGGGGCCGAACTTCGCGCTCTCGACCGCATTGCGAGCCTTGGGCCTTCCGTGTCACCTCCAGAAGGACACGGCCCATCTTGCCTTGCCTGTGGAGGAAGCTGCGAAGGGACTGGACGCGGCGCTGCGCGCTACCCGCGCCAGGCGCATGCACCTTGCGCCGCTCGATCTTGCCGCCGACCTGCCGCCGCTCGCATTCGGTCCGGCCAGGGTGTGCCGGTTGAGCGCGGACGAGCTGCGCGGCGTGATCGACGCGCCGCGGCTGAAGCGGCTTTATCCGCGTCAGGACTTCGATGCCGAGCGCTTTTCCGAATTCCACTGGCTGATTGTTGAGGAGGTCGTGGTGCTCGAGCAGGAGCCGGAGGAGCGCGCGGTCCCGGTCCTGTTCATGGACCTGAGCCAGGATCTGGGGCGGATCGAACCGCATAAAGGGCGGTTCCCGACTGCCTTGGAAGAAGCACTGTTCTTCCTCCTGCTGGCACCCTGGGAGAGTTGGTCGACCATGCAGGAAGTCGATTGGCGCGGCTTCCGTGTGCCATGGGTCTACACGATCGACAGCGACATCTTCGTTCGTCCCAGTTCGCCGCTGTCCCCCGACACTTTGAGCTGGGAGGACCGGGTCTACGACGATGGCTATGGCGGGACATACGAGGAAGAGCGCCCTGTCGAGCTGCACTTGGAGGATGATGCAAAGACCGAGCTGACTGTCTGGGACCAGAGCCGATGGGAGACCGTCGAGCAGGCGAAGCGATCGGTTTTGTTCGAGACGCCGATCCCACACTTCCTCGTCCGCGCGTTCCTGGCCGAGGGCGTGGATGAATTCCTTGCGCACATCACGACGATCGAGGCGGCGCTCGGCTTGCGTGCGGACTATCAGAAGAACTTTCGCGTCGCGCCTGACCGCCACAAGGGGATGCGCGCCACGAACAGAATGCGGGGACGGTTAGCCGGCCTGCTGGCCGATCGACGCTTCGCCGACCAGTATGAGCACCTCTTCAACGTGCGGAGCGCCTTCCTGCACGGACGCGCCATGACCGCCATTTCGACGAAAGAGCGGGTGATGGCGCGGTCATTGGCCCGCCAGGTCGTCGAGGCGCTGATCCTTGCGACGCTCTCGGGACCGATCCGCTCGCGGGAGGACTTCCTCGACGACTTGCTCGATAGGGGCGCACCCTTGATCTAGCCGGAAATGGACGATCCAAGGCGGTCCCGCCGGCTTGAAAACTGTCAGAAAACCGCGTATATTTCTGACAGGAGAATGGCCATGCAACGGTTGACCGAACAGATTCTTGCGCATGCCGAAGGGTTGCCGGAAGGCACGCCCGTGGCGGCTAAGAGCTTACTCCACCTCGGTAATCGCGCCGCAGTGGATCAGGCGTTGTCGCGTCTGACCGAGCGGGGTCAACTGATCCGGGCCGGTCGCGGAGTCTATCTCCGTCCCGTCACAAGCAGGTTCGGCACGAGGGCTCCCTCCGTCCAGCAGGCGGTCGAGGCGCTCGCCAACCAGCGTGGTGAAGTCATCGTCCCGAGCGGGGCGGCGGCCGCTAACACCCTCGGCCTGACGACCCAGGTGCCGGTTCGGTCGGTCTATCTGACCTCCGGTCGCAGCCGAACGATGAATCTCGGCAAGCAGGTCGTTGAGCTTCGTCATGCTCCGCGCTGGCAGCTCGCCCTGGCTCATAAGCCGGCTGGCGAGGCGGTGCGGGCGCTGGCCTGGCTCGGGCCGGAGAAGGCGGAAGCCGCATTGAAAACACTGAAGCGGAAGCTCTCGCCGACCACCTTCAGCGAACTGGTCGCGGCAGCGCCGCAGCTTCCGACCTGGCTCGCGCGCAGTGTGGGAAAGGCGGCGCATGGCTGACGCCTTTCTCCACCTCCCGGTCGCTGATCGCCGCGAGGCGCTGAGCGTCGCGGCCGATCAGTCGGGACGACCAGCGCACCTTCTCGAGAAGGATGTATGGGTGGTGTGGGCGCTTGCCACGCTCTACGGATCGGCGCTCGGCGAGCATCTGGTGTTCAAGGGCGGCACGTCACTGTCGAAGGCCTATGGGGTCATCCGGCGGTTTTCCGAGGACGTCGACCTGACCTACGACATCCGGGCGATCGCGCCCGATCTGGTAGACGGTAACGGCGAGGCGTTGCCGAAAACTCGCAGCGAGGAGAAGCGCTGGTCGAGCGAGGTGCGTAAGCGCCTGCCGGAGTGGGTGGCGGGGGCAGCACAGCCGGTCATCGCGGACGCGCTGGCCGCGCAGGCGTTGGTCGCCACGATCCGCGTCGAGGGCGAGAAGCTGTTCATCGACTATGAGGCGACTGCTGCCGCAGGCTCCGGCTACGTGGCGCCAAGCGTGATGCTGGAGTTCGGCGCTCGATCGACGGGCGAGCCGGCAAGTTTGCGGGATATTGCCTGCGATGCATCGGGCCTGGTCGAAGGCGTGGTGTTCCCAACGGCACGGCCTCGCGTGATGCACGCCGAGCGAACCTTCTGGGAAAAAGCGACGGCGATCCACGTCTTCTGCCTGCAGGAGCGGCTCCGCGGCGATCGCTTCGCGCGACACTGGCACGACGTCGTGCGGCTCGATGAGGCCGATCTGGCGCAGGCGGCTTTCACGGATCGTGAGCTGGCGAACGCTGTCGCGCGCCACAAGGGCATGTTCTTCGCCGAGAAGGCCGCCGACCGTAGTCCGATCGATTACGTGGCCGCCGTGAATGGCGGTTTGCAGCTTGTGCCCGGCGGCGATGCCTCCAAGGCACTGCAAGAAGACTACGGCCGTATGGTCGAGGACGGGTTGCTCTTGGACGATGCCGAACCCTTCGAGGCGCTGATGGCGCGCTGCGCCGATATCGCCGCGCGGGCCAACCGCGCGGGCGCATAGAAGGGGAGGCGAATGCTCAGTCGGGGATCGGAATGGCGGAGGTGGGAGCCGCATATTCATGCACCGGGTACGGTGATGAACAACCAGTTCAGCGGCCCCACAGCCTGGACTGACTATCTCACCGCGCTGGAGAGGGCCGCCCCGGTCATCGAGGCGATCGCCGTCACCGACTATTACGTCACGGATACCTATGAGGAGGTGCTGAGGCACAAGGCCGCTGGCCGGTTGCCTGCCACCAAGCTGATCTTCCCGAATGTCGAACTCCGGCTCGACGTGGCCACGGCCAGGGGCGGGTTCGTCAATCTTCACCTGTTTGTCAGCCCGGAGGATCCAAAGCACGTCGAGGAACTGCAGCGACTGCTGTCGCGCCTGCAGTTCAACGTCATGCAGGACCGCTTCGACTGCACGCGCGCGGACCTCATCAGGCTTGGCAAGAAGGCCGACCCGAGCATCACCGACGACAACGCGGCGCTGGCCTATGGAGCCAACCAGTTCAAGGTCAATTTCCAGAAGTTGCGCGAGGTGTTCTCGGAGAGCGGATGGGCGAAGAAGAACATCCTGATTGCGGTCGCGGGCGGCGCGACCGACGGCACGTCGGGCGTGCGGGAGGCTGCGGACCAGACGATCCGACGCGAAATTGAAGGCTTCGCGCATGTGATCTTTGCCAGCAGCCCGGCGCAGCGCGAGTTCTGGCTCGGCCAAAGGGATCTTGCCCCTCATGAAATGCGAGCCCGATACGGTGGGTTGAAACCCTGTCTGCACGGGAGTGACGCCCACAAGCTCGACGATGTCGCCTCTCCATTCGGGGACCGGTTCTCCTGGATCAAGGGTGGGTTGGAGTTCGACGCCCTGCGCCAGGCGTGCATCGACCCCGGCGGCCGCGCGCATGTGGGTGCCGAACCGCCGGCATCAGCAACGCCATCGCAGGTGATCTCGGGAATCGAGATCCTCGATGCGCCGTGGATGACGACGCCGGTCATTCCGCTCAATCCTGGGCTGGTCGCCATTATCGGTGCCCGCGGCTCCGGCAAGACCGCACTGGCTGACATGATCGCGGCGGGATGCGACTCGATCTCGGACGAGGCGTGGAACGCCGAGGAATGGGCCAATCCCTCTTTTCTCATCCGCGCCCGGCCCCTTGTCGGCGATGGGAAGGTCAGGGTGAGTTGGGCGTCCGGCGAACCGAGCATCCGCGCGCTCGATGGCTCGGATGCGAACGGGCCGTTCAGCTATGAGCGCGTGCGATATCTGTCGCAGCAGTTCGTGGAGGAGCTGTGCTCGTCGAGCGGGCTGACCGACGGACTGCTGCGCGAAATCGAACGGGTGATCTTTGAGGCCCATCCAGACGATGCTCGGGACGGCACCTTGGACTTCGCCGAGCTTCTTGATCACCGCGCGTCGCGTCATCGCCTCGCGCGCGAACGCGAGGCCGAGGCGGTGTCGCAGATTTCTGAGCGCATCGGCACCGAGCTGGAGAAGGAAAAGCTCATCGCGACCTACGAGGGGCAGGTTGCGCAGAAGAAGAAGCTGGTCGACGCCTACACGGCCGATCGGGCCAAGCTTGTATCGGCCGGCAGCGAGAAGCGAGCCCAGCGTCACACCGAGTTGGCGGGCGCCGCAAACCAGGTTCGGGCGAAGCTCCGGCAGTTCGCCGGGCAGCGGCAGACCTTCCTGGCAATGCAGGACGAGGTGAAGGACCTGCGGCGCAACCAAGCCCCTGAAGCGCTGAGGCAGGCCCAGTCGCGTCATACCCACAGCGGCATGTCAGCAGAGCAGTGGGCGTCGTTCCTGCTGGACTACAAGGGACCCGTCGACAACGATCTCGCCGGCTATGTGAAATGGGTCGATGGCGAGATCGCCAAGCTCAAGGGAACGGCGCCGGCGCCGAGCGATCCGAACACGCCGTACTTTCGCGACGACGTCGATCTGAGCACGTTGTCACAAGCTGTCCTCGAGGCCGAGATGGCGCGGCTGGAGAAGCTGGTCAGCGCCGACAAGGAGACGCAGCGGCGCTACACAGCGCTTTCGGGCAGCATCGCGACCGAGACCGCTGCGCTGCAAACGCTTACCGATAAACTGAAAGACGCGCAGGGCGCCCGAGATCGAGCGCGTGAGCTGCAGGCGCAGCGCGAGGAGGCCTATGGCAGGGCCTTCGACGCGCTTGTCGCGGAGCAATCTGTTCTCGAAGGTCTGTACGCGCCGCTGATGGCGCGGCTCGCTGCGGCGTCTGGTACACTCAAGAAGCTCTCCTTTTCCGTCACGCGTGTCGCCAACGTGGAGCAGTGGGCGTCTGAGGCGGAAGACGGTCTAATCGACCTTAGGAAAGCTGGCGCTTTCCGTGGCAAGGGCACGCTGCTGCAGAAGGCGAACGAGGTATTGAAGGGCGCATGGGAGACCGGGGATTCGGCGGCCGTCATCGCGGCAATGGCGGAGTTCCGACGGCTCTATCAGAAGGACCTGCTGGATCATTCCCCCGTCGCGCACACCGACCAGGCCGAATTCCGCGCTTGGTCGAAGCGCTTCGCGCAATGGCTGTTCAGCACCGATCACATCGCGATCCGCTACGGGATCGATTACGATGGTGTCGACATCCGCAAGCTGTCGCCGGGCACCCGCGGCATCGTACTCCTACTTCTCTATTTGGCGCTGGACGACAGCGATAACCGGCCGCTGGTGATCGACCAGCCCGAGGAGAACCTCGACCCCAAGTCGGTTTTCGATGAGTTGGTCCACCTCTTTATCGAGGCGAAGGCCCACCGCCAGGTGATCATGGTCACGCACAACGCGAACCTCGTGATCAATACCGATGCGGATCAGATCATTATTGCCGACGCCGGGCCGCATCCGCACGGCTCCCTGCCGCCGATCTCATACAGGTCTGGCGGGCTGGAGAACGCGGAAATCAGGAAAGCGGTCTGCGACATCCTCGAGGGTGGTGAAGGCGCATTCCAGGAGCGAGCGCGAAGGCTGCGCGTGAGGTTGGAGCGATGAGCGTGGAGGTCAACGACTTGGTTCAGCATCTCCCAATTCGAAGCCATTAGGAGGCGACATGGCGACGAGGGCGATCTTTGTCGGCGTCAACAAGCACCGGGACCCCACGATTCCGGAGCTCGGGGGCGCGCGGCGGGATGCGACAGCTCTCTGGGCGCTGTTCACTGACACGATCGAAGGACTTTCTGCGCATCTACTCGTCGACGGGCGGGCGACGCATGCGGACGTGTCCGGTGCCATCCTCGGCGCTCTTGACTCGGCCCTAGAGGAAGACGTCGTCATCGTGGGCTTCGCGGGCCACGGCTCTCCGGATGGCAGCTTGGTACTCTTCGACACGGATGCCGCCGACCTCGCGCACACCGCGCTTCCGATGGCGGCGTTGGCCGAGGCGTTCAAGCGGACCAAGGCCAGAGCAGTGCTGTGCATCTTGGACTGCTGCTTTAGTGGCCAGGCACCGGCGCGCGTCCTCGAAACAGAGGCCCGCCCACGCAATGCCTTCGCGTTGGCGGAGGTCTACGGCGAAGGTCGGATTCTCCTGGCGGCCTGCGCTACCAACGAAGCTGCATGGGAGCAGCCCGGGACGGGCCACGGCCTTTTGACCCACGCCACCATAGAGGCCCTGACCAAGGCTGCGGGCGAGACGGTCAGCTTCCCGGAGATAGCTGGCGAGATCATCCGGCTCACGCGCGTCGAAGCCGAGAGAATTAGCGTGACTCAGACGCCGGTGTTTCTCGGCACCGTACAGGGTGGGCTTGTCTTCCCCGTGCTCAAACGTGGCGACAACTTTGCAGCCGCGTTCCCGACGGTCGCGGTTCGGCAAATGTCCGGCTCCTTCACTGAACTGGCCGAACACGGTTTCCCGCAGGAAGTCGTCCACCAGTGGGTGGAGCACTTTCCGCAGGGGTTGAATGCGCTGCAGCTCAAGGCCGTCAATGAACATGGCGTCCTTGAAGGCAAGTCGTTGCTCGTGGTGGCGCCGACCAGTTCAGGTAAGACGCTGATCGGCGAAGTGGCCGCGATCCGCGCCGTCACGGCGGGGAAGAAGGCTGTATTCCTTCTGCCGTACCGAGCCCTCGTGAACGAAAAATTCGAGGATTTCAGTGCGCGATTTGCGCCTGCCGGGCTACGAGTCATGCGATGCAGCGGCGATGCGTCGGACGGTGTCGGTCCGGTCATGAGCGGCCGATATGACCTTGCCTTCTTCACCTACGAGATGTTCCTCAATCTGGCGCTCGCATCGCCGCGTCTCTTGAATCAGCTCGGGCTGGTGGTCCTTGACGAGGGCCAGTTCATCACCGACCCCACGCGCGGCATCACCGTCGAATTGATCTTTGCGCTGTTGCTCCGGGCTCGGGAGCGTGGCGTCGAACCCCAACTCGTCGTGTTGTCCGCTGTGATCGGCAATCTCAACAGCTTCGACAGTTGGCTGGGTCTGCCGCTTCTGACTTCGCGGGAACGACCAGTTCCGTTGATCGAAGGCGTTCTCGATCGGCGAGGTGTCTTTCAGTTTGTCGATGTCGACGGAACGACCAAGACGGAAGCGCTGCTGCCGTCACATCAAATCGTGCAGCGAAGAGACAAGCCGTCGTCGCAAGACGTCATTGTTCCGCTAGCCAAGCAATTGGTCGCCAAAGGCGAGAAGCTTCTTGTCTTTCGGAACATGCGCGGTCCAGCGCAGGGCTGCGCCCGATATCTTTCCAGGGAACTCGGTCTCGCACCTGCCACGAACGTCATCGCCGCCCTGCCAACACAGGACCTGACTGGAGCTTCGCAGGATCTGCGTGAATGCTTGCAGGGTGGTACGGCGTTCCACAACACAAACCTGCTTCGGGCGGAGCGCGAAGCGATCGAACGAGGCTATCGCAACGTCAACGGTGGCATCCATGTCTTGGCGGCCACGACGACGCTTGCCGCGGGGATCAACACGCCAGCTTCGACCGTCGTTTTAGCGGAGAACGAATTTGTCGGTGAGGATGGTCGGCCGTTCACCATTGCGGAATACAAGAACATGGCAGGCCGGGCGGGTCGCCTCGGCTACAATGAGATCGGAAAGGCGATTATCCTGGCCGACACGCCGGTCGAGCGCGCCCAGCTCTTCCAGAAATATGTCCTAGGCACGCCGGAAGACGTGAGATCGTCGTTCCAGCAACGCGACCTGCCAACGTGGACGCTGCGCTTGCTGAGCCAGGTGCGCGGCGTGCGCCCCGAAGAAATCCCCGGGCTTCTTGTGAATACCTTCGGCGGCTACTCCGCTTCGCGCGCCAATCCGCAATGGATCCGCCTTGTAGAAGGGGACGTGTCGGCGCTGGTGGCGCGACTGCTGCAGGCGGGCCTTGCCGAGCTTGATGGCGAGTTGGTGCATCTCACGCTGCTTGGAAGAGCCTGCGGTGCGTCGTCGCTGTCTTTTGAATCGAGCCTGCGCCTTATCGAACTGATGCGGCAGCTCAATGTAGCGCAGACCGATCCGGTCCAGGTGCTCGGCACCATTCAGGTCTTGGCCGAGATGGACGGCATCTACACGCCGGTCATGAAGCGCGGGCGGTCGGAGAGCGCGCGCGCAGGTGACGTCGCACAACGCTTCGGAAATGCGATGGCGCAAGGACTTCAAAGATACTGCCGTGACGAGTTTGAGTTTTGGGCCCGATGCAAGCGTGCGTCGATCCTGTTCGACTGGGTCGAGGGTACATCGATTGATGAGCTGGAGCGTCGCTATTCGACCACTCCGTTCCAAGGTGCGGTTGGCTACGGGGATATCATTCGGATCGCCGACGGTGCGCGCTTTCACCTACGATCCGCGCATCAGATCCTTTCCGCGCTATTTCCCGACCAGCCAGCGTTCCTGGAAACCCTCGATGAGTTGCTACGCAGGCTGGAGTTCGGGCTGCCGAAAGGCGCGCTCAAGCTGATCGATCTGCCCGTTGCACTGTCTCGCGGGCAGTATCTCGGACTGTTTGCGGCTGGTGCAGGTACGGTCGACGCCGTATACGTTCTCGACGAGGACACGCTCGTTCGCTGTGTGGGTTCTGACGCCGCGAAACTCGTTCGCGCAGCGGAGGCAATTGGCCGTGCTGCGCGATAGATGGCGGAAGCACGCTTTTCGTTTCTCGGCGAAAAAATCCAGTGATTTCAGAAGGCGTGATTTTTGACGGCGTGTCTGACGGTATTGAGCGAACCGAAAAAATTTTTGTCGAAGAAATTCAACGTGCTATGAGAGCCGTAAACAATCGAGTGGGAGTGAGGCCGGCGCGCTCACATTGCTGAAACGGGACTCCTAAAGAATTTGCCGTCGGCCCTTCAGTCGCTGTAAGATTTCTTATGAGTTCCCCGATCTCTTGGGATGACCAGCGTATCTTCCTGGCGGTGCTTGAAACCGGCAGCCTTTCAGCGGCTGCACGGCAATTGGGGCTGTCGCATCCCACGGTACGGACACGAATAGAGGCGTTGGAGCATGTGCTGGGCGCGGTGTTGTTCACGCGGTCGGTCAACGGACTGACGCCCACCGAGACTGCCGAGGCGCTGCGGGAGACGGCCCGCACCATGGCGCTGGCCTCTGACCTCTTTGTGCGGCAGGCTTCGGCACCCCACGGCGAGATCGCGGGGACCGTGCGCATCAGCGTGCCCGAGATGATGGGCGTTGAAGTCGTTCCGCCAATGCTGCGGACGCTGCGCGAAAAGCATCCTCGGTTGAGGGTTGAGCTGTCGCTCAGCAATGCTCAGGCCGACATTCTCGCTCATGAAGTCGATCTGGCGGTGAGGACGGTGGCGCCCAGGCAGGGAGCGCTGGTGGCGCGCAAGGTCGCCGCGATTCCGATCGGCCTTTTCGCTTCGCCCGATTATATCGCGCGGCGCGGAATGCCGGAAACGCTGGACGATCTCGCCGAGCACGACGTTATCGGGCCGGATCGCAGCCGCAGCGATATCATGATCGCCGAGGGGCTGGGGCCGCAATTCTCACTTGACCGTTTCGTGCTGCGCACCGACAGCCACCCCGCTCAAGTGGCCGCTGCACGAGCCGGCGTCGGCATCGCGGTGTGCCAGGTGCCTTTGGGGGAGGCCGATCTTCGCCTGGTCCGGGTAATCCCGGATTTCTCCATCCATCTTCTCGATACCTGGATCGTGACGCATGAGAACCTCTCACGCGTGCCAAGAATCCGAGCGGTGTTCGATCATCTGGTGACGGCTTTTGGCGAGATAAGGACAGGCCGCGGCGCGCCCGCGGCCTGAGGCGTCAGGCTGGAACGGCCAGCTTTGTGACAGCGGCGCCGGTCTGCAACCTTTTGCCGGTTTCGGCGTCGAACAGGTGAATGGCAGCGCTTGGGATATCGAGCGCTACGGTCTCGCCTTCATCCAGGTCGACCGTGGGCGGCACGACTACGGCGAATTCGTTCGAGCCGGCGGTGCAATAGGCGACGCGGCTGCCGCCGAGTTCCTCGATGAGCTCGACCTGCGTCTTGAGCCCCTTGCCCCCTTTGGAAATCCGGATTTCTTCCGGCCGGAAGCCGACGGTCACCCGGCCGTTGATGCCGGGGACCGGCTGGGGCAGGCGGAAATGCTCATAAGGGGCGAAATCGAGGGCAACTGTGGTTGCATCGAGCAGCTCGCCATCGGTGAGGTTCATGGCCGGAGCGCCCATGAACCCGGCGACGAACGTGGAGGCGGGCGTCTTGTAAACGCTGCTGGGTGAGCCGACCTGCTCGATATGCCCCTTGTTCATGACGATCAGCTTGTCGGCCAGGGTCATGGCCTCGACCTGATCGTGAGTGACGAAGATCGAGGTGGCGCCAAGGCGTTTGTGCAGCTTTTTGATCTCGATGCGCATCTGCACACGCAGCTTGGCGTCGAGATTGGAAAGCGGCTCGTCGAACAGAAATACGGCCGGCTCGCGCACGATGGCGCGGCCCATGGCGACGCGCTGGCGTTGGCCGCCCGAGAGCTGTCCGGGCCGGCGGTCGAGGTAGTCGGAAAGATCCAGAATGGCCGCTGCCTCGCGGATGCGGCGCTCGCGCTCGGTTTTCTCGATGCGGGCGATCTTGAGGGGATAGCCGATGTTATCGGCCACCGTCATATGCGGATAGAGCGCATAGTTCTGGAACACCATGGCACAGCCGCGGTCGGCGGGATCGATATCGTTGACCACCTCGCCGGCGATGGCGATTTCGCCCGCTGTGATCGTCTCAAGCCCGGCGATCATGCGCAGCAGCGTGGATTTCCCGCAGCCAGAGGGGCCGACGATCACTACGAACTGGCCCGGTTCGATCTCGACGTCGACGCCATGGAGGACCTGCTTGCCCTCATAGGACTTCTTGACGCCGGAAATGGAAAGTTCAGCCATCTTCATTCTCCCGACAGGCGATTTTTCAGTTTGGCGACAGTTTCCCCGCTCAGCCCGATGCCGGCGAGATAGGCCTCGACCGACCCGTAATTGGCTTGGATATGGGCGATAGTGCGCTCCATGGTGACTGGCTCGGCCGCGAGTAAAGGCATGAAGGCTTCCGGATCGACGCCGCGCTCGCGCGCGCCAGCGATCAGTTCTTCGACCATGGGAGCAATCATCGTTGCGGTGAGGGCATAGTCCTCAAGGATAAGCGTCGTCTCGACGCCGGCCAGCGCGAGCAGCAGAGCCGCGATGATGCCGGTGCGGTCCTTGCCAGCGGTGCAGTGGAAGAGGACGGCGCCGTCCTGTGCCTCGGCGATCAGCTTGAGCACCTGGGCGATAACGGTCCCGCGCTCGTCCAACGCCTTGATGTAGAGATCGAGCAGGACGTCGCCTGAAGATGTGCCCGTGGGGGCGAGATCGGCAAACAGCGAAACATTGTGGTAGCGCACGGCGTCATGGCCCGCGAGCGGGTTGGGCTGGGTGGCGCATTCGGTGTCGTGACGAAGATCGATGACCGTCACGACGCCGGCTTCGACAAGCATGGCCATGCCTTCGGCGTCGATACGGTGCAGGCCGTCCGAGCGCAGGATGCGGCGCCAAGCGGTTTCCCCGTTGGGCGTGCGATAGCCACCCAGGTCGCGGATGTTATAGGCGCCGGCGACGGCTATGTGGCGGGAGAGAGGGGTGTTCATTTATCGAATACCTGATTTCATGAAGGACTGGATGACCTGACGCTGCAGGACGATGTAGATGGCAAGGATCGGCAGGCTGGCCATTGTCGAGGCCGCCATGAGCGGTCCCCATTGGGTGCCCTCGGAGGTCATGAACATCTGAATGCCGATCTGGATGACGCTGTTTTCGGCCGAGCGGGTGAGGAGCAGGGGCCAGAAATATTCGTTCCAGGTGGAAATGAAGATGAGGATGGCGAGCGAGGCCAGAATGCCGCGCAGATTGGGCGTAAGCACATCCCACAGGATCCGCCAGCTCCGGGCGCCGTCCATGCGCGCCGCCTCGATCACCTCGCGGGGGAAAGACCGCATGGTCTGGTAGAGCAGCATGATGGCGAGGGCCGAGGCGAAATTTGGCAGGATGAGCGCGACGATGGAGTCGAGCAGGCCGAGTCGGGCGACGATAAGGTAGTTGGGGATCATCACGACCTGGAACGGCACGAGCCAGGTCAGCGCCACCAGGGCATAGATCGCCTTGTCGAAGGGAAAGCGCCAGCGAGCGAAGGCGTAAGCCGCAAAAAGTCCGGTGGCGAGCTGAATGACCGTGACCGCGGCGGACACCACCAGCGTATTCACCAGCATCTGGGCGACCGGGATGGCGTTGAGCGCGTAGATATAGTTCTCGAGCGACCCCGATGTCGGCAGCAGCGATGTCTCGAAAATCGCATTGGCCGGGCGGAACGAGGTTACCACCATCCAGTAGACCGGGAACAGGCAGAAGATCGAGAGGAGCGCCATCAGCACATGGCCGAAGGCGGGGCTGTTTCCCAGCCGGCGGGCCCGGCGGCGCGGACGGACGGCGAAACCTGTGGTGGGAGCGGAAAGAGCATCAGTTGTCATAGAAGGAATACCTCTCGATGAGGCGGAACAGCACGAAGGCCAGTGCGCCGAAGGCGAGGAAGAGGATGACCGCGGCAGCCGAACTCCAGCCCACCGACATGGACGAAAAGCCGAACTCCCAGAGCACGTAGAAGATGTTGGTGGTCGACCCTAGCGGGCCGCCGCCGGTGAGGACGTTGATGTAGGAAAAGCTCCACTGGGCGCCGAGCAGGATGGTCATCATCACCAGGAACAGCACGGTGTTCATCAGAAGCGGCAGGCGAATGTCGCGGATGATCTCCCACTTGCTCGCGCCGTCCATGCGGGCGGCTTCGACCAGCGAGGGATTGATGTTGGCGTTGGCGGCGGAAAGGATGAGCGTGGAAAAGCCGATGAGCTTCCAGCCAGTGAGCAGGATTATGGTCCAGATGGCGAAGTTGGGATCGGCCAGGAACCGCACAGGTTCCCCGCCCAGCCCGGTGATCGCTTGGTTGACCATGCCGTGGCCGGGGTCGAGCAGCCAGCGCCAGACCGCGGCGGCGACCACTGGGGCAATGATCATCGGCACGAAAATGATGGCGCGATAGATGTTTCGAGCCCGCGCCGGCAGGTCGTGTGTATAGATGGCCAGCGCCAGAGGGATCAGCACGGCCAGCGGCAGAAGACCGATGACGTAGATGCCGGTATTGCGAACCGCCTGCCAGAATTTCGGCAGGGAGAAGATATTGGCGAAATTGGTCCAGCCGACGAATTTGGGCTCGGTAGTGGGCAGCATGTTCCACTGGAACATGCTGAGCCGGAAAGCGTCGACGAGGGGCCAATAGACCCAGATGACGAGCGTGGCGATGGCCGGCAGGAGATAGAGCCAGGGAGCGAATTGATACCGGTCATCAGCCGCCAGCCTCCGCTTCTTGCGCGGCCGGACAATCGGCGATGAAAGGGACAGGTCAGCCATTGGGGCACCTATTGCTGTGGAGAACCGCCGCGCACGCGAGGCACGCGGCGCTTGTTTCAGGGCATGAGGGCCTGTGCATTGGCCTGGGCATCGCGCAACGTCGCTTCGACATCGACGCCGCCGAACACGGCCATATCCATGGCATCCATCATGATCGAATTGATCTGTCGGTAATTGGGGCCGGGATAGGCGACCCAAGGTTCCAGCCGTTCGAGCTGATCGAGATTGGGTTGGACCAGCGGATGCTCGGCCACCCAGTCTGCGAGGTAGGTGGGATCAGTCACGATGTCGGTGCGCAGGGGCACATAGCCGATCTGCGAGGTGATGACGGTATAGGCCTCGGGCGAGGTCATGAACTTCATCAATTCCCAGGCAGCGCGCTGCTTGACCGGGTCGGTGGTGTGAATCACCAGGCCACTGCCCGAATTGGTGGGCGAAGCGGGGCGATCGCCGAAGCCGGGCATCTGCGCCGAACGCAGCTCGAAATTGCCTTCCGAGCCGGCGATCAGATAGGCCTGCAGCACCGAGGAGGTGAGATACATACCGACCTGGCCACCCGCCATGCTCTCCATGCTCGAGCCCAACTCGCCGGGATAGAAGACGCCGGATTCGTAAAGATCCTGCAACATGGCGATGGCCTCGACGGCTTCAGGCTCATGGAAAGTGAGTGTGATGCGGTCTTCCGAAAGCGTGCGGCCGCCATTGGAGAGGACGACACTCTGGAGCATCCAGTCATCGCCGCCCGAACCGGGACCAACGATCGCTGCTTCGAAGGCGCGGGCGTCGGTGCTTTCCTCAATGGCAAGACCCGCCATCTTGAGCTCTTCCCAGGTGCGGGGTGGTTGATTCGGATCGAGGCCCGCAGCGCGGAACAGGTCCGCGTTGTAGAACAGGACCGGGGTGGAGAAAGTATAGGCGAGGGCATAGGTCTTGCCATTGAGGCGGCCCAGCTCCAGACCGTTTTCCGACATGCCCTCGAAATGGGCGGCGAGTTCTTCGGGCGGCACGATGTCCTCGAGTGCGACGGCGCCGAAATTGTCGATCGTGTAGGCGAGATCGTCGAAAATCGTTTGGGTCACGTCCGGCCCGATGCCGGCGGCCATATCCGCCTGGATCCGTGAAACCATCTCGGTTGATTGCACGCCTACGGCGTTGACGGTGATGTTGGGGTGCGCGGCTTCGAAATCGGCAATGAGTTGTTGCGTGGCTTCCGCGCCAATGCCCGCGGAGGCCAGATTGTAGTTGTAATAGGTGATTTCGACCTGTTCATCGACGGCGGCCGGCATGGCCTGTGCCGCCACGCCCGCTGTTCCGGACATGAGGGCGGCTGTCACGAGGACCGTTGAAAGAGGGAGATTGCGAACCATTGCGCTCGTCCTTGGGAGAGAGAAGGGCGCCCGGCGGAACCCGCCAGGCATGCTGGTTAGGGCATCAGCGCCTGAGCGTTGGCCTGCGCGTCACGGAGCGTGGCTTCCACATCGACCCCGCCATAGACGGCCATCTCGGCGGCATCCATCATGATGGAGACGATCTGGAGATAGTTGGGGCCGGGCATGGATTCCCACGGCTCGAGAATGGCGAGTTGGTCGAGATTGGGCTGCACCAGCGGATGCTCCTCCACCCAATCCTTGAGGTAGCGCGGATCGTCGACAATGGCCGGGCGAAGCGGCAGATAGCCGATTTCCGAGGTGATGACGGTGTAACCCTCTTCGGAGGTGAGGAACTTCATCAGCTCCCAAGCGGCGCGCTGCTTGAGCGGATCCTGGGAAAGGATCACCAGTGCGCTGCCCGAATTGTTCGGCCGCACCGGCTTGTCGCCGAAGCTCGGCATGGTGGAGGCGCGTAGCTCGAAATTGCCTTCGGCGCCTGAGACCAGCGCGCCCTGGATGGCGCTGGTCTGGAGATACATGCCGATATTGCCCGAGGACATGCCTTCGAGCGCGGCGGTGATGTCCATGGGATCGAAAGCGCCCGCGTCATAAAGATCGCGCAGCATTTGTACGGCTTCTACAGCCGGAGGTTCGGCGAAGGTCAGGGTCGTGCGGTCGCGCGAAATCACCTCGCCACCATTGGAGCGCACCACCCCCTGGAACAGCCAGTCGGCGGCACTGGGGCCGAAGATACCGGCGGCAAAGCCCTCCTTGCCTGTGGCGTCTTCGATGGCGAGCGCCGTTTCACGAATTTCGTCCCAGGTTTCAGGTGGCTGATCAGGATCCAGGCCAGCCTCCCGGAAGAGGTTGGCATTGTAGAACAGAACCGGGGTCGAAAACGTGTAGGCGAGGCCGTAGGTCTTGTCATTCAAGCGGCCCAGATCGAGCCCGTTTGGCACCATGCCTTCGAAATGCCCGTCGAGTTCATCCTGGGGGATGATGTCCTCGAGCGCCACCGCGCCGTAATTGTCCACGGCATACGAGAGGGTGGAAAAGCCCATCTGCACCAGATCGACCGGCTGGCCGGCGGCGAGGTCGGCCTGCACCGTGGTGGTGGATTCAGCGGCCCCTACCGGAATGGCGTCCACGGTGATATTGGGATTTTCGGCCATGAACTGGTCGATCAGCCGGCGCGTGGCGTCGGCACCGTTACCCGCCATGGCGAGGTTGTAGTTGTAGAAAGTGATCGTCACCGGCTCATCGACGGTGTCGGGAATGGTCTGGCCGATGGCCGGCAGGGCCAAGGACGCCAGAGCCGCGGCCAGAAGGTTTCTGCGGTGCATTTTTAGCGCTCCCTTACTCAGCCGCGACGTTGGCGGCTTCGTACTTCTTGAGCATCTCGGCCATGTCCGCGAAGGTGAAGCTGTGCAACTCGCGCCGGTCGGACGGCTGCGGCACGAAGGAGATGGTGAGTCCGGACGACCGAACCTGACCAATGGCAAGGGACGCGCCGGCGAGCATGCGCATGCCTTCGTGCAGATAGGTGACGTCCGTAGCTGCATGCGTGCCGATGCCGACGACCACCGGAATGCCGTACCAGTTGGTCACGCGGTCGAAGTGGATGTGGCCCGAGAGGATGCCCAGCACGTTCTTGCCCTTGAGCATGTCACGCAGCTTGAGCGAATCGGCAATGGTGAGGCTTTCCCATTCGGTGTCCGGCCGATCCTCGTCGAGCGCGGGGGCATGGTGAACGGCGATCAGCTTGGGTAGGTCGGGGTGGGCGTTGAGTTCGGCCTCGAGCCATTCGAACTGCTCGGGCTCGATGGAGCCGCCGATCTTGCCCGGCGCGCTGGAATCGAGCGCGATCACATGAACGCCGTCGATCACCTGAGCGTGGAAGTAGGGGGCGGCGAGATTTTCGGTCTGGCCGAGCATGCCGGCATAAAAGCCCTCGCGCTTGTCATGATTGCCGAGCGCGAAAATTACCGGGATATCGAGCGCGGCTTCGGTGAGAATGGTCTTGAGGTTGCGGTAGCTGCCTTCATCGCCCTGATTGGTGAGATCACCCGTAGCAACGATGAATTTGGGTTGCGGTACGAGCGCTTTGACATCGGCCAGCAGCGCCTTGAGATTTGCAGTCGTATCGGAAAAAAGATGATCGTCGACGATATCGGGGTTGCCGATGTGCAGATCGGTAAGGTGAACGAAAGTGTAGAGTTCGGTCATGACGCTTGTCCTGCTGTTGATGCTGCGCTTCGAGGGCGTGGTGCCCGGTCAACTCGGCGTTTTCAAAGACGGCTTGTGCCCGGTCGCGAACACAGCTACCTTACCAACATGACGGATGAATGAAGGTTCATTCAGTATGGACGCACCTGTGAATAAGCGGGATCGGATTCTCGATGCCGCCGCCGAACTGATCGTTGAAAACGGCCTGCAATGCTCGATGGCCGCCATTGCCGTACGAGCGGGGGTGGCGACAGGATCGCTCTACAACTACTTCCCCTCCAAGAAGGCGCTCGTCTTGGGCGTCTATGTGCGCGTGGGCGAAGAGATGGCAAAGGCCATGATGGTCGAGCATCAAAACAGCGTCGATTTCGGCACGCGTGTCCGGCGTTATATTGCCGACTACATCGACTTCATTCTGGAAGGGCCGGAGCGGGCGCGGCTGTTCGAATACCTCGACAACTCCCCCGAACTCAGCCGTGCCGATATCGCTGCGACCTTTGCGGGTTTTCTCGATTATACGCGAGCATTGTTCGAAGGAGCACAAAAGGCCGGCGTGGTCCGCGAGGGACAGTCCTACCTCCTCGCCAGTTTTGTGCGCGGGGCGATCCGTCACGCGATAAAGCGCCGGCGGCTTGACCCGCGGCCGATCAGCCGGGCTGAAGTGGAGCAGATCGCCGATATGTGCTGGCAGGCGGTGGCGCTCCGGGCGTGAGCGCCGCTTCTGGCTGGACAAAAGCTGCTACCAGTGAGAACATAAAGAGAACATTGATGTCGAGGAGGCATTGCGATGTTCTCGCAGCAGGATTTGTTCGCGGCAAAAGCACCGGTGCCACGCTATTATTTCGCCTTGCGGCCCACCGGGCCGGTGGCGAGGGCAGTCGAACGTTTGGCCGGCCAAATGAAGGGACGGTACGGCCTCGATGGTCGGATCTGTCACGCTGACCGGTTGCATGTTTCGCTATGCGCGGTGGGGGCAGGTCGGCGCCATCTTAAGGGCGACATCGACGCTGCACTTGCCGCCGGAGCTCTTGTGGTGGCCGAGGCCTTTGCGGTGCGCTTCGATACTATTTCGGTATTCAATGGGCCTTGCGTCGTGCTGCGCAGCCGCCAATCGTCGCCCGCGATATTGGCCCTGAGGAAAAGCGTGCAGCGCGCACTCATCAAGGTGGCGCTGCCGCCCGGGCAGTCAACAATTTGTCCGCATATGACCATCTTACGGCCGGCCGAGCGGATTCGGGAAATCTCGCTGGAGGAGCCGATCCAGTGGGTCGTGCGCGATTTCGTGCTGGCGCAGTTGGGTAAAGGAAGGATTTTCGATATCGGTCATTGGCCGCTCCGCCCGAAAATCGGGGGCGAGTTGCACTAAACAAGTGCCTGCGCTTCCGCCCGCGTTGAACTGTGCGCCTTTTCCAGATCGAGCAGGTAACGCTTGGCCTCGAGGCCGCCGGCAAATCCGGTAAGGCTGCCATCGGCGCCAACAAGGCGATGGCACGGCACGATGATCGAGAGAGGATTGCGGCCATTGGCGGCGCCGACCGCACGGGCAGCGAATGGCTTGCCCAGGGCCGCTGCCAGATCGCCATAGCTTTGTGTTTTGCCATAAGGAATGTCGAGCAGCGCGCTCCAGACGGCCTGCTGAAAGCGCGTTCCCGAAGAGGCGAGCGGCAGTTCGAACCGGGTGCGTTGTCCGGTAAAATATTGATCGAGCTGCTGCTGAGCCAGGTTCAGGATGGCGTGGTCGCCGACGGAACGGAGCGGCCCGAGCGGCACGCGGCGTGGATCGTCATTCTCCCAAAGAATGGCGACCAACTCACTGGCGTTTGCGACGAGTGTGAGGGCGCCAACAGGGGAAGTGATCGTTTTGCTGGATAAGGACATGCGGCGCTCCTTGGAAGCCGCCAGTATTGCATCGGCCATCAGAGCCCGCGACCCGGATTTGGCGATCCGTCCGGCCAATGCAAACGGCCCCGCCAAGCGGGCGGGGCCAGGACAGAAGAATAGAGCGGCGGGCTAGCCGGTGGTGAACCGGCGCTCGCCGGTTCCGGTTTCCGTATTCACCCGCAGGTTGTTCTGCACATGAGAAACGCCGGAAATATCGTCGACGATATCCTCGGCGCGGCGCTTGTCCTGACGGCTGCTGACGGTGCCGCTCAAGGTCACCTCGCCGCCTGAAACCGAGACCTCGATATTGGAGGCATCAAGCGCCCAGTCGTCGGTCAACCGGTCATGGACGTCCTCGCTGATACGGTCATCAGATCGGGTGTAGCCGCGCGGACCGCGGCCGCGATGGTGATTTTCCCGATCCATGCGCCGACGCCGTTCGGCGTCTTCATCACCCATCCAGGACTGGACCTCGTCACTTGCCTTGTCCCAGAACCCGCGATCCTCATCGCGGTGCCGTTCGGCGCGGAAGCGGTCCGCATACCCGCGATTGCCGCGATAACCGGGCTCCATGCCCTGCCGCCCGCGGGAACCGAAAAAGCCCCCGCCGGTGTAGTATCGTCCACCCATGCCGAGCGCGCCAGGCACACCGAAATTGCCGGTGTTGTACTGGCTACCATAATCTGGACGACGATCGTAATAGCCGCCTTCGCGGTCGAAATCGTCGGCATAGGGATCGTAGCCTTGGCTTTCATAATCGGCGTCGTTCCGATCGCGCCAATCGCGCCGTTCCGCTCTCTGGCGGCGGTCGTATTCGCGTTCGGGGTTCCAGCGATCCTGTGCCATATTCCTCTCTCCATGATTGGGTTAGTGGCCCGCGCTTGTATCGGACCGTCGAAAGGAAAATCGGGAGGCGGCGAACCCCGTTCCGCAAATTTGCCCAAGGTTAAACGAAGGGGCTCGCCTAGAGCAGCCAACGAAAGGCACGGCGAAGCTCGTTGGCGCCATCGGCGGGAAACCAGCGGCCGTGCGCAATAACGATGCGTTCCGGATTCCAACTGATCATCGTTTCGACAGCGTTCCGAAGGTCGGTTTTGTTGCGGCGATAGGTGAGGCGCATGTCGCGCGGCATCTGCCCATCCGGGGCCTGTACGCCTCCCAGCCTGGTCACCAGCCGCATGAGCGGATTGGAAAGCTTCTCGGGTTCGAAGTTTTCGATGAGGTCGGTCAGGATCAGAGTGCGGGACCTGCGGTGGAAGAACACGATCTCGGTCATGAAGTCGCCGCTGATCGGCAGAGTGGCGATCTCTGCATCCCAGGGAAAGCCGGAAGGGTTGGAGATTTCATTCGTGGGGAAGGTGATCCGCTTGCCCGCCTGTTCACGAATGCGCGGGGCGAGATAGACCTTTGCTTCTGGATAAGCCGTGTGCCATTCGGGCACCCACCAATAGTGGATCCGGTTAGGCCCGATGACATAGGCCGGAGCACCCTCCGCCTCGATCTCGGATTTGAGACCGGCAGAAAGCGGCGTTGGGGAGTGGATGAACAACGTTCCATCCGAAAGGCGCACCACCGTCATCCGGGTAGGAAAGCCCATCCTTGGCCACGGCATGCCGAACTCAATGATTGGGCCGTCGACGATCCAGATGTCCTGGGCAATCGGCTTAAAGGTGTCGAGCGGCGGATACGTGCGATGGTCATGCGTCATGGAGCCAGCATAAATGCGCGAATGCCGCTAGTGCCAGTGCCGTTCGGCCTGCCATTGCGTGTACCAGTCGTCAGCAAGAACAGCCCTACGGCGGCCATAGCGCATTTCCGTCAGCTCAGCTGAAGCGATCCGTTCGGTGCGGAAATGCCGAAACGCTTCGCGCAGGGTGCACCAGGCGGCGATGATCTGCTTGTTTTCATAAAAGGCGATCTGCACCGGCCAGATGTCACGCTCGGACGGATTGCCCTTTTCATCCTCATAGGCGATCCGCAGCGCTCTCTCGGCCCGCATCGCGCGGCGCACCAGGGCCAGCAGGGGCAGGGGCTCGCGATCGCCCTCAACCCGGACGGGCCAGAGCCCTGTATCGGAAATCCGATCCCGCAGGTCCTCGGGCGAGGCGGTGGCGATCTTGGCCAATGCGTTGCGCGCTGCGTTCGAGAGTTCGACGTCGGGCTGCACTTCCACCCAGCGCGCGCCGAGCACCAGCGCTTCGAGCTCGTCGGCCGAAAACATCAGCGGCGGCAGGAAGAATCCTGGGCGCAGCATGTATCCTATGCCGGCCTCGCCCTCGATCGGTGCGCCGAGCCCGACCAGTGTTTGGATATCGCGGTAGAGCGTGCGCACGGAAACGCCCTGATCGTCAGCCAATTGCGCCGCCGTTACGGGGCGTCGATGGCGTCGGAGCGCATCCATGATGGCAAATAGCCGCTCGGTCTTGTCCATTGTCTCAAATCCGCTGCGAATCCGGTCTTACGTGCGATTGCATTATAGGGACGGGACCACTATTGTCCGGCCACTTTTTTAAGACAGTCCGGATGCCGTAATGAGCGAAGATTCCTTCCTGCGCGAAGTCGAAGAAGAACTGCGCAGCGATAAGCTGAAAGCCTTCTGGAGGCGCTTTGCGCCCTTCATTATCGGCGCTGCCGTGCTGATCGTGCTGCTGGTTGCCGCCAACGAAATTTGGAAGTGGTGGAGTTCGAACACCGCCGCGACGGCGTCCGACCAGTATTACGCCGCTGCCGACCTTGCCGAGCAGGGCGATATCGAGGGGGCGCAGGCCGCCTTTGCCGAACTGCAGGCGAGTGGGCCTGCGGGCTACGCCACGCTGGCGCGCTTCCAGGAAGCGGCCCTGTTGGTTGAATCGGGCGATATCGAGGGCGCCATTGCCGCCTACGACGCGCTGGCCGCGAGCCTTGACCAGCCTCGTCTGCGTGAGCTTGCCTATGTCTTTGCCGGGTATCTGGCCGTCGATCACCTTGATGCCGCTGCCGTTGAGCAGCGTGTGGGTGGCCTCACCGGCGAAGATAACCCGATGCGCAACAGCGCGCGCGAGGCCCTGGGGCTCGCTCACTACAAGGCCGGAAACATCGAGGAGGCGCGCGCCAACTTCGAGGCGATTGCTGCCGATCCGGCTGCCGGGCAGGACATGCAGCTTCGCGCGTTCGTCTATCTCGAGCAACTTGCCTCCACAGGGGTCGATGTCAGCGAGGAACTCGTCGATGCTGCTGCCCCGGTCGAGGCTGCGCCCGAGGAAATCGTGATTCCCGCCGAGACGCCGAGCCTTGAAACGCTGGGACAGCCGCTTGAATCCGATGCTGGGCAGGCCCAAACGGAATGACCGTTACCGTTGCCATTGTCGGCAGACCCAATGTAGGCAAATCCACGCTGTTCAACAGGCTGGTGGGCAGGAAGCTCGCTATTGTCGACGACACGCCTGGCGTGACGCGCGACAGGCGGGAGGGCGTGGGGCGGATCGGCGACCTCACCTTCACGCTTGTCGACACGGCTGGCTATGAAGATGCCAATGACGACAGCCTCGAAGCCCGCATGCGGCGCCAGACCGAGATGGCGATCGCCGAAGCCGATGTCATTCTGTTCATGATTGATGCGCGCGCCGGCATCACGCCGACCGACGAGCATTTCGCGCGATTGTTGCGCAAGGCGGACAAGGAAATCCACGTCATCGGCAACAAGGCCGAAGGCAGGGCCTCCGACGCAGGGTTGATGGAGGCTTTTTCGCTCGGCTTTGGCGAGCCGGTGCCCCTTTCGGCCGAACACGGGCTGGGGCTCGCCGATCTTTACACAATCGTCTCCCAGGCAGTGGATCGCGCCGAAGAAGCCAAGGCAGCGGCCGAAGCCGACGAATTCGATTACGAGATGGTCCGCAGGCCCGAGGTCGACGTCGATGTCGATGAGGATGAAGGCGAGGATCAGGCAGGCGAAACCGCGCCCATGCGGTGGGATCCCAACCGCTACCTCAACGTTGCCATCGTAGGACGCCCCAATGCGGGAAAATCGACGCTCATCAATCGCATGGTGGGCGAAGACCGGCTTTTGACAGGGCCGGAGGCGGGGATCACCCGCGATTCCATCATGGTGCCCTGGGAATGGGAAGGCCGCGTCATCAATCTCGTCGATACCGCCGGCATCCGGCGCAAGGCGCGCGTGCAGGGCAAGCTCGAAAAGCTCTCGGTGGCCGACAGCCTGCGCTCGATCCAGTATGCCGAAGTGGTGGTGCTGCTGCTCGACGCGACCATTCCGTTCGAAAAGCAGGACTTGGCACTGGCCGACCTCGTCGAGCGCGAGGGGCGGGCGATGGTGATCGCCGTCAACAAATGGGATCTGATCGAGGACAAGAACGCCAAGATCCTAGAACTGCGCGAGCAATGCGAGCGGCTTTTGCCGCAGCTTCGCGGCATTCCGCTTGTCACCATGTCGGGCTTGCAGGGTCGCAATATCGATAAGCTGATGAAGGCGATCTTCGATATCGAGCGTGTCTGGAACGTCAAGATCCGCACTGCCAAGCTCAACCGCTGGCTCTCGGCCATGACAGAACACCACCCGCCTCCGGCGGTGTCGGGGCGGCGGCTCAAGCTCCGCTACATGACACAGGCCAAGACCCGGCCCCCCAGCTTCATCGTCTTCGCTTCGCGTCCCGACGCGCTGCCGAAAGCCTATCAGCGTTATATCGTCAACGGCATCCGGCAGGATTTCAACCTGCCTGGGACGCCAATTCGGCTCTGGGTGCGTGGGGGCAAGAACCCCTATGTGGACGAGGACGGAAAGTAGGCAACAAAAAAGCCCGGCAACTGCCGGGCTTTGTCCAGGGCGCTTTGGTCTATCTAGAGCGGCTCCTCGCCCCTCAGTACATCCACTCGCATGCCGGTCCTGTCATATGCCGGCGAAACCAGATCGACGATCCTGGGCGCAACCTCATCGGGCGTCGGCAGCGTCAGCGGGTCCTCGCCGGGCATGGCTTTCGCCCGCATGGCGGTGCGGACCTGGCCGGGATAGAAGACGTTGACCTTGACTTCGGTGATGGCCATCTCGCCGGCATAGGCCTTGACCATGGCGTCGAGCGCGGCCTTCGAGGCGGCATAGAGGCCCCAATAGGGCTTGGCCGAAAGCGCCGCGCCCGAGGAGATGAACACGGCGCGGCCGGCATCGGATTGGCGCAGCAGAAGGTCGAGCGAGCGGATCAGCCGGTAGTTGGCGCCGACATTGACGCCGAACACATTAGCGAAATCCTTGGGCTGGATGTGGGCGAGGGGGCTGAGTGTCCCCAAGGCCCCGGCATTGCCAATCAGCCCGTCGAGCTGGCCCCAGCGCTCGAAGATGGCGGCTCCCAGGCGGTCGATGGCTTCCCCGTCAGTCAGATCCATGGGCACCAGCGTCGTCGCGGAGCCCAGTGCCTGAATCTCGTCGTCCAGATCTTCAAGACCCCCCACCGTTCGTGCCACGGCGATGATGTGGGCGCCGCGGGCGGCGGCGTTCTTGGCGGCAGCATAACCCAGCCCCCGCGAAGCGCCGGTGACCAGCACGACGCGGCCGGCGAGGTCCTTGTTGTCGGTCATTCTATACGGCTTCCCTCAGCATCGAGACCTGCTTGGGGTCGTTCTTGTCGCGACCGTCCAGATCGGTGAGCGGCGTGGGGTAGTCCCCCGTGAAGTAGTGATCGGTGAACTGCGGCGCCTGCGCGTTGCGCTTTTCCCCGCCTACCGCGAGATACAGCCCGTCGATCGACAGGAACTGAAGCGAATCCGCGCCGATATAGCGGCACATGTCTTCAAGCGTCGCATACTGGTTGGCCAGCAGCTTTTCAGGATCGGGCGTATCGATGCCGTAATAGTCCGAATGATAGATCATCGGACTGGCGACCCGGATGTGGACTTCCTTGGCGCCGGCGTCGCGGATCATCTGCACGATCTTGAGCGAAGTCGTCCCGCGCACGATGGAATCGTCGACCAGCACCACGCGCTTGCCCTCGATCACCGCGCGGTTGGCCGAATGCTTGAGCTTGACGCCCAGCGCGCGGATGGACTGGGTCGGCTCGATAAACGTGCGGCCCACGTAATGGTTGCGGATGATGCCGTATTCGAACGGAATGCCCGATTGCTGGGCATAACCGAGCGCGGCCGGCGTGCCCCCATCGGGGACGGGCACGATCACGTCGGCTTCGATCGGCGCTTCCTTGGCGAGATTGACGCCCATCGCCTTGCGCGCCGCATAGACCGAGCGGCCCGCAACCACGGAGTCGGGACGGGCGAAATAGACATATTCGAAAAGGCAAACCCGCTCGTGGCGCGCCTTGAACGGCTTGAAACTGTCGATGGTGATCGAGCCGTCCTTCTGAATCTCGCAAACGATCACTTCGCCGTTTTCGACGTCGCGAACGAATTTGGCGCCGATGATGTCGAGCGCGCAGGTTTCGGACGCAAAAATCGGCTTGCCATCGAGTTCCCCTAGCACCAGGGGGCGGATGCCATTGGGGTCCCGCGCGCCGATGAGCTTGGTGCGTGTCATGGCCACCATGGCATATGCGCCCTCGATGGCGCCGAGCGCATCGATGAAGCGGTCCGCAGAGCCCGAGCGCTGCGAGCGGGCGATCAGATGCAAAACGACCTCGGTGTCCGAGGTCGATTGGCAGATGGCCCCTTGAGCGATCAATCGTTTGCGCAGCGACAACCCGTTGGTGAGATTGCCGTTATGCGCGATGGCGATGCCGCCGACCTCGAGCTCGGCAAAAAGCGGCTGCACGTTGCGCAGCACGGTTTCGCCGGTGGTTGAATAGCGCACATGCCCCATGGCAATGTTGCCGGGCAGGCGGCCCAGGGTAGCGGCGTCGGTGAAGTGATCGCCCACCAGCCCCAGATGGCGCTCAGAACTGAAGCGCTTGCCGTCGAAGGTGACGATACCGGCCGCTTCCTGTCCGCGGTGCTGGAGGGCGTGCAGGCCTAGCGCAGTCAGAGCCGCAGCATCACCATGGCCCAAAATGCCGAACACGCCGCACTCCTCGCGCAGCGTGTCCCCATCCATATCCAGCGCCAATCCCGAAAGATGATCGCCTGTCGTCGCGTGGAGCGTGCTCAAATTAATCCACCATGATTGCGAAGACTAAGGAGCGGTTCGAAATAACGGGTTCTCGCCCGGTTCGGAAAAACCGCTCGTTCACCGGGGGCTTACGCTCCCGGCGTGGTCAAGTCAACACGACCGCAGGCCGCGTGCGGCGATATCACACTCCGTTGATCGTCGAAGGCGGTGCGGGCGTCGCCTGCTCGGGTGCCGGTTGCAGTTCGGTACTCTCTTCGTCGATGACCGGATCTTCGATCGGGCCGCCGCCCTGGAGCAGGTCATTGACCTGTTCCTCGAGATTTTCCGGCAACAGCGAGATAAGGCCCTCGCCCAGCGAGCGCAAGGTCGGCAACGATTGGGCTTCGCCATACCACTGCAAATTGGGCGGGTTGGGACCGATCAGCCAGTCGGCGAAGATCACGACCACTACGGCGATCAGAATGCCGCGCAACGCGCCGAAGACGAAGCCCAGGGTCCGGTCGAGCGGCCCGAGTTTGCTGTCGGTGATGAAGTCGCCGATTTTCATGGTGAGGAGATGCAGCACGATCAACGCCACGATGAAGCTGACCACCACCGTTGCGATATTGGCCCATAGCGGATCGGCAACGAATTCCTGCGCGATCTGTGGCTGATAGAAGAACATATAGGCGGCGAAGGCTGCTGCGCCGGCCCATGTGACCAGGGAAAGCACTTCGCGGGTCAATCCGCGCGCCGTCGCCAGTAGTGCGGAAATCAGAACGAGGATTCCGACGGCGATGTCGAAAGCGGTCAGCATGAGAATGGTTCTCCAGCAAGCCCTTTTAGAGTGCGATCAGGAAAAGTTGCAGACTTTTCCGGTTCGGTCGCACGACCGATCAATGACTTAGAGCGCTCACTCCGATTCCATCGGAGTGATCAAGCTCTAAGGCTCGTTTAGCCGCTAAATGTGTCAAAGCCAAGCGATTGCTTGGGATTAGGCCGTTTCACCCACAGGTTGCGCCGTGCCGCCGGCGGCGATCCGACCCACCAGTTCGGCGAGGGCTGAGAACTCGTTGAGCGCGACGCCATCGGTGCGGTCAGCCGCATTGAGCTTTGCGGTATGGACCGATCCGAACCCCAGCTTGGCGGCTTCTCGCACCCGCAGATTGGCGTGCACCACCGGCCTTACGCTGCCCGAAAGGCTCACCTCGCCAAAATAGACGGCGTCAGCGGGAAGCGGAGAGTTGGTGAGCGAGGAGATAAGCGCGGCGGCTACGGCCAGATCGGCAGCCGGTTCGTTGACTTTGAGGCCGCCAGCGACGTTGAGATAGATGTCGTTGGCACCAATCCGCACTCCGCAGCGGGTTTCGAGCACGGCGAGCACCATCGAGAGCCGCGAGGAATCCCATCCTACGACGGCCCGGCGCGGCGTGCCGAGCGGGGAGGGGGCGACAAGGGCCTGGATTTCCACCAGTACCGGCCGCGTGCCTTCCACGCCGGCGAACACCGCCGAGCCGGCAGCGCCGGAATCGCGCTGGTCGAGGAACAGGGCAGAGGGGTTGGGCACCTCCCGCAGCCCCGAACCGACCATCTCGAACACGCCGATTTCGTCGGTGGCGCCATAGCGGTTCTTGACCCCGCGCAGGATGCGGTAGGTCAGCGACGTATCGCCCTCGAAATAAAGCACTGCATCGACCATGTGCTCGACCACGCGCGGCCCGGCGATCTGCCCGTCCTTGGTGACGTGCCCCACCAGCACCACGGCCGAGCCCGATTTCTTGGCAAAGCGTGTCAGCGCCTGGGCGCTGGTGCGCACCTGCGTCACCGTTCCTGGCGCGCTGTCGATGCGCTCGGTCCAGCAGGTCTGGATGGAGTCGATGATGACCAGATCGGGCGCCTTGCCTTTTTCGATGGTGGCGAGGATCGTTTCGACATGGGTTTCGCTGGCCAGTTCCACCGGCGCATCGGCGACACCTAGCCTCGTCGCACGCAAGCGGACCTGGGCGATGGCTTCTTCGCCCGAGATGTAGATCACCCGCTTGCCCTGCCGCGCCAGGGCTGCCGCCGCCTGCAGCAACAGGGTGGATTTGCCGATTCCCGGATCCCCGCCCACGAGAATGGCCGATCCCATGACGAAGCCGCCGCCCAGCACGCGATCGAGTTCACTGTTCCTGGTAACGATGCGGATGGCGTCTTCGCTCTCGCCAGAAAGCGGAACCAGTTCTACGGGGCGGCCCGATGACACCGCGGCTTTTGGACCAGCGCCCACGCCCGAGGATGCGATTTCCTCGACAATCGAGTTCCATTCCCCGCATGCTTCGCAGCGTCCGGCCCAGCGCGGCGTGACATTGCCGCAGGACTGGCAGACGTAGGTGGATTTGAGCTTGGCCAAGCCGCTTTATTCCCTGCTTTTGCGTTCTCGTTCAGTAGCGCGCCGCGCCAGATTCTGCAGCGTGTTCCAATTGCGCGCAGTGGCCGGGCCGGACCGCTTCTCGATAATCCCCGGCAATCGCTGCGATTGACCTTCGGTATCGCCATGGTCGACGATCAGGTGATTGCCCTCGATGTGGATTGGTTCGGAACCATCATAGTCTTTGACCCAACCGAAATCGGGACGTGCGCGCGCCATGAAATAGATGCCGACCTGCCCGGGACGCTCGGTCGCCGCGTCGGGAAAGGGATTGGATTTGACCAGTCTCCGCAAGGTCGCCGGTTTGCGCACGAACACCTTGTTGCCATCGCCGAGCCCGCAGCGCTTCACCACGGCATCCATACGTGCGGTCACCTCATGCAACGTACCGCCAGCCTCTACGATCATGTTTCCCGTGGCGACGTACGTTTCAGGTTCCAGGAAGCCTGCATCCTCGCTCGCGCCGCGCCAATCGGCCATGGACATCACCTTGTGCGTTGCCGGTCCGATGGCCCGCAGCAACACGACATATACGCCCATGACCAGCTCGCCTCCGGATCGTTCGCCGCAAAGCTAGCTCAACTCGGCTGCGACGTAAAGAACAAACAAGGAACAAATTAGTCGAGATCAACGCCGTCCGGGGCATTGACGTAGGAACGTGGGAAGCGGCCGTTGAGCGTGGTGAGAACTTCGTATCCGATGGTGCGGGCAGCGTCGGCTATATCGTCGATGCTGATGTTGGGCCCCAGAATCTCCACTGAATCGCCCGGCTGCACCAGCCCCTCGACGTCGGTGATGTCGATCGCCGTCATGTCCATCGAAACGCGCCCGAGCACCGGCACGATCGTGCCGTTGACGGCCACGCGGCCACCGATCTGCCCGCCGATCCCCGACAGCGAGCGGAAATATCCATCCGCATAACCAAGGGCCATGATGGCGATCCGCGTATCCCGGCGTAGCCGGTACGCCGCGCCATAGCCAACGGTTTCCCCGATCCGTGCCTCTTTGATCTGCAGAATAGGGACATGCATCGAGATCACCGGCGCCATGGGGTTGGGGCGTCCGTTGATGGCCCGTCCGCCATACATGGCGATACCGGGGCGCACGAGATGATAATGGTAATCCTTGGATGTCATCACCGCCGCCGAGTTGGCGATCGAAGCGGGAATGTCGGGGAAGGTGTTCAATAGGCCCTGAAATAGCCCGTTCTGCTTGCGGGTCATCTCATGGCTGGGCTGATCGGCGCAGGCGAAGTGGCTCATGATCATTTGCGGCTCGAAACCGGACTGGTCCAGCTCGCGCTTGACCAATTCGGCTTCCTTGATGCGGAAGCCGACGCGATTGAAGCCCGTATCGAAATGCAGCGCGGCCGGGACGGCCTTGCCGCGATTGAGGCAGAAATCGAGCCATTCGGTCAATTGGCTCATCGAGGCAAGCACCGGCATCAGGCCATGAGCGGCATAGTCCGCCGCCGCGCGGGGAACGAGCCCGTCGAGCACGAAGATGAAGGCATCCGGCACCGCCTGGCGCAGCATTACCCCTTCGTCCGGTGTCGCAACGAAGAAGAACCGGGCGCCTGCCTTGTAGAGCGCGCGGCCGACCACCTTCGCGCCGGTGCCATAGGCGTCAGCTTTGAGGACCGCGCCGGTCAGCGACTTGCCCGATACCGTATCGAGCGCCTTCCAGTTGCGAACGATCGCTTCGAGGTCGATGGTAATCCCGCCACCGAGGATTGTCGTTGAGCTGGTCATATCCGTCCGCCGATTCCCCTTCGCGTCCTTGAGCTAGCGCGGATTTATGTCTCGCGGCAAGGCGTGGGGACTTCCTATTCCATGCGGGTCGGAAGATAGTCCTCGCGTGCCAGATCCGAGAAGCGGGTGAGGTTGGCCTGGAACTGGAGCTGCACGGTGCCCGTGGGGCCGTGGCGCTGCTTGGCGATGATCACTTCGGCCTTGCCATGCACCTTTTCCATCTCGGCCTGCCATTCGAGATGTTCCTGCGTGCCCTGCTTGGGCTCCTTGTTGCCCAGATAGTATTCGTCACGATAGACGAACAGCACCACGTCGGCGTCCTGCTCGATCGAGCCTGATTCGCGAAGGTCGGCGAGTTGCGGACGTTTGTCTTCACGGTTTTCCACCTGACGGGAGAGCTGGGAAAGCGCGATGATGGGAACCTCGAGTTCCTTGGCCAGCGCCTTGAGGCCGGTGGTGATTTCCGTCAGCTCTTGTACGCGGTTTTCACCTGCCTTTTTGGAGCCGGAAAGAAGCTGGAGGTAGTCGACGATCAGCAGGTCCAGTCCCTTCTGGCGCTTCAATCGCCGGGCGCGGGCTGCGAGCTGGGCGATGGAAATGCCGCCCGTGTCATCGATATAGAGAGGCACTTGCGCCATGATGTTCGATGTATCGACCAGTTTGGTGTACTGGCTCTCGTGGATATTGCCGCGCCGGATGTCGGAAGAGGAGATCTCGGCTTGTTCGGCAAGAACACGCGTAGCGAGCTGCTCGGCGCTCATTTCGAGCGAGAAAAAGCCGACCACGCCGCCATTGACGGTCTTCATGTGGCCGTCCGGCATGGGTTCCGCCTTATAGGCCTTGGCGACCGAAAATGCGATATTGGTGGCCAGCGATGTCTTGCCCATGGCGGGACGGGCGGCGAGGATGATCAAGTCCGAGCGCTGCAGCCCGCCCATGAGGCGGTCGAGATCGGTCAGCCCCGTTGCGGTGCCGGAAAGCGAGCCATCGCGGCTGTAAGCCTCGCCCGCCATGTTGATCGCTTCGGCAAGCGCCTGGTTGAAGCCCTGGAAACCGCCGTCGTAGCGGCCTTTTTCGGCCAGATCGAACAGTGACTTTTCAGCTTCTTCGATCTGCTTTTGCGCCGAGGTGTCGACATCGGCACTATAGGCGCGGTCGTTCATTTCCTCGGAGATGAGGATGATGTTGCGCCGGATGGCGAGGTCGTAGATCGCCTGCCCGTAGTCGCTGGCGTTGAGCACCGTCGTCGCCTCTGCCGCCAGGCGCGCCAGGTATTGCGCCATGGTGACGCCCTCGAGGAGGTCGTCCGGCAGGTAGGTTTTGGCCGTAACCGGCGTCGCGGTCTTGCCGGCGCGGATGATCTTGCCGCAGACCTCATAAATCTCGCGGTGGATCGGCTCGTAAAAGTGGATCGGCTCGAGAAAGTCCGAGACGCGATAGAACGCTTCGTTGTTGACCAGAATCGCGCCCAGCAGGGCCTGCTCCGCCTCGATGTTGTGCGGGGCCGTTTTGTACTGGGGCTCGGAATCGGAGGGGACAGGCGTCAGCCGCCTCACAGCTTCCATGACGATCTCGTGAACTGGGGTAGGGGTCCTTCTTACCCCACATGAGACACGGTGCAACGGTGTTTTTGCATTTCCGTCCCCTCCCGCCTCTCATTCACAGCCCCGAAATACATGGTGGCTAATTGCGGGGAAAACTTTGCCCTGTCTCGACAAAGAGAAAGGGCCGAGCCCAAAGGCCCGGCCCTTCTGATTCTGCCCAGGGAAAACGCTTACGCGTCGGCCTGGCGCTCTTCTTCGGTAGCGGATTCGGCAGCTTCGCCCTGCTGGGAAGCTTCGTATTCCTCGTCGTCCATATCGGCGAGAGAGACGAATTCTTCTTCCTCGTCGTTATAGTCCTTGCGGGCCAGATCCTCGCCATTGGCCTGGCGCTCGGCTTCGTCGGCCGAGCGAGCCACATTGACGGTGATGCTCACGGCAACTTCGGCGTGCAGGTTGAGTGCAACCGAGTGCAGACCCACGGTCTTGATCGGCGCGCCCAGGTCCACCTGGTTGCGTTCGACCTTTTCGCCGTCGGCGACGAGCGCGTCCGCGATGTCGCGGGCCGAGACCGAGCCGTAGAGCTGGCCGGTTTCACCAGCCTGACGCACCATGACGATGGTCTTGCCGTCGAGGTCGGAAGCGATCTTTTCCGCGTCCGAACGGCGCTCGGCGTTGCGGGCTTCGATCACCTGGCGCTCGGCTTCGAACTTGGAGCGGTTGGCGTCCGAGGCGCGAAGCGCCTTGCCCTGCGGCAGCAGGAAGTTGCGGGCGAACCCGTCTTTAACGGTGACTTCGTCGCCGATGGTGCCCAGACGGCCCACGCGCTCGAGAAGGATGACTTTCATTTCATTTCTCCAATGCTGTCCCGCTCATGGCGAGCGGTTAGAAAGCCGGGACCATTCCCGGCCTCCAACGACCCCGAGGGGTTATTTCACCGCGTAGGGCAGAAGGCCCAGGAAGCGGGCGCGCTTGATGGCGCGGGCGAGCTCGCGCTGCTTCTTGGCCGAAACGGCGGTGATGCGCGAAGGAACGATCTTGCCGCGCTCGGAAACATAGCGCTGCAGCAGGCGGACATCCTTGTAGTCGATGACCGGTGCATTGGCGCCCGAGAACGGACAGGTCTTGCGGCGGCGCTGAAAGGGGCGGCGGGCCTGCGAAGTGGTAAGGTCACGAATAGCCATATCTTATCACTCCTTAGAAACGACGCGGGCCACGGGGACGGTCGCCACCGGGGCGGTCGTCGCGGTCACGCTTCTGCATCATCACCGACGGACCTTCTTCATGCTTGTCCACGCGGATGGTCATGAAGCGGAGCACGTCTTCGTTGATGCGCATCTGGCGCTCCATCTCGGCAACGGCGGCAGCCGGAGCTTCGATGTTCATAAGCGTGTAGTGCGCCTTGCGGTTCTTGTTGATGCGGTAAGAGAGCGACTTGACGCCCCAGTACTCGCTGTTGGCAACCCTGCCGCCGTTTTCGGCGAGCAGGTCGGTATAGGTCTTGGTCAGGTCTTCGACCTGCTGCGCGGAGACGTCCTGCCGCGACAGAAAGATGTGTTCGTAAAGGGGCATAAAGTGCCTTTCTTGAGAACTTGCTTCAGATAGCATCGCCGGCGCGGAGCCTCTTTGCAGCCAATGGAAAGGCGACAAAGGTTCTACTAAAGAGCGGGAACACGGGAGGCCGGATCATCCATCTACCGATCCATTGTTCTTGGCGAACAGGCGCAAGGAACAACCCTCCGTTCAGCCCCCGGCCAAACGAATGCAGCGCGTCTCTATAGCGGAATGGCTTCGATTGCAAGGTTTATCCTGGGCCTCGGACGCCGGCACCTCGAGGCAACGATGAAGGACGCTGAGGACGCTTCGCACAGAAATAACGCCACCCGTACGCTGCTCGCCTTGACTTGGCCCGGTTTTGCGGGCACCTCGCCGGCCAATTCAAACCAACATGCGCGAGAGGAACCATGACCAAACCGGCATTTACCTTTCCCGGGCAGGGCAGTCAGGCCGTCGGTATGGGCCGGGACCTTGCCGCCGCTTTTCCCGAGGCGCGCGCTGTCTTCGAGGAGGTCGACAGCGCGCTGGGCGCAGGGCTTTCGAAGATCATGTTCGAAGGTCCCGACGACGCGCTGCGTCTCACGGAAAATGCCCAGCCGGCCTTGATGGCTGCCTCGATCGCCGTGATCCGGGTGCTCGAAGCCAGGGGCGTTTCCGTTGCCGAAGAGGCCAGCTACGTCGCCGGTCACTCCCTGGGCGAATATTCCGCACTCTGCGCCGCCGGCACCTTCTCTTTGGCGGATACGGCGCGGCTGCTCCAGATTCGCGGGCGCGCCATGCAGCAGGCCGTGCCCGTCGGGCAGGGGGCGATGGCTGCGATTCTCGGGCTTGAGATGGATGCGGTCAAGGAAATTGCCGCGACTGCGGCCCAGGGTGCGGTTTGCGATGTCGCCAATGACAATTCGCCCGGCCAGGTGGTGATTTCCGGCGAGGTTGCAGCGATCGAACGCGCCATGGAACTGGCCAAGGAGCGAGGCGCCAAACGAGCGCTGCCGCTGCCGGTCAGCGCGCCGTTTCACTGCGCGCTCATGGCGCCGGCCGCTGAAGCCATGCAGACCGCGCTGGCCGAGGTCGAGATGAAAGCCCCGGTTGTTCCTCTCGTTTCCAACGTGCTGGCCGCACCCATCACCGACTCGGACGAAATCCGTCGGCGTCTGGTGGAACAGGTGACCGGCATGGTGCGCTGGACGGAGTCGGTTTCCTGGCTCACCGGCGCTGGTGGCGTTACCGAGCTTTACGAACTCGGGACCGGTAAGGTACTGACGGGGCTGGCCAAGCGCATCGACAAGGATGTCTCGGCACAGTCCGTCGGAACGGCCGACGATATCGAAGCCTTTCTCGCCGCGCGCGGCTGAGCACGATCAAAGGAGAGCGGACGATGTTCGATCTTTCGGGAAAACGCGCACTGGTAACCGGCGCAAGCGGCGGCATCGGATCGGCCATTGCCAAGGCGCTCGCCACTCAGGGTGCTGAAGTTGCGTTGAGCGGCACGCGCGTGGGCGCGCTCGAGGATGTGGCCAAGGACATCATCGGCAAGAATCACATCCTGCCGTGCAACCTCGCCGACCCCGATTCGGTCGAACGCCTGGTGCCCCAGGCCGAGGAGGCGATGGGCGGTATCGATATCCTCGTCAACAATGCCGGCATGACCCGCGACAATCTCTTCATGCGCATGAAGGACGAGGAGTGGGACGATGTTCTCTCGATCAATCTGACCGCGCCGTTCCGCCTCACCCGCGCCGCCGTCAAGGGCATGATGAAGCGCCGTTTCGGCCGCATCATCTCGATCACCTCGGTCGTGGGCGTCGTTGGCAATCCGGGGCAGGGCAACTATGCCGCCTCCAAGGCGGGGCTGGCCGGCATGTCGAAGGCGCTTGCCTATGAGGTTGCGAGCCGGGGCGTTACCGTCAATACCATCGCTCCGGGCTTTATCGCCTCGGCAATGACCGACGAGCTCAACGACAAGCAGCAGGAAACCATTCTCGCCAAGGTGCCGACCGGTCGTCTCGGGACCGCAGAGGAAGTTGCGGCATGCGCTGTATTCCTTGCCAGCGAAGGGGCTGCGTACATCACCGGCCACACCCTCAATGTCAACGGCGGCATGGTGATGATCTGACCGCCGAAAGGGCTTGCGTCCGATTGCGTTGACGATATGGTCATCCTCGAGAAAGTGTGATAGTTGCGCCGGCACGTTGTGGCCGGGAGCTTGAAACGAAGGCGATTGAAAGCCCCGGAAATTCCCGCCGCTGCGCAATAAGGGAGCCAATAGGCAATTCCATCCTGCCCAGGGGCAGAGCGTTAAACAACGAACTCTTTAAGTCTGCAAAAAGGAAGACACTATGAGCGACATCGAAGATCGCGTCCGTAAGATCGTCGTGGAGCACCTGAACGTCGAAGCCGACAAGGTCACCGAAAAGGCCAGCTTCATGGATGATCTGGGAGCGGATTCGCTCGATCAGGTCGAACTCGTGATGGCCTTCGAAGAAGAATTCGGCGTGGAAATCCCCGACGACGCCGCTGAGTCGATCCAGACCTTCGGTGACGCCGTCGCCTTCCTCTCCAAGGCCACTGCGTAACCACCGATCGGTTCGCACATGGAAATGCGTCGCGTCGTCGTCACCGGTCTCGGAATCGTCAGTCCTCTGGGCGTCGGTCACGAGACTGTCTGGTCCAATATTCTTGCGTCCAAGAGCGGCGCGCAACGCGTTACCGATTTCGAGGTCGGCGATCTGGCTTGCCAGATCGCCTGCCGCATTCCGCTGGGCGATACCGCCGAGGGCAAGTTCAATCCCGATGATTGGATGGAACCCAAGGAACAGCGCAAGGTCGATCCGTTCATCGTCTTTGCCATGGCTGCCTCGACCCAGGCGCTCCAGGATGCCGGCTACAAGGCGGAAACGCTCGAGCAGCAGGAACGCACCGGCGTTCTGATCGGTTCGGGCATTGGCGGCATCGGCGGCATCTACGATGCCTCCATCACGCTGGCCGAAAAAGGCCCGCGCCGCATCAGCCCCTTCTTCATTCCCGGGCGTCTGATCAATCTCGCGTCCGGTTACGTCTCTATCGAACACGGGCTCAAGGGCCCCAATCATTCGGTGGTGACGGCTTGCTCGACCGGGGCGCACGCCATTGGCGATGCCGCACGGCTTATCATGCTCGGCGATGCCGACGTGATGGTTGCCGGCGGGGCCGAATCGCCGGTCAATCGCCTCTCCCTGGCCGGATTTGCCGCCTGCCGTGCGCTGTCCACCGGCTTCAACGACGCCCCGGAAAAAGCCTCTCGTCCTTATGACAAGGACCGCGACGGGTTCGTCATGGGCGAAGGCGCTGGTGTCGTGGTGCTCGAGGAATATGAGCACGCCAAGGCACGTGGCGCCAAGATCTATGGCGAAGTGATCGGCTATGGGCTTTCGGGTGATGCCCATCACATCACCGCTCCCGCCGATGACGGCAATGGCGGTTTCCGCTCCATGTCGGCGGCCATCAAGCGCGCCGGCATCCAGCCATCCGACATCGACTACATCAATGCCCATGGCACATCCACGCCCTTGGGCGATGAAATCGAGCTGGGCGCGGTGACACGCCTGTTGGGCGATGCGACCTCGGACGTGGTGATGAGCTCGACCAAATCGGCGGTCGGTCATCTGCTTGGTGCCGCCGGCGCGGTGGAGGCGATCTTCTCGCTGCTAGCCATGCGTGACAGCGTTGCCCCGCCCACCATCAACCTCGACAACCCCTCCGTCGAGACGGTGATAAACCTCGCTCCGCACAAGCCGGTGCAAAAGGAAATCAACGTTGCGCTGTCCAACTCCTTCGGCTTTGGCGGCACGAACGCGTCTCTCATATTCCGCAAGGTGGCATAGGGGCTGGCTGCGGCCCTTTTGGCTCTTGTTTTTGCCGGATTTCTTGCACCATATGGCCGTGTGACATCAGGGATTCCCCGCTCACGCGACAATTCCACAAGATGACGGGCAGCTCAGCCCGCGACCTACGGGACGGAAATCGACCGCATGGCCGAACGCAAGAAAAAAAACCGCCGCCGTTCCCAGAACGGGTTCTTCGAAGCCCTGAATGGGTTGCTCACCCTGGTTCTTCTCGCTCTGCTTGGCGTCGCCGGCGTTGCCGTCTACGGTGCCACGGTGTTCAATGCGGACGGGCCGATCAACGAGGACCGCAGCTTCGTTGTCGAGCCGGGCAACGTTCTGGCCACGGTTGCCCAGCGGCTCGAGGAGCAGGGGTTCATCTCCAACGCCGATGTCTTCAACTACGGATCGCGCCTCTTGCGCCGCGGCGACGATCTGCGCGCCGGCGAATTCAACATCGCGGCCAATTCCTCGATGTTCGATATCATCCGCGAGTTGACGGAGGGAACGCCCATCCAGCACCAGGTTGTGGTGCCCGAGGGCTTCACGTCATGGCAAGTGGTCGAGCGCGTCAACGCCGATCCTGACTTGACCGGCAATATCGAAGTTCTTCCGCCCGAGGGTAGCCTGCTTCCAGGAGCCTATTCCTATCAGCGCGGAGATACGCGCCAATCGATCATCGATTCGATGACTACCGCGATGGACGAAGCGTTGGCCGAGATTTGGGAAGGGCGTGACCCGGACCTGCCGATCGAAACCCCGGCCGAACTGGTAACCCTCGCCTCGATCGTGGAACGTGAAACCGGGCTTGCAGAGGAACGCCCGCGCGTGGCCGGCGTCTTCGTCAACCGGCTGAATGTTGGCATGCGGCTGCAGTCCGATCCCACCATCATTTACGGCATCACCCTCGGCCAGGGCTCGCTTGGACGCGGTCTGCGCCGCTCCGAGATCGAGCAGGTGACGCCATACAACACCTATCAGATCGATGGACTTCCCCCCGGACCCATCGCCAATCCGGGGATCGAGTCACTGCGCGCTGTCGCCAATCCCGAAGAGCATGATTATCTCTACTTCGTCGCTGCCGGTGCCGTGCCGACCGACGGGCACGTCTTCGCGGAAAACTATTCGGACCATCAGGTGAACGTCGCCGCCTATCGCGAGATCGAGCGGGCCGCTGCTGAAGCTGCGGCCGAGGCGGAAGCGCAGGCGGCCATGGACGAGATCGCCGCCGAGGAAGCCGCCGAAGCCGGCGACGAAACCGCCGAGGATGAGGCTGCGCCCGAAGAGGGCGAAACCGTGCCCACCGAAGGGCAGTAGTTCGGTGAGTGAGCCGCTCGCCAGCATGACCGGCTTTGGGCGCGCGAGCGCGCAAAGCGACAACTACCTCATTCTCGTCGAGATCAAATCGGTCAATGGCCGGGGCCTTGACGTCCGTTCGCGCCTTACCCCCGGTTTCGACGTGCTTGAGGCCGACATACGGCGGCTGATCTCGGAACGCGTGGCGCGGGGCTCCGTCTCGGTTTTCCTCAACGTCCAACGCCTCGCCGCCGAGGACGAACTGGTCGTCAACGAGCGCGCCCTGAACCGCGTCCTTACGGTCATCGAATCGCTGAGCAAGCGGCTTGATGCCCGCAAACCCTCGATCGAGACCATCCTGGCGCTCAAGGGCGTGATGGAAGCCAAAGAGCCCGAACTCGGGCCGGACGAAGAGGCGCGGTTGCATGCAGCCATCCTCGATTGCGTTCGGGCCGCCGTCGGCATGCTCTCCGATGCACGTTGCGCCGAAGGGGAGCGCATCGGGGCCATTCTCGCCCAACGTATCGAGGAAATCTCCACCCTCGCCGATGCCGCCCGCGCGCATCCGGCCCGCTCGCGCGAAGCCATTCTGGCCCGCCTGCGCGAGCAGATCGCCGCATTGACCGATGCCGACAACAGCCTGAGCGAAGACCGCCTGCACCAGGAAGCGGCGCTGCTCGCGACCAAGGCCGATATAGCCGAAGAACTCGATCGCTTCACGGCTCACGTCACCGCGGCCCGCGAATTGTTGCGCAAGGGCGGCCCGGTGGGGCGCAAGCTCGATTTCCTGAGCCAGGAATTCAACCGCGAAGCCAATACGCTGTGCTCCAAGAGCAATGATGTGAGCCTGACCGCCATCGGTCTTGACCTCAAGGCGGCGATCGATCAGTTACGAGAGCAGGTTCAAAACCTCGAATAGTCGGCGTAGCCGTCATAAGCCGGGCAGGGCAGGGACACGATCAATGATGGATTTTACGCGACGCGGCGTCATGCTGGTCATCGCTTCGCCGTCGGGGGCTGGGAAATCCTCGATCTCGCGAGCCCTGTTCGCCCAGGATCCCAACATCCGCCTTTCGGTCTCGGTGACGACCCGCGCGCGCCGCACTGACGAAATCGACGGAACGCACTATCACTTCATCGATGTCCCGACCTTCGAGAAGATGCGCGACAATGACGATCTGCTCGAATGGGCCGAAGTGCACGGCAACTACTACGGCACGCCCCGTTCCAAGGTCGAGGAGCGCCTTTCGACCGGCAAGGACATCCTCTTCGACATCGACTACCAGGGCACGCTCCAGCTCTATGAGAAATGCCGTGGCGATATGGTCACCGTCTTCATCCTGCCGCCCTCGATCGCAGAGCTGCGCGCGCGGCTGGAGCGGAGGGCACAGGATAGCATCGGCACCATCGAGAAGCGCTTGCGCAATGCGCGCATCGAGATGGAGCACTATTCGGAATACGACTACGTGCTGGTCAATGAGGATCTGGAGCAGTCCGTCCAGATGGTGCGCTCAATTCTCGCCAGCGCCCGCCTGCATCGTTCGCGCCAGACGACCCTCGACAGTTTCGTTCAGGAGCTCAAGGGCCAGATAGACGCCCTCGCCTAGAGCGTGCGCAACCGCGCCACTTCCCGAGCCAGCGTCACATAGGTAGCGACAGGCAAATTCTCCGCCCGCTCGTCGCCCTGGAGATCCGCCGCCGCGAAGAGGGCCTCGAGCGGCACCGACAACCCCTTAAGACTCTGCCGGATCATCTTCCGGCGCTGGCCGAAAGCGTGGCGTGTCACTTCCTCCAGCGCCCGCACGGGCACATCGGCTTCCACGGCCTTCGGTGTCAGATGCACCACCGACGAGGTCACCTTCGGCGGTGGGGTGAACGCGTTGCGGTCGAGGTTCATGGCGATCCGTGCCTCCGCTCGCCAGCCTGCGAGAACCCCGAGCCGCCCATAGGCCTTGTCCCCCGGATGCGCCACGATGCGCTCGGCCACCTCGCGCTGAAACATCAGAGTAAGGCTCTCGAACCACGCCGGCCACGGTTCCGCCGACAACCAGCCGGTCAGCAGCGGCGTGGCGATGTTGTAGGGCAGGTTGGCGACGATCTTGGTTCGGCCATCGGCCAGCGCACGGTAGTCGATCTCGAGCGCATCGGCAGACACCACTTCGAGGCGTCCCGGATAAGCCGAAGATATCTGCGCCAGCGCCGGCAGCGTCCGCTCGTCCCGTTCGATGGCGATCACCCGCCTGGCTCCGGCAGCCAGCAATGCCCGCGTCAGCCCGCCTGGGCCGGGCCCGACCTCGATCACCGTGACATCGGCAAGCTCGCCCGCGCTGCGGGCGATCCGCGCCGTGAGGTTGAGATCGAGCAGAAAATTCTGGCCCAGCTCCTTTTTCGCGCGCAGCCCATGTTCCGCGATCACCTCGCGCAGCGGAGGCAGGTCATCGATCTGGCTCATGAAATGGCGTCCGCCAGCCGGATTGCCGCCAGCATCGAATTGGCCGAGGCGCGGCCCGTGCCGGCCAGCGAAAACGCGGTGCCGTGATCGGGCGAGGTGCGCACAATCGGCAGGCCGAGCGTGACGTTCACCCCGGCATCGAACGCGATCGTCTTTATGGGGATCAGCGCCTGATCGTGATACATGGCCACGACACAATCGTAATTGCGCCAGTGCGGGGGGTAAAAAAGCGTATCGGCCGAAAGCGGACCGAAAACGTCGATGCCCTCGGTGCGAAGCTTGGCCAGAGCCGGCACGATGATATCGAGCTCCTCGCTTCCGATCCGTCCCTCTTCCCCGGCGTGAGGATTGAGGCCGGCAACCCCGATCCGCGGCGCGGCAATCCCGAAGCGGCTTGCAAGGTCACGCGCGATCACGCGGATCGTTGCCGTTATCAACTCGGGCGTGATCTGGCCTGGCACATCGGCCAACGGGATATGAATGGTCAGCGGCACCGCGCGCAGATCGTCATGGGCCAGCATCATCACCGGCAGCGGTATTTCGCCATCCTCGGCGCAAAGAGCTGCCAGAAACTCGGTATGGCCGGGATATTCGAACCCAGCGCCATAGAGCGCGGCCTTGTGGATGGGCGCAGTCACCAGCCCTCGGAAAACGCCCGCCTGGATCGCCTCGACCGCCTGCGCGATAGCGCTCACCACCACCGGCGCGGTGTTGGGATCGGGCACCCCCGGCGTATCGGCAACGTCGCCCTCGATGGTAATCACGGGAAGCGCGCGCTCATATGTCTCCTCTGCCGCTTCGGGCGCCACCGTCGCCACGTCCAGGTCCAGGCCCAATCGAGCGGCTCGGGCGGCGAGGAACTCGGCATGCCCGTAAACGGCAAAGACCGGCAGCCCGAGGGACTGCCGGTCGGCATAAAGCCTGAGGATCAAATCGGGGCCAATGCCCGCCGGCTCGCCCATGGTCAATGCAAGCGGCGGCACTGCCCTGCCTCCTAGCGGCGGATGATGGTCGCCTGGGAGCGAAGCTGGGCGAGATATTCCTCGGCCTGTGCCTGCAGCTCGTCGGCGCCGGCTTCCTGGCGCAGATCGTCGGTGAGGAAGGCGAGGTCTTCGGCCTGGGCCTTCTCGCAGATCGCCAGCATGGAAACGCCACCCGCCACGACGCGGGGGGTGCTGATCTGGCCAACCGTCAGCCCGGCCAATTCATTGGCGACAGCTTCAGGCAACTGCGTGGCATGACGACGGCCGAGATCGCGAACCGCCGCGTCGGTGAACTGAATGGCGAGATCGACTGCGGTATCGCACCCCGAATAGCGGCTGCGGTACTGGTTTGCCTCGGCCGTGCGGCGCGATGCGGAAACGCCCGAGCCCTCGGGAATGACGAACAGCACTTCCTTGAGGATATAGTCGAAGCTCAGGGCAGGCGTCACTTGCTGGGCGGCTTGGGTTTCAAGCTCGAGCTCGGAAATCTGCACGCGGGAGCGCAGCACCTGCTGCACCACCTGCTGCCAGGCCAGTGTCGCGCGAAGCCGGTCGCGCAGGGTTTCGGGGTTGACCCCGTTCTGGGTCAGAAGGTTGGTGAGGTTGGAAGCGCTCGAACGCATATTGGTCGCAACGTTCGCGAACGCCGAATCCACCTGAGCGTCGGAAATCGTGACCCCGATGCGCTGGGCTTCGTTCAGCCGGAGCTGGTCGTCGATCAGCTGCTCGGTGGCGAGCTGAATGCGGTTGGAATTGCTCGAGCCCTGGCCTTCGATGCGCAACAGGTTGGCGCGGTCGTTGATCTGCTGATCGGTGATGGAGCTGCCGTTGACGGTGACCCTTACGCTCTGGGCCTGAACGGCGAACGCCATCAATGCCAACCCAACGGCCAGACAGATGCCGGCGGTTCTCAAAACGAGCCATTCTCTCATGGTATTCCGCTCCCTAAAGCGCTTTTGGTCTCGTCCTCTAGCACAAATACGGCCAAATTCGGCAGAGGTGGCATGGTTTGGGTCCCGTGCCTATCACGTTTCCCTCACCTTGGCACGGCCCTTTCGAGGACCTGAGCCACCTTAAAACTCGGTGAAGGAATATCCCAGGTCGAGCACATTCTGGTTCTGAGGACCGCTCAGGCTGAAGTTTACGCCGATGCGAAGGTCGTCGGCGGTGTCGTGGGTCGGCCCGGTGGCTCGGGCCTGAATGCCATAGGCAAGGAAGTTGTCGTCGTACCGGAGGCCGGCCGTCGTCTCGAGCCACTGGCTGGTCGCCAGATCCCACGCGATGCCAACATTGGCCGTCCAATAATCGGCAAGCGGGATTCGGGTGCCCACGGAAATTTCGTGCAGGTCCTGGGTCGTGCCCAGAACGGGATTTTCGGCGATATAGACATAGTTGGCCGAAAGCCCGATGTCATGAAATTCACCGGCCGCAGAGATCTGGCCGCGAGGGATATCGCCGGTCTCAGGGTCGATCTGGGCCTTTGCTCCCGCGCGCAGAACGCCATAGCCCGCCTGCACGCCGGCTACGATATAGGATGCGTCGGCGTTCATGCCCGAGCCCACCCCGGCCGTGCTGCCATCGGTGACGTTGAAGGCATTGGTCCCGGCCAGGTGGAAGGACTGTCCGGCCAGCCCGCCGATCCACGCTCCATTGTCGAAACTCGTCTGGAACTGGCCGCCCACGTTCGCCCTCAGGCCGGTCTCCTGGCGATCGGCGCCCGAGAAGCGGTTGAAGCTGAAGAGGTTGGAATCTTCGAACACGAAGCTCTGCGCGTCATTGTTGATGATGCCGGGAACGGCAGGGCCTTCGCGATAGACGAGCTGTGCTATGGGCTCGATCACATGGCTTGCGCCCGTGGTCCGGGCCAGGAGAGGGTAGCGCACATCCAGCGCGGCGATGGGCGTGGCTGAGAACAGGGATTGGGCTTCAGGTGCGCCATCGAGATCGCTGGCGCCATCGTAATTGGCTCCGTCCGCGCGAAGCCCCAAATAGGGTGAAACCGCCAGCCCGCCCGGCACGATATATTGGTTGGTCCACGCGGCCTGCACCATGGCATGGACGGATTGGCCTTCGTAGCCGCGAACATATCGGTTGCCGCTATACGAGCCTGAAAGATGATCGGCCTGCCGCGTCAATCCCAGCAGTTTTCCCGAAAGCTCGATCCGTCCGGCGTCTTCGGCCAATTCGACGATTCGCTCATAGACTGCGTTGGGATGCGTCAGCGCCTGCCGGTCCAAGAGCCTTTGGTACGCGTCCCAATCAGCAGCATCATCGAACGGCACGAACTGCTGGATGCGGATATCCCCGTAGCTGTCATTGTCCAGATAGGTGGCATAGACCTGCTGCGTGGTGCGCGACTGATTGTAGTAATCGTCGAGATAGGCGGGATCGGTGAAAGCCGTATACGACCAGCCCAGTGTCCACTCGTCGGTTGGCGTGAACTGCCCTGTGGTCTGCATGGCGCCACGGAAATTTCGATCGGCCAGCCCGTCATAGACGCCGGGATTGCCTTGATAAACGCCAGCCGTCCACACCCTGTAGGAGACGTCGCCCACCGTCTGCCGCCAGTCGAGCTCCACACCGCCACCCTGGTTGGTGTAGATGTTTGGCGTCACCGCGAGCGTGCCGTTGGCGATGCGATAGCGGAAGAAGGGCAGGGAGATGCCCACCCCGTAGTCCTCGTCGAATGAGAGAACCGGAAAGTCTATCTCTTCGTCCGACGGCATCGTCAGCCACGGCAGCCAGAGCACCGAGACGCCCAAAAGCTGCAGCGAGGGCTGTTCGAAATGGATAATGCGCTCGGCCTCGTCGGTGACGATGCGGGCCGCCTTGACCGACCAGCCGATGCGGTTGCCGTTCTCGTCGATGCAGGTGCCGCAGGGCCTGTAGGTCCCGTCGACATAGACGCGCTCCACGCCCTCATGGAAATTGGTTTCGGCGGCGGTGAACTGACTGCCATCGGGAAAGGCGACGGTAAGGGCGCGCAGGAAGCCTTCGCGGAAGCCGTCTTCGAGATCGACGCGATCGGCCACGTACTCGACCCCATCGGGATCGACGATGGCGACATTGCCCACAAGCTCCACGCGGCCAGTGGTTTGATAATAAATTGCCCGGTCGGCGGTAGCGCGGAAGCCTTCGAAGCTGATGCCGACATTGCCTTGGGCAACCACGGTATCATTGCGGGAATTGAAGACCATGGTGTCGGCCGCAACGGCCATGTCGCCGCCCGAACCGGAAGGAACTTGCGAAAAGAAATCGGCTGGAATGATTTGCTGTGCCGACGCTGCCGGCGCAAACGCCAGCCCCGCAGCCAGAGCGCATGCGATAAGTGCGCCGTGCCGCACGATATTTTTCCCCTTGGGTGGTTTGACCATCAAACGCGCCCGTCTTCTCTACGCAGGATCACGGTCAATCCGATGACAATGGCGGTGAGCGCTGGACCCCACGCCGCTGCAATCGGGTTGAGAACGCCTGCCGAGCCAGCCCGGTCAGCCATCTCCGTGATTACAAAAACCACCAGCCCGAGGACGATGCCATAGACGATGGTCCACCCATAATGCCCTGCTCTTCGATAACCGGCGGTAAAGGCAAACGCAATCAGCAAAGAACCGACAAGAACGAAAGGAATGGCATTGAGTTTATGGAATCGCGTTTCCGCCGCGGCCAGCGCGAAAGGATCGGCGATTCCGACCCCAAGCGCCTCGCGCAGGTCGAACCAGCTCATGTCCTCGGCCGTGCCCAGCTTGAGACTGAGTTCGGACGGGGTGGCGATGGTTGCCAGCGTCATCTCGGAAAAGGGACGGGGAGGGCTGTCGACATCGAGAACCACCCCATCGCGAATGTGCCAGGCGCCCGGCTCCAGCGTGGCGTTCTGGGCATGTATGCGTGTGCCCGTGCCGCCCTCAGGCAGGTAGCGCAGGATGGTGATGTCCCGCAATTCGGTCCCCCCGCGCAGCACGCTGCGCGCGTAGAGCATGTAATCGCCGTCGGTGCCGGTCTGGTTGAACCACGTCTCGCGATTCTGCACGCCATAGGCCCGGCCCCAGCCGATCTGGGCAGCGTCGAGCTGCTGATAGACCCGGATCGCAAAGCTGTCGACGACGGTGGTGACCACAACGCCGGAAATAAGGATCATCAGGATCGGCCATCGCATCGCCGACCAGATCGAGCGTCCCGATGCGCTGATGATCACCATCTCGCGGTGCGAATGAAGGTCGATCAATCCCACGATCGCGCCGATCAGTACCGTGACCGGCAGGCCGAGAAGGCTCCATCGCAGGGCGCTCAGGAAAGCAAGGCCGGTGGACGTCCACGGGCCGGCGATCTCGGCTGTCTGATTGAAGCGCCCGGTATCGAGAAATTCGACCAGCAGAATGATGCCGAAGAAAATCCCGACCACCAGCCCGATACGGGCCGCCAGCCGCACGCATATGACGCGACCGACCCTGTTCATGGCGCCAGCCTCCATCGCGGCAGGATGAAGGCACGCCGGCTGCGGACCCAAAGCAGCACGAGCGCTCCGGCCAGAATGAGCGTTGGAGCGATGTACTGCCGGGCGCCGCCGCCCGAAAAGGCGCCGATAGCCTGCTCGGCAAAGGCGATCAGCAAAATGACGAGCTCGACGGGTATCCGCCGCCGGCCGCGCCCGCCATCGGGATAGGCGCAGAGGGCGGCGGCGAGCGCACAGATGGCCAGCGCGCGCAGCGTATCGGCAAGCCGGGCGTGAACGATCCTCATGGCCCGCTCGCCTTCGTCTCCAGCCGCTACGGCCATGAGCAGCGAGATGCTGTCGGTCTGGTCGAGCCCCTGTGTCGCCGACGCCGCATCGAGCAGGCTCGCAAGGCTGATATGGTATTGTGAAAACTGGATCTGGCTCAGGCCGGACTGGCCGGCGCTTTCATATTGAATGGCGCCGTTGTTGAGGATGAGCTGGTAACCGGTCTCGTCCTGAAACACCGAAGCGGTTTCAGCGAAATAGGTGCGGCGGGTCTCGTTTGTCGTATCATCGAAAAAGAAGTCGACAAGCGTGCCGTCGCGCTCTCGGGCCGCGATCGAAAACACCAGCCCCTCTTCGACTTCCGTGAACCGTCCCGGCACAAGGGCGCGCCCGACGATGTCGGCGGCGATCTGAGCGGACCAATCGGCGGAAATCCGCCGTGCATTGGGCTCGATCCAATTGGCCACCAATGTCACGGCAGCCGCGCCGACAAGCGTGAACGAAACAATGGCTTGCCACAAGGATCCGGTCCGCTGCGCGGCATGGATGGTGTGCAGTTCCCGCGACGATTGGAGCGCCCGCAGCCCGCGTACCAGCCCGATGGCGAAGCAGACATAGAGAATCGAGCGCGCGAAGGTGGGCGTGGTAAGGGCGCTCTGGCCCATGAGCGTGAGAAAATTCTGCCCCTGGGCCGAAACCAGGTCGAACAGGCGCAAAAGCTGCATGAGCCAGATCAGCGCGCCGCCCGCCGCAAAGATGGTGAGCGCCTGCGCGAAAAATTGGCTCTGCAGGTAACGCGACAGCCTGTCCATGGAATCCTTTGCCGGTCGGTGCGTTGGTCTTCTAGCCTGTTCATCCGCCGGGCAAAAGCGCACGAGAGCAACACGCGGCGTGCAAACATCTCCTTCGCGCATTGACGCGGCGCTGGCGGGCGATAATGCTCAGCGGCGTGCTGCCGGCGAATCCGCCGGATGGTGCTTCTCTTGCCCAGGTTCTTCCATGCCCGAATTCCTTTCCATCAGCCTTTCCGAACAACCGCCGCAGACAGCGCAAGCTCTCGTTTTCTACGCCGATGAAAGCGGGCCATTGGGGCCGGTTGGAGGCGCAATCTGGGCGCGGACAGGGCTCGATTTCGCGAGGATCGCCAAAGCCACCGGTTTTTCCGGCCGGCCGGGGCATATGATCGATATCGCCGCGCCTGCCGGGCTCGACTGCGAACGCCTCGTCGTGCTCGGGCGCGGCGAAGATGGCCAGGCACAAACCGAAGCGGCCTGGGCCGACCGCGGTGGATCGCTTTTCGCCAAGCTCGATGGCGCCAGGATTCGCGATGCGGCCGTCATTCTGGACGAGCCCGGTATCGCGCCCCGGCAGGTCGCCGCTCTCGCCGCCGGCGCCACGCTCCGCTCATACCGCTTCGACAAATACATCAAGCGCGGCAATGGCCGCGTCCATGACCGGCTCTCGCTCACCATTGCCGCCGGCGCGCCCAAGGATATCGGGGCAGAGCTGGATCAGGCGCTTGCCGTGGCCACCGGAACCATTCTCGCCCGCGATCTCGTCAACGAACCAGCCAACCTTCTGGGCCCCGAGGAGATGGCGCAAGTCGCGCAGGGCCTTTCGGAAATCGGGGTTTCCGTCGAAGTCCTGACCGAAAAGGAAATGCAAAAGCTCGGCATGGGAGCGTTGCTGGCTGTCGGCCGGGGCTCGGTCCGCCCACCCCGGCTGGTGGTCATGCAGTGGAACGGCGGCAAAAAGCAGCAGGACCCGGTGGCCTTTGTCGGCAAGGGCATTGTTTTCGACACCGGCGGCATTTCCATCAAGGGCGCCGCGTCGATGGAAAATATGAAGGGCGACATGGCCGGCGCCGCCGCAATTATCGGCGTCATGCAAGCCCTTGCCAGCCGAAAGGCAAAGGTCAACGCGATCGGCATCCTCGCACTCGCCGAGAACATGCCCGACGGCAATGCCTTCCGCCCGGGCGACATCATCACCGCGATGTCGGGCGAAACGATCGAGATCATCTCGACCGACGCCGAAGGCCGGCTGGTCCTTGCCGATGCCCTCTGGTACTGCCGCGAAAGATTCAAGCCCCAGGCCATGGTGGACATCGCAACCCTCACTGGCGCTATCCTCGTCGCGCTCGGCAACGACTATGCCGGGGTTTTCACCAACACCGACTCCCTTGCCGCGGGTTTGCAGCAGGCCGGCCTCGCCACCGGCGAAAAAGTCTGGCATCTGCCCATCGGCCACGCTTACGACAAGCTCATCGAAAGCCGGTTCGCCGACATCAAGAACCAGGGTGGCCGCAATGGCGGAGCGTCCATCGCCGCCCAGTTCCTTTCCCATTTCGTCGGCGACGTGCCCTGGGCCCATGTGGATATCGCCGGCACGGGCTTTGGCGTTCCGTCCTCGGAAACCAACTCCTCCTGGGGCACCGGCTTCGGGGTGGCGCTTTTCGACAGGTTCGTCCGAGACAATTATGAAGGGTAGGCAGGAACCGCAATGACCGACCTCTTGTTCTACCACCTCGAAACCCGTCCGCTGGAATCGGTGCTGCCCGCGCTGCTCGAAAAAACGCTCGATCGCGGCTGGCGCGCGGTGGTGGAAGTCGGAAGCGGCGAGCGCCTCGAAGCGCTCGACAGTGCGCTCTGGACCTATACCGACGACGGTTTCCTCCCGCACGGCATCGCGCGGGGGAACGAGCATGACGCCGATCAGCCCGTGATCCTGACGGCAGGCGACGAAAACCCGAACCACGCGGCGATCCGCTTTTTTGTCGATCGCGCCACCCCGCGCGAGCTCCATGGCTATGAGCGGCTGGTCTATATCTTCAACGGCCACGACCCGGACGCCGTGACCGAAGCGCGAGACGTCTGGCGCAATCTCCGATCAACCTACGATCTTACCTACTGGCAGCAGGACGCCGGCGGGCGGTGGAGCAAGAAGGCCTGATGGACGCCCCGTTCGACACCAAGGTCCGCCACACTCCGCTCGAGGATATCCTTGCCATCCTGCTCGGCACCTTGTTCGTGGGCCTTGGCGTCACGTTCTACTCCGAAGCCCAGATCACCACGGGCAGCACGGCGGGATTGGCGCTTCTGGTGCAATACGCCACCGGCCTGCCGTTCGGCGCCGTGTTTTTCGTGGTCAACCTGCCGTTCTACATCCTGGCGTTCCTGCGCATGGGCTGGCGGTTTACGCTCAAGACCTTCATCGCCGTCGGCCTGGTTTCGATCTATCCGGCACTCATGCCCGGCTGGCTCAATATCGGAGGCATCGATCCGCTCTTTGCCGCCATTGCCGGCGGCGCCATGATGGGCATGGGCATTCTGGCCCTGTTCCGCCACCGCGCCAGCCTGGGCGGGGTCAACATCCTGGCGCTCTATCTCCAGGACAATCACAATATTCCCGCCGGCTATGTGCAGTTGGGCATCGATTTCCTGATCCTGGTCGCCGCCCTGTTCATCCTGCCTCTGGACCGCGTCGCGCTCTCGCTGGTCGGGGCGGCGTTCATGAGCCTCGTGATCATTCTCAACCACAAGCCCGGCCGCTATATGGGGGTGAGTTAGATTATTCCGGTCGTCCGAGCTTTTCGAGCTTGAGCTTGCGCACCAGCGCGAAGTGCTCACGCACCGGCATGACTTCGGTCACGAACAGATCGTAGAAGAAGTCGACCCATTCGTAGCACAGGATCACTTCGCGCGTTTCGAGGTCGTAGAACGCATTGACCTCGCCGCAACTCTCGGCAGTCATCCGCACGGGGTTGGGCAGAACGAAGTTCTTGGCTACCCAGTCCGCATAGAATTCAAGCACGCGTTCTTGCCGGAGCAGGGCTTCGACGTCCGGATATTCCCCGCGGCTGTCGCGATACTGAATATCGATCGCCGCATCGATCGCGCCCACCCGGCGATAAGGTTCGAGAACGGTGTTCCAGCCCTGTTCGGCGATGCGATAATCTTCGGCGCAACTGTTCTGCCGATCGATGGGCAGCGAAATGCGCGTCGCATAATGGGTGTGCTTGTCGTAGTCGCTTCCCACCATAAGGCAGGCGATGGCGTAGGAACGCTGGATATCCAGGCTGTGGGCGCCGTAAAAATCGGCGTTCACATAGCCGCGCGTCGGCCGGGTCGCTTCCGAATAGAGCCAGCCGTCCACGGTGTCCTGCAGGGCTGCGACATCGGCCTGCGTGCCGGTTTCGAGCATCATGACCGTTGCCATCGTATCGACGGCATCTTCCTCGCGCCCCAATACGGGAAGGTTGAGTTGGTCGACCAGAAGGTGGCCGATCTCATGAAGCATGGTGTGCCGCACATTGCCCATGACGAACTGGACCGCAGCCTCGTGCTGCTCGTTGGTCAGCCGGGGCTGCTGGGCGCTGCTTGGTGCGACGCTCGCCAGCAGCACCATTGCGGCAGCGATCAAACGTTTGGCCATTGGTCCCTCGTCCGGCACTGATGGGCGTGGCAGCACTTTAGCCTGCACCTTTTCGAGAGGCTAGATCGTGCGGCCGGAGCAGTAAATAACTGGTCCACTATTGCGCATCAGCCTGCGCCGCTTCCAGTTCGGCGCTCTTTTCCAGCCAGCTATCTTCCAGTGCGGCGATATCGTCTTCGAAGCGCGATTTCTCGATGCCCAGCTTTATGGCCTTGTCCGGATCGCCGGTATAGAGCGCGGGGTCGTCGAGCTGCTTGTCGATCTTGGCGAGGTCCTTGCGCTTCCATTCGAGCTTCTGCTCGATCGATTTGATCTCCTTGCGCAGCGGCGCCAGCTCTGCCCGCCTTGCCGCCGCTTCCTGGCGCTCCCGCTTGCGGTCGGATGCCGAAGCGCCGGCTCCGTTGCCATTGCCGGAACCGCCGGAGGTCAGGTTGCGCTGGTAGCCGTCGAGATCGTCTTCAAAGAGCGAGACGGTGCCGTTCTCGGCGATCCAAAGCGTGTCGCATGTCGCCTCGATCAGGTGCCGGTCGTGCGAGATGATCAGCACCGCGCCCTTGTAGTCGTTGAGCGCGTGGACCAGCGCATCCCGGCTGTCGATGTCCAGGTGGTTGGTCGGTTCGTCGAGCACCAGCATTCCCGGGCCGTTGAATGTAATCAGCCCCATCAGAAGCCGTGCCCGTTCCCCGCCCGAGAGGTTCTTGGCCTTGGTGTCCATCCGCGTGGTGGACAGGCCCATCTGGGCCACGCGCGCGCGGCGCTTGGCTTCGCTCTCCATGGGCATCAGATCGATGACATGCTCGTAGGGCGTCTGCTCGGGCTTGAGGTGGTCGAGCTGGTGCTGCGCGAAATAGGCGACCTCCAGCGTCTTGGCCTTGAGCATCTGGCCGCCCATGGGCTTGAGCTCGCCCGAGAGCAGCTTGGCGAACGTCGATTTGCCGTTGCCGTTCGGGCCGATTAGCGCGATCCGGTCGTCGGGATCGATGCGGTTGGTGATGCGTGAGAGGATAACCTTGTCGCCATAACCCACCGAAACGTTGTCGAAGGTGATCATCGGCGTCGCCGGCGCCTTTTTCGGCTGTTGGAAGCTGAACGGCGCCGCATATTCGTCAAACAGCGCTTCGGGCGGCCTGAGCTTCTGGATCGCCTTCAAGCGGCTCTGCGCCTGCTTGGCCTTGGTGGCCTTGGCGCGGAAGCGGTCGACGAATTTCTGCATGTGCTCGATCTGGGCGAGCGTCTTTTCCCGCGCCTTGTTCTGCAGCTCCATCTGCATGCGGCGCGTTTCCTCGAACGTGTCGTAATTGCCCTTGTAGAAGGTCAGCTTGCCCCGTTCGAGATGGATGATCGAATTGACCGCCTTGTTGAGCAGGTCGCGGTCGTGGGAGATCATGAAGACGGTGTAGGGATAGGTCGCCAGATAGCGCTCCAGCCACAGCGTGCCTTCGAGGTCGAGATAGTTGGTGGGTTCGTCGAGCAGCAGCAGGTCGGGCTGGCTGAACAGCACACCGGCCAGGGCAACGCGCATGCGCCAGCCGCCCGACAGTTCGCTGCACGGTCCGCTCTGGCGCTCGAGCGAAAAACCGAGACCCTTGAGGATGGCGCTTGCCCGTGCCTCGGCGGTGTGCGCGTCGATGTCGGCCAGCCGCGTATGGATTTCCGCGATCCGGTGCGGGTCCTCGGCCGTCTCGGCCTCGGCAAGCAGCGCCGTCCGCTCCTTGTCGGCGGTGAGCACCATGTCGAGCACGCTCATCTCGCTCGCCGGAGCTTCCTGCGCCACGGCCCCGATCCGGGCGCGCTTGGCAAGCTCGATCGATCCCTGCTCGGGAGCGAGAAAACCCTGGATCAACTGGAACAGCGTGGTCTTGCCCGACCCGTTCTTGCCCACAAAGCCGGTCTTGGACCCGGTCGGCAACGTCACCGACGCCCCTTCGAACAGCGGCCGTCCGGCGATCTTGTAATGGAGATTGGTGATGGTGAGCATGATGGCGCGGTGAGTATAGGCGGAAAGGGCAGGGCGCAAGCCTTGTGATTGGTTCCGGTATGCCTATGTGTTACAGTGTCACTACCTTGCAATGCGGAGAGCGCACATGGCTGAGTCCACTTTCACCTTTCGCGTCGACGAAGATCTGAAACGCCAATTCGCCGACATCGCCAAGTCCAAGGATCGCACCGGAGCCCAACTCATCCGTGACTTCATGCGTGAGACGATCGCAAAACAGCAGGAAGAGGCCGAGTATGATGCCTGGTTTCGGGCCAAGGTACAGCAAGGGCTGGATGAAGCCGATGCCGGATTGGGTATACCGCACGAGGAAGTCGAAGAATATTTCGCCAAACTCAAAGCCGAGATGTCGCGTAAGATTGAGACAGCCTCGTGAAGCTGGTCTGGCAGCCGAGTGCTCGACAAGATCGCGAACGCATCTATCGCTATATATATGCAAACGCGCCGAAGTCTGCGCAGCAGCTTGATCTGATATTCAAGCAGGCTGCGCTTGGGCTCATCGACTATCCGGAGCGAGGCCGTAGCGGCCGGATAGCCGGCACGCGGGAATTGGTTGTCCACCCCAATTATATTCTTGTCTATCGGCTAAAGCCCGATCTCATTGAAATCCTCACCGTCATCCACGCCGCCCAGCGCTGGCCGTAACCTCTCTCGCGCCGTCTTGCCACTGCCATTGAGGGACGCTAAAAGGCGCCACCTTTCCGATCCCATTCCTAAACAGGACATCGACCACATGGCCATTCAGCGCACCTTTTCGATCATCAAGCCGGACGCCACGGCTCGCAACCTCACCGGCAAGATCATCTCCAAGTTCGAGGACGCCGGTCTTCGCGTCGTTGCTTCCAAGCGCATCCGCATGACCCGCGAGCAGGCCGAAGGCTTCTACGCCGTCCACAAGGACCGCCCGTTCTTCGGCGAACTGGTGGATTTCATGATCTCCGGCCCGGTCGTCGTTCAGGTGCTCGAAGGTGAAGACGCCATCGCCAAGAACCGCGAAGTGATGGGCGCCACCAACCCGGAAAACGCTGCCGAAGGCACCATCCGCAAGGAATTCGCCCTCTCGGTCGGCGAAAACTCGGTTCACGGTTCGGATGCCCCGGAAACCGCAGCAGAAGAAATCAAATTCTTCTTCAAAGACGAAGAAATCGTGGGGTGAGGCGCGACCCGAAGGGGCAAATCATGCCGGTGGCATGATTTGAGCGCCGAACGCCCGGAGCATAGGCGACGGGCCGGGATAGGCACGACCTCACGCATGTGAGGTCAAATCGCTCCGGTGGAGCGATTTGAGTGCCGAATGCGCGAGGCTACGCCGAACGCCCCGAGCATAGGCGACGGGCCGGAAGGCACAACGCCGCCAAAATCATCAAGGCCGCTCCCCACGGAGCGGCCTTTTTCAATGCGGCTGCACGGGCTCGACAAGATCACGCCCGATGTGGTTGCGGGCCAGCGCGCGTTCCACGTCGACGCGCGTCAGCCCGATATCGCGCAATTGCCATTCTTCCATATCGGCGAGCCGGATCAGTGAACGCCTTCTGCCCGCGCTCGTCCGGTGCGCAACCCACAGGTTGACGACATATCCCCTGAGTTCGTCCCAGAAATTAGGCCGGCTGCCTACGTGCTTGCTGCTTTCGAACATGAGATGCATGGTTCCGTCCTTTCTCCTGACGAAATCATCCTGCGCCTCTCGCATCGATTGATCTAACGAATGTTTTTGGCTATAAAGATCGATAAATCCGATGTGAGGCAAAGGCCATGTTCTCTCTCGATCCTGATTTCCTCCGCACCTTTCTCGCCATCTCCGAAACCGGCAGCTTCGGCGGGGCCGGGGAGAAGGTGAACAAGACGCAGTCCACGGTCTCGGCCCAGATGAAGCGGCTCGAAGAGATCGTCGGCGTGCCGCTGTTCGAAAAGGAGGGGCGGCGCAACGTTCTCACCGCCGATGGCCTCAAGCTCCTCGAATATGCCGCGTCCATGGTCCGGCTCAACGATGAGGCCATCCGTGCCTTCCGTCCACCCGAGGTCAGCGGGCGCGTGCGCCTGGGTGCCATCGATGAATATGCCCAGGCGTTCCTCCCGGCGATCCTGCGTGCCTTCAATCTTGCCCATCCGGCAGTGCAGGTGGAAGTCGCGACCGGCAACACCGGCCACCTGCTCGATCTTCTGGCGGACCGCCAGCTCGACGCGGCCATCCTGTCCTGCCGGGCAGGGGATACCGAGATCGAGGTGCTGCGCTCCGATCGCCTTCATTGGTTCGGTAGCGATGTGGGCTCACCTCATTTCGACGATCCACTGCCGTTCTGCGCCTGGTCTTCCGGCTGCTCCTGGCGCGAGATGGCGTCGGCGGCCTTGGCGCGCGATGGCCGCAGGTCGCGCCTCGTGGTCACCACCTCCAATGCAGCGCTCATTACGCTCACCGTCCGGGACGGTCTTGGCGTGGCGGTGGCGCCGGCGTGGTTTGTCAGCCCCGGTTTGCGGATTTTGGAGGAAATGGATGCGCGCTATCCCCTCGGCGTTGCCGAGATCGGCATAAAGCGCGCTGCCGGAGCGGAAAATCCCGTGCGCGAACTCTTCCTGTCCTACGCAAAGGCCCAATTGGGCTCACCCGCTCTGGCTGCTTGAGGGAACGTCGCTTTTGGCCCTTGCGATCGAGCGGGACAATTGCGCGATGTCGTCGGCAAATTTTTCCTCAGCGTTCTCGCTCGTCCGCATCCAGGTCGAATAGCGTTCGAGCAGGGGGACGAATGCTGCGATGTCGTCCTTGGACCATCCGCTGAAAAACTCGCCCAACAGCAGCCATTTGAATTTGAGCACCGCATCGACCACGGCCTGCCCGGCCGGGGTCAGCTTGAGAATCGCGCGGCGGGCATCGCGCTGGGAGACGGCGCGGCGCGCATAGCCTGCATTGACCATCTCGGCCACCAGGCGGCTGGCGCGCGATGGATCGATGGCAAGGCGCTCGGCCACCGTTGAAACCATCGTCTCGTCTTCGTCGTTGGACCCCATGGCAAAGGACGGCGGAGCGATGGCAAACAGCACATCCACCTGAGCGAGATCGATGTCGAGCCCAAGCGCCCGCAAGGCGCGATGACCCAATTCGCGCTTGTGCATCTGGCGACGCCAGTTCTGCGCCACGGCATCTATCCGCAGCAGCGCCTCGGCAAGGTCGGGGTCCTTGCGGCGCTGGGCGAGGATCTCGCGTATCGTTTCCTGTCGCGATGGCATAGGCGATGCTCCTTAAATGCATGCCGAAAGCAAATGCATGCTATTGACATGTAAATGCCATAGGCAGATATCTCAAGCACGTTATTCCCGGAGTTTAATATGTCGCAATCCATTCCACCCGCACCGGAGGAAAAGCCCGCCAACGTCAGGTTGGTGATCGGTGCGGTCATCGCGACCCTGCTCGTAGCCTCGCTGGGCCAGACGATCATAACCACCGCTCTGCCCATCATCGTAGGCGAATTGGGTGGGATCGAACACATCTCATGGGCCATCACGGCCTATCTTCTCGCCGCCACCGTCGCCGCGCCGGTCTTCGGCAAGCTGGGCGATATGTACGGCCGCAAGCTGATGCTCCAGGTCGGCTTGGGACTGTTCATGGTCGCCTCGGTGATCGCGGCGCTGTCGGTCGATCTGACCATGCTGGTCGCCTGTCGCTTCCTGCAAGGGTTCGGCGGCGGCGGGCTGATCGTCACCGCCATGGCCGCGGTCGGCGACGTGCTGCCCGCCCGCGAGCGCGGCAAGGCGCAGGGCTTCATCGGCGCGTCCTTCGGCGTATCGACGGCCATCGGGCCGCTGATCGGCGGGCTGATCGTCCAGACTCTCTCCTGGCGCTGGCTGTTCCTGGTCAACCTGCCCATCGGCCTCATCGCCTTCGCCGTCATCGCCGTGGCCTTCCAGCCGCACGCCACCAGCGTAAAGCGCAAGATCGACTATGCCGGCGCCATCCTGCTCACCGTCTCGCTCTCATCGCTGGTGATCTACACCAGCATCGGCGGCACGGTCATGCCATGGCTCGACCCCCTGGCGCTGTCGCTACCGGTCGTCGGCATAGTGTCGCTCATCGCCTTCGTTCTGGTCGAGCGCAAGGCCGCCGAGCCGATTCTGCCCCTCTACCTCTTCCGCAACAACGCGTTTCTGGTTTCCAACGGCGTCGGCTTCATCGTCGGCACGGTCATGTTCGGCACCATCACATACATGCCCTCATACCTGCTGATCGTTCAGGGCTTTGCCCCCACCCAGGCCGGGCTGGCGCTCCTGCCGCTGATGATCGGCCTGATCGGCACGTCCACGCTTTCGGGCATGTATATGTCGCGCACCGGACGCTACAAGCTATTGCCCATCGTGTCCTCGGCCGTCCTCGCCGTTGGCGCGCTGCTGCTGGGCACGCTCGGCACCGATACGCCGTTCCCGCTGGTCATGCTCTACGTCCTGCTGGTCGGCATCGGCATCGGGCCGGTGATGAGCGTGGGCGTCGCCGCGATCCAGAACGCGGTCCCCCATTCGGTGCTGGGTGTCGCGACGGCCAGCGCGCAGATGTTCCGCCAGATCGGCGGCTCGCTGGGCGTGGCCGTGCTCGGCGCCATCTTCGCCAATCGGCTGGCTTATGAAACGGCCGCAATCGGGCACCCGGAAGGAACCGCGGGCTTTAATGCCGACATTCTCGCCACGATGCCGGCGGCCGAGCAGGCCGCCATGCTGCAGGCCTATGTCTCGGCGCTCCATCCGATCTTCTGGATCGCCGCCATCGCTGCCGTCGTCGCCTTCGTCATCGGCTGGCTCCTGGTCGAAATCCCGCTTTCCGACCGGCGGCCCGAGCGCATGGATCTCGAACCGGAAGCACAGGCGGCGGAATAGCTGCATCGGATCAACGGCTTAACGGCCTTCCCGGAATCAAGTCGATAGACGCCTGAATCAAACTATCAACGCCCCTGGGATTTCCCCAGGGGCGTTGCTTTTAGAAGCTGGCCCGCAGCGAAAGCCCGATATCGTGGCTCTCATAGTCGTAGAACACGTTGTCCGACCAGCTATTGGTGTACTCGTAATAGATCGAGGGCATCAGCGGCCCGAACGTGATGTCGCGATGGCTGGCATCGATGCGGCCGGTGACGAACGTATCGACCTGATCTTTTTCGGTCTGGAACGGGGCAGGGCGCCAGTGCCAGCGCTGGCCGACGGTGCCTTCCAGACCCAGCAGCAATCCGCCTTCGAGCAGCGTATCGAGCCGCGCTTCGAGCGTGCCTTCCAGCGTGCGGAAACTCTCGTCATCGGTGTGGTGGTAGATGGCCCGGGCGGTCGTGGTGAGATTGATGTTCGGCGCCAGTGTGTTCGATAGCGACACCGCGCCGTCGGCCAGATAGCCGCTCCGTTGCGGAAAATGCGGGCGCTCGATCGCCGCGACCTTGAGGTTGACGGCCAGCCGCTGCTGCGCCGTGATCGGCAGGGTGAACGTACCCCGCGCGCCGGCTTCGATCCGTGTCAGCCGCTCCTCGTCGAGCCCGAAGGTCAGATAGGGGGCAACCACGGCACGCGCGGTATCGGTCACGCTGAATGAAACGGGGGTTTCCACGGTAAAACTCGGCTCGAACCGCTCGTCGTCTGTCGTAAACCGCACGTCCGAACGCAGCACGCCCGAAACGGTCAGCGCCTCGGTCCGCGCCAATTCGACGGCCACCGAGCCGCCGAACTCAAACAGCACCCCGCGCTGCTCGCGCGCCTCGTCGGGAATCGTCCCAGGTCCCCAGAGACCGCCATCGATGGTCCGCTCGGACGTGGCCCGGTTGACGTTGGTGGAAGGCGCGGCGGTGAAGTAACCACTCAGGGAGGGCTGGCCCCGCGACTGTTCGTTTTGGAGAAGCTGAGTAACGAGGTCGCGTTCCGGGCCGTCGGGCAGGATCGCCTGTAACGAACCGAGCCGGGCGGCAGCAACGTCGTACCGCCCCAATTGGCTATGGCAGCGATAAGCGACGAGATAGGGCGGCATGAAAAACGGTATCGCCTCGATCACGAGATCGGCAAGGATCACCGCATCGGAACATTGCCCGCTCTCGGCGTGACGCACCGAGGCGGCGTAGGCAGCCATGATATCGCCTTGCCCCGCCTGCGCATCGAGTTGCGCGGCAATCGCGTCGGCCCGTTGCCAATCCCTAACCGTCAGGGCCTGATCGAGCGAAACGAGGGAAAACTCTTGCGCCTGGACCGTGCCAACCGTCAGCCCGCTCAAAAGCACCCCCACAATCAAGCGTCCAATTCGGTGCATCATTCCCAAGCAAACCCATACGCCAACTAACGAAAGCGCGCTTGCGCGCCGTGCAAGGTGAATGCAATGAGGGATGGACTCCTCGAAAGTCCACCCCACGTCGATCACTAACGTTTGCTTCCGACGAGCGCGCCGGCGGTTGCGGCGTTGCCTGACTGCCCTCTGATCAAGCCGCCCATTTCCGCCGCTCCCGGGCCGTAGAACTGGCCGTCCACACGGTTTGTGGACTGAAGCGCGCCTTGCGTGGTCATGTTTCCGGTGAAACCGGTGCCTCTGATCACACCCGAGCCAGTACCAATCGGAATGTTTCCGTCGTTGAAATCCATCGAATACGTCCGTGCATCGAAATCGACACCGGCGATGAATTGACCGGCAGTGCCTGTCCCAGTAGAGGACGAAAGAGACCACAACCCATCATAGATAGCGGTCTGATTAGGCATACTGCCGGGAGCAGTTCTGTTGCCGTTGAGCACTACCACTGCCTGCTGGTTGACGGTGTTATCCGCGATCAGCGCCGCCCTTGTGTAGTCTCCGACATAGAGAATTGCACCGTCATGATTGGTGCTCGTGGGATAAGCGTAGGCATCGATCCCGCTGTAGGTGTCGTCAGGTCCGGTTGAACGCGTGAAATTGTAGGTCGCACCCGCCACTTGAACTGATGTGTTTTGTGGCGAACCGCTGATGGTTCCCGTTCCCGTTTGAGTCGTGGACGAGCCATTTTGCATCCGCAGAGCTGAATAGGTTAGCGGAGACTGTTCAGGAGGAGGCGGATTGGACCCCGAACTAGAACACCCGGCTAGGGCGAGTGTCGCGAGAGTGGTGGAAAGTACTGCGAATCGGGTGGTCATGAGTTGTCCTCCTTGAGTGGTCGGGTCGAGTAGACCTTCACTGTCCGGGCAACAATGCGGCCCGAATGTGGAAGTTCCGAGTCATGGACGTTTGAAAGCAGCGGTGTTGCAATCTGGCCCCAACAGGCTGACACATCCGTTCGAACGCCATAGTATGGTCACCAAACCAGCATGAACTGCACCTGAATGAACAAGCCCCTCGTCGTTCGCACTGCCCGCACCGTCTGCCCTCACGATTGCCCGTCAACCTGCGCTCTCGATGTCGAAGTGCTCGATACCGGCACCATCGGCCGTGTGCGCGGCGCCAAGGACGATCCCTATACGGCCGGGGTGATCTGCGAGAAGGTCGCCCGCTATGCGGAGCGCGCGCATCACCCCGACAGGCTGCTCTATCCCATGCGCCGCACCGGCCCGAAGGGATCGGGGCGGTTCGAGCGGATCACCTGGGACGAAGCGCTTGACGAGATCGGCCGCCGGTTTCTGGAGATCGAGAACGAGTTCGGCGCCGATTCCATCTGGCCTTATTACTATGCGGGCACCATGGGCCATGTGCAGCGCGACGGCATAAATCGGCTGCGCCACGCCAAGGGCTATGCCGGCCAGTACGACACCATTTGCGTCATGATCTCCTGGACCGGCTACATCGCCGGCACCGGGCTTCTGGCCGGGCCCAATCCCGAGCAGATGGCCGAGAGCGACTGCGTGGTCATTTGGGGCACCAATCCGGTCAACACCCAGATCAACGTCATGACCCATGCCATCCGCGCCCGGCGCGAGAGGGGCGCCAGGCTCGTCGTCGTCGATATCTACCGCACCGCGACCATGGAGCAGGCGGATATGCCGCTGCTCATCCGTCCGGGCACCGATGGCGCCCTGGCTTTGGCGGTGATGCATGTGCTGTTCCGCGATGGATTGGCGGACCGCGAATTTCTCTTGAGCCACACCGATTTCGACGCCGAAGTTGAATCGCACCTTGCGGATAAGACCCCGGAATGGGCAGCGTCCATCACCGGCCTGTCGGTCGAGGAAATCGAGGCTTTCGCCCAAGTGCTCGGCGAAAACCCGCGCGCCTATTTCCGCCTCGGCTATGGCTTTTCCCGCCAGCGTAATGGCGCGACCAACATGCACGCCGCGCTTTGTGTCCCCACAATGCTGGGCGCATGGAAGCATCGCGGCGGCGGCGCCTTTCATTCCAATTCCGGCACCTGGGGGCTCGACAAATCCCAGATCACCGGCGCTTCGCTCAAAAAACCCGATGTGCGCGAATTGGACATGTGCCGCATCGGCCCGATCCTCACCGGCGATGTCGAAGCGCTCAAGGGCGGCGGGCCGGTCAAGGCGCTGCTGATCCAGAACACCAATCCCATGGTGGTGACGCCCGATCACAGCCTCACCCGCCGGGGCTTTGAGCGCGAAGATCTTTTCACCGTCGTCCACGAGCAGTTCACGACCGAAACGGCCCAGATGGCCGATATCGTCCTGCCCGCGACCATGTTCGTCGAGCACAACGACTATTACACTCGCGGCGGTCACACCCGCGTACTCTATGGTCCCAAGCTGATCGACGCTCCGGGCGAAGCCATGCCGAACCACTTCGTCATCAACGAAATCGCCAGGCGCGTCGGCGCCCCTCACGCCGCAACCGAAAAGACCGACCGCGAGATGGTCGCGGAAACCTTTGCCAAATCAGGTTATGGCGACCTCGAAGAGATCGAAAAATCCGGCTTCGTCGACCGCGCCTTGCCCGATGACAGGGCCCGCTATGCCGCTGGCTTTGCCTGGCCGGATGGCAAGTTCCGCTTCAAGCCCGATTGGGAGGCCACGCGGATCAAGCGCGGCGTGGAATGGGTCTGCGATCCATCCGAGATGCCAAAACTTGTCGATTTCACCGATTGGAACGAACCGACTTCCGCCGAGGTCCCGTTCCGCCTCACCACCTCTCCGGCGCGGACGTTCCTCAACTCCACCTTCATCGAAACCCCCGGCAGCCAGAAGCGGGAGGGGGCACCATCGCTCCTTATGCACCCTGACGATGCCTCCCGCCTCGACCTCTCCGATGGCGCACCCGTCACCGTCGGCAATCACCGTGGAAGCGTTGAACTGACCTTGCGCGTCTTCGATGGCCTGCGTCCCGGCGTCGTCGTTGCCGAGGGCCTGCATCCGCACAAGGCGCATCGCAAGGGCAGGGGGATCAACACCTTGATCGGCTCCGATCCCGTCAAGCCGTTCGGTGGAGCGGCTTTCCACGATGCCGCCGTTTGGGTCAGGGCATCGGCCGCATGACCGAGATCGCTCCCGCCTCCCGCCCGCGTATCGCGGCAGTCGATATCGCGCGCGGCATCGCCATCGTCGCGATGGTCATCTATCACTTCTCCTGGGACCTGGCTTTCCTCGGCTTCGTGGATTTCGACCCCACCCAGTCGCTCCCCTGGATCGTTTTCCAGAAATCGATCGTGGGCACCTTCATCTTTTTGACCGGCGTTTCGCTCGTGCTCGGCCATGGCGCCGGCATCCGCTGGCCCGCGTTCTGGCGGCGCTTCGCCATAATCCTTGGCGCCGCGCTGCTGGTCACGGCCGGCACCTATACGTTCTACGCCGAAACCTTCGTCTATTTCGGCGTCCTGCACGCCATCGCGCTTTTCAGCCTTTTAGGGCTCGTTTTCCTGCGCGCGCCGCTGGCGTTGGTCATCGTTCCGGCGATCGCGATCAGCCTATTGCCGCTGTTCGTGCAAGACCCGCTGTTCGGCGAAAAGCTCTGGTCCTGGATCGGCCTGTGGGACGTTCCCCCGCCCACCGAGGATCTCGTTCCCATCTTCCCATGGTTCGGCGTCGCGCTCGCCGGCATTGCCGCCGCCCGCTTGGCTCTGGCCAGCGGCTTTGCCACCCGCCTCGCTGAAATCCAGGGCACCACGTCCCCGGCGCGCTTTCTTGCGCGAATGGGCCGCTGGAGTCTGGTCATCTACGTCTTGCATCAACCGATCATGATCGGCGTCCTGATGGGCATTTCCTCGCTCACCGGCGTGAGCGAAGCCAACCGCGCCAACAATTTCCTCGCAAGCTGCGAAGCCACCTGCGGCCAGTCGGCGCCCGACCAGAGCTATTGCACCGCCTATTGCGCCTGCACGCTCGACCGCATTGAAGGCGATAGCCTGTGGGCCATGCTCGAAGCACCCGAGCGCACACCCGACCAGGACGCGACGCTCCAGACGCTCGCCAACCAATGCGCGACTCAGGTGCTCGACGAAAGGCTGCTGGCGCCTTAGGGCCACCTGCGCCGGCCCACCGCACCACCGTCATCCCGGCCTTGAGCCGGGATCCAGTAGCCGGCAGCGCCGGCGGTTCCTCCCGCGCACCGGCTACCCATAAGTCGTCCAGAAAAAATAGAGCGTCAGCCCGATCCCATAGACGATCACGAACCCCCTGATCGCCTTGGCCGGCACCAGATGCGAGAAATAGGCCGCCGCAAAGCCCCCGACCACTGCTCCCGCCAGCGCCACCGAACCGTCCACCCAGGCAATCGACCCCGTCGCGGCAAACCGCACCACGGCCACCACCGAGATCACCGAGGACAGCAAAAGCTTGAGCCCGTTCATCACGTGAACGTCCTCGAATCCGGCCAGCGCCAGCCAGGCCAGCAGCACGATGCCCAGGCCCGCATTGAAGAACCCGCCATAAAAGCTCGTCGCCAGCAGAAGCGCCGAAAGCCCGATCGCCCCCGCCCGCGCCGCATGCCGGCTGCCGCTCGACCGCGACGCGAGGAAGCGGTTGATCCGCTGCCCGAAGATATAGATCGCCACAGCGAACGCCATCAGCCACGGGATGATCCCGGAGAACTGCTCGTCCGAAATCCGCATCAGCGCCTCGGCGCCCAGATAGCCACCCACCAGCCCGATCGCGCAATAGAGCACCATCCGGTCGCGATAGGGCGCGATGTGCTTCCAGTACCCGACAGTGCCGCTCACATAGCCGGGCAAACACGCATAGGTATTTGACGCATTGGCGAGCACCGGCGGAACGCCGGCGAACAACAGCGCCGGAAAGATCACGAACGAGCCGCCACCGGCGAGCGAGTTGATCATCCCGCCGATCAGACCGGCGGCGAAAAGCAGTAAAAATGTCACGAAAACAGTTCCGGGAAACGTTGGAAATCAACATCTAGCCAACACTGGCATCAATGCTCAATTCAATACCATGAATTTTCCGCATGGCGGACATGAGGTTGACACGGGCGGCGGTCGCTCCTATCTCCCGTCTCGGTCGAAGAGCCAGCCGTCCGCGAGGCAAGAGCCTTGAGGTGAAGTCTTCCACGCCATGCCGTTTTCCGGCCCGCGTGAATTCTGCAAACATCGTCCTAACTCATTGGCGGTGCTTGGCAATGCGGACGCCCAAGACAAGAAATCCGCCGTGGAGACATGACGATGCGCAAACCTGCATCCCATCTGACCACGACCGACCTCAAGACCGAGGCGCGTCAGTATCGTGCCGCCCAGCTCGAAGCTGGCCGCACCGTTTCTCATGCCCAAGCCCTTGAAATGGTTGCGCGTTTTCACGGCTTCCGCGATTGGAACACCGCCTCCGGCGTGCTCCCCATGACCCGCGCGCCCGCCTTTGCCCTGAGCCAGCGGATCAGCGGAACCTATCTGAAACAACCCTTTAGCGGCACCATCATCGGCCTCGCCGCCCTGGGGGCAGGGGACATGTTCCGCCTCACCGTCCAGTTCGATGAACCCGTCGACGTCGTCTCGTTCGAAAGCTTTTCCGCTTTCCGTCAACGGGTTGAAGCCACCGTCACCCGCGAGGGCGTCTCGCCCAGCCGCACCAGCGACGGTGAACCGCACATGGTGATTACCTCGAGAGGCTGAATATCGAAGCCGGCGCATCGAAAGCTGCGCCGGCTTTTTCGAACAGGGTTGCGTTCATCGGCAACATACGATGAATTGAGGCGAGTTGTCCGGTGTCCAAGGAGTCGTCATGACTGAACAAACCAAGCCGATCGATCTTTATTATTTCCCCACGCCCAACGGGCACAAGATCTCGATCATGCTCGAAGAGCTTGGCGTGCCCTATACCGTCCATGCCATTCATATCGGCAAGGGTGATCAGTTCAAGCCAGAGTTTCTGGCCATCTCACCCAACAACAAGATCCCGGCAATCGTCGATCCGGAAGGCCCCGGCGGCGAGCCGATCTCGGTTTTTGAATCCGGCGCCATCCTAAAATACCTCGCCGAGAAGTTCGGCAGATTCTATCCGACCGATCCGCGGGCTCGCGTCAAAGTTGATGAGTGGCTGTTCTGGCAGATGGGCGGATTTGGCCCGATGCTCGGCCAGAACCATCATTTCAAGCAATACGCGCCGGAAAAGATCCAGTACGCCATCGATCGTTACGTCAATGAAACTCACCGCCTCTACGGCGTGCTGAACAAGCAGCTCGAGGGCAAGGATTATATTGCCGGCGACTACTCGATTGCCGACATGGCGACGCTGAGTTGGTCGCTCGGCTGGGAAAAGCAGGGCATGGATATTGCCGAATTTCCCAATGTTGCCGCTTGGCAGGAGCGCCTCAAGGCCCGTCCGGGCGTCCAACGCGGTCTCGCGGTGAAGTTGCCCGAAGATCAGACCATGAACCTGGCTGAAGACAAGGAAGCGCAGAAAGTGATGTTCAACCAGCGCGCTCGCTGATTCTGAACATAAAAAACGGCACCCGCGAGGGTGCCGTTTTTATCAGGAGGACCGGCTTACCAGCCGTTGCGATCGAACCACGAGTCGACGTCGCGGCGTGCATCTTCCTTGGATTTGCCGTAGCGTTCCTGGATCTTGCCTTCAAGTTGTTCGCGCTTGCCACCGATCTGATCGAGATCGTCGTCAGTGAGCTTGCCCCACTGCTCTTTCACCTTGCCGGTAAACTGCTTCCAGTTGCCTTCCATCTGATCGCGGTTCATCGTGTTTCTCCTTTTGATACCGTTACCGTGGAAACGGCTGAGCACTGTTGGAAGTTCCCGGCGGAGCTTTCTGCATCGTCCCCGGCATTTTCGTCGCGCTGGGCAAAAAGCCCTTGCACTCCCGTGACGTTCCGGGCTACCACCCGCCTCGGAGAGGTGGCCGAGTGGTCGAAGGCGCGCCCCTGCTAAGGGCGTAGGCGGGTAACTGTCTCGAGGGTTCGAATCCCTTCCTCTCCGCCATTGCCCTTTTCATCATTCCCATCCTAGGCGCTTGCAGCGCCGAAAGACGCTTCACCTTGACAGTGAGGTCGACTACCAGTGCCCATAAGCTGGGCCGGGCGGCCGATTCTGTGGGGAGGGTGCGTTGAAATCTGCGACAGCGAACGACGTTGCGCGATTGGCGGGTGTTTCCCGGTCTGCCGTGTCCCGCACATTTTCCGGCAACGGGTTCGTCTCAAGCGAAAAGCGCGAAAAAATCCTCAAGGCGGCCCAGCAACTCGACTATCGCCCCAACGCTATCGCCAGCAGCCTTGCCAGCCGGCAGAGCAATATGGTCGCGGTGATCATCAATAAACTCCCCGATGGTCGCTCGCCCTATTTCTACAATGCACTGATGAATGCGATTCAGGAGCAAGGCCTCTTGCCGCTCATGGTGATGGTCGAGCCGGGCGAGGATGGCATTCGTACGCTCAACAGGGCGGCGGCTTATCCTGTGCGGGGCATGGTGGTGATGGGTGACAGCGTACATCCCGCTGCAACCGGTAGTATTGTCTCCATGACGCGCCCAATCATTCTCAACGGTCAATGGACAGGTGACGACGAAGTCGACGCTGTCGTGATCGATCAGCGTCAGGGAATATCCGACATGGTTGCCGATCTCGCCGCCACCGGCCACCGCACCGTTGCTTTCATGGGGGGGCGTTCCACCGCCCTCATCGCCCGTGATCGGCGGAGCGCGCTGATCGATGCCATGGTGGCGCACGGATTGACGCTGGTTGCCGAGGGCAACGGCGATTTCAAATATGACCAGGCCCATGAAGAAGCCATAAGGATGTTCTCGGCCGGGAAATTGCCCGATGCGCTATTCTGCGCCAACGACATCATGGCTTTCGCGGCCATGGATGCGCTGCGTTACAAACTCGGGCGCAACGTGCCCGACGACATCAGTGTTATCGGCTATGATGACAACATCTCGGCGCGCTGGGGCGCCTATCAACTCTCCACGATCCGCCAAAGCTCCGACGATGTGATCGGTCAGATCCTCTCGCTGTTGACCGAACCACGCCAGCAGCCCGGTCAATTCCGGGTGCGGACCGAATACATACGTCGCACGACCGTAGCATTGCGGCGGTAAAACACGGCAAGACCTCCATAAATGGCCTCCACCAGCTCGCGTCACACGCGTGAGCAAGTGGACGCGCGTGCAGTTTTCAAAACGCTATCATACGAGCGTAATGAAGTTGTCATGGGGGAGATACAAAACGCACATATGCAAGCGCGTGCACAATGATTGGCGCGCCGATCATCGTTTCCGCCCTCCATGGCAATAAAAGTGGGATGCCATCATGAACCTTCTCAACAAGCGCCTGAACGCTCTGGCGGGTACCGTGGCTTTGGTCATGGCCGCTTCGCCCGCGCTCGCGCAAACCTGCAACGCGTATTCGGAAGCCCCGCAGCTCGCAGAAGCCGTGGCAGCGGGCGAACTGCCGCCGGTCGAAGAGCGTTTGCCGCTCGAGCCGCTCGTCCTCACCCCGGCCGAACAGATCGGCGTTTATGGCGGCGATCTCATCGACACCAACGGCGGCAGCCGCCTGGCGGAGTTCCGCCACTATGGCTATGAGCCGCTGGTGCGCTGGTCGGTGGACGGTTCGGAAGTAGTCCCCAACGTTGCCAAGGGCTGGGACGTCTCCGAGGATGCGACCACATACACGTTCCACCTGCGTGAGGGCATGAAGTGGTCCGATGGGGAAGACTTCACGGCTGACGACATCGTCTTCTGGTGGGAGCGGGTCGAAACCAACACCGACATCAACGAATCTCCGCGTGGGATGTTCGTCGTCGATGGCGAACTCGCGACCGTCACTGCCATCGACGACTATACGGTCGAATTCAAATGGTCCAACCCCAACGGTCTGTTCCTCAACGACCTGGCGACTTCCTATGGCCAGCGCGTCGTTCAGTTCGCCGAGCACTACGTTTCCCAGTTCGATCGCGATCTCAACCCCGAGGGCGTGGCCCAGATGATGGAAGAGGCCGGCGCGACCGACTACACCACCTGGTGGCGCGATACCGTGGGTACGTACGGCATGCAGTCCGAATACAACAATCCGGACCGTCCCCATATCCATGCGTGGCTCCCCACCGAGCCGTTCCTGGGCAAGGAGCGCTTCACCTTCGAGCGCAATCCGTATTTCTTCAAGGTCGATACCGAGTGCAACCAGCTCCCCTACATCGACACGCGCACCTGGGTACTGGTTCAGGATTCAGAGGTTCAGCTTGCCATGTCGCTCTCGGGCCAGGTCGACATCAGCCAGGTCAATATCTCCAATCCTTCAAACCGGGCGATCTTCTTCGAGAACCAGGAGCAGGGTGATTATCGCCTGATCTCGGCGGAAAGCGCCGACATGAACACCGCATACTTCATGTTTGCGCTGAACCATCCCGATCCGTTCAAGGCTTCGGTCTATCAGAACAAGGATTTCCGCATCGGCCTGTCGCTGGCCATCAATCGGCCGGAGATTATCGACGTCGTCTATCTCGGCCAGGGACGTCCTTATCAGGTCGCTCCCCGCCCGAACTCGCCTTTTTACGACGAGCAGTTGGCAACGCAGTACACCGAGTACGACGTCGCACTTGCGAACGAACATCTCGACGAGGTGCTGCCGGAAAAGAACGCCGAGGGCATGCGCCTCGATGAGAATGGAGAGCCTTTCCAGATCGTGATTTCAGTCAATGAAGGCTTCCGTTCCGATTGGGTCGATATGGCTCTCCTGGTGGAAAGCTATTGGGAAGCGGTGGGTATCGACGTGGTGGTCGATGTCGTTGCCGACGAGGTCTATGAACAGCGTAGCACCGCTCCGAACCGCGACCTTAATCTCTGGATCGCCGAAAACGGTTCGGGCAGCCTCCCGCTGATGGCCACGCACGTTTTCCTCGGTGGCCCCGGCATGGCAGGCAATTGGGATGCCTGGGAGCTCTGGTACAACCAGGAGCGCGGGCTGGTTAACCGCGGATCCGACGTTGCCGGCGATGTCGAGCCCATCGAGCCTCCGACCGAGGTGATCGAGCTTCTCGATGCTGCCAATTCCATCGCCACGACGGCGGGCGAAGAACAGGCCGAGCGCATGCACGAATATCTCGACATGGTCGCCGAGTTCTTCCCCACCGTCGGTATAGCGCTGCCCGAAGGCAACTACCGCGCCGTCAAGAATAATCTGCGCAATCTGCCCGAACCGCTGATCGAGGGGTGGCTCTATCCGGGCATCGCTCCGGCCAATTTCTCGACCTTCTATTTCGAGCCCGACCAGCAGTAGGCACCAGCCTCCAATCCAAACGGGAGCGGGCCTTGATTTCGGGGCCCGCTCGGCACTGCAAGAACCGGTATCATGGCTGAATTCTTCCTCCGGCGGCTGGTGCTGATGATCTTTACGGTCATCGCGATCAGCATCGTCTCATACGCGATTATCGCCCTGCCGCCGGGGGACTATGTGGACAAGGTGGTTGCCGACGCGCGCAAGGTCGGTGACGTGATGACCGCCAGCGAGATCGACGCGCTGCGCACGCAATTGGGTCTCGATCGCAGCCTGCCCGAGCAATACCTCTCCTGGATATGGGGGATCGTGACCCGGGGCGATTTCGGGCGCTCCTTCTTCTGGGAAGTGCCGGTCTCCGAAATCATCTGGCAGCGCTTGGGTATGACGACGCTGCTTTCGGTGTTGACCTTGGTGTTTATCTGGGTCGTCGCCATTCCGATCGGCATTTATTCGGCCGTCAAGAAGTACTCGCTGGGCGATTATGTGTTCACGACCGCGGGCTTCATCGGCCTCGCCATTCCCAATTTTCTCCTGGCACTGATCCTGCTCTACATCTCATTTCGATATATGGGGCAAAGTGTTGGCGGCCTTTTTTCACCCGAATATGTCAATGCGCCCTGGTCGCTGGGCAAGGTGCTCGACCTCATCAGCCACCTTTGGATACCCATGGTGGTTCTGGGCACCGCCGGTACAGCGAGCGTGATCCGGACAATTCGCGCTAATCTGCTCGACGAGTTGCACAAGCCCTACGTGCTCACCGCCCGCGCCAAGGGTTTGGAGGAGCGTCGCCTGACGCTCAAATACCCCGTGCGCTATTCGCTCAACCCCTTCGTGAGCGGCCTCAACGATATCTTCGTCACCATCATTTCGGGCGAAACCATCGTCGCCGTGGTCCTGGGCCTGCAAACGACAGGCCCGCTGCTGCTCGACGCGTTGCGCGGTCAGGACATGTACCTGGCGGCCACCCTCATCATGTTTCTAAGCTTTCTCGCTGTTCTGGGCACGCTGTTCTCCGACGTGCTGCTTATGGCGCTTGATCCTCGCATTCGTCGCCAGGCTCGAGAGGGAGAAGTGCTATGACCGCGTCACACCCTCAGATGCCCTCTGCGCCGCAAGCCGTGCGGACGATACCCGAAACACGGACCGCAACGGCCGATGCGATCGATCGCGCCAGCTACGGCGCCCTCGTCTGGCGTCGGTTCAAACGCCACAAGCTGGGCGTGTTCGGCGCTGCCCTGACGATACTGATCTATCTGGTGGCACTGTTCTGCGAATTCATCGCCACGGGTGATCCGGAGCAGTTCTCGCCCACAGCGCTCTATACGCCGCCACAGATGGTCCGCCTTTTCGTCGAGAATCCCGAGGGCGGCATGCGGTTCCAGCCCCATGTTCTGGGCTATTCCTCTACGGTCGATTACAACACCGGCCAGCGCATCTACGAAGCGGATCCCGAAAAGATCATAGAGATCGGCTTCTTCGTACAGGGCGATCCTTACCGGCTCTGGGGCCTTTTCGAGATGGATCGGCACCTGCTGGGCGCAGTCGATCCCAACCAAACCGTGTACTTTTTCGGTTCCGACCGGTTGGGGCGCGATGTTTTCAGCCGCACTGTCTATGCAACGCGTGTTTCGATGACCATCGGGCTGATCGGGGTCGGTCTGAGCCTGTTCCTCGGCATCATCATCGGCGGTGCTTCGGGCTATTTCGGCGGCTGGGCCGATGTGGGCATTCAGCGCGTCATCGAGTTTCTACAGTCGCTTCCGGCCATTCCGCTCTGGATCGGCCTGGCCGCGGCGATTCCGCCCACGGTGCCCCCGATGCAGACCTATTTCATGATCACCGTGATCCTTTCGGTGCTCGGCTGGACAGGTCTGGCTCGCATCGTGCGCGGTAAATTCATGCAGCTCAAGAACGAGGAGTTCGTGATCGCCGCCCGTGTCGATGGCTGCAAGCCCTCGCGCATCATCATGCGGCACATGGTGCCCAATTTTCTAAGTCACATCATCGCTGCGGTGACCCTCGCCATACCGGGGATGATCATTGCCGAAACCGCGCTGAGTTTTTTGGGCATTGGCCTGCGCCAGCCGGTGGTGAGTTGGGGCGTGCTGCTGCAGGAAGCACAGAACCTGCGTTCGATCGCCGCTGCGCCATGGTTGTTCGCGCCGGGCGGAGCGGTAGTCGTCGCCGTGCTGGCCCTCAATTTCTTCGGCGACGGCCTGCGCGATGCAGGAGATCCCCATGCAAACTGACCTGCTCATGTCCTTAAAGGACGTTTCAATTTCTTTCGTTCAGGACGGCCGGCAGACCCAGGCGCTCAACAAGGTGAGCTTCGATATTCCGCGCGGCAAGACGGTTTGCCTCGTTGGGGAGTCCGGGTGTGGGAAATCGCTGACGGCGCGCTCCATCCTGCGCATCCTTGACAACAACGCCCGCATCGATGGGGGCGCGATCACATTCGAAAGCGCCAACGGCGTCGTCGATCTCGCCTCTCTTCCCGATAAGGGCCAGCAATTGCGGGCCATTCGCGGCAACGAGATCACCATGATTTTCCAGGAGCCGATGTCGGCCATGTCGGTCTACCACACGATCGGCGATCAGATCATCGAGGGCATCTGCCAGCACTCGTCGATGAGCAAGGGCCAGGCGCGGGCGCGTGCCCTCGAAGTGCTGGAGGCTGTCGGCATGCCTGACGCCGAGGCTCGGCTCGATGCCTATACGTTTGAACTCTCCGGCGGACAACGCCAGCGTGCCATGATCGCCATGGCGCTCGCCAACAATCCGCAATTGCTGATCGCCGACGAGCCGACCACCGCGCTCGACGTCACGACCCAGGCCGTAACTCTCGAATTGATGCGCGACCTGCAGGACCGGTTCGGCATGTCCATTTTGTTCATTACCCATGATCTGGGTGTTGTTGCCGACATCGCCGACGAAGTCGTCGTCATGTATTTGGGCGAGGTGGTCGAACGCGGCCCGGTCGAGCAGATATTCAATCGCCCACGGCATCCTTACACGCGCGCACTGCTCAAGGCCGCCCCGCATTATGATCAGCGTCACGGCGAGCGGCTGCCGGTGATTCCGGGCACGGTGCCGGCCCTTTGGCAGCGCCCCGCAGGATGCGTATTCTCCACCCGCTGCGCCTATTTCGAGCCCGGCAGTTGCGATGCGATCCGCCCGCCCATGATGCCAGGGGAAACGCAATCGCGGTGCGTCTTCACCGCTGACGAACTCGATGCGCGCAAGCCGTTGCCGGTGGCGGTGGAGGCTGAGATCGTTCCTTTCGCGCGCCCGCCGGTCGACGGCACGGTCTTCGAAGCCGAAGCGATCACCAAGCATTTCGTCAAGAAATCGGGGCTGTTCAAGCGCAAGACCAAAACCATCGAGGCTGTTTCGGACGTTTCGCTCACCTTGCGCGGTGGCGAAACGCTGGGGCTGGTCGGGGAGTCCGGTTGCGGCAAGTCCACGCTGGGCTTCACCCTGGCTGGCTTGCACGAGCCGACGGGCGGTTCCATCCGCCTCAAGCGGGATGGCAGCCTGGTTGACGTGACCGACATTTCCGAAGCCGAGCGGCGGTCGGTCTGGCGAGATCTGCGGATCGTGTTCCAGGATCCGTTCGCATCCCTCAACCCCCGCATGAGCGTTTTCGACATCGTTGCCGAACCGCTCAGGGCAGGTCCGCAACCGGTGACGGATCGCCATGAACTGGCCCGGCGCGTCAACGAAACCTTGGCGCGGGTAGGGCTCGATCCCGCATTGGGAGATCGCTACCCGCATGCCTTTTCCGGTGGCCAGCGCCAGCGGATCGGCATTGCGCGAGCCCTCGTGCCCAACCCCAGGATCATCATTGCCGACGAGCCGGTTTCAGCGCTTGACGTCTCGGTCCAGGCCCAGATCCTCAACCTGTTCCGCGATCTGCAGCGCGAGTTTTCGCTCACTTATCTTTTCGTTTCCCACGATCTCAACGTCGTCTCCAACATCGCCGATCGGGTGGCGGTGATGTATGCCGGCCGCATCGTGGAACTGGCCGATACGACCGATATCTACAATCGGCCGCAACATCCCTACACGGCGGCTCTGCTCAGCGCGGTGCTGACTCCCGAATACGGGCACAAGCGTTCCGGCCGGCAGCGTCTACGCGGGCATCCGCCCAATCCGGCCGACCTGCCACCCGGTTGCGCCTTCGCCGCCCGTTGTCCTTTCGCCACCGACCTTTGCCGCTCGGTTGCGCCGGAGTTGACCACCGATCCGCAGGGCCGGCTGGCAGCCTGTCACCGCAAGGACGAGTTGAACCTCGAAGGCCTGCAGGAAACCGCCTGATGCGTATCAGCCAGACTGGACTATCGCTGCTCACCGGCAGCGAGGACATCGCGCATGTCCGCATCACGCGCTCCGACCAGGAGGCGAGCGCCTATTTCTATGTGCCGCTCGACTTGGGCGAAGCGGTGGAGGCGATCACTGTCGACCTGCAGTATCCAAAGGGCCCCGGCTGCATCATTGATCTGGGCGCATTCGACCCTCGCGTAACCGAATATCCCACCACGGCAGGGTTTCGCGGCTGGAGCGGGGGCGCACGATCGCAATTTTCCATTGCAGCGGATGCGGCAACTCCCGGCTATGTGGCTGGTCCGCTTCAAGCCGGACGCTGGCTGATCGTCCTGGGGCTCTACAAAATCCCCTCCGAGACCGTCGAGGTCACCCTTGCGGCACGCGCGCTGAGGACCGGCCCGCTCGCCAGGCCTCAACCGGCGCCCACCGCGTCTACCCCGCGCGGCATCGGCTGGTATCGCGGCGATTGCCATAGCCACACCTTCCACAGCGACGCCAAGGGAAGTCCCGAACTGCTGCACCGGACGGCGCGGAAAGCGGGTCTCGATTTCCTCTTCATCACCGACCACAACACCACAACGGCCTGGACGGCTTATTTCGAGACCGCCTCCAGCCCCGATCTTGTCTTCATTCCCGGCGTGGAGATCACGACGGCGGACGGGCACGCCAATGTCCTGGGCGCCGACGAGTGGATCGATTTCCGGCTTGAAGGCGATGCCGATATCGCGGCCCTGGAGGACGCGGCTCGGGCGCGCGGCGCGCTGCTGACGGTCAACCACGACAAGCCGCCGATCCCCTGGCGCTATCGCTGGCCGGCAGTCGACTGCATGGAGGTTTGGCACCAGGAATGGGCCGACGGCAACAGCGGTCTCGGTGCCCGCTATGATGCTCTTTTGCGTCAGGGCCTGAAGATCACGGCGATCGGAGGCAGTGACTATCATCAAGCCGCCGAAGTTCGCCTGGGCGGCCCCCGCAGTCTTGGCTCGCCCACGACCGTCATTCATGCCGAACGGCTCGACCGCCAGGGCGTGATCGCCGCCCTGCGGTCCGGACTGGCCTACATCACCGAGACGCCCGACGGCCCCCATCTGGAAATTTCGTCCAATGGTACGCCGATGGGAGGAACCTGCGCCCAATCGGACGGCGCCGACCTCCGGATCGTCGCGCGCGGGGCAGGGGGCGACCTCCTGCAGCTCATCGGCGATCACGGCGTTTTCGTACAGCTGCCGATCGATGCCGACGATTGGGACTACCAGATACCTCTCCCCTCGGGTCTGCGCTTCGTCCGTGCCCAGATCATGTCCGGCGCTCCAGATCCTCGCTGCCGCGCACTCTCCAACCCCCTCTATTTTCAAGCAGCTTCACGATGAGCATCGTCTTCGAAGGGCTCCTCACGCTCGATACTATGTCGTCCCATGTGCCCCACACGTTTACCCTGCCGCCGGGTGTCGAAACGCTCCGGGCAAGGTTCACCCACAGCCCGACCCATCCGGGCGTCGGCGATATTCCCCATCAGATATCGGTGTCCCTCTATGGACCGGCCGGGCCGCGTGGAACACGCCACAACAATGTGGACCAGAGTGTCTGGATTTCGACCCGCCAAGCCTCTCCCGGCATTGTTCCAGGCGCGCCCGAACCGGGAACATGGCAGATCGAGATCGATGTGCATCGCATTCTTCCCCCGGGCCATGTCAGCTATCGGCTTGAGATCGACTGGGCGCAAACGGAGACCTTCCAGCCAGTCGATCCCCTCGTTCCGCTCACTGGCCAACGTCGGCGCGGACCCGGCTGGTATCGCGGTGACCTTCACGGCCATACCATCCACTCCGACGGCCAGCTCAGCGTCGCTGAATATCTCCAATACGCGGTCGAACGCGGATATGATTTCGTCGCTCTAACCGACCACAACACGGTTACAGGGCTCCCCGAGCTCGACAGGCGTGCCGGCGAGGCGATCACCATCATCGGCGGCACCGAACTCACCACCTATAACGGTCACGCACTCGTTTTGGGCACGCGCGAACTCGTCGATTGGCGCGTGCGTGATGGCGAAACCATGAGCGGGCGTGCCGAAGCTCTCACCGATGAGGGAAAACTCTTCGTCATCGCTCATCCAAAAGCCGAAGGTCATCCGTTCTGCACCGGCTGCCGCTGGGCGTTTTCCGACCTGATGCCGGGACCGGCCCGGCATATCGAGGTATGGAACCGTTTTTGGTCCGAGCGGACCCACAATGAAGAGAGCGTCTACCTCTTCTACCGCTGGCTCAACGCCGGTTATCGGATGGTGGCAACCGCCGGCACCGACACCCATCGCCGCGCCGCCACTGGCGGGCGCATTGCGGCCAATGTGGTTTATGCGCTCGACAATACCCAGGACGAAATTCTCGCCGGAATCCGCGCCGGCCGCAGCTTTATTTCCAGCGGTCCCGAGCTCAAGCTTTCGGCGCAGGGCGCCGATGGCGGCAAGGCGGGAATGGGGCAGGCCATGGCCGCGGGGCGGCTAACGCTGCGCTGCGATTGGGCCGGCGCCGGAGAGGACGGCCTTGTCGCCGGACTGATCCGGCGCGGACGGCGCATCGAGAGTTGGACTTGCGGAGAAGCCGGGGCGGGTACTTTCGAGGTCGAGGCCGAAGATGGCGATTGGTTCGTATGCGAGCTGCGCGACCGGACAGCTGGGCTCCACGCCATCACCAATCCCATACATGTCGGCACGGTCCCCGATATCTGGCGCTAGGAGGGTCACAATGCTGCGTATCAACAAGATCGACCACACACTGGCGACGCTTCGTAGCCGGATTTTCACCCCGCTCGATACGCCGGTTGCGCTAAAGTTCCTCGCCGGCACCGCCGATGATCGCCCCCGCGCTCTCAGTGGCGACACTGAGGATTGGCGCCAGGTCACGGGCGATCTCGCCTGGGGCGAGCCCGACGCCTATTTCTGGTTTGCCGGCAGCGTCACCATTCCAGAGGAGGCACAAGGCAGGCGGGTGTTCCTCCACGTGGACGCCCAGTTCGGCTCGATGATGGGCCGTTCGGATCCGCAATGCCTCGTCAGGGTCGACGGCAAGCTGGCCCAGGGCGTCGACGGCAACCATCGCGAACTGCTGCTCACCGAACACGCGACCACCGGCACCCGCTACGAGATCATGATCGAGGCTGGAACCATCGAAGATCGCCGTCAGGTGGGGTTCGGCTGTCGGCTGATGGTGCACGACGCGCTGTCCGAGCAGGTCTACTACGACCTGCGCGCGCCCATGGATGTTGCGCGCCTCCTGGCCGATGACGATCCCCGAAAGCCGTTTCTGATAAACACCATCGACGCCGCTTTGGCCGTGATCGATTTCCGGCCCGGCCCCGAGCGCTTCGCCCGATCGCTCGAGGCGGCACGGGACATGGCGCGCACGATCTACGAGGCCGCCGATTTCGAGGACAAGCCGGTCATTACCGTCACCGGCCATACCCACATCGACGTTGCCTGGCTGTGGCGGATGCGCGAAACGCGTCAGAAGATGGCGCGCTCCATGTCCACGGCGCTGGCCCTGATGGAGCAGTATCCGGACTACCGCTTCATGTACAATCAGGGAGTGCTGCTCGATCACCTGAAGGCTGATTACCCCGAACTGTTCGAGCGTCTTTCCGGCGCCGTGGCGAGAGGACAGTTCGAGATTGAGGGCGCGTTGTGGCTCGAGCCTGACGCGAATATCACCAGCGGCGAGTCCTTCGTGCGCCACATCATGCACGGCGTAAACTATCACGAGCAGACCTTCGGGGTGCGCCCGCGCATCATGTGGCTGCCCGACACCTTCGGCTATTCCGCCGCATTGCCGCAAATCATGCGCCTCTCCGGCCTCGATGTGTTCGTCACTCATAAGATGAGCTGGAACGACACCAACAAGATGCCCAGCGATACCTTCTTCTGGCAGGGCATCGACGGGTCCAGCGTCGCGGCATATTTCCTCACCGCCCAGCCCTATGACGCCAAATCCATCAACACGACCTACGGCCCCGATCTCAAGCCGTCCCACGTGATGGGCACATGGCGGCGTTATGGACAAAAGGACGCCATTTCCGAGCTGTTCCTCGTCTATGGCCATGGCGATGGCGGAGGTGGCCCAACCCGCGAGATGCTTGAAAACATACGCCGCATGGAGCGCGGCATTCCGGGGCTGCCGACGGTGCGGCATGGGCATATGCGCCCATTCTTCGAGCGCCTTCTGGCGCGCATGGAAAAAGAACCGGAGCGCTTCCCCCATTGGGTGGGTGAACTCTATCTCGAATTCCACCGCGGCACGCTCACATCCATCGCCAAGAACAAGCGCAGCAACCGGCTTGCCGAAACCGCGATGCGCGAGATCGAGGCGCTGGCAACGCTCGCCACCGTCGCCAAGGGAAATCCCTATCCGCAGCAGCGGCTGCACGCACTCTGGCGTGTCGTGCTGCTCAACCAGTTCCACGACATTCTGCCCGGCTCTTCCATCGGCCCGGTCTACGACGATAGCGACGTGGACTATGCCTGGTTCTTCGACGAGATCGAAAGCCTCAGGACTGAACTCGCCGCCCAGTTGAGCGGGGAGGGCGCCATGGTGTTCAACGTCCTGCCGCGTCCACGTTCAGGCCTGCTCACCTGGTCCGGCGATCGGTCGGCCACAGCTACCATTGGCGAATATAGCGCCGCCAGCCAGACGCTCGTCCGCGCCGACGGATCGTATGAGCAGGCAGTCCCGGTCCGTGACCTGCCGCCCACCGGCGTGGTTCCGGTCTCCCTGAACCCAGGGGAGGCCGGGCAAGTCAGTGATGAACTCTCCGTTTCTACCGGCCATCTCGAAAACGCCTTTCTCAAGGTACTCTTCGACACGCGCGGTCGGATCACCTCGATTCTCGACAAACGCTCGGGCCGTGAAGTCGTAAAGCCCGGCCAGCTTGCCAATCGGCTTCAGGCTTTCCGGGATATGCCGCCGCAATACGACGCCTGGGATATCGATCCGGGGTTCGAGGACCAGAGTTGGGATATCGACGAGTTGGTCTCCGCCGAGGTGGTCGAGACCGGACCCTATCGGGCCGCCGTGCGGTTTGAGTGGGCTTATGAAGCCTCGCGCATCGTGCAGGTGGTGGCGCTGGAAGCCGGCGCGGACCAGATCGACATCGACGGGTTCATCGATTGGCGCGAGCACCACACTCTGGTCAAAGCGGCGTTCCCCCTCGATGTGGTGGCTGACGCTACGACCGCGGAAATCCAGTTCGGCCATGTGCGCCGCCCGACACACCGCAATACGTCCTGGGATCAGGCGCGGTTTGAAACACTGATGCATCGTTGGGTGGATATTGCCGAACCCGGCTTCGGTGTCGCGCTCCTCAACGATTGCAAATATGGCTATGACGCCAAGGGCACGACGCTGCGTCTGACCCTGCTTCGCTCACCCACCTTTCCGTGGGCCGAGGCCGACCAGGGCGAGCACCGCTTCCGCTATGCCATCCTCGTTCATCGCGGCACCCTCGCCGGAGAGGGGGTTCCGGCTAAAGCCGAAGAGTTCAACCTTCCGCTTCGGCTGATCGGCACTCCGGGCGAAATAGCCGTCTCCGGCGAAAGTCTTCTGGCGCTGGAGGGTACCGGCTGCACCGTCGAAAGCATCAAGATCGCCGAGACAGGTACGGACGTCATAGCGAGAGTCTGGGAAACGCACGGCGCCTACACGCACGCCCGGCTCACCTTGCCTCGGGGTTTCATGGCCGCTGTCGAAACCGACCTTCTCGAGCGCAATCCTGTCCCCTTGCCGATGACCAACGGCATCCTCGAACTCGACCTCTCTCCCTTCCAGATCCGCACGATCCGGCTCTCCCGCATCTGAACCGCCCAAGAGACTTCCATGACCGAACCACTCCAGTCCTCAGCACGCCCCGATACATCCAACGCCGGTGGGGTCTGGCTCAAGGGCGATTGGCATATGCACTCCCATCACAGCCTCGATTCCTCGAACAACCCGCCGGCAAAGATCATCGCCTTCGCTGAACGGATGGGGTTCGACTATCTCGCCATCACCGATCATGACGTGCATGTCCTGGGCAACGTCGCGGCCAATACATGGGCCGATCCGGGCTTCAAATCCGATCGTCTGATGCTGTTTTATGGCGCCGAACTCACCGCGGCGCGCGGGCATATCAACATCTTCTCGCCCGAACCTTATGACCACCAGCGCCTGTTCGATGCCCGCGACGCGCGCGACTGGGATCTGCGGGAGGTAAAGCGCGCGTTGGGGGTTCACATGTCGGCCAACCATCCCAGCACCAAGAACCATTACGGCTTTTCCTTCGACCTCGCGGATTCGATCGAGGTTTGGAATACCAGCGTCTGGCCCAAGAACGTTCCGGCTCTGCGGATCTGGGACGACATGCTGAAATCGGGCCGCATGCTGGGCGCGAGAGGCGGCAGCGATTCCCATCACGGCACGCCCGTGGGCGAAGAAGTGGAGACGCCGCTTACCATCGAAGCGAGCTACAACTATGTGGGCACGCCGACCACCTGGATATATGCGCGCGAGCGCAGCAAATCGGCCATCCTCGAAGCGTTGGTAGCCGGGCGCGCGTCAATCAGCGCCAATCCCTTCAACCCTCGTGTCGAACTTCACGCTTGTTCCGAGGATGGCCGGCTGATGATGGGTGACAACGCCCCTTCGGACGGCCGGCCGGTCGAGTTTGAAATCGCCCTCGCCGGCGAGCCGATGGCGGGAGTGCAATACCGGGCCCATGTCATCAAGAACCGTGAGCCGCTATGCACCGTCCTCACCGACCCGCAAACCGGCCTTGCGCGTTTCATCGATATCCCCGAGGTCGGCATGCGGAGCTATTACCGCGTGGAAATCTACGGCCCGCAGACGCCCTATCCGCAAGTCCCGTTCTCCATGGCGCAAAGCGGCGATACGGTCGCGCTCTCCAACCCCATCTATTTCAATTACGACCCGCAGTTCTGAGCCTCAGACCGCCTGCGCCGGCTCCTGCCGCAGCATCGTGCGCGTTCGCCCTGCGCTGGTCGTCTCAGTGACCGCCAGCGGCAGCGAGCGCAATCGTCTGCCGGTGGCGGCATAAATCGCATTGGCAACGGCGGGGGCGACCGGGATGACACCAGGCTCCCCGGCGCCGCCCGGAGGAAGATCGCTCGGCATGATTTCAACGACAATTTCCGGTGCGTTTGCAATTCGCAGCATCGGGAAATCGTGGAAGTTCGATTGAACCACTGCGCCGCCCTCGATCGTGATGGTGTTCATCAAGGTCGCCGAAAGGCCATAGATAATGCTGCCTTCCATCTGCGCCGCCACCGCGTCCGGATTAACCACGGTGCCCGCATCGACCGCGCAGAATATGCGGTCGACAGTGATCTCGCCGTCATCGGCAACCGTCACTTCGGCCACCTGGGCCACAACGCTCTGATAGGCTTCTTCAATGGCGATACCGCGCCCGCGACCCGGCTCCATGGCCTCACCCCAACCCGAGAGCGCTGCCACGCGGTCGAGCATGGCAAGGTGACGCGGGCTTTCGCGCAGGAGCGCGCGCCGGTACTCGAGTGGATCGGTTCCCGCGGCGAACGCGCATTCGTCCACAAAGGACTCGGCAAAGAAAGTCCCGAACGAGTACCCGTTCGAACGCCAGAACATCAGTGGCATATGGCTGGGCACATGCACGCTGCGCACGCGCCGGTTCGGAAAGCTGTAATAGGCCTTGTCCAACCCTTCCGCCGAGAACCGGTCTCCATGCGGACTCGCTCCATTACCGATAGGCATGTTGCGGCTGGAAAACGATTGCATCAGCGACTGCGCGGCGACCAGCGCATCGTACGCGACCGGTAGGCCATCCGTCCCCAGAAATGCCCGCATACGACCACTAGCGTGGCTGCGGAACATGCCGCGGCTGATATCCTGCTCGCGTGGCCACAACAGTTTCACCGGCCGTCCCCGGTGCCGCGCCGCAAGAAAGGCGGCCTGGCAGATGACGTCCATGTCGCTGCGGCGCCCGAAGGCACCTCCGTTCATGGTGATATGAGGAGCAACCGAAGAAACGCTGATCCCCGCCCATCCGGCTCCTCGTTCCACACCCCAGCTTATGGTCGTGGGCGATTGCGATGGAACCCAGCCTTCGGCCGAGCCGTCCTCGCGGATGAGGACAGTGGCGTTCATCGATTCCATGCAAGCATGGGTTACGAACGGAACGCTGTATTCGGCCTCCACGATGCGCTCTCCTCCATCGGTGAGAGCCCCCTCAACGTCTCCTTCAGCAAGGTGCTGGTGCGGATCTTCGGCATCGAGCCCCGATTGCAGGGCGTCGCTGAGTTGCGCGCTATCCACGCCGTCGGCTTGGGTGGTCGTCCATTCGATCTCCAGGCTGCGCGCTGCCGACTCGGCCTGCCACCAGGAGTCCGCGACGACGCCAACGCTTTCTTCGTTGATTATAGCCACGTCGCGAATGCCTTCTCGGGCGCGGATGTCGGCTTCATTGACCACGCGCACGACATGTGCGCCGGGCACCGGAGCCTGCCGGAGAGAGGCGTGGAGCATGTCGGACAGCACAACATCCATGCCGAACACCGGTTCGCCTCTGACCTTGGCGGGTATGTCGACACGCTGCTGACGCCTGCCGATCACTCTCCAGGCGGAAGCTGGCTTGAGTTCTGGATTATCTGGAGGCGTCAGCAATGCGGCCGCGCTGGCGAGTTCGCCATAGGGGACGATGCGCCCCGACGCCTCGTGCCGTACGGTGCCATCGGCAGTCGAGAGCTCTTCCGCGGGCACGCCCAGCCGATCGGCGGCGGCAGCGATCAGCATGTGCCGCGCCGATGCTCCGGCCAGCCGCATGGGAACCCAAAGCCCCATGGTGGAGTTCGAGCCGCTCGTGTTGTTGAGCCCGATCAAGCCGATGACACGTTGAGCAACCCATTGCACGGGATTGGGCGGATCTTCGGGCCGCATCTGAAGCGGGCCGGTATAGTTGGAATAAACCGGCAGGTTCTCGACAGCGTGCTCGACGGTGATCCGTTCGTCGAACGGGATATCCAGTTCCTCGGCAACCAGCATGGCGAGCCCGGTATGGATGCCTTGCCCCATTTCGGTTCGCGGCGATTGGACCGTCACCCGCCCGTCATTGTGGATGGTGACGAAGGCGTTGAAGACGGCGCGCTCGCCATCCACGAACCCATCGGGGCCGTTCAGATCGACACTGGCGAGGAGACCTGTTCCACCCACCGCTGCGACCAGCGCGGTGCCGCCAAGGGCGGCGCCGGTAAAGAGAAAGGCGCGCCGGGACAAAAGACGAGGCATGGATCGTACTCCTCAGGCCTGAGCCCGCGCGGCCGCGGCGCGATGGATGGCGCGGCGAATGCGGGGATAGGTGCCGCAGCGGCAGATATTGGAAATCGCCTCGTCGATATCGGCGTCGGTGGGCTGTGGTATGCTATCGAGAAGAGCCGTGGCGGCAATGATGAAGCCGGGTTGGCAGAAGCCGCATTGCGGAACCTGCTCGTCGATCCAGGCCTGCTGCACATCCGAGAGCGTCCCGTCCGGGCGGGTGAGCCCTTCGATCGTGACCACGCTCGCTCCGGTAACAGCGCCGAGCGGGGTCACGCAGGAGGGGGTGGATTCACCGTCGATGAGCACGCGACAAGCGCCGCATTGAGCAATGCCGCAGCCGTATTTCGGGCCAAGCAGCCCGAGGTCCTCGCGAAGCACCCATAAAAGTGGCTTGTTCTCATCGGCATCGATGTCCATGCGAGAGCCGTTGACAGTGAGCGATACCATGCAACCTCGCTAAATTTGCATTACATAAGGGCGCGTCTAATCGCCCCGCGAAACGATCACGGGAATTAGGGCGTGAGAGTATTTGGAAAATAGAGGGGTATTTCGGGATAAATTCGCAACATAATGATATGTTGCTTACTTTCGTGTGATATTATTTGATGAATACTGTAAGTCTCTTGACTTGCGATCGTATTCTGTCATTCTGATTGTCGGCTTGGTTCGGTTTGACATCATCAAGCTACAGGGAAAGCCGCATGTTCAGAATGCCCGAAACGTCAAGAAACTTGCCTGATCCTGCAAACGACGTTGTAGATGATCGTGGTCCCTTCGCGGCCCCCGTGGATCGCGCGCATTCTGCGCTCATGACGGCGGCGAATGCCTTTGTTGACGCTCGCGGCGGCGATCAGGGCCATTTTCAAACAGCGATCGACGGTGTGATCATTCTCCGCTCCTTCCAGGAAATGGAGCGCCGCTACCGGCTCTATAATCCCGCGCTGTGCGTCGTCCTCCAGGGCGCCAAGCAGATTCAGTTCGGGGACGAGGTCCTCGACTACAAGACGATGCAGTGCCTGGTCGTCAGCGTGCAGCTTCCGGCCGGTGGCCGCATCGTCCAGGCGAGCAGGGACGTACCCTTTCTCAGCATCACCATTGATTTCGACGTTGCGATGCTGCGTGAGGTCATGGCGCAGATGGATCTGCCGCAGGTCAAACCCAGTGATGCCGGGCCACGTCCCTTCGTTGCCGATGTCGATGAGCCGTTGGCCGACTGCATCCTGCGTCTGATCCGGATGCTCGATACGCCGAAGGCGATTCCGATCCTCTATCCGTCTGTGATGCGAGAGATCTGTTATTGGCTGTTGAGCGGTTCGCATGGCGCCCAATTGCGCCAATTGGCCTTGCCGGAAACCCATACCGAGCGGCTGGTGAACGCCATCTATTTCCTGCGTGCCAACTTTACCCAGACGCTGCGCATCGAGCAGTTGGCCGAAACTGCGCGGATGAGCGTTTCATCGTTTCATCAGCACTTCAAGGCGCTGACCTCGATGACCCCGCTTCAATATCAAAAGCAGCTTCGCCTGCTCGAAGCGAGACGCCTGATGGTGGCCGCTGGGGCCAATGTCGCGGACGCCGCCTATCAGGTCGGCTATGAGAGCGCCTCCCAGTTCAGCCGGGAATATTCGCGCATGTTCGGCGTTGCCCCCAAGCGCGATGCAATGAGCCTGAAGGCCTTGTCGGCCTATATGCGGTAGGAGCGTCCCGAGGGACGCTCCTTTCCGGTTCAGATAATCGCCAGCATGACGGCGAACACCAGCGCCAGTCCCCAGACGGCGGGGGTGAGTTCGGAGAGCCGTCCCGCCAGTGCCTTGACGAGGACATAGGTGATAAAGCCGATACCGATGCCCGTCGCGATCGAATAGGTGAGGGGCATGCTGATCGCTACCGCCGCCGCCGGAGCCGCTTCGGTGAGGTCGTCCCAATTGATTTCGGAAAGACCGCGCGCCATGACGACCGCAACGAAGAACAACGCCGCTGCCGTCGCATAGGTCGGTATCGAGCCGGCGAGCGGCGAAAAGAACAGCGCGAGCGCGAAACAGATCGCCGTCACCACCGAAGCCAGCCCGGTCCTGCCGCCGGCCGCGACGCCCGCCGCGCTTTCCACATAGCTGGTCGTATTGGAGGTGCCCACCAGCGCGCCCAGCGTGGTTGCCGTCGAGTCTGCCAAAAGCGCCTGACGCATGCGCGGCAGTTTGCCGTCCTTGTCGAGAAGTCCGCCGCGATGGGCGACCCCCACCAGGGTTCCGGCCGTGTCGAAAAGGTCGACAAACAGCATCGACAGCACGACGATCCAGAACGTGCCTTCCGCGATGCGTCCGAAATCCATGGCGAAAATGGTTTCGGAGGGATTGGGCGGCATGGAAACCACGCCCGAGAACTGGGCCACGCCGAACGGAATGCCCAGCACGGCAACAATGAGAATGCCGATGATGGTCGCGCCCGGCACGTTGCGGAAGTTCAGCGCCGCGATCAGCGCAAAACCCAGGATCGCCAGGATCACCGCCGGCGACATGAAGTCACCCGACGTAAGCAGCGTTGAGGGGTGGTCGACGATCACGCCCGCATTGGAGAGCGCGATAATGCCCAGGAAGAAGCCGATACCGGCGGATATCGCCAGCTTGAGCGTCATCGGAATGGAGTTGATGACGTATTCGCGGATCGGCAGCAAGCTCAAGATCATGAACAGCACGCCCGAAAGGAAGACGCATGCCAGCGCTTCCTGCCAGCTATAGCCGTAGGTGATCACCACCGTGAAAGCGAAAAACGCATTGAGCCCCATGCCGGGGGCCTGTGCTATGGGCAGATTGGCGTAGAGCCCCATGATCAGCGTGCCGATGACAGCGGCGACGCAGGTCGCAACGAAGACCGGCCCGAACGGCATACCGGCTTCTGAAAGCACAGCGGGATTGACGAAGACGATGTAGGCCATGGTCAGGAACGTGGTGAGGCCCGCCAGCACCTCCGTCCGCACCGTTGTGCCGTGCTCGGCCAGTTTGAAATACGATTCCAGGACACCACCGCCCCGGCTTGCAGCTTGATCGCTCATAATGACAGCCCCTTACCCTTAGGATAGCGAATTGCATCCATCAGAACGAACGAGGGAGCCGTTCAAGTCAATAGAAGCGCTCGCTTGCCCACAGGCCTTACGGCGCTGAGGCTTGTCCGGTGCTCAGTTCACTCAATATGGCCTTTAGCGCAGCGACAGCTTGGGTATCGGTGGTTTTGAATGTCGCAGGCATGAAACCGAGCTCGGCGAGACGCTGGTCATCGGCCATGCGCTGCGTGCTGCCCGAAGCATGAATCTCGCATATGCCCAGCCGCGTTACGATCTCCGCCGCGTTGGTGGCCGTGATCCCCGAGCCCGGCATGATGGCGATGCGTTGCCCGGCATGGGAAACGATCTGCTTTAACGCGTCGAGCCCGGCAATGACCGTTCCCGCCCCGCCCGAAGTCAATATTCGTTCAAAGCCCAATGAAGCAGCCAGATCCACAGCCTGGGCGAAATCGGGCACGAGATCGAAGGCACGGTGCAATGTGAGCCCCAGCCCGTCAGCATGGCGGACCAGCCTTTCGAGCACCAGGGCGTCAAGGCGCCCATCGGTGTCGCTCGCCCCCAAAACCACTCCCGCAAGCCCGGCGGATCGCGCGTAGTCGATCTCCACGAGCATCTGGTCGACCTCGGCAGGAGAAAAGACGAAGCTGCCGGCGCGCGGGCGGATCATGACGTAGGCTGGGACGGCGCGTTGCGCCGCAGCCGCCATGAGCCCTGCGGAGGGCGTGAGGCCACCGACGGCCAGCGCCGAACACAATTCGATCCGATCGGCTCCCCCCGCAATGGCCCGATCGAGCCCCCCAACATCATCGACGCAAATTTCAAGAGTGATGGTCATGGGGTGCCTGGGCTGCAATTCCGCGTAAAGACCTGAACCATAGTGGTGGCGCAGGGAAAAAGCGACAGGCCGAGATATCGCCGCCACTCTTCGCGGATCGAGCAAAAACAGGCCGGAAAACCCAGGTAGGCGGGATGAGCTTGCGAACAGAATTGTAGGATCAGGCAAGTTTTCTGCGAGTTCCGGCATGTCCTGCAATCCTGCCATATGGTTCGTTGCACCAACCGGACGTTCGGAAAGGACAGCGTTGATGGCAAGGTGGACAGGATCGGATATTCCCTCTCAGACGGGGCGCACGGCGGTTGTAACGGGGACGGGCGGCCTGGGCTTTGAGGATGCGCTGGCATTGGCGCGTGCCGGAGGTGAGGTTATCATCGCCGGGCGCAATCCGCAGAAGGGAGCTCAGGCGGTCGAGCAAATTCGCGCTCAGGTGCCTTCGGCCAATGTGAGATTCGAGCAGCTCGACCTGGCCAGCCTCAAATCAGTGCAAGATTTCGCAGCAAGATTGTCCCGGCAGCGCGACAGTCTGGATCTGCTGATCAACAATGCCGGCGTGATGGTGCCGCCCACCAGGCAGGAAACATCCGACCGGTTCGAACTGCAGCTCGGCACCAACTATCTCGGCCACTTCGCGCTCACGGCGCGCCTGCTGCCGCTGCTGCGCAAGGGCAGCGCGCCTCGCGTGGTCACGCTTTCGAGCGTCGCCGCCCGTCAGGGTCAGATTGATTTCGACGATCTGCAGAGCGCCAAGGGCTACAATCCGATGCGCGCCTACAGCCAATCCAAACTCGCCTGCCTGATGTTCGCATTCGAACTCCAGCGGCGCAGCGATGCGGGCCAATGGGGTATCACCAGCGTTGCCGCCCACCCCGGCATCTCGCGCACCGAACTCCTCTACAACGCGCCCGGACGCTGGAGTTTGACGGGCCTTACGCGCTCCCTTCTCTGGTTCCTGTTCCAGCCGCCCGCCCAGGGAGCGCTGCCCACGCTCTATGCCGCCACGGCTCCCGATGCCGAAGGCGGTGCTTATTACGGTCCCAACGGCATAGGCGAGACGCGCGGCTACCCCGCACCGTCCCGAGTTCCCCAGCAAGCCACCGACCGGTCCGTCGCCGCCCGCCTTTGGGACGTTTCCGAGAAGATCACCGATACCGCGTTCCAGGCGGAACGGACCTAATAGGGCAGGGCGCCAGCCTTGACGAACGGCGCCATAAACCTACTAATCGAGCGAGCACTGGAGGAATCTGTGACCGCATCGGTAGAATTGCCACTGACCCCGCTTCGCATGGGCCTGGCCGATCTGGAGGAAGCGCCACTCGCCTGGCTGCTCGATCACGCCCGCACTGGCATGGCTGGCGCTCTGGTCACCATCGTGGGCATCGATGGCGGCGCCCCGCGTCCCGTGGGCACGCAAATGGCTGTGCTGGCCGATGGCCGGTTTGAAGGTCAGATTTCCGGCGGCTGTGTTGAACCCGCCATCGCGGCCGAGGTCATGGCGGTGATCGCCGCCGGCAGGGACGCGATCCTCAGATTTGGCCGTGGCGCCAAGGCCATCGATATCCAGTTCCCCTGCGGCGGTGGGGTCGATGTGCTCGTCCACACCGCGCCGGACCCGGCAATTCTCCAGCGCGCGCTCACCCTCATTGCGGAACGCCGCCCGTTCGCATTGGTCCAGCATCCCAATGGCGGCCGCACCGATATCGCCGCTGATCCTAACGCGATGACAGGCTGGCACGAAGGCGCATTCCGGCGCCGGTTTGCCCCAAAAACCCGCGCCCTGCTGATCGGTCGCGGCCAGGAGCTCGAAGCGACGGCCCGCACGGCCCACGCCGCCGGTCTCGATCTTCACGTCGCCAGCCCCGCGCCCGAGAGCCTGGCCGCGCTGGCGCCGTTGGGCGTCCCCATGACGGCCCTTACCAGCCCCGAGCAGAACTGGTTGCCCCCCATCGATCCTTGGACCGCAACCGTCCTTCTCTTCCACGATCACGATTGGGAGCTCCGCGTGCTGCAAAAGGCGCTGGCCGCCGACGGCTTCTATATCGGTGCCCTCGGCAGTCCCAAGACCCATCGCCAGCGCCGCGAAAAGCTCCTGGCTCACGGCGTCGCGGAAGCTGAGTTGGAGAGGATCAAAGGCCCCGTAGGGCTCATCTCGCCGGCCCGCGATCCGGGCACGCTCGCCATTTCCATCCTCGCGGAAATCGCGCAGGAGCGCGCCCTCCGGCCCGCCCTCTGATGCCCCCCAGGATCGGGTTGGCCATCCTTGCCGCCGGCTTGTCGCGGCGATTTGGCCCCCAGGACAAGCTGATGGCCCCCCTGGATGGCCGCCCTTTATGCGATCACATCGCGCAAACCACGGCCGCGTTTGCTGCGGCGTCCAGGCTGGCGGTCTGCGCCCCCGGCAGTGCCGCCAGCACGGTCTTCACTGCCCACGGATTTGGGATCATCGAAAATCCTCGCCCCGAGGAAGGTCTCTCCGGCTCCCTCAAGCTCGCCGCCAGCCACGCACATGATACCGGCCTGGATGCCCTCATCATCTGCCTCGCCGACATGCCCTTCGTGCCGCTCAGCCATCTCCAGCGTCTCCGCGCCAGATGGCTCGAAACCGGTCGGCCCAAAGCCATCGCGTCGCGCGCCGCCGCTTCCGAGAGCTGGATAACACCACCTGCCATCTTCAGCGCGGCAGCCTTCCCTGATCTCCTCGCCACGTCCGGCGATACGGGCGCACGCGCGCTCCTAAAAGGTGCAGCGACAGTTGAAGTGGATGCAGCAAGCCTCTCCGATTTCGACACTATCGACGATTTCGGCCGCGCCAAACGCTAAGCGTCCGTCACCTCGATTTCGGCCGTCTCCTCATAGACGCTGCCGTCGTCGTCATGCCAACGAAAGGTCAGTGTTCCGGATTCGGTTGCCTCGGTAAAAAAGGTGATCAGCGGATTGGAGGCCACGCCGGTGTTGAGGTCGATGGTGATCACTTCTTCCCCATTATAGAAGCACTCGAAAGTGTGGATGATCCGCTTGGGATAGCGCGTGCCCATGGAATCGTAGCGGAAGCCGCTCTCCATGGGATGCATGATGATGGTCTTGATCTCGACCATCTCGCCGCGCGCAACAGGTGAGGGGACATTGATGCGGGTCGTTGCCATGGCCGGGCCTCAATACCTGAAATCGAGAATCTGACAGGCGCCGATCGTCACCTCGATATCGCTTTGGGCCTCCCACACTGTCCCGGACTCGAGCTGCGCCAGCGCGCGGATCGTCTGCGTCTCGGCCAGCCTCACATTCGTAGTGAGCTGGGGCAGGGCCGAGCGCGGGCCGAAATGGGCGTCGAGCACCATGGGCCGTGGATTGCGCGTTGCAATGACGAGAATGCGCCGCACCCGATCGCCATCGAGTTGGCCCTGATCCACGCTCACGCTCATCGGCACCGAATTGCCGCTCTCGGCCAAAGCGGGAAGGTCCAGGGTTAGCGCCCCGGAAACGGGCGATACATCCCCCAGCCGCTCGGCAATCAGTTCGGCAATCCCGTCGGCGTCGAGCGGCGCGATAGCGGCTAAGCCAAGCCCCGGCGTCGTCGCCGTGAGTGCAAGGGCGCCACCGGTCGCCAGAAAATGCCGTCGCGTGAACGGGCTCATGATCGGACCTCGTTTTCCTGTCAAACGCCTCGTGCCCCGAACATTTCCCTGGTTATGTTTGCATACCAGCTCATGGCGTCCCGTGCCTCCTGCTGGCGAACCCCGGTCTCCGCCCCGACCGGGCTCGCCCCGCCCGTGCCTTCGATTTCCGCAAGCCCGCGATAAGCGCCCGAAACCGATATCCCGTATTCGGGTGCCACCAGCGAATAGCAGGTGTTGAGCAGTACCGGGTCGGCAACCTCTTCACCCCGGATCAGCGCCACGAGCGCATGGGCGCAGGCCTTGGCCTGGCTGTTGGCGCTGAACCCCGATTTGGGCATCGCGCCCATGATGGCCGCATCACCCAGGATATGGATGCCCGGCACCACGGCGGATTCGAACGTCAGCGGATCCACCGTGCAATAGCCGCGCCCTTCATCGAGCCCCAGCGCCAGGGCAATCGCTCCGGCCCTTTGCGGCGGGATGATATTGGCCACATCGGCGGTGAACGTATCGAAATCGGTCGAAAGGCTCATCGCCTGCGGATCGACGCTCCCGATCCGCCCCGTCATCGCCGCCGGTATCCACTCGATCATGCCCGGATAAAGCTCGGCCCACGCCTCCTCGAACAGGGGCTGCTTGGAAAAGCTGTCCTTGGCATCGACAATCAGGATCTTCGAGCGCGGCTTGTTGGTGCTGAGGTAATGGGCGATCAGCGAAGCGCGTTCGTACGGTCCGGGCGGGCAGCGGAACGGGTTGGGCGGCGAGGCGATCAGCACCACGCCTCCGTCTTCCATGGCCCGCAATTGGTCGGCCAATAGCTGCGTCTGCGGCCCGGCCTCCCAGGCATGCGGCATGATCTCGGCCGCCGCCGCGTCATATCCTTCGATCGCATCCCAGATCATTTGCACGCCCGGCGAAAGCACCAGCCGGTCATAGCTGACGCTTTCTCCGTCGGCGAGCCGGACACTCCGCGCATCGGGATCGATCTCGATCGCCTCGCCGGCAATCAGCTCCACGCCTTCGGCGACCAGCGCGTCATACCCGAAGCTGATGCTGTCGAGATCCCGCAGTCCACCGAGCACCGCATTGGAGAATGGACAGGTGGTAAAGCGAGGTTGCCTTTCGATCAGCGTCACCGAAATCTCGGGCGCGATGGCGCGAAGCGTACGCGCCAGGCTCGCGCCCCCGAACCCTCCGCCCACGATCACTACGCGCGCCTGTTCCTGCGCCCGCAGAATCGCCGGCGCCGAAACGAGGGCAGCGGTGGCGAGCTTGATTGCCTTCCGGCGTGAAATCGTGATCACTGGCACTGCCCACCCGCCGCGAAATAGTCCGCAAGCGCCTCGATGTCCTCGGTCGAATAGGCCGGCGCCAGCCGCCCCATGATCGTGCTTTCCCGCTCACCGCTCTTGAACGCTTCCATGGCGGCGATGAAGCTCTCGCGCTCCATGCCAGCCAAATTTGGAATGCTCGATTGTTCGTCATCGCCGTGACAGCTTGAACACGCTTGGGCGTTGATCGCTGCCGGGCAAAAGGCCTGGGCAAATCCGCCCACCGGTGCCGCGCAAGCCAAAATGGCAAGCGCCGCCAGTCTCATGCGCATGGTCTCACTCCTCACTCGCCCAGAGACTAGCCGAGCCCCGCCGGAAAGATAAAGGGCCGCTCCAAAATAATTGACGAGGGGAATCTGAGGTGCCATCGTGAGCTGGTAATCAACTTTGGCGATCATTGTCCATTTTGCCGTCCGGGGATCAGGAACGGGCGCGTTATGGACGCTGTTTCTTGACTACACCCGCTCGAGGAGGAGGGGCATGGCTGAATTTAACCTCACGATCAATGGCGAGTCGAAAACCGTCGACGTCGACGGCACGACACCGCTGCTTTGGGTCATCCGTGACTATCTCGGAATGACCGGCACCAAATTCGGCTGCGGCATTGCCCAATGTGGTGCCTGTACCGTCATGGTGGATGGTCGCGCCACCCGCTCTTGCTCGTTCCCCGTCCAATCGGTGGGCGAGGCGCAAGTGACGACCATCGAAGGGCTTTCGGATGACAACTCCCACCCCCTCCAGGTCGCCTGGCTCGAAAAGGCCGTGCCGCAATGCGGCTACTGCCAATCGGGAATGCTGATGGCTGCGGCGGCGTTGCTGCAGGAAAATCCCAATCCGACCGACGCGGACATCGACGCCCGCGTGAGCAACATCTGCCGCTGCGGCACCTACCTCAGGGTACGCGAAGCCATTCATGCGGCAGCCGAGGCGCAGAGCGCCTGAGGGAGGATGAAATGAATGAATTGACGATTACACGCCGCGGCTTCGTCATCGGCGCGATGGCCTTCGCCGGCGGCATGGCCATCGGCATCTCGCGCCCGGCAATGGCCGCCGCGACTCACAACCCCGAACCGTGGGCCGGTGAGGTCCTTGGCGAGGAATTCAGCCCCTGGCTGTCCATCCTGTCCAACGGCGAGATCGTCGTCCGCGTGACCCCGCCCGATATCGGCAATGGCGTGATGACTCAGATCGCCATGAACCTCAATGAGGAGCTTCAGGCCGACTGGTCCATGGTCCGGGCCGAATTCGCCGATACCAACCGCAACTATCGCGAGGACAATGTCTACGGCAACGTCGGCGGCCCGCTGGCCTATTTCAGCGGACGCTCCACGGGCCCGGAACGTCTCGAAACCGCTTTGATGGTCGGCGCCACGGCCCGCGAACGCCTTAAAAAGGCCGCCGCCGATCAGTGGGGTGTCCCGGTCAGCGAGGTGACTGCCGAAAACAGCATCCTCACCAATACCGCAACCGGCGATACGCTCACCTATGGCGAGGTCGCCGAAGCTGCGGCAACCGTCGAACTCGACGGGGAAGTCACGCTCAAGCCGCGTTCGGAATGGACCACGCTGGGTAAGGTTTCCCGCCCCAAGCTGCAGAACCCGATGCTGGTCAACGGCAAGGCGGTATTCGGTATCGACGTTCAGCTCCCCGGCAAGGTCTATGCCGCACTCCGCCAGGTGCCGGTGCAGGGCGGCCGGCTGTTGAATGTTGATCGCGAGGCGGTCATGAGCATGCCCGGCGTGCTCGATGTCGTGGTCGTCGATCCCGACGAGCCGCGTGAACCGCTTCCGGTTCCCCCGCCATTCCCCATCGGCGCCGCGGCACCCCAGGCTGCCGTCGCGGTCATCGCCGAGCACTATTGGCAGGCCAAGACCGCGCTTGAAGCCCTCCCGGTCGAATGGGATCTGGGCGATGGCGTGCAGTGGACCGACAACGCCCATATCCGCCAGACGGTCATGGACGCGGTTCAAAACGAGGGTGAGATCACCGTTTCGGAAGGCGATGCCGCCGAGGTGATCGCCAATGCCGATCGCGTCGTGGAAGCCGATTACTTCACAGGCTATGCCGACCACGTGAACATGGAACCCCTCAACGGCACCGCGCTCGTCACCGATGAACGGGTCGATGTCTGGATGCCCACCCAGCACACTCAGCAGAGCCACATGGTCGCTGCCGAGGAATCCGGGATCGCGCCGGAAAACGTCTATGTCCACCAGACCTTCGTCGGCGGCGGCTTCGGCCGGCGCGTCTTCGGCGATGATACCCGCATGGTGGTCGCCGTTGCCAAGAAGCATCCGGGCGTGCCGGTTCATGTCATCTGGTCGCGTGAGGAATCCATGCGCCAGGGCCGCTTCCGTGCCATGATCGGCGCCAAGCTCAAGGCCAGCCTGGGCGAGGATGGTTATCCCACCGCATTCCTCGTGCGTCACGCCGGCCGTGGCCAGGGTCCAAACGTTTTGTCCGACACCGCTTATGTGGCGGGCAAGGGCATCCCGGCCCTCCAGGTCGAAGAGCACATCCTGCCGCTCAACTTCATGACTGGCCCCTACCGGGGCCCCAGCTACAACGTCAATTCCTTCATCATGGAATCCTTCATTGACGAATTGGCCCATGAAGCTGGCGTCGATCCGCTCGAATATCGGATCAAGCTCATGGAGCCCTGGGAAGACAAGGGCTGGGTTAAGGCGCTCGAAACCGTGGCCGAACGGGCCGGATGGGGCGAGTCGCTGCCGCGCGGGCAGGGCATGGGCATCGCGGTCTGCAACTGGGGCGGCGGCGGCCGGCCGTTCTTCGGCACCACCGCGGCAGCGGTGGCCCGTGTTGAGGTGAGCCCGGAAGGGCAGCTCAAGATCCTGCAGATCGATGCCACCTGCGACGTCGGCACCATCGTCAATCCCGATGCCGTTCTCGCCCAGATCCAGGGCGGCACCATTTTCGGGCTCAACATGTCGATGAACGAGGAACTCGAGATCGAGAACGGCGCCATCGTGAGCGATAATTTCCATCGCTACCCGATGCTCCGCATGGCGGACGTGCCCACCAATATCCGCGTCCATCTCGACGGCACTTCGGGTCACGAACGCATCAACGAGATTGGCGAGCCGCCCGTCGGCCCGGTCGGTCCGGCCATCGGCAACGCCATCTATGCGGCCATCGGCAAGCGCATCCGCAGCCTGCCGTTCCGCACGGCGGACCTCACCTGGTCCTGATCGCCATTGGGGAGCGGCGTTCCTCGCCGCTCCCGCTCAGGAGGATGGCGTGCGATCCATATCCATCGTCGCGATCGCAATGGCTGCTTCCGGCATCGTCCTTGCCGGTGCGCTTGCCCAGTCGGGCAACGCCATTCCCGAACCTCTCACCGATGAGCCAGGCGACATAAGGCGCGGCATGACCGTCGCCGCCAACACCGATCTCGGCAATTGCATCATCTGCCATCACATTCCGCTGCCCGATGTCCCCGCCGGTGCCTTCGGCTCGGTGGGCCCATCCCTCGCCGGCGTCGGCAGCCGTCTTAGCGAGGGCGAGCTGCGCTTGCGGATCGTCGATTCCAGCCGCATCAATCCCGCGACCGTCATGCCGCCCTATCATCGCACCCAAGGCTTGGAGCGCGTCGCCGATGGATACGCCGGCGAGCCCATTCTCACCGCCCAGCAGATCGAAGACCTCATCGCCTTCCTGCAAACCCTGACGGACGAAGCACAATGAAAACCGCTCTCGTCCCGCTGGTTGGAATCCTCGCGGTGTTCAGCTCCGCCTGGTTCGCCCAGGAACTGCAGCTCGAGCAGGAACCCCGCTCCGGCTACACCTTTTTGGGCCCGGAACTGCAGGCGCTTCAGGATGACGAATTCTCGAACCCGGGCATCCTCTGGCTCGATCAGGGGGCGCAACTCTGGACAGAAGCCGGCCCACAAAGCCAGCAATCCTGCGCGTCCTGCCATGACGATGCAGCGGTCTCCATGGCCGGCGTCGCCGCCCGCTATCCCGCCTTCGATCCCGAACTCGGCCACGTCATCAATCTCGAACAGCAGATCAACCAGTGCCGCTCCGAGCGCCAGGGGCTCGATCCACTCCCCTACGAATCCGACGCGCTCCTCGCGCTCACCCTTTACGTCACCGCCCAGTCCGACGGCATGCCCATCGATGTGGACATCGACGGACCCGCCCGCGAAAGCTACGAGCGCGGCGCGGCCCAATTCAGCCAGCGCATTGGCCAGCTCAACATGTCCTGCCAGAACTGCCACGTGGAAAATGTCGGCAACAGATTGCGCGGTGAACCCATCAGCCAGGGCCAGATCAACGGCTTCCCCATCTACCGCCTGCTCTGGAACAGCCCGGCCTCGACCCACCGCATGTTCGCCTGGTGCAACGAGGCCGTCCGTGCCGAACCGTTCGAAGCCGGCTCGCAAAGCTATGTCGATCTCGAGCTTTTCCTCAAAGCCCGCGCCGAGGGCCTCGAAATCGAGACCCCCGCGATACGCCGCTAGGCCTTCTCGACCTGCAGGTCCGCCGTGCTGTCATGCCAGCGCAACAGCCGCTTCTCGGCGGCGAGCACCAGCAGATACAGCCCGTACCCGATAAACGAGAGCACGAACACGGTGACCAGCACCAGCTCGACATCCGACGTCTCCTGGCCGAGCGCCAGGAGATAACCGAGCCCGGCCCGCGCGCCCATCAGCTCGCCGATCACCGCCGCCGTCACCGCCAGCGTCACCGCCACCTTTGCGCCAGAAAACAGCATGGGCAGCGACATCGGCAATTCCAGCCGCCACACCCGCTGGATCGGATTGAGCCTCAAAATCCGCGCCAGCTCCTCCATCTGCGAAGGCATCGCCCGCAGCGAGGAGAGCATGTTGGAAAGAATGGGAAAGAAGGTGACGATCGCCACCAGCACGATCTTGGGCGTCATATCGAGCCCCAGCCACAGCAGCAGCAACGGCGCAATGGCGATCTTGGGCGCCGTCTGCAAAAACACGATGATCGGGTTAAGCAGCATCTCGACCACCGGGAACCGCTGGAACAGCAGCGCCGCCAACACCCCGATGACCCCGCCGATCACCAGCCCGATGACGATTTCCGCCAGCGTGATCGGAATATGGCTGAACAGCCCCGCCTCGGTGGTCAGGAACCATGCCTCCTGCACCAGCGCCCATGGTCCGGGCACGAGATAGGCCGGCACGTTGAACACGATCAAGAGGATCTGCCAAAGCGCCAGGAATACGGCGAGCGAGACGATGGTTCTGACCATGGGCGGGGCTCCGAATTACGGAGTGCAACCGGTTTTGCGGTTCGGAAGCACGACCGAAAAAAGATATGTTGGCCCGGCAGCGAACCGCCGGGCCGCGCGGATTACTGGATCGAGGAAGGGGATTCGACGACGAGGTCGCCGGCCTCGAAACCTTCCGGGATCACTTCATATTCGACGGCGGTATCGATCGTCGTTTGCCAGCTCTCGAGGTTGCCATAGCCCAGCTCATGAGCTTCGGTGTCCTCACTCTGCCAGAGCGTTTCCACGAAGACTTCGGAGATGATCTCGGTCACGATCTCTTCCTGCCCGGCAAAGGTCGGGGTGTACTCGGCGACCGCCATGTCCACTTCGGTCCGAACGTCGCCCTCGACGATGTGCTCGATGCCCTTGTTGAGCGCGGCGATGAAGCCGGCCACTTCGGCGCTGCTGTTCTCGAGGAAGGATTCCGAGGTCACCAGCACATTGCCCTTGGAGGGCAGGTAGTCGTCCGAGCGGATCATGCCCACATCGATGCCATCGGCCTGCAGGTTGTAGTAGCGCAGCATCGAGAACACGATGGCGTCCACCTGGTCGGACGAAAGCGCTTCCACGATGGCGCCCGTGCCCACGATCTCGACATTGACGTCGTTGATGGACAACCCTTCCTGGGCCATCATCACCTGGAGCTGGATGTAATTGGGGCTGCCATAGCTCGTCACCGCCACCGTCTTTCCGGCGAGGTCAGCCGGCGTTTCGATCCCGGATTCGGTCTTGAACAGCACCGCGCCGATGCCGTTCTGATATGTGGTGTGGATAATCTTGACGGGCAGGTCGTTGGCACGCGCGGCGATCACCGCGTCACCATTGGGGAAGCCGAACTGCACGTTGCCCACGGCAACGTTGGTCAGTATGTCGGCGGCGTTGGCATAGAGGAAATCGACGTCCAGGCCTTCTTCGGCGAAATAGCCGTAATGGTCCGCCACGAACAGCGGCAGGTAGTACGGCACGGCGGCGCCGTCGATCTGGATGGTCACCGGGGCCAGGTCCTGGGCCGAGGCGGGAGCGGCAAGGCCGAGGGCCAGAACCGAAGCTGTCGCAAGCAGAGTAAGTCGCTTCATTGTAGGCATCCTTTCAGGGTTAAGCAGGCGATGAAGAGGCGAGGTCCGCGAGCGCACCGGCCGCAATGGCGATGAGGTTGCGCTGGGTCTGTTCGTAGTCTTCCAGCCACCCGTCGCTGCGCCGGTGAGCATGGACGGCCAGGATTGCACCGGCTTCGACCCCGAGAGCCGCGCCGACAGCGAGGACGATTTCCGCTTCCATTTCGATCCCGTCGACGCCGAGCGCGGCAAGCGCATCGACAAGATCAGGATTGGCGTTGCCGTCGCGGTGATCCGGGCGGCCCTGGGCGCGGTAATATCCATCGGCAGTCACCACCGACCCGGTGCGTCCAGCCAGTCCCATGCTGGAGCGCTTTCCGTCGAGCGCCGAAACGATCGCCGCCGCCGCATGAACGGGCTCACCCGCGGGCGAGTAGGGGCGGGCACAGGCGCTGTTGGCCGGGGTTTTCTCCACCACCACGAAATCGCCAAGCGCTAGATCGTCCGAAAGCGCCCCCATGCCGCCGATGCGCACGATCCGCTTCACCCCGAGTGCCGCCAATTCCACCATGGCGATCTCGGTGGAGGCGCCGCCAATCCCGGTCGAGCAGATGCCAATCCGGTGGCCGCCGAAATATCCCACGCCCATGCGGAATTCGCGGTTCTGCCCCACGATCTCGAAATCGGAGAGCACGCTCGCCGCCATATCCACCCGCGCCGGATCGCCCGGCAAAAGGAAGTCGGTCGGCACGATCTCGGGCCGGGGCAGGTGCACAGGGCTGTCGCCCTTCCAGGGCCAGGTTGCCGAACGGTCGATCATCGCCATGACAGCAACCATTTTTCAGCCTGCGCCAGCACCTGATAAACCAGGATGCCCAGCAGCGAGGTGACCAGAACCATCGCAAACAGCAGCGACGATTTATACGTCGTGCCGGCGAACACCATGAGATAGCCGAGCCCCATGCCGCCCGAGAGCCATTCGGCCAGGATCGCCCCGATCGTCGCCTGGATGGCGCCGATCTTGAGGCCTGCGAAAATCTCCGGCACAGCCGCCGGCATTTCCACCCGCCTGAGCTTCTGCCACCGGTTGAGCCGCAGGATTTCGCAAAGCTGATGCAGGTTGGGCGAGAGCGAGCGCAGCCCCAGGATCGTGCCGATCATCACCGGGAAGAACACCAGCGATACGGTGAGGACGATCTTCGAGGTCAGCCCCAGCCCGAACCACAGGATGAACAGCGGCGCCAGCGCGATCTTGGGCGCCGTCTGGAAGAACAGCAGATACGGCGCCACGACACGTTCGACGCGCGGCCATTTGGCGAGCACGAACCCAACGGCGAAGCCGCCCAGCGAACCGAGCGCAAATCCGGCGACGATCACCCCCAGCGTATGGCCCAGATGCGGCCAGATCTCGCCGGTCGTGAACAGTCGCACCAGTTCGTCCCACACGGCATCGGGGCCGGGCAAAACGAAACGCGGCACGTCGAACGCGGTGACATAGCCCCACCACGCCGCAATCAGAACGATCGGGGTGATGATGAAGGAGGCGATGCGGACAAGCGGAGACTGGGTCATTTCAGCTCCTTGCGCAGCACCGAAAGCCAGTTGTGGAAGCCGGGCAAATCCTTGGTCGCTTCGCTGCGCGGCTTGGGCAGGTCGACCGTATGGATCGTCCGCACCCGCCCCGGCCGCGCCGACATCACCGCCACGCGATCCGAAAGGTACGCGGCTTCTTCGATCGAGTGCGTCACGAACACGATCGTCGCGCCCACTTCCCGGCGGATGCGCAGCAATTCATCGTTCATCCGGTCACGGGTGAGAAGGTCCAGCGCGCCGAAGGGCTCATCCATCAGCACGATCTTGGGCCGATAGACCAGCGCCCGAGCGATCGCGGCGCGCTGGCGCATGCCGCCCGAGAGCTCTTTGGGCAGGGCCTTGGCGAAATCCTTGAGTCCGACAAGTTCGAGCATCTGCCGCGCCTTCTCGTCACTTTCCTTGCGCGGCTCGCCGAAGGTGTCGAGCGGGAAGCGGACATTGTCCAGAATGTTGAGCCAGGGCAGCAGCACGGCTTCCTGGAACACGAAACCGATATCCGATCCCTTGGCGGGTGCGCCTGATTGCCATTCCAGTGTTCCCGCGCTCGGCGTGATCAATCCGGCGAGAATACGCAGCAGGGTGGACTTGCCGCAGCCCGATGGGCCGATAAGGCTCAGAAACTCGCCTTCCTCGATTTCGAAGGTCGTGGGGGCGAGGGCTTGGACGGATTGACCGCCACGCGACTGAAAGGTCTTGGCGACGTCGGTGGCTTGAAGCAGTTTCAACGCAGGCACTCCCAAGTGCGTATCAATTTTAAGACCGGTGGCCGTTTTGTCTAATTAGTGAGACAGCAGGAAATCGCCGGCGTCAAGAGTGGCTGCAAATTTTTGCCCAACGTGCCGGCATCGTCTTGCGATTGGCGTTAAAATAGGCAATCTCCCGACGCGCAGATGCGCAGGCAACCGAGGTGAAATGCGGATGAACACGCTTAGCGGCTGTGGCTTCGTAGCGATATGGAACGATGTGTCGCGGGGCACGGAAGAAGATTTCAAGGACTGGCACGCTCACGAGCACATGCCCGAACGGCTGGCCATCCCCGGCTTTTTGCGGGGCACGCGCTGGGGTAGCGCGCAGGCACGGCCGCGCTATTTCACGCTCTACACATTGAGCGGGCCCGAGATAGCGCGCTCATCGCCTTACCTTGATCGCCTCAACGCTCCCACGCCATGGACACGGCGTGTCATGAATACGTTTCGCGATAATTCCCGTTGCGTCGGCGATTTCGTTGCCAGTTTGGGAGAACTGCCGGGCAGGGAGGTCATCGTCTGCCGGCTGCACGGCCCGGTAACTGACGGATCGCTTTTCGACAAGATCATGACTGTCGAAGGTGTCTCCGGCTGTCATGTCGGCTTGTCTGATGCCGCAACGTCCGCATTGCCGACCGTCGAGCGACAGGGCAGGGAGGTGCTGGAGCCTCAAGGTTTGGTCATCATCTCCCTATTGCCCGGCTTCGACAAAGGTGCCGCAGTCACTGCTCTGTTGCCTTCAGAAGCGGCAGTCGTGCTAGCTACCATGTCGGTCGAACTCGACATGAAGGCGGCTCAGGATACTGTCTAAATTTTTGGAGATGTTGATGAAACGGTCGCAGGTAAGAGGACTTAAGGTGTCGGAGCGACATTTTTCGGCGCGTTGCACAAGCTTTGCGCACATTATGCAAGCTTGTCTACTTTTTGAGAATTGATCTTGACAGCGATTGTGACGCAAGTGTCTTGTAGCTTCACCATCACTCTGGCGTTCAAAAGGGGAACATCATGAATCGCCGTGTCCTGCTTGCTTCGGCAGCAATCTGTGCAGTGCTCGCCGGGGCACTTCCCGCCTCTGCCCAGGAATTCGTCGCCCGCATCGGTCACCTTGAATCCGATCAGCAGCCGCGCCACCAAGGCCTCGAAATGGTTGCCGAGCTCGTCTCCGAGCGCACCGATGGCGCCGTCGAGTTCCAGCTTTTCCCGGCCGGCCAGCTCGGCCAGGCCCGCGAAATGAACGAAGGCACCCAGCTTGGCCTCTTGGAAGGCACCGTGTCGCCTGCCGCCTTCCTCGCCGGCTTCAACCCCGCCGTTTCGATCCTCGACGTGCCCTTCCTCTATCCTGCCGATCGCGAGCAGGCCAACGCGTTGCGCACCGGACCTTTTGGCCAGGCTGTCCTCGATAGCTTCGCGCCGCTAGGTCTCAAGGCCATTGCCATCTGGCCGAACGGGCGCAAGTCAATCACCTCGAACGAGGACATCGCCGCGCTCGAGAACTTTGCCGGCCAGAGCTTCCGCGTCATGGATTCCCAGGTGCTGATCGAGCAGTTCAATGCCGTTGGCGCTTCTGCCATCGCGCTGCCTTTCGGCGAGCTCTATACCGCCCTCCAGACCGGTGTGGTCGACGGGCAGGAAAACGCCCTCGATACCATCGCCACCATGAAGTATCAGGAAGTACAGGATTACCTCCTGATCTCCGAGCACGGCGCCAATGAAGACATCGTGATGTTCAACCAGGGCTGGTGGGATTCGCTTCCTGCCGAGTACCAGACCGTGATCGTCGAAGCTTTCGAAGAAGTCCGTCCGGAAGTGGAAGCCCTCAAGGAAGCCGCGCAGGAAACTGCCCTCGCAGCCATCCGCGAGAGCGACATCACCATTTACGAGCTCGACGACGCCCAGCGCGCCGCGTTCCGCGAAACCATGTACGGCCCGGCCCGTGACGCCTATCTTGCCGGTGCTGGTGATGCCGGTCAGGGGATCGTCGATACCTACGAAGCCGAATACGCTGCCGTCGTCGGCGAGTAATCGCCTGTTGCCAATGCGGATGCGCTGAAACAAGCGCCCCGCAAGTTTCGAACGGGCGCCGAGTTGGATACAGCTTGGCGCCTCTTCTTGTTAAATAGGGGTGCCAATCAGATGAACCCGAAAGATGCAGTTGCAAGAGCGCTGGGCGCCCTTGCTTCGTTCGAGCGCATAGCGCTCGCCTTGTTGATGCTGACCATGGTGATCATCACCGTCGGTGGCGTTCTGGTGCGCGAAATCGTGCCCGCCTATTCGCGCAACGTCGCCTGGGTCGATGAGGGCGCTCGCTACATGATGGTCTGGCTGGTGTTCCTCTCGCTTGGCCTCGCGCTACAGGAAGGCCGGCAGATCGCCATGACCAGCTTCCTCGAGCGCATGAGCCCCACGGTCCGGCTTTGGCTTGGACGGGTCATCGATCTGACTGGCCTCGTCCTCTCGCTCTATATCGCCTGGGTCGGGCTGGAAATGGCTCAGAACGTGGCCCGAACAGGCCAGTTCAGCCCCACTCTGAGGATTCCCGCCTCCATTCTTTACTACGCGCTCCCCGCCGGCTTCCTGCTCCTGGCGCTGCGCTACGCCTTGAGCCTGTTCGGCCTTTTTGACCGCTGGTCGCAACCCTCTGGAGCCGCGCACTGATGTTGATCGCCGCTATCGTTATCGGCGCCATGGCGCTGCTTTTCCTCGGCTTTGAGATGCTCATCGTTCTCGGCTTGCCGGGGATTCTCACCAAGGAATTCTTCTATTCAACGATGCCCGACCTCATCTACGGTCAGCGCATCGTCGGCGGCATCAATCATTCGACGCTGCTCGCCATCCCCTTCTTCATCTTCGCCGCCGAGATCATGTCCAAGGGCTCCATCGCCCGGCACCTCACCAACCTGGTCGGCGCCTTTCTCGGCCATCGCCGTGGCGGCATGGGCCTGACCACAGTCGCGACCGCCGCAGCTTTCGGCTCGGTTTCCGGTTCCGCGCCCGCTACCGTGGCCGCGTTGGGCGGCATCGTTTATCCCGAACTCAAGCGCCAGGGCTATTCCGACAAATTCTCCCTGGGCCTCATCGTTTCCTCCTCGGAGGTTGCGCTGCTGATCCCACCCTCGATCACGCTGATCATCTATGCCTGGCTTACCGGCACCTCGGTGGCCTCGCTCTTTGCCGCCGGCCTTGTCGTTGGTGTTTTCCTCTCGCTGGTCTTTTGTGCCTATGTGCTGATCTACGCCTATCGCAACGGGTTGACCGGCGATGCTCCGCTGCCCTGGAGCGAACGCATGAAGGTGATCGGCCGCAGCATCTGGGCCATCGGTCTGCCGGTGGTGATGCTGGGCGGTATCTATTCTGGCCTCTTCACCCCCACCGAGGCCGCAGCCGTCAGCGTCGCCTACGCCCTGCTTGTCGAAGTGGTCATCTACCGCCATATGGGCTTTAAGGACGTGATCAATGTCGCGACCGGCGCCGCGGTGACCACGGGCACCATATTCGTGCTCCTCGCCATGGGCTCGATCGTTGCCTACTTCATCACCCTGGCCCAGCTTCCCGCCATGGTCATCGATTTCCTCGAGATGATCGATGCCAACTGGATCGTGTTCCTGCTGATCGTGAACGTCTTGTTCCTCGTCGCAGGCATGTTCATCGATCCCAACTCGACGATGTTGATCCTGGTCCCCGCTCTCTTTCCGGTGGCGCAGAGCTTCGGAATCGATCCGATTCACTTTGGCATCATCGTATGCCTCAACACATGCATCGGCATGATAACACCACCCTTTGGACTCGACATATTTGTCGCCTCCTCGACCCTCGGGGAGTCGGTCACCAAGATCATCTCGGGCATCATGCCGTTCATCATCGTGAACCTTCTGGCCCTGCTGGTCATCAGCTATCTGCCTGATATCTCTATGTTCCTCCCGCGCCTCCTGGCGCCCTAAAGAAATGGGCCGCCCACTGGGCGGCCCTTTTCATTTGAAGCTTTGAAGCGCTCAGCCCTTGCTGGCCGGCGCAAACTCCGAAATCCCCCCATGCGCCGCCGACCACGTCGCCGGATCGTTGAGGAAGCTCTCCACCTCATTGAGCGTATTGGCGTCGAAATGCCCGGATTCCTTGGCTGCATCGAGCACGTCCCACCAGGTGGCAAGGTAATGCAGCTCGATCCCCAGCTCCTTCATCAGGTCACGGCTCTTGGGGAAAATGTCGTAAAAGAACACCACAAAGCAATGATCGACCTTTGCGCCGGCCGTGCGCAGCGCATCGGCGAACATCACCTTCGAGCGCCCGTCGGTTGCAAGGTCCTCCACCAGCAGCGTGCGCGCGCCGGTCACCACTTCACCCTCGATCTGAGCATTGCGGCCGAACCCCTTGGCCTTTTTGCGCACATATTGCATGGGCAGCATCAGATTGTCGGCGATCCAGGCTGCGAAGGGAATGCCCGCCGTCTCGCCACCGGTCACCACGTCGATCGACTCGTACCCAATCTCGGTAGCGATGGTATGCGCGGCCAGATCCATCAGTTTCGAGCGCAGGCGCGGGTAGGAGATGAGCTTGCGGCAGTCGACATAAACTGGGCTGGCCCAGCCGGACGTAAAGACGAAGGGATGCTCGGCGTTGAAATGGATGGCGTTGATTTCGAGCATCATCCGGGCGGTTTGCCGGGCGATGGCTTTCTTGTCGTCGCTGAGGCGCAATGTGCTCATGCTATGAGGGTCCCTTCATCTTGTCCTTTGTGCGGTCGCGCAAAATCGCGGCCGCCAGACGGAAGGTCCAGCGCCGCCACGGCGGTTAAATTGAGTGCAACCGGTTCGCTATAACCCTGTGCTTAAAGTCCAGTCAACACGCTCGCCGGCAAACAACGGGACTATTTCCCGATCTTCCACCGAAACGCTTTCCGGTGCCGTCCATGCGCGCTCTTCATAGGTGACGCGGGTTTCCGAGGGTGCAAAGCCGTAGAAGGCCGGCCCGTTGAGCGAAGCGAAAGCCTCGAACTGGTCCAGCGCACCTTCTTCGGCAAACACTTTCAGATACGCCTCGACCGCTACCGGCGCCGAAAACACCCCGGCGCACCCACATGCCGCTTCTTTCAAGTGCTTGAGATGCGGCGCGGTATCGGTGCCCAGGAAATAGTTTGCGGACCCGCTCGTTGCCGCCTTGCGCAGGGCGAGCTGATGCGTGCGCCGCTTGAGAATGGGCAGGCAGTAATAGTGCGGCCTGATCCCGCCCTCGAACAGCACGTTGCGGTCATAGAGCAGATGCTGCGGCGTGATCGTTGCCGCGATCCGATCGCCGCGGCTGGCCACGAACTGCGCCCCTTGCTCGGTCGTGATGTGCTCCATCACCACCTTGAGCGTAGGATGCCGGTCGAGTAGGGGCGCGAGAATATCGTCGATGAACCGCGCTTCCCGGTCAAAGATATCGACTTCCGGATGCACCAGTTCCCCATGCGTCAACAGCGGCATCCCTGCTTCCGCCATGGCCGCAAACACCGGATCGAGGCCTTCTACCGAAGTCACCCCATGCGCCGAATTGGTCGTCGCATGCGCTGGATAAAGCTTGGCCGCCGCAAAAATGCCGTCCCGGTGCCCGGCGACCAGATCACCGGGGTTGGTGTCATCGGTCAGATAGCACGTCATCATCGGCGTGAAATCGACCCCTTCGGGCACTGCCGCCAGCACCCGCTCGCGATAAGCTTCCGCCATCGCCGCCGTCGTCACCGGCGGCACGAGATTGGGCATGACAATCGCCCGCTCGAACTGCCGCGCCGTATAGGGCACCACCGATTGCAGCACTGCCCCGTCGCGGAAATGAACGTGCAAGTCCACGGGCTTGCGCAGGGTGATCGATCTCATAGGGTGCCTTTCGGAGTGGGTCAGAAAAAGTTGCAAACTTTTTCGGTTCGACCTCGCGACAAGAAACGAGAATCAGTTGGACGACGTCACGGCCTTATAGAGCACATCGGTGCCTTTGATGAGGTCATCGATATCCATGGCTTCATGCGGGTTGTGCGAGCCGTTGGCGTTGCGCACGAACACCATCCCCGAGGGAATGCCCGCATTGGCGAATACCGCCGCGTCGTGCCCGGCGCCCGAGGGCAGGGTCTGCGGGTCGAGCCCGCATTCGCTGGCCGCTTTGGAAAGCATCTCGATCACCTTGGTATCCATTCGCGCAGGCTCGGTATAGACCCGATCGTCGAATTCGAACACCACGCCCCGCTGCTGCCCGACGGCTCGGCATTCGGAGCGGAACAGCTCGTAAAACCCTTCCAGCGTATCATGGCTCTGGCTACGGACCTCGAACGAGAACATGACCTCGCCCGGAATACGGCTGATCGCGTGCTCGTCCGGATCGGTGCCCACGATCCCCGTGGTCACCACCAGATCAAGCCCGCGTTCCAGCAGCACGCGCCAGTGCTCGTCCAGCCGGCCCACCAGGTCGGCGAAGGCGAACACCGCATCCTTGCGTAGCCAGCGCGGAATGGTGCCCGAATGCCCGGCCTCTCCTCGGCACACCACGCACCGGTGCCGTAGATTGCCACGGATGCCCGAGACGACCGCCGCGGGCAACTCGCGGTCGGTCATCACGGGACCCTGTTCGATATGCAGCTCGAGATAACTCGCGGCCTTTTTCACATCGAACAGAGTTCTGCCCTCGCGGATCGGCTCGATATCGATGCCCGTCGCTTCCATGGCTTCGGCCAGCGTCCGCCCCACGCCGCGCGAGCGGGCAGCGAGATCCTTGCCGTCCAGAATGCCAAACAGCGCCCGCGACCCGATGTTAGCCCGCCCGTAAAAGGCGCTTTCCTCGCCGCGCAGCATCATCACCCGCACCGGCGTTGTGAGTTCGCGTCCCGCCTGACGCAGTCGCACAAGGCAGATCAGCCCCGCAACGATTCCAGCCGCGCCATCGTAATTGCCGCCCTGCGGCACCGAATCCGCATGCGAGCCGATATAGTGCGCGGGCCGAGACCCATCATCCTCAGGCGTCCGAACTATGAGGTTTCCAGCCGGATCGATGTCGATCAGGAGCCCGTGCGCCTCCGCCACTGCGGAGAAAATGGCTAGCGCCGCGTCCTCGCGGTCGGAATAGCATTCGCGCGTGATGCCCACGCCATCTCCGGTCTGGCGCGCCAGCTCGGCGAAAATCGCCTCGGCAAGCGCGTGTTCGGAGTCAAAGCCCGCCCAAGCGATCTCGGGCACCGGCGAGACGACATTCATTGCGCCGCCTCCATCACGTCGGGCGCCATCATCTCGGCGTTGAGCGCCCCGATCATCTCGACCACGCGGTTGAACCCCTTGCGCCGGCAATAGGCGGCAATCCCGGCGATCACCTCGTCCATGGTTCCCGGCTTGATAAAGGTCGCCGTCCCGACCTGAACGGCGCGCGCCCCGGCCAGCAGGTATTCCACGGCATCATTGGCGCTGGCGATCCCGCCACAGCCGATCACTGGAATGTCCACAGCCCGCGCGCATTGATACGTCATGCGCAGCATGATCGGCTTGACCGCCGGGCCTGACAGGCCCCCCATCACATTGCCCAGCGTCGGCCGCATGGTTTCGATGTCCACGCTCATCGCCAGGATCGTATTGCCTACCACCAGGCCATCCGCCCCGGCCGCCTCGGCCGCGCGCGCCACGGCGGCAATGTCGCCCGTGTTGGGCGTGAGCTTGGCCCAGAGCGGCAATTCGGTCACCTTGCGCATGGCGGAAACCGCCTGCTCGGTCGTGCCGGGTCGCATGGCGAACGCCTTACCGTCCTCTTCGATATTGGGGCACGAAATATTGGCTTCGATACCCGCAACGCCCTCGACATTGAGGCGCTCGGCCGCCCGCGCGAAGTCATCCACCGTCGGCGCCGAAATCGAAACGATCAGCGGGCTGGAGAATTGCCGATAGAAGGGCAGGGTCTCATCGAGAAAATGATCGATGCCCTTGGAAGGAATGCCGATCGAATTGAGCATCCCGTTGGCGACTTCGGAAACGCGCGGCACCGGATTGCCTCCGCGCAGCTCGGCGGTGATCGTCTTGGTGACCAGTGCGCCGATCCCGTTGAGGTCGACCACCTTGGCCAGCCCCTCGGCGAAGGTTCCCGAAGCGGGCATCACCGGATTGGCCAGCACCAGCCCACGGCCCATGTCGACGGCGAGATCTACCATGAGGTCGCCTCCGCCAGCGGAAACACCGGTCCGTCCCAGCAGACGCGCTTGGAAACGATCTCGCCTTCGACATTGAAATTGCGGACGCAGCAAAAGCACATGCCCAATCCGCAGGCCATCTGCTGCTCCATGGCCACCTCGCCATAGATGCCCAGTTCAGCCGCCAGATTCTGCATCAAAAGCATCAGCCGGTTCGAGCCGCAGGTATAGAACCCATCGGCTCGCCCCTCGGCATGCAGCCGCCGCAAAATGGCTTCCACATTGGCGATGTCGCTCGTCCCGTCGCTGTCGAGCACGATTTCCACCTGGGCTCCCGCATTGCGGAAGCGCTCGACCGAGAGCACCTGCTCAGGGCCGCGTGCGCTGACGATGGCCGTAACCGCCACCCCGCGCTCGCGCGCCATTTCCGCCAGAGGCGCGAGTGTCGCCAAGCCAACCCCGCGACCCAGCACGACAATGGACCCGATGTCCTCGGGCAAGGTGAAGCCGACCCCAAGGGGGCCGAGAATGCGTGTCGTTTCACCGGCCTCCAACGCTGCCAACCCCCGCGTTCCGGCACCGGCCACCTTATAGAGAAATGCCACTCGCCCGCTCACCGAGTCGGCTGCATAGGTGCTCATCGGCCGGCGGAAGAACGGCTTGTCCTCGCCCACCACCGGGCATTCGATGTTGAAAAACTGCCCGGCCTCAGCCGTCGCGGCCAGCCCCGGCGCATCGAGGACGATAAGCTTGTATTCGGCGTTCACCCAGTCGTTGGCGACCACCCGCGCGGCGGTGTCGGCGACCTGGGCTGAAAAGGCGTCCGCAACCGGCGGAACGTCGGCAAAACTGTGCTGTCTCATTTTTGAGACAATGCGTGAACCGGCTGATTTTGTCAATCGCTCGGGTCAGGCGGCAATGCTTCCGGTCCGGTCAAGAATACGCCGCAGCATCTCCGCTCCGTCCACGCCTTTTCTCGCCAATGCCCATTGTGCGTCGAGCGTTTCCTTGAAGTGCCGTACTGCTTCGGGTGCCGATGTGACGATGGCGATCCCGGAGGAGATATTGGGCTGGTCCCCCAGCCGGTAGGGCGAGAGTGTCACCGCTGAATCGTCTTCGCGCTCATAGATCTGGAAGGTCTGGCTTGGAGGTTGTCCGTCGACGATGCCGATCTGGGTTCCGATCGGCTGGCGCTCCATGGTTTCGCACAGCCGCTCGATCTCGGCGCGGGCCGCCGCCCGCCGTTCGGCGACCACTTCGGGCGGCAGGTCGAACCGCCCCACCATGCCGAGCAGCAGGAAGCGTTCGATATCCTGGCTGCCCACGATCGAAACCACGGGGACCCGCCGACGAATCACGCTCGCGCGACGTTCTCTGAGCAGATCGAGAATCTTGTCGATTCTCGCGATCTCGGCCTCGCGGTCGGCCACCGTGCCCGAAATCGCCTCGATCAGCATCAGCCGCAGATAATTCATATAATCAGGGGACAGCAGCAATGAGGACACCGGCGAAAAATTGCCCAACAGGTGCAGCGATTTTTCCTCGAGTTGCCGCATTCGTTCAAAAAACGACAAGGCATTGCTGTAATACTCGACGCCCACGCCGAGCAGGGAGGGCAGGGAAACGTCCAAAAATTTGGAAATCGACTCGAGAATCTGGATCTTGACGATCTCGCCCTTCTCCAGGCGATAGACCGCCGCCCGGGATATGCCCAGATGGGCTGCGATATCGTCGGCGCTTAGGTTTTTGCCCATGCGATAGGCCCGCAAGCGGCTTCCGATTTCCTCGAATTGGTTCGGCATCCGGTCCCCTTTCCTCAGCGTCTCACTTTTGATATACACGCCGGTTTCCGGTGTCCAGAGAACTGGCCACCGGGCACAAAGGATAGGAGACTTGGTGTGCACGACCTCTACGGATGGCTAAACGAGCAGAACGGCGGCATTCGGACCTACGCCGAATTTCACCGCAAGGCACAGCAGCTCGCGCGAGAGGACGCCGAAAACGCCGCCATTCTCGCACTGCTCGGCCGCGTCGCAGCCCGTTTCGTTGCCCGCTATGAGGGTGAGCCGCTACCGGTCGATAACGCCAGCGATGCCATCGTGGAATTCCGCGATCTGCTGAACAAGGCAACCGAGATCACCTCGGCCTCCGACACCGACAAGCTCGCATTCGCCAACATGGTCGCAACCTTCGACCTGCCCGGCGTCAAGACGAACTGAAGCGATTAGGCTGACAGCATGCTGTCAGCCTCCAATCGATTTGGACGGAAGATCTTGCACTAACCAACTGTCATTCCGGGATTTGTTCATTCCCGGAATCCAGCGGCAGCCCGACGCAAGCCCAAGCAGCCTAAGTCCTGATACAGGCCTTCAAATGCCCCTCGCTCACCGCCTCGAGCGGCGGGACGACCTTGGCGCATTCATCGATAGCCAGCGGACATCGCGTGCGGAATACGCACCCGGACGGCGGGTGGATAGGGCTCGGAATTTCCCCTCGCAGGATCGTGCGCGTCCGGCGTTTGGTGGGATCAGGCACCGGCACCGCTGAAAGCAGTGCCCGCGTATAGGGATGCATCGGATTGGCGTAAAGCTTGCGCGCCGGCGCCACCTCCATGATCCGCCCCAGATACATCACCACCACCCGGTCCGACACGTATTCCACAACGCCCAGATCGTGCGCCACCATCAACATGGTGAGGTCGAGATCGCGCTTTAGATCCTGCAGCAGGTTGAGCACCTGCGCCTGCACCGACACGTCCAGCGCTGAAACCGGCTCGTCCGCCACGATAAACTGCGGTCCCACCGCCAGTGCTCGCGCGATACCGATGCGCTGGCGCTGTCCGCCCGAGAACTCGTGCGGATAACGCGTCAGATGGCTGGAACTGAGTCCCGTCTTCTCCAGCAGATCCACGATCCGCGCCCGCCGCTCGCCCTTGTTCCGGGCCAACCTGTGCGTGTCGATGGCTTCGCCTATGATCTGCTCGGCCGTAAAGCGCGGGTTGAGGCTTCCGAACGGGTCCTGGAAAATGATCTGCATCCTGCGCCGGTACTCCCGCATCTCGCGCGGCCCGAGCTTGGTGATGTCCACGCCATCGAACCGCACGGCGCCAGATGTCGGCTCGATCAGCCGCAGGATGGATCGGCCAAGCGTGGTCTTGCCCGAGCCCGATTCCCCCACCAGCCCGATCACCTCGCCCTTGTCGATATCGAGGCTGAAATCCTGAACCGCCTTGACGGTCTCCCGGCTGCGCGAGAACGCCCCCGACTTGACCGGATAGAGCTTGGAAAGGTCTTCGATTTTTAGAAGCGGGGCAGGGGCGCTCATGCCGGGACCTCCTGGCGCAAATCGAGTTCGCGCCAGCGTACGCATCTGGCCCGATGCTGCGCGTTGACCGTTTCCAGCGGCGGCAATGCCGCAACGCAGCGCGGCTGGCAATAATCGCACCGCGGATGGAAACTGCACCCCTCGGGCAGATTGGTCGGCGCCGGTATGTTGCCGGGGATGGCATAGAGCCGCTCTTGATGTTCGGCAGCCCGGTCGACCCGTGGCACGGAGCGCAGCAGCCCGGCGGTATAAGGCATGCGCGGGTGGGCGAAAATTTCCTCCACCGGCCCGTCTTCCACCGCACGTCCCGCATACATCACCACCACCTTGTCGGCGATTTCGGCCACCACCCCCAGATCGTGGGTAATGAACAGGATCGACATTCCCACCTGCTTTTGCAGAGTCTGCATCAGGTCGAGGATCTGCGCCTGGATGGTCACGTCCAGCGCCGTCGTCGGCTCGTCGGCGATCAGCAGCTTGGGATTGCACGAGAGCGCGATGGCGATCATCACGCGCTGCCGCATGCCGCCCGACATCTCGTGCGGAAATGACCCCAGCCGCTTGCGCGGTTCGGATATCCCCACCAGGTCGAGCATTTCCGCCGCCCTGTCCAGCGCCCTTTCGGGAGAAAGCCGTTGATGCAGCCGCACCGCCTCGGCGATCTGTTCGCCCACCGTATAGACCGGATTGAGACTTGTCATCGGCTCCTGAAAGATCATCGAGATCTCGTTGCCACGGATCGCCCGCATCTCGTCGGCAGATTTGGCCAGCAGGTCCGAGCCTTCGAAAACGATGCTGCCGCTAGCGATCCGGCTCGCCTGATCGAGCAGGCGCATGATGGAAAGACTAGTCACCGACTTGCCCGAACCGGATTCGCCGACAATCGCGACCGTTTCCCCATAACCCACGTCAAGGCTCAGCCCGTCGACGGCCCGCACCGTCTCCCCATCGGCGTCGAAATAGGTCCGAAGATCCCGGATCGAGAGGAGCTGTTCGTCGTCAATCATGCAACCGCCCCGCGTTGAGGTGGCGCGGCATCGAACAATGCGGCGGGCAGGCCAATGCCCAGGCCCGTTCCCTCGGGCAGCAGCGCGAAACCATCCTCGACGACGATCCCGTCGCTCCCTTCCAGCGCCACCGAAGAAACGCCCACGCCAAGCTCCGCCGCAAACGGGAAAGCCGTCGATGTCGCCGTCAAGTGCAAGTTCGCCGCCACGCCCAACGCCGTTTCATATGGGCTCACCGCCACGCAGGCGATCCCCGCCGCCTCGGCCAGCGCCACCACCTTGCGCGCCTGATGCAGCCCGCCCAGCTTGATCAGCTTGACGATGAACACATCCACCGCTCGTTCCGCCGCCAACTCGAAGGCGTCCTCGAGCCCGAACAGACTCTCGTCAGCCGCGATCCTCGTCCCGAACTCGCGCAGCCGCGCCAATCCCTTGCGGTCATGGGGCTTTAAGGGCTGCTCGAGATATTGCAGCCGGCAATCGGCCACGGCGCGGAGGAATTGCTGCGCCTCGGGAAAGGTGAACCCCGCATTGGCGTCGGCCCGGATTTCCAGGCTCTCGGGAAACTCCCCCCGCAGCATGCGGATCACGTCGATGTCTCGGCCAACATCGGCGCCGATCTTGAACTTGAACGTCCTGGTCCCCTGCGCCCACAACTCCCGCACCCGCGCGGCAACCGCCTCCCGGTCCTCGATGCCGACGGCCCCGCCCACCGGAATGCGCTTGGAAACCGCGCCGCCCAGCAATGCCGCCGCCGGCAGGCCGGCCAGCTTGCCTTGCAGGTCGACCAGCGCATTCATCAGCGCCGCCTTGGACGCATGATGGTGCGGCAGCGCTGTTTCCAGCGCCAATTGCGCCCGCTCGGTTTCGAACACCTCCAGCCCGATCAGCGCTGGCGCGAACACCGCTTCGATGACGCTTTTCATCTCCTCGGCGCGCTCGCCGCTGAAATGGGGCAGGGGAGAGCCCTCCCCATAACCGACGGTTCCGTCCTCGGCGGTCACCGCAACGAAGATATGGCGGCGGATCGAAACGTTCGACCCATATGATGTCTTGAGCGTCTGGTTGGCCAATTCGGCAATCGCAACCGCGACGGAACGGATATGCATGGTCTAGGCCTGGTGATCGAGTTTGACGGGGACAGGGAAGGTCACCGGGCTATGAGTCAGCCCGGCTCCCACCAGCATCTCGGCCGCCCGCAGCGACAGGCGTACGGAATTGACGCAAGGCACCCCGATCTCCGGCTGCACGATATCGGTGAGCAGCGACATGCTCGCGCACGCAAAGACTATGGCTTCCGCGCCATCCCGCTCCACGCAACGGCGCCCCAGCGCGATCAGCTTGTCGATCGTTTCGGGATCGCGGTCGCGGATTTTCTCCACCGCCACGCCGAACGGACGGATCGAGGCGACGAACCGCTCGATCCCCACCTTGTGCACCTGCTCGCGCGCAATGGGTATTGTCTGGGTCAGCGGCGTGATCACCGAGAAATGGTGCGCCAGCATCCGCGCCGTCAAAAGCGCCGTCTCTCCGGGCGCGATTACCGGGATGCGCACTCGCTCCCGCGCCGCGTCCACGCCCGGATCGGCAAAACAGCCGGTAATCACAGCATCGAAACCCCGCCGCTCGGCCTCCATCGACCTCTCGATCACCCATTGGGCCAACTCGATCTCTTCCATGCGGCTCTCGATCGAGGAGGGGCGGGAAGCTTTGCCCACATAGTCGGCCATATTGTCGAGTTCGACGCCGGGGCTCGCATGTCCTTTAAGATATTCGAGCCGTTCGTTGGTGCCCAGAAAGCAGATACGCATTGTGAGGGATCCTATTTGCGAGGGTCGGTCGCGTCGCGCAGGGCGTCGCCGATGGTGTTGAAGGCCAGCACGCAGATGAAGATCAGCGCACCGGGATAGACGGTCATGGCCGGATTCTGGAAAATGTAGCCGCGCGCATCCGCCAGCATGTTGCCCCAGGAAGGGGTGGGCGGACGCACGCCGAATCCGAGATAGGAGAGCGCCGATTCCACGATGATCGCTTCGGCAATCCCCAGCGTCGCCGCCACGATGATCGATGGCGTCGATTGCGGCAGCACATGGCGGAACAGGATCGTCAGCCTGGGCACACCAAGCGCGGTGGCAGCTTCTACGTACTGATGCTCGCGATTGGCGGTGATTTCTCCGCGCACGATCCGCGCCACCGGCATCCATGTGGTCGCCGCGATCACAAGGATCAGATTGGTGAGCGACGATCCGAACAGCGACAGCGTAGTAAGCAGGAAAAAGAACATCGGGATCGACAGCATGCCGTCGATGAACCGGCTGATCACCGAATCCACCCAGCCGCCGAGAAAGCCCGCCAGCCCGCCCAGCGTCGCCCCGATGATCACCGCGCCCACCACGCTCGCCAGCCCCACCGAGAGCGAGGCCTGCCCGCCATAGATCAGGCGAGAGAGGATATCGCGGCCATTTTCGTCCGTCCCCAGCCAGTGCGTGGCCGAGGGTCCGGCGAGCATGTTGAACATGTCGAGTTCGGCCGGTTCATACGGCGCAACCCACGGCGCGAAGACCGCCGCCAGCGTCAATAGCGCAAGCACCGCCACCGAAATCACGGTGCCCGGTCGGTGCCAGAAGCTGCGCCAGCTCCTGGCCAGCGGCGAGGTCGAGCGCTTGGCGACAGCGGTGGAAGGTTTATCGATAGCTGACACGGGGATCCAACTTTGCGTAGAGGAGGTCGACGATGAGGTTGGAAAGGACAACGGTCACCGAAATCACCAGCGTGATGCCCATGATGGTGGGGAAGTCCTGATTGAACGCCGCCGAAACGGCCAGCCGCCCCATGCCCGGCCAGGTGAATACCGTCTCGGTCACCGCCGCCCCGCCGATCAATCGCGGAATGAGCAGCCCCAACAGCGTCACCACCGGGATCATCGCCGTGCGGAACGCGTGCCGGGTGATCACCACGTTTTCGGCGACCCCCTTGGCGCGCGCGGTGCGCACATAATCCTGGCGCAGTACGCCGATCATGGCCGAGCGCGTATAGCGCACCAGCTCTGCCATCAGTGAAGTTGAGAGCGCGATCACCGGCAAAATGAGATGGAGCAGCAGGTCGAGCGGCGATCCATTGCCGGGCGTGAACATGCCGCCCGCCGGCAGCCATCGCAGGATCACCGCGAAAATGATGATGAGCATCAGCCCGTACCAGAACACGGGCAGCGATAGCCCAAAAAAGCTGACGGTCGTGAGCGTCCGGTCGATCCAGCTATTGCGCCGGACGGCCGCCACGATGCCGAGGGGAACGGCGACCAGCACGGCAACCAGAAGAGCCAGCCCCGAAAGCAGCAACGTGGCGGGCAACGCCCCGGCGATGAGTTCGGCCACCGGCCGGCCCACCCCCAGAGAAAAGCCCAGATTTCCTTGCAGCACCTGCCACAGCCAGCGAAAGTACTGCTCGTGGATCGGGCGATCCAGCCCGTAGAGCGTCCGAAGCCGTTCCGTGTCCTCGGGCGTCATGTTGGGATCGAGAAGGATGCTCGGCCCACCGGGGGCCGAGCTGATGAGCGCGAACGTGGCCATGGTGATCACCAGGATCAGAGCCGTCGCTTCCAGTATTCTGCGGATGGCGTACCTGCCCACGTTCGTTCTCGCTTCTTACTGGCTCTTCGAGATCAGGTGCGCCCACCCCAGGGCGTCGCGATACCCCGCCTCCGGGAACCGCTCGACTGCGGCGCTCAGGGCCTGGATTTCGTCGGGATAGACCGTGAAGACATTGGGCTGGTCTTCATGCATGATCGCCTGCACCTGCTTGTAGATCTCGGCGCGAGCAGCCTGATCCCCCGTCGTCGCCCCTTCGTTGAGCAGCGCATCGACTTCCGGATTGTTGTAGGCCCAGGAGTTGGCCAGCGAGTCCGAAAGATAATAGTTGGCGATGCCGTCCGGATCGGGCGGAGCGATCAGGTAGTTGGGGTTGAGTTCGTAGTCCGGCGGCGACTGCCGGATACGCTCGACGATCGCGCGGTATTCCGAGGTCTCGAACCCGATCTGGATGCCCAGCGCGCCCCATTGCTGTTGTGCCACCAGGGCCGTGCGGGCCCGCGTGGGGTTTGACGGATCGTAGAGCAGCGTAAAGCTCAGCGGCACGCCGTCCTTCGCCCGGATGCCGTCGCCCCCCAAAACCCAACCGGCTTCGTCGAGCAGCGCGGCGGCGGCTTCGGGATCATAGGGCAGGGGTTCTATGCTCGTGTCATAGGCCCAGCCCACTGCCGGCGTGAACGGCCCGGTTGCAACGGTGCCGCGACCGGCAAACACCGCCTGCAGCAGCGTCTCGCGATCCAGCCCCATGGTCAGCGCCTTGCGGACGTTGACATCCGAGAGCGCTTCGACCCCGTTGTTGATCGCCACGAATTCGTGGCGGTTGACCGGCACGCTCTGGATCTGGACGTTGGGGTTGTTTTCGATCGCTTCGAGCTGGAACGGCTCAATCACCACCAGGTCGACCTCACCCGACTGCAACAGCGCAAGCTGCGCGTTCGCGTCAGGCACAATGCGGAACGTCATCGCGTCGAGATGAGGTACGCCGTCGAAATAATCCTCGTTGCGCGCGAGCTGCACATATGCGCCCGGCGAATATTCGACGAACTTGAACGGCCCCGTCCCCACCGGGTTCTGCAGGAATTCGGTCGGATTGACCAACTGCTCCGGCGTCAGTTCCGACAGCAGATGTTCGGGCAGCACCGCCGCATTGTATCCCATCAGCACCGGCAGCGAAGGCTGCGGCTGGCTGAGGGAAACCTCCACCGTAAAGTCGTTGACCCTGGTCGCCTCCTCGATCAGGCGGAAATTGTTGGCGAGGTAGTAGGGCACCTCCTCATTGGTCCAGATTTCGTTGATCGTGAAGACCACGTCATCGGCGTTGAACGGCTCGCCATCGTGCCAGAGCACATTGTCGCGCAGCGTGAAGGTATAGGTCAGCCCGTCCTCGGAAACCTCCCAGCTCTCGGCGAGATCGCCGACCGGCTCGAGCGTTTCGAGGTCATAGCGTACCAGCCCGCTATAGACGACCTTGTTGACGAGGATGTTGTAGAGACCGCCGGCAACCGGCCAGATCTGCGGGTCATCATTGATGGGCAGGCTGAACGTGCCGCCCGTCGTCTGAGCCTGTGCGGGCATGGCACCCGGCAGAAGCATGGCCAGGGCCGCAAGTCCTGCGGCGAGTCTGAGCATCTTGAAGTCCTCTCTTTGAAAGTCCGCTTGTCGTCTTGTTGTTATTGGCCCGGGCGATCTCCCCGCCCGGGCTTTGTCGCGTTCAGCGCGTCTAGGCCTGGCAGGCCGCGATTGCCCGCTTGATTTCATGGTTGACCATGTTGCGGTTGCGGATCAGCCGGTTGAAAAGAAACCCGTAGTCGTTGGACTCCGGATCGAGCTTGGCCAGCTTTTTCGCGCCATCAAGCGTCGGAAAAGCAGGCAGCGGCATGGCCGGGTCGTGGTCGAACCGGTGGCCATAGGTGAATGAGAGTGCCGTCAGCGCGTGCGAAACCGTTTTGATCGCTTCGTTCGCCTTGCCCGGCTCCATGGATTTGATCTTGGCCACTTCGCCGCCCAGCGCATCGAGGTTCGCCGTGACGCTCGAAAGGTCGATATGGCTGCCCGCTTCCTGGGCGATGGCGCTCACCTGCTGCTTGAGGTCTGCGACCTGGGCATCGAGATCGAGTGGCAACACCTCGTCCTGCGTCAGCCGCAGCAGCGCATGGGCGTAGATTTTGGTGTCCTTGAGCAGCACGTCGCGGTCGGCCTTGTCGACGAGGTCTTCCTCGGCATGCCACCACCAACCCATGCCGCACCCGCCCACGGCGGCGCGCTGGCCTTCGGGGCGGTTCGAGAGCAGCATGAACAGCGACGGCAGCCCCACGCCCCAGAACGACTGGTCGCCGGCCCGCATCGGACGGTCGATATTGGGCGTCTGCCCGGTGAGTTCGACCACCGCATCGGTCACCAACGCAGCCGTCTCTGGCACGGCGGTCACTTCAGAATAGTCGGTGGCACCGAGCGAGCCGGGCGAGTCGATATTGATGTAGGCGACGCAATTGGCATCGAGTTCGTCCCAATGATTGTCCGCATACCAGGTCGATCCCGAATAGCGGCCGGTCGAGTGTCCCACCCACCAGGCGATGCGCACGCCACGGCGGAGCTGAGACTGATGCTGCTTGAGCACGCGGGCCAATTCGAGGCAGGAGACATTGCCGGTCGCGTTGTCGGTCGCGCCATAGTGCCAGGAGTCGATATGGCCGGCGACGAGGACGAAATCGTCTTCTTTCCCTGCGATTTCCGTCACCGGCATCTTGACGTTCGCCCATCCGGTCTTGGTCACCGAATGCAGCGTGGCGTTAACCGTGCCCTTCTCCAGGGCCTCGCGCAGCCGCACGCCGTCATTGTGCTTGATCGAGATGATCGGAAAGTTCGGTATATTGCCCGCCGATTCCGGCGTCGGCGTCCCCCAGACGGGGGTGACGATTCCCTCGTGGATCACGTCCTCGTCGCTCGGCCACATATGGATATAGCCCAAAGCGCCGGCATTCTTGGCCGCCAGCATCGATCCGCGAGAGCCGGATTCGGAAATGACGATCTTGCCGCCCACGGTCTCGGGCGAAATGAGGTTCACCGCGTTGTCGGCCTTGAACATATTCTTGCCGCCCTGGATCGAAACCAGCGCGCCCGAAACACCTTCGGCCGGCGTATTGGCGCTGAAGGCGCGGGTCTTGGCGGCGATCGTCTGCTTTTCGCCGCCGATCTCGACCTCCAGCCCGCCCTTGATCGGGTGGGAGATATAGGCCCGGTATTCGTGAACGGTGACCGGCAAGCCATAGGATTCAAGGACGGACCTGACGTAGTCGACCGCGGCAAGCTCTCCCTCGGTGCCGGTGCTGCGATCCCATTCGCACAGTTTTTCCAGATGCTTCCACATCTCGTCGACCGAGATCGACCCGAGAAGCTCGGCGGTGAGATTAGTCATAAAGATCAGTCCTTTATCTACTAAGGGTAATGTTGTACTCGTAGAGGTCGGAGCGGATCGCGGCCTCCACGTATTCGATGGGCCGGTCGAACTCGAGATACGCGGTGCGGCGGATGGTGAGGACCGGTGTGTCGTCGGTGATCTGCAGCAGTTCGCGCTCCAGCGTGGTGGGCACGCGCGCGCCGATCGAATCCTTGCCGTAGATGATGTGCAGGCGGTGGCTGCGCTCGACGAGTTCGTAGAGCGGCCCGGAAAAATTCTCGTCAGGCATCAGCCCCACCGATTCCGGGATGTAGGAGTTGAGCAGGGCCAACGGTGACCCGGCGATGTCTCGCACCCGCGTCAGGTGCAGCACCTGTTCGTCGCGCACCAGTTCCAGCGCCTTGCGGATCGCCGGTGTAGCGGTTTCGAACTGGGCCGAGAGCGTGCGCGCGTAGGTGGCGATACCCTGCTGGCGCAGATCCTCGGTCAGCCCGCGCAGCGTCGCCGCTTTCACCGGGGCCTGCGCCCTGATGACCAGCGTGCCCACCCCCGCCTTGGCCTTGAGCAGCCCTTCGGTGGTCAGAGACTTGATCGCCTGCCGCACGGTAGCTCGGCTGACATTGAACGATTGGGCGAGGGCCTGTTCGGTTGGGATGGTGGTGCCGACCGCATACTGGCCCGAAGCGATCCGCCCGCGCATGACCGTGGCCAATTGCCGATGCAGCGGCGTCGAACGCCGCGTATCCACCCTGTCCATGCAGTCCCTCCTTTGTACGAACAAAACTCCGACCCCTCGGTGATTTCGTTCGTGCTGGCCGGGAGGCGGCAAACAAGGCGCCGTCCATCCGACCATCTGATGTGAATGCAAGCGGAATAATGCAGCACCGTCAAGCGCTTGTGCTTACGGAAAATGCAACTGAAAGCACATGAGCAACTTTTGTGCTGAAATCCAAATGTACGAACTTATGACGCAACTGTGATCGATTTAGCCGGTTTTTGTCTGCGCCAACTCGCGCTCCCGACACCGATCAGGCATGTGTAAAAATGTCGCGCTTCGGCCCGGTCTACGCCTACGCGACAACCGCGCGCAGCACCTCGAAGATTCGCTCGTCGCGCATTTGCGAGACGTTGAAGCGCATGAAGCCGCCAGCCGATTGCGAGAGGCTGAAGGCATTGCCTGGAGCAAGCACCACGTTTCGAGTCAGTGCCGCCCGCGCCATCTCCGCTGCATCGCGGCCGCCGGGTAGCCTGCACCACAGAAACAGACCTGCCCGCGGCTCCACCCACGGCTCGATGCCGATATCGTTCAGTTTCGCGGTGGTCTCGAACATCGCCTTGGCGAGGCGGCGCCGGAGCCCGTTCATGTGCTTGCGATAACCGCCATCGCTCAGGACGCCATGCACCAGTTCCGCGTTGAGCCGTCCGCCGCCGAACGAGGTGGCGATCTTGAGGTCGATCAACCCCTCGATCCAATCGCGCCGCGCCGTGATGTATCCGCAGCGCGCCGAAGCCGACAGCGTCTTGGAAAAGCTCCCGATTTGGATCACCCGCTCCAACCCATCGAATGCAGCCAGCCGCGGGGCGGGGGCTTCCTCGAAATCGGCGAAAATCTCGTCCTCGATGATTGTGAGCCCGAATTCCTCGGCCAGCTTGAGTACCCGATGCGCGATGACCGGCGAAAGCGTTGCACCCGTGGGATTGTGGATGGCCGAATTGGTGATGTAGAGCCGCGGCCGATGTTCGGCCAGCACACTCGCCAATGCCTCGACGTCCGGCCCATTCGGCGTGTACGGCACGCTTATCATGCGGGCGCGGTGAGCTCGCAACAGCGCATGAAAGTTGAAGTAGCATGGATCGTCGACCAGCACCGTGTCGCCAGGTTCGAGCAGGAACCGGCACAATAGATCGATCGCCTGCGTTCCCGATTCAACGAGCACGATCTGGTCGGGCGGCACCTCGATACCCTGCTCGGCCGCCCGCCGGGCAATAAGCCCGCGCAGCGCCGGGTGACCGAGCGGCGTACCATAGTCGGAAAGATCGGTGATCGGCCCCCGCGCGACCGTTCGCAATGCGCGCCGCAAATCACCCTCGGCGAGCCATGATGGCGGCAACCATCCGCAACCGGGTTTGAGATCGTCCCCACCGGCTTCGAGTGATTGCCTTGACACCCAGAACGGATCGATAGCCCGGTCGAGCTTGGGCCCTGCACCAGCCAGACAGAGCGGAGCGGTCTTGTTGGCAACGAAAAACCCCGAGCCGGGCCGCGATACGATTGCACCCTCGGCGACCAACCGTTCGTAGGCTTCTGCGACGGTCGAGGCCGATACCTGGAGCGTACCCGCCAAAGCTCGGATCGAAGGCAGCCTCGCTCCGGGCGTCAGGTTCCGCGTCACGATCCGCTGCCGAACCGTTTTCATCACCAATTCGATCCGCGCGCCCATCCCGTATTGCTCTTTGCCTCAGTACAGTTCTTCAGAATTGTACTGATCCGTATCTGGAAAATCCAGCGCCTCCAGCCGAAAAGACCGCGCGATATGATAGGAGTCCCGGCAATGGACAGATCGGCGAGCGGTTGGATCAACGGACTTGTTGGCGTCATCATCTTCAGCGGGTCCTTGCCCGCCACCCGGATCGCCGTGCAGGAGTTCGATCCGGTGTTTCTCACCGTCGCGCGCGCCGCAATCGCCGGCGTTCTGGCGTTTGTTCTTCTGGTTGTCTTCCGCCAGAAGCGGCCCGCACGAGCCGATCTATTTTCCCTGTTCATCGTCTCGTTAGGCGTTGTCGTCGGTTTCCCGCTGCTCACCGCTCTGGCACTGCAGCATGTAACATCCGCTCATTCCATCGTGTTCATCGGCCTTTTGCCGTTGGCGACTGCCATCTTTGGGGTCGTGCGCGGCGGCGAACGGCCCCGACCTGTTTTTTGGATCTTCTCCGTACTCGGCAGCGTCCTGGTCGCTGGCTTTGCGCTCGCGCAGGGGGTATCGGCCTCACCCACGGGTGACCTCTTGATGCTCGCCGCCATCATCGTCTGCGGGCTGGGCTATGCGGAAGGCGCAAGGCTTTCGCGCAGGCTCGGCGGCTGGCAGGTCATCTCCTGGGCTCTCGTCCTCTCGCTGCCGATCATGGCATTGCTGACGCTGCTCTACCTGCCTCCTACTTTGGAGGACATCGGAACCCCGGCCTGGCTCAGCCTTGCCTATGTTTCGCTGTTTTCCATGCTGATCGGCTTTGTCTTCTGGTATCGCGGGCTTGCCCAGGGTGGCATCGCCGCCGTCGGTCAGCTTCAACTGCTCCAGCCCTTCTTCGGCCTTGCCCTGGCGGCAACGCTGCTGCGCGAGTCGGTGACTCCGCTGATGTTGCTGGTCACCGTTGCCGTGATCCTCTGCGTCGCCGGAGCCCGCCGCTTCGCCAACTAGATGCCGGTTATGAAGCGGCCGGGCATGAGCCTCGACGTGCACAAATGCATCACTCGCCGTCCTTGCGCCGGCCGAGCACGCTCCGATTGTGACAATGGGAAATTGGCGTGCTAACTGAGGCCATTGTGCCGGATGCCAGGGGCGATTCCGAACTGATGAGCGAAGACCGGGAGCCGCAGATCGAGCTTTCGCGCGCCGACGGCAAAACCGTGGTGCGGCTCTCTGGAGCATGGACCACCCGCCGCGCCAGGCAGCTTCAGTCGCGCATCGATGCCGCCTTCGCCGATGTCGGCAGACCCGATCATCTCGAATTCGATCTTGGCAATGTGGTCGCCCTCGATACCGTCGGTGCCTGGATGCTCGTGCGCCGGCGTGATGCTTTCGGGGAGGGCGTGGAAACCTCCATCGTCGGCGCCAGCCCGGCCCAGGCGGCGCTGCTGTCCCATGTCAATTCGGTTGAAGCGCACCCGATCGAGCGACCGGCAAAGCTGCCCTGGCTGCTTCGCCCCTTCGACAGTCTCGGCCATATGAGCTTCAACGCGCTCGATGATCTCGTGACCATCCACGCCGTTCTTGGCCGCACCCTCGCGGCCGTCGGCGCGACGCTTGCGTTTCGCGCACCGTTCCGCTTTGCAGCGGTAGTCAATCAGTTCGATCTGATCGCCCTGCGCGCCGTGCCCATCGTGGTGCTGATTTCGGTGGTGGTAGGTGCCATCATCACCCAGCAATCCATCCTTCAACTCAACAATTTCGGCGTCGCCATCTACGTCGTCGATCTCGCCGCCATTCTGATGCTGCGCGAGGTCGGCCTGCTGCTCGCCGCCATTATGATAGCGGGCCGCTCGGGCTCGGCCATCACCGCCGAATTGGGCTCCATGCGCATGCGCGAGGAACTCGACGCCCTCTCGGTCATGGGCGTCGATCCCTATCAGGTGTTGATCCTGCCGCGCATGCTGGCCCTGTTGATCGGCCTGCCATTCCTGGCCTTCATCGGCGCCCTTTCGGGCTTGGCCGGCGCCGCCATCGTTGCCCTCATCTATGGCGGCATTCCGCTCGATATCTTCTTGGATCGCCTCCAGGGCGCCCTGAACGTGCGTACGCTGATGGTCGGACTGGTCAAGGCTCCCTTCATGGCTGTCATCATCGGGCTCGTCGCCGTCAATGAAGGCTTCAAGGTCGCCGGCAGCTCGGAGTCCCTGGGCCGTCACACCACCGCTTCGGTGGTCCGCGCCATTTTCCTGGTCATCGTGGCCGATGGCCTGTTCGCCATGTTCTTTGCCGCCATCGGGTTCTAGTCATGGTCGATAGCGCGCTCCCCGATCCCATCATCTCGATCAAGAACCTCGTCGTCGCCTTTGGCGACCGCAAGGTCATCGACGGCTTCAGCCTTGATGTCCGCCGCGGCGAAGTGCTCGGCATTATCGGCCCGTCGGGCTCGGGGAAGTCCGTCACTCTTCGCACCATCATCGGCCTGCTGCCCAAGACGGGCGGCGCCATTGAGGTTTTCGGCGAGAACTACGCCAATCTTCCCACCAAGGAACGCGTCGCTATCGAGCGGCGCTGGGGCGTTCTCTTCCAGCAGGGCGCGTTGTTCTCCTCGCTGACCGTGCTCGAAAACGTCGAATTTCCCATGCGTGAGCACCTTGGCATCCCCAAAAAGCTCCGCCGCGAGATCGCCCGCTTCAAGATCGACCTCGTGGGCCTCAATCCCGGCTCGGAAAACCTTTATCCGTCCGAGCTTTCCGGCGGCATGATCAAGCGCGCCGCGCTCGCCCGCGCCCTGGCGCTCGATCCCGATATCGTATTCCTCGACGAACCCACCGCCGGGCTTGATCCCATCGGCGCCGCCAGGTTCGACGAACTGGTCCTCAATCTCAAGGACGCGCTGGGACTGACGGTCTATATGGTGACTCATGACCTCGACAGCCTCGTCACGGTTTGCGACCGTATCGCTGCATTGGGGAAAGGAAAGCTTTTGAAGGTGGGTACGCTCGATGAGCTTTTAGGCGCGGACGATCCCTGGCTGGTCGAGTACTTTCACGGGCCGCGCGCCAAGCACCTAGAGCAAAGGTGAACGATGGAAAACAAAGCAAACTACGCCATCGTCGGCGCCTTCGTGACCTTGGTGATCGCCGGGTTTATGGGCTTTATCTACTGGTTCACCATTGCCGACAGCGTTCGTGAGCGCACCGCCTATCGTATCATCTTCGACGGCGCCGTGACCGGGCTCAACGTCGGCACCAATGTGCTGTTCAACGGCCTGCCGGTCGGCACCGTCGAGATGGTGGCCATCAATCCCGAAGACCCCAGCCAGGTCGTCGCCCGTATTGGCGTGGAAGCGGATGCGCCGGTGATGGCCGACACCCGCGCCCTGCTCGAAGTGCAGGGCCTCACCGGAATCGCCAACATCCAGCTCCTGGGCGGAACGCTCGAAGCAGGCCCGCTCGAGCCCGGCCCGGGTGAAACCATCCCTACCATGATGGGCGAGGCTTCCGACTTCCAGATGATCATGGAGGGCGCCCGCGATATCGTGGCCAGTGCCGAATCCACTTTTGCCCGCATCGACGGCTTTTTCGCCGACAATGAGGAAAGCCTCGCCTCGACGCTGAACAACATCGACCAGCTTTCCGCCGGTCTCGCCCAACTCGTGAACGGGGCAGGAGGCGCCGGGGATTTCGACGTCAACGCCGTGGTGAGCCATTTTACCGACACGCTCGAAAGCGTTTCCTCGACCTTCGCCGAACTCGAGATCCTGGTATCTGAAAACCGCGAAAGCCTTTCGACCACCATCGCCAATGCGGAAACCTTCTCGACGGCCCTGGCGTCCAATTCAGAATCCATCGACGGCTTCCTCGCCTCGATGACGCAAACCAGCGAGCGCATCGGTCCGCTCGCGGACGAGTTGCGCGATCTCACCGTCCAAATACGCGAGATCGTTGCCGCCATCCCGCCCGACGAGGTGCGCTCCACCGTCGCCAATGTCGGCAGCTTCGCCCAGACCCTGGCCGACAACAACGACAACATCGAGGGCTTTTTCACCGATGCCCGGGCGCTGGCCAGCAACCTGTCCGGCGTGTCGGACGGGCTCCAGAGCACGCTCGATCTCATCGACCGGGCATCGGCCTCGGTCGATCCCGACGTCATCGCCCGCGCCATGGAAAATATCGACGCCTTCTCCCAGGCCCTCGGCAACAATGCCGCCAATGTCGATGAGATCCTGACCAACACCCGCGCATTCACCGAAACCCTGGGCAACGCCACCGAGCGCGCCGATACCATCATCGCCCGCATCGATGGCATGATCACGACCGAGGATGGGGAGATGCTGTTCGCCGAAATCGGAGAGACAGCGACCGCCTTGCGCCAGCTCATCCAGCGCGTCGATTCCATGGTCGCTTCCGAGGACGGGCAGAATCTGTTCGCCGATTTCTCGGCCGCCGCCACCTCGATCCGTGAGCTGTCCGAAAGCCTCAACGCTATCGCGCAGTCGAGCGAAGGTCAGCGCTTCATTTCCGACATCTCGGCCGCCGCGGTCTCGATCGAAGAACTCGCCAATGCTCTGGATGATCGTACGCTGGCCATCTCCGATGGCATCATCGGCTTCACCAACAATGGCCTGGGCGCCTATCAGACGCTCGCGACCGAAGCGATACGGAGCCTTGAGCTGTTCAACCGCGTTATGCAACAAATCGAGCGCAATCCGCAGTCCCTGGTGTTCGGCGGCGAGACGGTGCGCGATTTCACGCCGTAGCAGCGCGACGACCACAAGCAAGGGAAGAGCCAGATGACAGCCAAACTCGGACGCCGCGCCTTTCTTTCCGTCGCCGCCATCGGCCTGACATCGACCCTGGCCGGCTGTCTCAGCCTCGGCGCCTCGGCACCCGTCACCTATGACCTCACCCCCGGCTCCCCCGGCGCCGTTCCACGCCGGTCCAACCGCGCCATCGTCGTGCGCGAGCCGTCCACCGTCGCCACCTACGACACCCAGCGCATCGTCGTCCGCCAGCCGGGCGGCGTGCTGAGCTATCTCAGCGACTCCCAATGGTCCGACACCCTGCCGCTGCTCGTCCAGGCCCGCATGCTGCAAACCTTCCGCGATGCCGGCGTCACCAATATCGGCAAGCCCACTGATCCCATCGCGCTCGATGTGATCCTCTCCACCGATATTCGCGCTTTCGAGCTCGATACCACCACCGGCGGTGCGCTGGCCCGGGTGTCGCTCGCCATCCAGCTCGTCGATGACCGCAGCCGCAACGTCATGGCCAGCCAGACCTTCTCGGCCGATGTGCCCGCTGCTTCGCTTGAGCAGGTGGAGGTCGTCGCCGCGCTCAATTCCGCCCTCGACGGCCTGCTGCGTCAGATCGTGAGCTGGACCGCCGCTCGCGCGTGATTTCGCTTATACGTTTCGCTTATACGATTGTCGCTCTGGTCTGGCGGCAATTGAAATGCTTGTATGCCTGCACTACTCATACGGCCCAAGGGCAGTCGCCCATGGCCATTCAGCGTAAAACCGAGGAGATTACACCATGGCGTTCACACCGCACGGGAAGCACTTGATCGCGGGCGAATGGGTCGAAGGGGCAGGGACCTTCGCGTCCGAGCCGGCGACCGGGCCGTCCCACGATTTCGCCGTGGGCACGCCCGAACTCGTGGACCGCGCCGCCAAGGCGGCCGAAGAAGCGTTCTGGTCCTATGGCTATTCGTCCCGCGAGGATCGCGCGGCATTCCTCAATGCCATCGCTGACGAGATCGAAGCGCGCGGCGCCGAGATCACAGAAATCGGCAGCCAGGAAACCGGCCTGCCACCCGCCCGGCTCGAATCCGAACGTGGCCGCACCACCGGTCAGCTTCGCCTCTTTGCCTCCCACATCCTCAAGGGCGACTATCTCGATCGCCGTCATGATGAAGCGCTGCCCGACCGCAAGCCGCTGCCGCGCCCGGATCTGAAGATGGTCCAGCGCCCCATCGGCCCGGTTGCCGTATTCGGCGCATCCAACTTCCCGCTGGCCTTCTCCACCGCCGGTGGCGACACCGCCGCCGCGCTGGCCGCCGGCTGCCCCGTCGTGGTCAAGGGCCACTCGGCCCATCCCGGCACCGGCGAGATCGTCGCCGAGGCCATCCACGCCGCGCGGCAGAAGCTCAATTTGCATCCCGGCGTCTTCTCGCTGATCCAGGGCGGCAACCGCGAAGTCGGCGGCAGCCTCGTCCAGCACCCGCTGATCAAGGCCGTGGGCTTCACCGGGTCGCTCGGCGGGGGCAGGGCGCTCTATGACCTCTGCGCCGCCCGCCCCGAACCCATCCCGTTCTTCGGCGAGCTCGGCTCGGTCAATCCCATGTTCGTGCTCCCCGGCGCTACCAAGGCGCGCGGCGCCGAAATCGGTACGGGCTGGGCGGGTTCGCTCTCCATGGGCGCCGGCCAGTTCTGCACCAATCCCGGTATCGCCGTGGTGGTCGACGGCCCCGACGCCGACACCTTCGTCGAAACCGCCAAGGGCGCGCTCTCGGAAGTCGGTCCCCAGACCATGCTCACCGACGGCATCGCCACGGCCTATCGCTCGGGTCGTGATCGCATCGCCGGCTCGGCCGGCGTGCGTGAGCTTTTGACCTCGACCTGCGACCTGCGCAACGCCACGCCCTATCTCTTCGAGACGGACGGCGAGACCTGGCTCGGAAACCATGAACTGGGCGAGGAAGTCTTCGGTCCCCTGGGCCTCGTGGTGCGTGTCAAGGACGCCGATGAGATGCTCAAGGTCGCCAGGAGCCTCCAGGGTCAGCTCACCTGTACCCTGCATATGGAAGGCGGCGACACCGAACTGGGCCAGAAGCTGATGCCGGTGCTCGAGCGCAAGGCAGGCCGCATCCTCGCCAATGGCTTCCCCACCGGCGTTGAAGTTGCAGATGCCATGGTGCATGGCGGCCCGTATCCCGCTTCGACAAACTTCGGCGCCACCTCGGTCGGCACCCTCTCAATCCGCCGCTTCCTGCGGCCCGTCTCCTACCAGAACATCCCGGCCGATCTGCTGCCGGCCGACCTTCAGGGGTGAAGAGCGGTCCGCGATAGGCGGGGCCGCAACCACTACGGATAGGTATAGCCAAGAACCCGGAGCGTAACCTGCTCCGGGTTCACCTCTTGGGAGAATCCCAGGCCGATTTCGGTGTCGCTTTCCGCTGGCAGATAATCCAGCGTCACCGTGCTGGTTTCGCTCTCGCCGCCGCCCAGTTCTGCCGTTCCCTCGATCTGCACGTCGGCCACTGTGACATGGCCATCATTGTGCACAAGGAACTCGATGGCGTGGCCTTCGCTCATGGGCACCGCTTTGGCAAATTCGAACCTGATATCGGGTTCGCTGCCTGTCTTGGTGATCGCCTCATAGAGAATGAACCCGGCCAGCGCGAGAACGATCACCGAACTGAATGCGGCCACGATCCATTCAATTCTTTCGGCCTGCCCGTTCTGCTGGCGCGGCTCGCCCTCGCCGCTCTTATCCTTGGTCTGCCGCCGTGTCCTGGTTTGCGTCTGCGCCTTGGTCGCCATTGGATCCTCTACAATATCAGCCGCGCCGCTGCCGCGCCGATAGCGGCGGGAAATCCGAGCACCACGGTCACCCGCAACGCGCGTTCGATGCTCATTCCATCGAGCTGGCCGAGCAAAAACAGCACCACCACGCTGATCGCCAACGCGGTCACATAGCCGGAAACCGTAAAGCGCAGGAACGCGCTCCACCACGGCGTGTCGGGCGAAAGCTCGCTGCCACCCGCGAAAGACGCGGCGAAGACGAAGGCGTGCATGATGGCCAGCGACAGCGGGATCAGCGCCAGCGCGTGCCAGGCACCCATGCGGAAGGAGATAAGCTGCATCTCCTCGGTCGGCGCCACGTTGAACGACAGGAACAGCGCCCCCGCCGCCATGATGATCAATTCGCCCCCGAAGGTTTCCTCCTTCTGGCCCGGATCGCCCTCCTCGTCGCTGAATTGCGCGCGCCCCAGCATGGCGCCCAACGCGGCGGGGACGGTCTGGATGGCGATCCGCCCGGCGATCTCGCTGGGCGTTCCCGGATCTCCAAGAATGGCGAGGACGCTCATGATGGCGGCACTGGTGACGATCCCGATGCCATAGGCGATCGTCACGTCGCGCACATCCTCATGCCATTCCCGCGTAGGCTCGAACCCGATCTCGCGCGAGAGCAGCAGGAAAAGCGGGAAGCTCACGGCCAAAAGGCCCACCAGCCGCCAGCGGTCCAGCGTGACGCCCAGCTCCCACATCTCCATGGTCATCAGCATGGGCAGCGCAAAGATCAGCGCCGCCCCCACGCCGCGCAGCAGGCCCATCGGCATCATGCTGCCACCGTCTCTTCCGCTGCTGCTGGTTGCTGGCAAACTCGCCTCCGAAAGCGTGATCGGGTAACGAGCTTGCTGCTGCGCCGGTTCCCTCAGACGGGCAGGGGAACCAGATCGCTGGCGAGATAGGTGACGATCAGTTTCGTCAGCTCTTCCAGCGCGTTAGCGATGAAACGGCAAAGCCGCGCATCGATGGCAACAACGTCCCCATATTGATGGTGTTGAATGGCCGCGTCTGCGGTGTTGAGGGGTCGGTTGGCAACATGTCGATTCGAGCCTCGATATGCTCCGATGCCTTGAGGGGCAGAATGGTCCCGCTTGCACTCCCTTCCCACCTGTGCTCTGCATCGCCGCGAAACACAGAGGCGCCATCCCATGTCCGATTTCCTTTCCATCTCCCCCGAGGTCAGATACGCGCTGGCCGACCGCCAGCCGGTCGTGGCGCTCGAATCGACGATCATCACCCACGGCATGCCCTATCCGCAGAACCTTGAGACCGCGCTGGCGGTCGAACAGGTGGTGCGCGACAATGGCGCGCTGCCCGCGACCATCGCGGTGATGGGCGGCAAGTGCCATGTGGGCGTCGCGGGGGAAACGCTGGAGGAACTCGCCCAGACCGGGCTCAAGGCCGCCAAGGCCTCCCGCCGCGACCTTGCCGCCATCCTGGTCAGGGGGCTCACCGCCGGCACCACGGTCGCCACCACAATGCAGATCGCCCACATGGCCGGCATCAAGGTGTTCGCCACCGGCGGCATCGGCGGCGTGCATCGCGGCGCGGAGACCACTTTCGACATTTCCGCCGATTTGACCGAGCTGGCCCAAACCCCCGTCGCCGTGGTCTGTGCCGGCGCCAAGTCGATTCTCGACATTCCCAAAACCCTGGAAGTTCTTGAATCCAATGGCGTTCCGGTTATCGGTTACGGTACCGACGCGTTCCCGGCCTTCTTCGCGCGTGAATCCGGCCACGGCGTCGACTACCGCCTCGACACTCCCGAGGAGGTCGCGGCCCTGATCGCCACCCAGGCCCAGCTCGGCATGAACGGCGGCGTTCTCGTTGCCAATCCCATCCCCGAGGCCGACGCGCTCGATGCCGACGAGATCAACACCCGCATCGCCGCCGCCATCGCCGATGCCGACGCACAGGGCGTCACCCGCAAGGACCTGACGCCATACCTGCTCAACCGGATTTTCGAGTTGACCGACGGTAAGAGCCTCGTCGCCAATATCGCGCTGGTCAAAAACAACGCCGCCGTGGCCGCCAAAATCGCCGTCGCGCTTTCGGCGCAGGACTGACGCTCATGCCAGGAGCGATATCGCATCCCTGGGTGCGGCGATGACCGCCCGCATCCTCGTGGTCGGTGATGTTATCACCGACATCCTCGTCCGCCCCGATGCTCCCATCGCGCGCGGCACCGACACGCCCGCGACCATCCGCCAGATGCCCGGCGGTTCGGGTGCCAATCAGGCCGTCTGGCTCGCCGCCCTGGGCGTCGATGCCCATTTCGCCGCACGGGTCGGCAGCGCCGATGCCGCCCGGCTCGACAGCCATTTCGAAGGGCAGGGCGTGACTGCCCACCTCGCCGCAGACGAGGCCCACCCCACCGGCACCCTGATCTGCATGGTCGATCCCGACGGCGAGCGCAGCTTTTTGACCGATCGGGGGGCGAATGCTCACCTCGCCGAAGACGATCTCCCCGCGAGTCTGCTCGAGGGCACCGACCGCCTCCACATCTCAGGTTACGCCCTGTTTGAGCCAACGCCGCGTGCCGCCGTTCGTGCGTTGACCGCCGCCGCGCGGGCAAAAAACATTCCCGTCAGCGTCGATCCGGCCTCTACCAGCCCGCTCCAGGCGGTCGGTCCCCAATCCTTCCTCGATTGGCTCGACGGCGTGGAAACTCTTTTCCCCAATGCGGAAGAGGCTGCGCTGCTGACCGGCACTGCGGATCCGCAAGGCCAGATCGATCGGCTTCTCGCCAGCTTCCCTCGGATCGTCCTCAAGCGAGGCCGTGACGGCGCAATCCTCGCTGCGCGCGACGCGGCACCCATCGCTTTGCCTGCGCAGGCCGTCGAGGTGATCGATACCACAGGCGCCGGCGATGCTTTCCTCGCCGGGTTTCTGGCCGCCGAACTGCGCGGAGAGGCGCCAGCGGCATGCCTCGCCGCCGCCATTTCCACCGGCGCCCGCGCCGTCGTCCGGCTGGGAGCGCAGCCGGGCTGAGTTAGAAAACATCTTCAGCGGAGCCGGCCAGGTTGCGGGTCTCCGGGTCAAGCCCGAAGACGACGAGGTGGATGGGGAGGAGCTAACTCGAACTCAGAAGCGGTGCTCCAGGAACCATCGATGGTTCTCCCGCGCCTCCACTATCGGTGCTTCCTGAAACGCGGCGGCCCCCTCACCGACCACTTCGCGGCCACCTTCTCCCACCAGGGGAGAAGGAAGGGGGAGGCAAGGCTTGAAGCGGGTCTACAGCGCCCTCGTCAGCTCAGGCACGATCTCGAACAAATCCCCCACCAGCCCATAATCGGCAACCCCGAAGATCGGCGCCTCGGGGTCCTTGTCGATGGCGACGATGACCTTGGAGTTCTTCATCCCCGCCAGGTGCTGGATTGCCCCGGAAATCCCCACCGCGATATAAAGGTCTGGCGCGACGACCTTGCCGGTCTGGCCCACCTGCCAGTCATTGGGCGCATAGCCGGCATCGACGGCGGCGCGGGATGCCCCGATGGCGGCGCCGAGCTTTTCGGCCAGCGGCTTGATCACTTCGTTGAATTTTTCTTCCGAACCCAGCGCCCGCCCGCCGGACACCACGATCCGCGCATTGGCCAGTTCCGGCCCCTCGCTCGCGGCGGTTTCGCGCGAAACGAATTTGGCCTTGGGCTCGGACGCGATGAAATCCACCGCCTCGATACTCGCCGATCCGCCCATGCTGACCGCATCGAACGCCGAAGCGCGCACGGTGACCACAACCTTGTCGGCGCTTGCCTCCACGGTCTGGATGGCGGCCCCGGCATAGACCGGCCGCTCGAAGGTCTTTTCGCCCAGCACGGCGGTGATGTCGGACACCTGCATCACATCGAGCAGCGCCGCGACGCGCGGCAGCGTGTTCTTGCCCGAAGTCGTCGCCGCCGCAACGATGTGACTATACCCGCCGGCAAGGTTGACGATCAGCTCGGAAACCGGCTCGGCCAACTGATGCTCATAAACGGTATTGTCCGCCACCAGCACCTTGGCCACGCCATCGAGCCTCGCCGCCGCCTCGCCCACGGCGGCGCAGCCCGCGCCAGCCACCAGCACATGGATATCCCCGCCGATCTTCTGTGCGGCGGCGACCGCCTTACCGGTGGCAATCGCCAGATCGGTATTGTCGTGTTCGGCAACAACCAGAATCGTCATATCACCCGCGCCTCATTCTTGAGCTTGTCGACCAATTCGGCCACCGAGGCCACCTTCGACCCCGGCTTGCGATCGGCTGGCCTGGCCGTCGAAACCACCTTCAGCGTCGGCGCGAGGGAAACGCCCAGGCTCGCCGCATCCACGTCGTCGAGCGGCTTTTTCTTGGCCTTCATCACATTGGGCAGCGAGGCATAGCGCGGCGTATTCAAGCGCAGATCGGTGGAGATCACCGCCGGCAGCGCCATCTCCAGCGTCTCGAGCCCGCCATCGACCTCGCGCGTCACGATCGCCTTGCCGCCATCGATCACCACTTTCGAAGCAAACGTCGCCTGCGGCCAGCCGAGCAGGGCGGCGAGCATCTGCGCTGTCTGGTTGGAATCGTCGTCGATCGCCTGCTTGCCCATGATCACCATATCCGGGTTCTGCTGCTCGATAATCGCCCTGAGCAGCTTGGCCACAGCCAGCGGTTCCACCGTCTCGTCGGTCTTGACCAGCACCGCAGTATCAGCCCCCATCGCCAGCGCCGTGCGCAGCGTATCCTGGGCCTGCGCCGGCCCGATGGAGACCGCGACGATCTCGCTCGCCACACCCGCTTCCTTGAGCTTGACCGCCTCTTCGACGGCGATCTCGTCAAAGGGGTTCATGCTCATTTTCAGGTTCGCGAGCTCGACCCCCGTGCCGTCGGATTTCACCCGCACGGCGACATTGGCATCGAGCACCCGCTTGACCGGTACAAGAATTTTCAAACCGTCTCTCCCTGCTTAAAGCGGTAGGCGCGTCGTCAGCTTTATGCACTTGAGCGCGAAATGCGAGTTGATGGCCACAACGCCCGGCAAATGCAACAGCTTGCGCTTCAAAAGCCGCTCATATTCCTCGATCGAGGCGACCAGCGCACGAACCACATAGTCGGTCTCTCCGCTCATGGAATAACATTCCACCACCTCGGGAAACGCCGCCACCTCGCGCTCGAAGGCTTCAAGCGTCTCCTCGTCATGCTGGCGCAATTTGATGTTGGCGAACACCGTGATGTCGAGCCCGAGCTTTTGCGGATCGAGGATCGAAACCCGCTCGCGGATCACCCCGTCCTTCTCCAGCCGCTTCAATCGCCGCCAGAACGGGGTATGGGAAAGTCCCACTTTTTCGGCCATCTCGGCAACCGACTGGCTCGAATCCGATTGTAGAACCGAGAGGATTTTGCGATCCATATCGTCCATGTGATTGCCTCCTCAAACTGTCCCAATATTGAGGACAATCTATCTACAGATCGGGGAAAATGTCGAAAACGAAGTCATAACTTCCCCCTCGATTGGTAGTAGTATTCGGATTGTTGGAATGTTGCAATCGGGGAGGAGAGCAACATGGACGACCGCGCATCCGCTGCCAAGCCCAATCGGCCACGGCTTTCGCTGCATGTGCCCGAACCGCCGGCGCGCCCCGGGCAGGAGCCCGATTTTTCCCACATCATGGTCCCCGAAGCGGGCGCCACCCGCTGCCCCGACATCGCCGAGCCTGAATCCGCCCTGCGCGATCTGCCCTATGGCCTGGTCCGCGTCCTCGACGAGGCGGGCAGGGCGGTCGGCCCGTGGGATCCGCGCCTCGATCCCGACACGCTGCGCGCCGGCCTGCGCACCATTCTCAAGACGCGCCTTTTCGATGACCGCATGTTCCGCGCCCACCGCCAGGGCAAGACCAGCTTCTACATGAAGTCCCTGGGCGAGGAAGCCATCGGCGCCGCGCAGGCGCTTGCCCTGGAAGCGGGCGACATGAACTTCCCGTCCTACCGCATGCTCTCCTGGCTGATGGCGCGCGGCTATCCGCTGCTCGACCTTTGCAACCAGATCTTTTCCAACGAGCGCGACCCTCTGCGCGGCCGCCAGCTTCCCATCCTCTATTCGGCCCGCGATTACGGCTTTTATTCCCTCTCGGGCAATGTCGGTTCCCGCTTCGGCCACGCCGTAGGCTGGGCGATGGCCTCGGCCTATAAGCACGACGACGCCATCGCGGTCGGCCATGTGGGCGATGGCACCACCGCCGAGGGCGATTTCCACGAAGCCTTGACCTTCGCATCGGTCTATAAGGCTCCGGTTATTCTCTGCGTCGAGAACAACCAATGGGCCATCTCGTCCTTTTCCGGCATCGCCGGGGCAGGGGCCACCACCTTCGCCGCCAAGGCGTTGGCTTACGGAATTCCGGGGTTGCGGGTAGACGGCAACGATTTCCTCGCCGTCTACGCCGCCACCCTCTGGGCCGCCGACCGCGCCCGCGCCAATTTCGGTCCCACGCTGATCGAATTCTTCACCTACCGCGCCGCCGGGCATTCCACCTCCGACGATCCCACCCGCTATCGCCCCGAGGACGAGGCGAGCAAATGGCCCCTGGGCGATCCCCTGGAGCGGCTGAAACAGCACCTCATCGCCCTCGGCGAATGGTCCGACGAGCGCCACGAGGCGCTGACCTCCGAACTGACGGCCGAGATCAAAGCCGCCGTCAAACACGCCGAAGCCATCGGCACCCTGGGCGTGTCCAAGCCTAACCCGCGCGAAATGTTCGAAGACGTCTTCGCCGAGCCGGATTGGCGGATTCTGGAGCAGCGGCGCGAGGCGGGAGTCTGAGGATGACTGCGCTGTCCTACCTTCGATCCCCAACACCTCCCCACCGCCAACCCGTCATCCCGGGCGAAGACCCGGGATCCAGTACACTCCGCGCTGGCGATGCACCCGCTGAGGCTCCCTTGACCGCTGAGCATACTGGATCCCGGCTCAAGGCCGGGATGACGGTGGGATTTGGGGCGGGCCGGGTGGCTCTGTTCCGCCCGCTTCCCCTCGCGGAGTTTGGGGCGAGCGCCAAGTCCATTTCTCACGCCTCGGAGCTTTCCCCATGCCCCGCATGAACATGATCCAGGCGCTCAACTCCGCCCTCGACATCAAGCTCGCCACCGACCCCGACACCCTGATCTTCGGCGAGGACGTAGGCTATTTCGGCGGAGTGTTCCGCGTCACTGAAGGCCTGCAGCAAAAACACGGGCTAACCCGCTGTTTCGACTCCCCCATTTCCGAAGGCGGCATCGTCGCCACCGCCATCGGCATGGGCGCCTATGGGCTGCGCCCGATTATCGAAATCCAGTTCGCCGACTATATCCTGCCCGCCTACGACCAGCTCGTCTCAGAAGCCGCCCGCCTGCGCTATCGCTCCAATGGCGAATTCTGGTGCCCCATCACCGTGCGCTCGCCATATGGCGGCGGCATCTTCGGCGGCCAGACCCATTCGCAAAGCCCCGAGGCGATCTTCGCCCATGTCACGGGGCTGAAAACCGTGATCCCGTCTAACCCCTACGACGCCAAGGGCCTGCTCCTCGCTGCCATCGAGGAGGACGATCCGGTCATCTTCCTCGAACCCAAGCGCCTTTATAACGGCCCCTTCGACGGCCATCACGACAAGCCGCTGACCACCTGGGCCGAGCACCCATCCGGCGAAGTCCCTGCCGGCCATTACACCATCCCCCTCGGCTCTGCGGCCATCGTCCGCGAGGGCCGCGAGGCCACCGTCCTCGCCTATGGCACCATGGTCCATGTCTGCGCCGCCGCCATCAAGGAATCGGGGATCGACGCCGAACTCATCGACCTGCGCTCCATCGTGCCGCTCGATATCGACACCGTCGCCGCCTCGGTCAGAAAGACCGGCCGCTGCGTCATCGTCCACGAGGCTTCGCGCTATGGCGGCTTCGGCGCCGAACTCTCCGCGCTGGTGCAGGAGCGCTGCTTTTACCACCTGCGCGCGCCCATCGAGCGCGTCGCCGGCTGGGACACGCCATACCCCCACGCCTTCGAATGGGATTATTTCCCCGGCCCGGCCCGCGTGATGAAGGCTTTGAAGCGCTGCGTGGAGGCCGTCGCATGAAGACGTTTGAGTTCCGACTTCCAGACATCGGCGAGGGCGTCGCCGAAGCCGAGATCACCGCCTGGTACGTCAAGGTCGGCGATATTGTCGAGGAGGACCAAACCCTCGTTGACGTCATGACCGACAAGGCGACGATCGACATGACCTCGCCGGTGGCCGGCAAGGTGCTGAAGTTGCACGGCGCCGAAGGCGACAAGGCGCCGGTGGGTTCGGTGTTGGTGGAGCTGGAGATCGAGGGAGAGGGCGGTGTCGAAGCGACCGAAGCTGCGGCTTCATCCCCGACCTCACCCAATACCCAGCCTGTCATCCCGGACGAAGACCGGAGGGCCGGGACACTCGGCGCCGGTGATTCCGCCACATCCTCCGAGCGTACTGGATCCCGGCTCGAGGCCGGGAGGACACCGGGGGAGGGAGGGGCCGGCGATCCCATGGAAAACGCCTCCCCCATCCTCGCCGCCCCGGCCACGCGCCGACGTGCCGAGGACCTCTCGATCGATCTCGCCGACGTCACCGGCACCGGCCCGGAAGGGCGCATCACCGACGCGGACCTCGACGCCTATCTCAAATCCCGCGCCCCTGCGCCGGCGGCCCGTGAGCGCCATGGCGTCAATGAGGTCAAGATCATCGGCCTGCGCCGCAAGATCGCCGAGCGCATGGAGCTCTCCGCCCGCACCATCCCGCATTTCTCCTATGTGGAGGATTGCGACATGACGGCGCTCGAGGGCCTGCGCCGGGAGATCAACGCCTCGCGCCAAGGTGCCCAGCCCAAGCTCACGCTGCTGCCGTTCTTCATGCGGGCGCTGGCGCAACTGCTCCCCGAATTCCCTTTCATCAACGCCCAATTCGATTCCGAAGCCGGCGTGTTGCGCCAGTTTGAGCCCATCCACATCGGCATCGCGACGCAAACCGCCGATGGCCTGATGGTCCCCGTCGTCCGCCACGTCGAGGCGCTGGACATCTGGGACTGCGCCCGCGAAATGAGCCGCGTTACCAACGCGGCCCGCGAGGGCAGGGCGTCGCGGGATGAACTCTCGGGCTCCACCATCACATTGACCAGCCTTGGCGCTCTCGGCGGCGTGGCGGCGACGCCGATCATCAACCACCCCGAAGTCGCGATCATCGGCCCCAACAAGCTGATGGGCCGCCCGGTGTTCATCAACAATCAGGTGACGGTCCGCACCATGATGAATTTGTCATCGAGCTTCGACCATCGCATCGTGGATGGCTATGAGGCAGCGAAGTTCATCCAGCGGCTGAAGCGGTTGCTGGAGAACCCCGCGCTGATCTTTGTCGAGAAACGGAGTTGGGGATGAGCGCAGTCCCGCTGTCCACCACCACCTCAGCGCCCCCCTCATCCCCATCCCTTCTCCCACCAGGGGAGAAGGGGGCTCTTTTGGCAACGTCTCGGTTCTTGCCGAAACGCCGCCCAGCACTACCCTTCTCCCCTGGTGGGAGAAGGTGCCCCGAAGGGGCGGATGAGGGGGGCTCTGAGCCGGCACAACCTTCAACGTCGATGTTTGTCCCAGATCCCCTTCTCCCCTTGAGGGAGAAGGTGGGCTTTCGCGAAGCGAAAGGTCGGATGAGGGGTGCGCTGAGCCCGCCCCATCAGCCGGGGTATATGCGGAAACTCAGCACACCCCTCATCCGACCGCTTCGCGGCCACCTTCTCCCTCAAGGGGAGAAGGGAAGATTGCCGCTGGCGCTGCAGCAAAATCCGGAAGCCATCGCGGAGACCCACTAACATGACCCAATTCGACTTCTCCCTCGGCGAAATGGCCGATACCATCCGCGAAACCACCTACCGTTTCGCCACCGACAAGATCGCCCCGCGCGCCGCCGACATCGACGAGACCAACACTTTTCCCATCGATCTCTGGCCGGAAATGGGCGAACTCGGCCTGCACGGCATCACCGTCGAGGAGGAGCATGGCGGCCTCGGCCTTGGCTATCTCGAACATTGCGTCGCGATGGAGGAAGTCTCCCGCGCCTCGGCTTCGGTCGGGCTCTCCTATGGCGCGCACTCCAATCTCGCGGTCAATCAGATCCGCCGATGGGGCAGCGAGGAGCAGAAGCGCAAATATTTGCCTGAGCTCATCTCGGGCGAACATTTGGGCGCGCTGGCCATGTCCGAGGCCGGCTCGGGCTCCGATGTCGTCTCCATGGCCCTGCGGGCCGAAAAGAAGGGCGATCGCTACACCCTCAACGGCACCAAATTCTGGATCACCAACGCGCCCAAGGCCGACGTGCTGGTGGTTTACGCCAAGACCGACCCCGCCGCAGGCCCCAAAGGCATCACCGCCTTCATCATTGAAAAGGGCATGAAAAGCTTTTCCGTCTCCCCCAAGCTCGACAAGATGGGCATGCGCGGCTCGGACACAGCCGAACTCGTCTTCGCCGACTGCGAGGTGCCGGCCGAAAACGTGATGGGGAGCGAAGGGCAGGGGGCGAAGATCCTGATGTCAGGACTCGACTACGAACGCGTCGTCCTCGCCGCCGGGCCGCTCGGCATCATGCAGGCGTGCCTCGATACCGTCCTCCCCTATATCCGCGACCGCAAGCAGTTCGGCCAGCCTGTCGGGTCGTTCCAGCTCATGCAGGCTAAGATCGCCGATATGTATGTCGCGCTCAACTCGGCCCGCGCCTATGTCTATTCCGTCGCCAAAGCGTGCGACTCCGGTAAGACCACCCGCTTCGACGCCGCCGGCGCCATTTTGCTGGCCTCCGAGAACGCCGTGAAGGTTTCCCTCGAAGCCGTTCAGGCGCTGGGCGGCGCCGGCTATACCAAGGAATGGCCCGTGGAACGCTTCGTCCGCGATGCCAAGCTCTATGATATCGGCGCGGGGACCAACGAGATCAGACGGTTTTTGATTGGGCGCGAGGTGATCGGGATATGACTAGATCCCCGATGACGACGGTTGCGTTTGCCCCTTACCCTTCTCCCTTGGTGGGAGAAGGTGCCCCGAAGGGGCGGATGAGGGGGGCGCTGAGTTTCCACACAAGCCCTCGTTCGCGGATCAGCCTCAGCGCCCCCCTCATCCGACCGCTTCGCGGCCACCTTCTCCCACCAGGGGAGAAGGGTAGAGCGCCGCTGGCGTGGGGGCAAAAAACGGATGGAGGCGCCTGATGACCGGCCCCATCCTCCACTCCGCCATCAACCCGGCCGACCTCACTTTTCGCGCCAACGCGGAGAAAAACCGCACCCTCGCGGCCGAGCTCCGCGAGCAAATCGCCAGGGCCGCGCTTGGCGGCCCGGAGCACGCGCGTCAGCGCCACGCGGCACGCGGAAAGCTCCTCCCGCGTGAGCGCGTCGAACGTCTGCTCGATCCCGGCTCGCCTTTCCTCGAAATCGGCCAGCTCGCCGCCCACGGCCTTTACAATGGCGAAGCCCCCGGCGCCGGGCTGATCTGCGGCATCGGGCTGGTCTCGGGCCGGTTCGTGATGATCGTCTGCAACGATCCCACCGTCAAAGGCGGCGCCTATTTCCCCATGACGGTCAAAAAGCACCTCCGCGCCCAGGAGATCGCGCTGGAGAACCGGCTCCCCTGCATCTATCTGGTCGATTCCGGCGGCGCCAATCTGCCCTACCAGGCCGAAGTCTTCCCCGACCGCGACCATTTCGGCCGCATCTTCTTCAATCAGGCGCAGATGTCCGCCCAATCCATTCCGCAGATTGCCTGCGTCATGGGATCATGCACGGCGGGCGGCGCATACGTGCCGGCCATGAGCGACGAGACGGTGATCGTTCGCAATCAGGGAACGATCTTCCTTGCCGGTCCACCATTGGTAAAGGCCGCGACGGGAGAAATCATAAGCGCGGAAGAACTGGGCGGCGCCGATACGCATGGGAGAAAATCGGGCGTCGTCGACCACATCGCCGAGAGCGACGAGCACGCCCTGACCATCGTTCGGCACATCGTTGATACGCTACCCCGAACAGAGGCGTCGATCACGGACACACTCCCCGATCCCGACCCGTATATTGACGATATGCAGGCGCTCTACGGGATCATTCCCCCCGATGTCCGGGCTCCATACGATGTTCGTGAGGTGATCGCCCGATTGGCCGACAACGCCCGGTTTCAGGAGTTCAAGGCCGCATATGGCACAACGCTCGTCACCGGATTTGCCGAGATCTGGGGCACAAAAATCGGCATCATCGCCAACAATGGCGTGCTGTTCTCCGAAAGCGCTCTGAAGGGTGCGCACTTTATCGAACTGTGCTGCCAGCGCCGTATCCCCTTGCTTTTCCTGCAAAATATTTCCGGCTTCATGGTCGGCGGCAAGTACGAGGCCGGCGGAATCGCCAAGGACGGCGCCAAGCTGGTCACCGCCGTCGCCACCGCCACGGTGCCGAAAATCACTGTCATCATCGGCGGCAGTTTCGGCGCCGGCAATTACGGCATGTGCGGACGCGCCTATTCCCCCCGCTTCCTGTTCACCTGGCCCAACGCCCGGATTTCCGTCATGGGCGGGGAACAGGCCGCCTCGGTGCTGGCCACCGTCAAGCGCGATGGCCTTGAAGCCAAGGGCGAAAACTGGAGCGCGGAGGACGAGGAAGCCTTCAAGAACCCCATCCGCGAGCGATACGAAGCCGAGGGCAACCCCTATTACGCAACGGCCAGAATGTGGGACGACGGCATCATCGATCCGGCGCAAACCCGCGATATTCTGGGCCTGGCCTTCCGCGTGACGCTCAACGCACCGATCCCCGACCGCCCGCAATTCGGGCTTTTCAGGATGTAAGCGATGGTCAAGCGTCTCCTCATCGCCAATCGCGGCGAAATCGCCTGCCGCATCATCCGCACCGCTCGGCGCATGGGCGTTGAAACGATTGCGGTTTTTTCCGATGCCGATGCCGGTGCGTTGCATGTGCGCATGGCCGACGGAGCGGTCCATATCGGCCCGTCGCCCGCCAGCGAGAGCTATCTCGATGGCGCGAAGATCATCGCGGCGGCCAAGGAATCAGGCGCGGATGCCATCCATCCCGGTTTCGGGTTTCTTTCGGAAAATGCGCAGTTCGCGCAGGCGGTTATGGATGCGGGCCTGACCTGGGTCGGCCCCGATCCGGCATCCATCGAGGCCATGGGTTTGAAGGATGCCGCCAAGAGGCTGATGGCCGATGCCGGTGTGCCGGTGACCCCGGGATATATGGGCGAGGACCAGTCGCTCGACCGACTTATCTCCGCCGCCGACGAGATCGGCTATCCTGTGCTGATCAAAGCCGTCGCAGGCGGTGGCGGCAAGGGGATGCGGCGGGTCGAACGGAAAGAGGATTTTGCCGCCGCGCTCGAAAGCTGCAAACGTGAAGCGAAAGCGGCGTTCGGCGACGATCGGGTTCTGATCGAAAAATACATCACCCGCCCGCGCCATATCGAGGTGCAGGTGTTCGGCGACCGGAACGGGAACGTGGTACACCTGTTCGAGCGCGACTGCTCGGTGCAGCGACGGCACCAGAAGGTGATCGAGGAGGCTCCGGCGCCGGGCATGGACGCCGCCACGCGCGAGGCGATCTGCGCCGCCGCCGTCAGGGCCGCACAGGCGGTGGATTACGTGGGGGCGGGCACGGTGGAGTTCATCGCCGACGCTTCAGACGGGCTGCGGGCAGACCGGGTCTGGTTCATGGAAATGAACACGCGATTGCAGGTCGAGCACCCCGTCACCGAAGAGATCACCGGCGTCGATCTGGTCGAGTGGCAATTGAGAATCGCTGCGGGAGAACATCTCCCCAAGTCGCAGGAAGATCTGCGTTTTTCGGGTTGGTCTGTCGAAGCGCGGCTTTATGCCGAAGACCCCGCCAGGGACTTCATGCCTTCGACGGGGCGTCTCGAGATTTTCGATCTTCCAGAGGGCGTGCGCGTGGAAACCGGGGTGGAGCAGGGCGACGCCATCACCTCGTTCTACGACCCGATGATCGCCAAGCTGATCGCTACCGGCGAAACGCGGGAGCAGGCGGTCGACCGGCTTCGTGCGGCGTGTGAGGCCGTCGCGATTTATCCGGTCAAAACCAACGCCGCCTTCCTCGCCCGCGTGCTTGGCAATGCCGAGTTCCGCGCGGGAGGAGTCGATACGGGCTTCATCGAGCGGCACGGCGAGGCGTTGACTCGATCTGGTGAGCCATCGGCGCAAGTGCTTGAACTGGCGGCGCAATCCTTCCTGCCCGAAGGGCAGGGGCCGTGGCAGCGGCTTGTCGGTTTCCGCATGAACGCCGAGCAGCGGCGTGAGGTGCGGATGCGGTATGATGGGAGGTTAATATCTGTGGCGCTTCCCCAAGAGCCCCCTTCTCCCCTTGAGGGAGAAGGGATGGGGATGAGGGGTGCGCTGAGCCCGCCCCATCAGCCGGGGTATATGCGGAAACTCAGCACACCCCTCATCCGACCGCTTCGCGGCCACCTTCTCCCTCAAGGGGAGAAGGGGAGCATGCCGCAAGCGCCCCGGATTATCCGCCGCACGCCACACCAAACCCTCATCGCCCACCTTGGCGAAATATTCGCCTTTACCACCGATCACACCGAAGCCACCCACAGTGCATCTGCTGGGGATGGCGTCATAACCGCGCCAATTCCGGGCAAGATCAGCGCCATCACCGCGCAGGAGGGCCAGGCTGTCGCCAAGGGCGACACGTTGCTCATCCTCGAAGCGATGAAGATGGAGTACACTCTGTCCGCACCGTTCGATGGGGCGGTCGAGGAGGTCACGGCGGCGGTGGGCGATCAGGTCACCGAAGGCGCGGTGCTGGTGCGGATCGGGGAGGAAGGGCGATGAGTGGACGTTATTATGAGGAATGGACCGTGGGCGATGTCATCGCCCACCCCATCCGCCGCACCGTGACCGAGACGGATAATCTCCTCATCACCGCGCTCACCCATAACCCCCAGCCGCTGCATCTCGATGCGGAATATGCCGCCGATACCGAATTCGGCCGCATCGTGGTCAACGGGACTTTCACATTCGCGCTGATGGTAGGGCTTACGGTGGGGGAAACCACCTTGGGTACCCTCGTCGCCAATCTTGGCTATGACGCGGTGAAGATGCCCCGGCCGGTGTTTGTCGGCGATACCCTGCGCGCCGAATCCCAGGTGATTTCACTGCGCGCCTCGGAAAGCCGCCCAAGGGCTGGCATCGTCACCTTTTCGCACCACGCGATAAATCAGCGAGACGAGGTCGTTTGCACCTGCACGCGCACCGCGCTCGTCCAGCGGAGGCCGCAATGAGGCTGCGCTCGCTGCTTTTCGTGCCCGGTGACCGGGCAGATCGCATGGAAAAGGCGGTGGCCAGCGGTGCCGATGCGGTGATCCTCGATCTCGAGGATTCCGTGCTGCCCGAGCGAAAGCCGTGGGCGCGCAAGGATGTCGCCCGCTTTCTCGGCTCTGCTACCCGGCCTGTTGCGCTCTTTGTCCGCGTCAATCCGCTGGGCGGCTCCGAGGTGGCGGCCGATCTCGAAGCCATCTTGCCGGCCCGCCCGGACGGGCTGGTTCTGCCGAAATCGGAATCGGGAAGTTCGGTCGCTGAACTCGCGGCGATGCTGGGCCTGCTCGATACAAAGATCCTGCCCATCGCCACCGAGACGCCGAAATCCATCTTCGGGCTGGGCACCTATGGCGCGGTTGCCAGCCGGCTGTGCGGGCTCACCTGGGGCGCCGAGGACCTGCCCGCCGCCATCGGCGCCACCAGCGCGCGCGAGGAAGATGGCAGCTATACCGCCCCCTATCAACTGGTGCGCAACCTGGCGCTTTTCGCCGCTCACGCCGCCGGCGTTCCGGCCATCGAGACGGTCTATCCCGACATCGCGGACAAGGACGGGCTCGCGGCCTATGCCAAGCGCGGGCGGCGGGATGGGTTCACGGGCATGCTGGCCATCCACCCCAGCCAGATCGGCGTCATCAACGACGCCTTTGCGCCCACCGACGCCGAAATCGCCCATGCCCAGGCGGTGGTCGCCGCGTTTGCCGACAATCCGGGGGCCGGCGCCATCAAGCTCGACGGCAGGATGGTCGACCGCCCGCATCTCAAATCGGCGCGGCGGCTGCTGGAATTGGCTGCCATCAAACCGTAACTTTCCCTTCGTATTGGCGCCCAATTCGCGCTACGGATTGCGGCATGTCTTCTGGTTCACCTTCCCCATCGGCTCCGGTCGATCTCTTCATCATCGGCGGTGGTATCAATGGAAGCGGCATCGCGCGCGATGCGGCGGGACGGGGGTTTTCGGTGTTCCTGGCCGAAATGGACGATCTGGCCTCGGGCACCTCATCGGCTTCGACCAAGCTGATCCATGGCGGGCTGCGCTATCTCGAGCACTATGAGTTCCGCCTGGTGCGTGAGGCGCTGATCGAGCGGGAAATCCTCTGGTCGATGGCCCCGCACATCATCTGGCCGTTGCGGTTCGTTCTGCCGCATCACCAGGGCCTGCGGCCCAAATGGCTGCTGCGGCTCGGCCTCTTCCTTTACGACCATCTCGGCGGCCGCAAGCGCCTGCCGCCTACAACGACGCGCGACCTGACGCAGGATCCGCTCGGCAAGGTCCTGAAGCCCGGCCACGCCACGGCGTTCGAATACTCCGATTGCTGGGTGGACGATGCGCGCCTCGTCGTGCTCAACGCCCGCGACGCTGCCGCCCGAGGCGCGACGATCCGCACCCGGACCAAGGTGGTTGGGGCGCGCCGTGAGGGCGGGATGTGGCATATCGAGATGCTAGACCGGATCACCGGTATTCAGGAGACGATCACGGCCAAAATGCTCGTCAACGCGGCGGGGCCGTGGGTGGAACAGGTCCTCGGCTCGGCGCACAGCCATGCGGTGCGTCTGGTCAAGGGCAGTCATATCGTCGTCAGGCGGCTCTACGACGATCCACGCTGTTTCTTCTTCCAGAACGCGGATGGCCGCATCTTCTTTGCCATTCCCTATGAGCGCGATTTCACCCTGATCGGCACCACGGACGCCGATTTCTCCGGCGATCCGGCGGAGGTTTCGATTTCCGAAGCCGAGATCGATTACCTGATCGCAGCCGCCAATGGCTACTTCGCCAGCGAGATCGGCCGCGATGATATTGTCTGGACCTATTCCGGCGTGCGCCCGCTCTATGATGACGGCGCGTCCAAGGCGCAGGAGGCGACGCGGGACTATGTGCTCAAGGTCACAGGCGAGGGGGAGGAGCCCAAGCTGCTGACCGTGATCGGCGGCAAGATCACCACCTATCGCCGGTTGGCCGAGGCTGCGCTGGAGCATGTGGAATCGGCGCTGGGCACGCGGAAGAGCAAATGGACTGCCGGGGCGCAATTGCTGGGCGGGGCCTTTGGCGTCGAGGGGTTCGAAGCCGAAGTCGCCGGGCTCAAGGCGCGGTACGGTTTTCTTTCCGGCAGCGAAGCCGAAAAGTTGATCCGTCGCTACGGCACCGAGGCGCAAGTGATTCTGGGATCGGCAGAATCCGCCGATGATCTCGGCCACAATTTCGGCGCCGGGCTCTATGCGGCAGAAGTGGATTTTCTCGTGCGCAACGAGTGGGCCCGAACGGTCGAGGACATCCTTTGGCGCCGGACGAAATACGGGCTGCATGCCGGGCGGATCGATGTCGGTGCGCTCGAGGCGTATCTCGCCAATGCGAACTGATGGTTCGGCAGGCCTCTTACCGCAGCGCGCCACAGGCCGGCAGCATCACCGAGCCCAACGCGGCATAGAGCATGGCGAGCAGCGAAAGCGCGTTTAGCGCCCGCATAACCCAAAAGAGGAAGCCGCGCTGATCGGGGGCAGGCGGCTCGCCGGCCATGAGACGATAAAGTCCGCCGGGCCAGATCATCCCGGCCGCTGCAAGCGCCGCAGCGACGATGCTGGCCACGACGACATAGATCGTTATCGCCGGCTGGCTTATCGTGCCGAAGACGCAGAGGGCCGATTGGCCGCCATAGATCATCAGAAGCTGCAAGGCCCAGCAGATCGGGCCGTAGACGATGAAGACGAAGGCAGCCATCATGCGGCGGGAGGAGGCGATATCGCTCATCGGTTCACCCTGTCAGCCGTGGGAAGCCATGGATCAGCACAAGGCCGAAAAGCCCTTGGGCGGCGGTGTAGTAGTAGAAAAGCGCGGCGTTATCGAAAGTCACCCGCCGCATCGCGTCCATCTGCCCCGTCACGTGCCGCGCGGCCGCGAACAGACACATGATCACCACCGCGAAAGCACACTGCGCGGTGAGTACTGCGCCCATATAGACCATGGCGCCATAGGAGGACGCTCTTGGGTCGAGGCCGGTCTGCATATGTCCCCAGATCTCCAGCCCGATAGCGCCCGCCAGCAGGAGCGCGGCGACCACCAGACCGCCAATCGCGGCAATGCTCTTGCGGCCTTGGGGCGGCAGGTTGCGCCCGATCCAGTAGATCAGCGCCGAGCCGCCGATGATCATGGCCGCGCTGGCCAGTGGATAGAGCAGCGCGGGCGGCGCCGGCGAACCGTTTGGCGCCCAGACCTCGGGGGAAACCGTCCAGAGATAGAGGTAGGAAAAGACGTAGCTTATATAAAGCGAGGCGGCGACCAGCATCAGCACCACCATGGCCCACCAGCTATGCGATAGCGGCCCGGTGACATAGGTGGGCACCTTGATGCCGCCCCCGATATCCACCTCGCCGATCCCCGGCTTGTCCAGGTGCCAGGTCCAGACGATGCACGAGACGATGGCCAGCACGGCGCAGGTGAGGGCGATTTCCACCTGCTTGACGGTCAAAAGCAGGAAGAATGCCGCCGTGAAAGCGGCCGCGAAGAAATGGGTCCAGCTCGGCCCCGGCATCTGCAGCACATATTGTGGCTTGGCCTCGACGGCCGATGTCACCAGCGTTTCCCGTCCGCCGGTGGGGGCGCCGGGAAGATAGTGCAGGCCCTGTTCCACTTCCTCGGGGAGGCTGGGGCGGTCCCAAACGGGCTCGCGGCTGGTGACGTGTGGGATGGAGCGGGTGGAATAGACGTCGTTGGGCAGGAACTCCAGCGTTCCCGCACCCCATGGGTTCTGCAGTTCACTGTTGCCGAAGCGGAAATTGCGGATGAGGTCGATAATGAAGACCGCGACGCCCGCTGCGATCACGAACGAGCCGACCGTCGAGATCATGTTGAGGATGTCCCAGCCAAGGTTTGACGGATAGGTCCAGACCCGCCGGGGCATGCCGGCAAGCCCGGTGATGTGCATGGGAAAGAATGTGACGTTGAAGCCGATGAACATCAGCCAGAACGCCCATCTGCCGAGGCGTTCCGAGAGCGTCTTCTTGCTCACCATCGGCGCCCAATAGTAGAAGGTGGCAAACAGCGGGAACACCATGCCGCCGATCAGGACGTAGTGGAAATGAGCGACGATGAAATAGCTGTCATGGGCCTGGAAATCGAAGGGCACGACGGCCACCATCACCCCGGTCAGCCCACCCAGGGTGAAGATGAACAGAAAGCCCAGGATGAAGAGCGAGGGCACCGTTATCCGAAAACGCTGCCGTCCCGCCGCCATGGTCGCGATCCAGGAGAACACCTGAATGCCTGAGGGGATGGCGACCGCCATGCTCGCCGCCGAGAAGAAGGCGAGGCTCAGGCCCGGAATTCCGGTCGTGAACATGTGGTGGACCCACAACCCGAAGCTGAAAAATCCCGTCGCGATCAACGCCACGACGATCAGCCGATAACCCACCAGCGGGGTCTGGGCCATGGTGGGGATCATCATCGAGACCAGCCCGGCGGCGGGCAGGAAGATGATGTAGACTTCCGGGTGCCCGAAGAACCAGAACAGGTGCTGCCAGAGCAGCGAATCCCCGCCCAATTCGTGCGAGAAGAACGGCCAGCCGAAGGCGCGTTCGATCTCGAGCAGCATGGTGGCGAGGATCACGGCGGGGAAGGCGAAAACGATCATCGCCGCAAAGATCAGCATCGCCCAGGCAAAGATCGGCATCTTGTCGAGCGTCATGCCCGGCGGGCGGGTGCGGAGCACGCCAATGATGATTTCGATGGCCCCGGCGATGGCCGAAATTTCGATGAAGCCGATACCCAGCAGCCAGAAATCGGCATTATTGCCGGGCGAATATTCGGTGAGCGTGTTGGGCGGATACATGAACCAGCCGCCCTTGGGCGCCAGGTCGTAGAAGATGGTGGAAAAGAACACCAATCCGCCGATCACATAGGCCCAGATGGCGAAGGCGGAAAGGCGCGGGAAGGGCAGGTCGCGCGCCGCCAGCATCTGCGGCAGCAGCATCACTCCCAGCGCTTCGACGGCCGGAACGGCGAACAGGAACATCATCGTCGTGCCGTGCACGGTGAAGAGCTGGTTGTAGAGATCCTGGGAAACCAGGCTGTTGTCGCCCACAGCCAATTGTGCCCGCATCACCAGGGCGAGAATCCCGGCGAGCACGAAGAACAGGAACGCGATCCCGATATAGAAGGTGCCGATCACCGTGTTGTTGACCGCCGTGGGCAGCCGCCAGCCCTTGGGCGTGGCCCAAATGCGCTTGAGATCCTCGATCTCCTGCTCGGGGCGAGGGCCTTGGTTCGGTAATTTATCGAGGGTGTCAGTCATCGCTCACCGCAGGAAGAACATCACGACGAGGCCCGCCGCGTAACAGAGGAGAACGGCGGCCGAATCCAGCCCCATCCGGAAAATCGTCTTGTCGCCCCGCTCGGCCATGCCGATGATGAACAGCGCCGTCACCGCGATACCCAGCAGCGCGCCGAACGTGGCGAAGGTATCGACTTGCGACAGGACCGGCTCGCCGGTCGCCACCAGATCGATGACGAAGACCAGCCCGACATTGATAAGGTTGGTGCCCAGAATGTCTGAGACGGCCAGGGTGTAGAGTCCGGCGCGGGCGGCCGTGATCGTGGTGCTGAACTCGGGCAGGGACGTTGCGAATGCCAGCAGCACGAACCCGATGACGCCTCCGCCCAGCCCGGTCTGGTTGGCCAGCGCATCGCCGGTGCGCGAGAGCAGGTAGCCGGCGACCAGAATGACCAGCGCCAGCCCGGCGGTTCGCAGCAGCAGGCCACGCAACGAGCGTTCGGAATGCTCCTGGCTGGCGCGCTTTTCGGCTTCGGCCTGTTGTTCCGAAAGGTCTTTGTCGACCTTGCCGTGCTGAGCCGCCAGCCACGATCTCCGGCCCTGGGAGTTGGCGAGGATATAGACCGAAAAACCATAAGCGGCGATGCTGACCCAGGCCCAGGCGCCAATTCCCAGGATCGGAAAATCACCGACGATCATGCCGGCGGTGGCGATCGCGATGAGCAACACGTTCAGCCCGCCCTGCAGGAGGACCATGGGATCGGGAATAGACGAAGTCAGCGCGCGCCGGCCAATGGCCAAATCGACGATGGCGAGAATGACGACCTGAACGGCGATCGAGCCGAAAAGGTTGTTGACGGCCAAGGCCGACGCGCCGGTGGCCGCCGAGGTGACGGTTGCGCCGATCTCGGGCAGGGAGGTGATCCCGGCAAGCAGCAACAGCCCGATTGCCGCCTGGCCGATTCCCGTCTTGTCGCTGATGGCGTTCGCATAACGCGTGACCCGGGCGCCGGCGAACCAAACGACAACGGCGGCAACGGCGAAAATGCCGAAATTGATGAATGGATTGAAGCCGGTGAAATCGATCATCACTGTAATCCTTCGAGATAGGCAGCGAGATCGGAAATCTGTTCTTCCGAAAAGATGTCATAGGCCGGCATGCGGTTTTCCGGCTTGATGTGCTGGTTGTCGACAATCCATTGGGCAAACGCCGCCTGGGTATTGGGCAGCGTCGCGGCGGCAAGGCTATGGCGGCTGCCCACATGGGAAAGATCGGGACCCACGACGCCTCGGGCCGCGGTTCCGCGCACCGCATGACAGGCGCCGCAGCCGGCCTGATTGAAAAGCTCTTCGCCACGCGCTGCCGCCTCGCTTGCCGGAGCGGCCGCAGACGCCGCTTCCCTCTCCAGCCAGGCGGCAAAGTCCACAGGCGATTGAGCGACGAGATGGAAAGCCATCAGCGCATGGGCACCGCCGCAATATTCGGCGCATTGCCCCCGGCTGATACCCTGCTGGGTCGCCGTCACCGTCAGGGTGTTGGTACGCCCCGGAATCATGTCGAGCTTGCCCGCGATCTGTGGGGCCCAGAAACTGTGGATGACATTGGTACTGGACAGTGCGATCTCCACCGGCTCGCCGACCGGCAGATGCAGTTCGTTGGCCGAAACCACGGTTTGCCCATCCGGGGTGTGATAGGTTACCCGCCACCACCACAATTCTCCGGCGATCTCGACGCGGAGGCCACCTTCGGCCGCTTGCGGCCGGTCGCCGGCGCGCATGAGCACAAAGCCGTAGATCAGCAGGGCCGTGAGGACCACGACCGGAAAGGCGAGGCCCATGACGGTAATGAACCGCTCGGACGAAAGCGTTCGTCTGACCTTTCCGCCAAAAAGGGCGAGCGCGGTCGCCGCGAGCACGATCAGCAGTATGACGGTGCCGCCCGCCGTCATGATCCAGAACAGGGTGGCGACCCGCTCGGCCTCCTCGCCCGTGGGATGAAATGCCGACTGCATTGGCGAGCAGCCGGAAAGCGTCAACGCGACGAGGAGGAAGGCGGCAATCAGCTTCATTGTGACGACTCGGCTTCAGGCGGCGTCAGACTGACGAAAAAGGCGCTCACATCCCTGATCTGTTCGGGACTCATCCGCTGGCCGACAATCGACATGATCTCGCCATAGCCGGTTTGCGCTCGCCCGCCTCTGCGCCACAGTTCGAGCTGGCCTTCGAGATAGCGCGCCGACTGACCGGCAAGCTCGGGGAATTGCGGATTGCCATTGCCATGACAGCTCAGGCAGGCCGGCACATCGTCCGCCGGCACGCCCTGGGCGGCGATCTGTCCGCCGCGTGCGATGCTGTCCGGATCGGGCGAGGTCTGCGACGCGCGCGGCGGCAGACCAGCGTAATATTCCGCCAGTTCGGTGATGTCGTCATCCGTTAGCCCATAGGCAACGGGAAGCATGTAGCCGCTGGGCCGGATGCCGTCGCGATATTCGCGCAGGGCGCGCTCGAGATATTGGACCGGCTGGCCCGCCAGTTCGGGCACCAGGGTGCTGATCGGCGGGGTTTCGGCATCTCCGTGACAGCGGCTGCATTGGGTGAGAACCTGGAAACCGAACTCGGCGGTCGGCTGCCCGTCGGGACTGCGATCGGCAATCACCGCGCTTTCCTCCTGCCGGCGATTGAGATCGACGAGATAGGCCACGAGCGGCCAGACCTCGTCGGACCGGTTATCCGCCGGCCAGGCGGGCATGCCGGTATATTTTATGCCGTTGTCGATCAGCCAGAACAGGGCGCCCGCATCGTAGTGCTCGGGGGCGTAGGTCAGATCCGGCGGGTTGGGCAGCATGGCTGAAATGACCGGGTTGAGCACTTCGCCGGGCAATCCATGACAGCTCGAGCATCCGCCGAGGAAGTGCTCGCGGCCCAGCGCGATCATGTCGGGGTCGTCGAGATTGGGAACATCGACCGTATCGGCACGGGCGCGGATCGACTGATCGCGGACCGTTTCGAGGATTTCGGTGGTGATATCCCAGTGCTGTGCCTTGGCGCTGATGTTGTAATAGCCAGTCCAGACGAATACGCCGGCGCCTACCGCGAACACGCCGACCACGAACAGAACGGCCAGGCCGAGACGTTGCCAGCGCGTGAGCGCGCGCACCATCTCGACCCCTTCGTCCCGCTTGTCAGGCATCGGCACGCCCCTGCGCTTCCAGGGCCAGGAACCAGCGGGCAGTGATCCATACGCCGGCGAGAACGTAGGTGAGGGGACAGGCGATGAGCATCATCAAGCCCGCGATCTGTTGGTCGGCGAGCGAGGCGGTCATGGCGTGCCCATGATGGGTCATCTGCCCGAATACCAGGCGGGGCGAAAAGACCAGGAGCGCGCCCAAAAGGCAGAAGAGCTTGCCCGTAACGAGCAGCGCGAAGATCGACCGCCACAATCCGGTAGCCGGCATGGAGGCGATGGCGAGCCAGAACCAGGCGGCCGAGATGACGAGGCTCAGATGCATCAGCGCCATCAGCAGGGGCGATGCCATGGCCGCTTCGAGCACGGTCGGCGCGTGCCAGCCCCAGAGCAGGATGAGCTGGAGGGCCGTCGCGAACGGCCAGGAGCGCGCCAGAAGCTGGGAGCGGTACTTGACGACAAAAAAGATCAGCGCGGGAACCGCTAGGTTCATGAGCGCGATGTGCTGCAGCATGTGGCTGCTCAGCGGGCCGATATCCCCCATCATGGACTTGCCCCCGGCGGTAACCCTCGTCGTCTCCGGCCAATGCGGTGCAGCGGCAAGAGGTTCCAAAGATCTGAAGCCGAGGCGGGCCAGACCAGCCTGTCGTGAAATCGATTTCCTCAGCGGGGTGTCGTGGTCACCGCAGTCTTGGAACGCTGGAGAGGAGTTTGCGTGTGTAGGGATGGCGAGGGTGGGCGAGGATGTCGCTGGTTCTGCCTGCCTCGACCACTCTTCCCTTTTCGAGGATGACGATCTCCTCGCAGAGGGCGGCGACGACGCCGAGGTCGTGGGAGACCAGGAGGACGGTCAGGGAAGCCGAGAGAGTCTTGAGGAGATCGACGATGCGGACGCGGGTGGAAAGGTCCAGGGCGCTGACGGCTTCATCGGCCAATAGCACCTGGGGGCCGGGGGCTATGGCCCGCGCGATGGCGATGCGCTGGCGCTGCCCGCCCGAAAACGCGTGGGGATAGCGATGGGCGGCGTCGGGCGGCAGACCGACTGCGTCGAGCGCTGCGGCGATTGCCGCGTCGTGATCGCCGGCGATCCGGAGCGAGCGCAGCGGTTCGGCGATGATCCGATCGACGCGCTGGCGCGGGTCCAGGGAGGAATATGGGTCCTGGAACACCGGCTGTACCGATTTGCGATAGCCGCGCATGAAGCTCTTGTCGCGCGGGTCCAGCGGCTGGCCTGAAAAGGTGATGCTGCCCGAGCCGGCGATATCGAGACCCAGGAGCAGGCGAAGGATGGTGGATTTCCCCGAGCCCGATTCCCCGACGAGACCCACATTGACGCCCTTGCGCACGGCGAAGGACACCTCGTGCAGAACCTGTTGGGTCTTGTCGTAGCCGAAGCTGACCTTGTCGAGAGCAAGCAGGCTCATGGTCGCCCCGCCAATGCGTTTTCGAAGGCGGCCGCGGCCGCGACGAGCGATCGGGTATAATCGTGCTGCGGTTCGGCCAGCACGCGCGCCGCGTCACCTTGCTCGACGATATTGCCCTGGCGCATCACGACGATCCGCTCGGCGATGGAATTGACCACGGCAAGGTCATGGCTGATGAACAGCAGCGCCATGTCCATTTCTCTCACCAATTGCTTGAGAAGGGCGAGCACCTCGGCTTGCGTCGTCACGTCCAGCGCCGTGGTGGGTTCGTCGGCGATCAGCAGTTTGGGACGGCAGGCGAGCGCCATTGCGATCGCCACCCGCTGACGCTGCCCGCCCGAGACCTCGAATGGGTAGGAGCGGGCGATGCGGGCCGGTTCGGGCAGGGCCACGCGCTCGAAAAGGTCCATCACTTCGGCATCGACGGATTTCCGATCCACCGTCTTTCCTTCACGCCGCAGCCGGCGCGCGACCGGTTCGGCCGTCTGTTTGCCCAGGCGCATCAGGGGGTCGAGCGCGGTCAGCGGCTCCTGGAAGATGACCGAAGCCGCCTGGCCGCGCAGGCGGGTGATCTCCTGCTCCGACAGGGCATGGAGCGGCTGGCCGTCGAGGGTGACGGAGCCGGTTTGCTCGAGCCCGGCCGGCAGAAGGCCGATGCTGGCGAGGGCGGTGAGCGACTTGCCCGATCCGGACTCCCCGATCACGCCCCAGCGCTCTCCGGGCGCGATGGCGAGGTCGATATCGGAAACCAGCTTCTGTCCCCTGGCCGATATGGTGAGGCCGTCGATTTCGAGAATGGGGCTCACTGGCTGCGCCTCCGCGTCGGATCGGCGAAATCGCGCAGGCCGTCGGCGAGGAGGTTCATGCCGATAACAAGGATGACCAGCGCGATGCCCGGCGCGACCGCCCCGAAGGGAGCTGTATAGACGGTGCCCTGCGCCTCCTGCAGCAGCCGTCCCCAGGACGCATTGGGCGGGGGCGCGCCGAGGCCCAGATAGGAGAGCGACGCCTCGGCAATCACGGCCAGCCCAAACTGGAGCGCGAAATTGACCATCAATGTGGGCCAGATATTGGGCAGGAGGTGGATGAAGACGATGGCCAGCCAGGACGTGCCCGAGGTGCGGGCCGCCGTGATGTAGTCCATCTCCAGCACGCGCTTGGCAAGAATGCGCGTGAGCCGGGCGACGATGGCGGAAATGGCGACCCCGAGCGCAATGATCGCCGATCCGAGGTTGGCCCCGTCGCCGGCGGCCACCACCAGCATGGCGAGCAGCAATGTGGGGAAGGCAATGAGGATATCGAGCGTCGCCGCCAACGCATCGTCGAGCGTTCGTGTGGCGAAGGCGGCGATGACGCCGAGCGTCACGCCGATGGCCGCGCCGATCGCCACGGCACCGGCGCCCACCTGAATGGCGATGCGCGAGCCTATCATGATCTGAGTGAACAGGTCGCGGCCCAGACGGTCGGTTCCCGCCCAATGGGCGAGCGACGGGCCTTCGAGCCGCATCCCCGCCATGTCGTTGGGATCGTAAGGCGTCCAGAACAGCGTCAGCAGCGCGATGGCAACATGGATGCCGACGAGTGCAAGGCCCACGATCAGCGTCAGCGGCAGGCGGGACCGCTTGCGGGTTGGCGCGGGGCTATCGAGGTCCACGGCGCTCATCGTCCCTCACTCCGTTTCGAGCGGCGCAGCCGGGGGTCGATGAGACGCTGGATGATATCGGCGACAAACCCGACGAGCAGCACGATAAGCGTTGAAATGAGCAATACGCCCTGGACGTTGGGATAATCGCGCTGCTCGATGCCGAGCAGGAGCATCGACCCCAGCCCCGGAAGGGTGAACACCCGCTCGACGACGACCGCGCCGAGGAAGGTGGTCGCCAGTTCGATCCCGAGGATGGAAACGACCGGCACCGCGCCATTCCGCAATCCGTGACGCACGAGCGCTTCGGCAAAGCCCGATCCCAGCGCCCTGGCGGTGCGCAGATAGTCGCTGCCCAGAACGTCCTGGGTGGCCGAGCGGACATAGCGCAGAAGCGAAGCGGCCATGACGATGGCGATGGTGATGGTCGGCAGCGCCAGGGCGCGCAGCGTGGCCACCGGGTCCGACCATCCGGCCGGGGGGAAACCGCCAGAGGGGAATATCCTGAAATTGACGGCAAAGACCGCCACGAGAAGAATGCCGACCCAGAAGACGGGAATGGCGATGCCGAGCTGGGAAACGACGGAAATCGCGGCCCCATACCATTTGTCGGCTCTGACCGCCGCGACGATACCGAGCGGCACCGCGATCACCACGGCAAGGGCAAAGGCCATGAGCGTCAGGGGGACGGTAACCGCCAGACGGGCGGCAATCTCGGCCGCCACCGAGGTGCGGCTGACAAAGGACGTGCCCAGATCGAACCGCATCAGGCTCGAAACGAAATGGATGAACTGCTCGAAAAGCGGCAGGTCCGAGCCGACCTGACGGCGGGCAGCCGCGATCTGTTCGGGGTCGGCCCCCACCGAAATCAGCGCGCTGGCCGGATCGCCCGGCAAAAGCCGCAGCAGCACGAACAGCACTGCCGCAGCGATCGCCAGGGAAAACACCAGGATCAGGGACCGGCGCAAAAGATAGACGAGAATGTCGCTCTCCTTTCCGCCGGGCTGGTGGGACTACTGGCTCTTTTCGATATCGTAGGCGAAGAACTGAGAGTTCAGGCCGTTGATCGGATACCCGCTGACGTTGGCGCTCGATACCACGATCTGCGGATAGAGATAAAGCCAGTTGCTGGCCGCGTCCTCGGCGATGATCCGGTTCGCCTCGGTCAGCTTTTCGACCTGCTCTTCGACGGTCTCGCTCGCTTCGGCCGAGGCGATCAACTCGATCACTTCGGGATTGTCGTAGCCCCAGTAGAAGTCGGGGTTGCCGTAGAAGACGATGTCGCGGTGGTTGACGTGTTCCTGCAGCGTCGCCTCGAAATCCTGGGCCTGGTAGATCTTCGTGTACCACTCGTTGGCGGTGATGATGTTGATCTCGACCGTCACGCCGATCTGGGCGAGCTCGTTCTGGATGAATTGGGCGACCAGCGGATGCGGATCGTAATTCGGCGTATCAAGGGTAAAGCTGAAGCCATCGCCATAACCGGCCTCTTCAAGAAGCTGGCGGGCGCTTTCGGGATCATAGGGATCGACGTCGGTCAGATCGACATACCAGGGATCGGTGGGCGGCACGAAGGAGCCGATCAGCGTTCCATATTCGCCCCAGATCGAAGCCAGGAGGCGTTCCTTGTCGATGGCGCGGGCCAGAGCCTTGCGCACCTGGACGTTGTTGAACGGCTCGATGCGGTCGTTATAGGCCAGCAATTCCTTGGTGGTGGAAGCGCCTTCGGTGACGGTGAATTGCGGATTGCCGTCGAAAAGGGCCAGGGAATCGGGGCTCTGCACCGAAGGAATGATGTCGATCGCACCGGTGAGCAGGGCGTTGTTCTGGGCGGTGGCTTCGGTGAAATAGGTAAAGACCACCCCGCCATTGCTGGGGGCTTCGCCCCAATAATCCGCAAAGGGGGTGAGCGTCAGCGACGTGCCGCGGCGCCAGTCGTCGAGGCGGTACGGGCCGGTGCCGTCGGCGGAGGCGGTCAATTCGGTCGCCGCGTCGTTGACGATCCAGACATAGCTCAGATTGTAGGGAAGCGAGATCGAGCGTTCGCCGAGCGTTATGACCACGGTGCGATCATCCGGCGCTTCGATGCTTTCGATGGCCGCGAGGGAATTGCGGCGCGAGCTTTGCGATTCGGGGGCAGTCACGCGTTCGATCGAATATTTGACATCGGCCGCTGTCAGCGGATCGCCCGAATGGAAGGTGACGCCTTCGCGCAGAGTGAAGGTGTAGGTGAGGCCGTCCTCGCTGATCTCATAGCTTTCGACCAGAACCTCCTCGACCTCGCCATCGTCGGTGAGCCTGAACAGGCCCTCATAGACATTGCCGTTGAAAGCTTCGGTGACGCCCTGGCCGGCACCGGCGGTGTTGTCGAGATTCTGGGGCTCGTAGAGCGAGCCGATGCGGATGACGGCACTGGGATCGGCCTCCTGGGCGAGCCCCGCCGGCGCTGCGGCGGCGAGCGCGAGGACAGCGGCGCCCGAAAGCGCTGCCATGCGCCACGTTGAAACGAAATGAGACATGCATCCAGCTCCTTGTCTGCTGGCGCCGACGGCATCGAGCGCCAAGTGGTTTCCATATCTAGCGCGCCAGGTCATGCGCTTCATCCACACGCCAATGACAATCTTTGCCGTATTTCGAACCAACGCGGGAATGACATTCCTGTCGGTCGGCTGCGTGTCGAAGCCCAATCTATCCTGCGGGCTGTGATTGCCGCATACAATTGCTTACATCAAACATATCTACCCTATAACGAGCATAGCGACAGATCATGGTTACCATCACAGCACGCCCCACCACCGTTTCTGCCCATCTCGACAAGGAGGGGCAGGGGGAAGTCGAAGCCCGGTCGGGCGCGCGCATGGCGCTGGCTGCGATGGCCCGGGACGAGGGGATGACCCCGCTCGAACTGATGGACGCGGCGCTCGCCGGGTGTCTCGTCTTGAGCGTGCGCATCGCGGCCCGCAAATTCGGCTGGCAGGACCGGCTCGAGGGTGTATCGGTCGATGTAACGCACACCAAAGGCGAAGGCGCGCCCTCGAGGGTCGCCGAATTTGCTTGCGACTTCAACATCGGGGGAGACTTTACCGATGAGGAGCGCCGGCAGCTCATCGCGGAGTCCCATGCCGTCTGCACGGTGGGCAACACCCTCGAGCGCGGCGCCAGCATCGTGGACGTCGAATGATCGGAAAACCCTATATCGGCCAACTCGATCTCGATCGTGCCCGACCCGAGCAGAAGGCGGCCCATGATGAAGAATTGCGTCTGCGCGGACGCATGACCAATATGAAGCGCACTCTCGTTCATTCTCCCGTGGCGCTCAGGGTTTATGGCGAATGGTTCGCGCTGCGCGACGAGCTGGCCCCCGTGATCGGCGATCGCGCCGTCCTGACGCTTTGCCTGGCGATTAGCGCCGAGATGGACAATGTCGTGGGCATGGCCTTCATGCGCCGGGGACTGGCGGGCCTGACCGACGAGGCCCCGGCCATCGCGATCGATCTTGGCATCGTCGAAGCCTTCGGCAGGGCTTTTGCGGCCGATGCCAAGGCAATTCCTCCGGCAGTATGGTCGAATCTCTCGCAGGCGCTGCCGGAGAAGACGCTTGTCGACCTCACGGCCTTGGCGGGGATAATGATGGCGACCAACGCCTTCATGGATGCGGTGGGAACCGAGCCCGATCCCGAACTGGCGGCTTTCATTGCCTAAGGCCGACCCTCCTGCGCTGGTCCTTGTCAAAGTGCTTCGAGCTAGTCGATAAGCAAGGGGGGAAGGTGCAGATAGCGTGTCGCCTTGCGCTTGCTCTCGATATCGGCCCAGACACGGGTCACCTGGTCCGGGGTCAGCCCGGTGGCCGTGGCCACCTCCTCGCGGGAGACGCCCAGGTCAAGGCCGAGAAGGCACAGGTCCATTTGGGCATAAGGCACTGAGAAATAAAACTCTTCCTGCGACTGGGCCAGGGACCAGGTGTCGGTGGTGGGCGGGCGGCGGCATATCTCCTTGGGCACGCCAAGATACTCGGCAAGCTGATAAACCTGCGACTTCAGAAGATGGGCGATGGGCTTTATGTCAGCCGCCCCGTCGCCATTCTTGACGAAAAAGCCCTGATCGTATTCGAGCCTGTTGGGCGTGCCGATCACCGCGTAGTTGAGCCGGTCGGCATGGAAATATTCGAGCTGCTTGCGGGTACGTTGCTTCATGTTGGTGGCGGCGATGATCGCCAGATAGATTTCGGCGGGCATGCGCAGCTTGCGGGTTTCGCCCGCCGGCGATTGCACGACAAGAAAGGAAATGGCCAAGCTGTCGCTTTCGAGCGCATTGGCGATGACGACCTTGCAGCCCCAGCCCGGCCCGAACTCGGGCACAAGGGCGCGGATGGCGTCATCGCGGCGGCGATAGCAGCCCATGGCGTCGAGTGTTTCCCCGATATTCTCGACCACGCCCGCGATGCCGAAATGGGCCAGCAGCATTTCCGCGAGCTTCTGGCTTTCGGGGTCGGAATCGTTTTCCGGCATCATGACGGCGAACGCCCGTTCGGGACCCACCGCGCGGGCCGCCAGCGCGGCGCAGACGCTCGAATCGATGCCTCCGGATACGCCCAGAACCAATCCCCGGCGCTTGAGGTCGGTGCGCAGCTGCCGGCGCATGGCCAGGACGATGCGCTCGACCTCAGCCTCGGCATCGAGGACCAGGGCATCCCTTGAGAACGGCGCGGCGAAGGAAGGGGCAAGGTTGGACATCAGAGAAGACTGTCTGCCGCAAGGCGGCGGCTGAGTTTACCGGTGTCGGTGGTGGGCAGGCTCTGGCGGAACACGACGTGCTTGGGGACCATGAAATCCTCGAGCAGCCTGGCGCAGTGGCGGATCACGTCCTGCTCGGTAAGGCTTGGGTCTCGCGCGATAACGAGCGCGCAGATCGCCTGCCCGAGCACGGGGTCCTCGCGGCCCACCACGATGGCCTCGGAAATTCCCGGATGAGCGGCGAGGACGGCTTCGACTTCCTTGGGCGCGACCTTCTCGCCGCGCGTCTTGATGATGTCGTCCTTGCGCCCCACGAAATAGAGGAAGCCTTCGCTGTCGGCATAAAACAGGTCGCCCGTCGCAAGCACCCTTTCGCCTGGATTGGGGCCGGGCCGCAGCGCCCTGGCGGTGGCTTCGGGATTCTCCCAATAGCCCTGCATGACATGCGGCCCCGAAATGACCAGTTCTCCTCTCACTCCGGCAGGCACGGGCTTGCCGTCATCGTCCACCACGTAGGCCCGTGTGCCCGGAATGGCGATGCCGACCGAGCCGATCTTGTCCTTGAGCCGGGCCGGAGGCAGCCAGGTGCAGCGCTTGCATTCGGTGAGCCCATACATCGAAAAAATTGCGGTCGTGGGGAACAGGGCCTGCAATTTCTCGATATGGGCGGGCGGGAGGGCCGCAGCGGTGTTGGTGATATAGCGCAGCGCAGGGAAACCGCCGGGCTCAAGCCCCTCGATATTGAGGATCATCGCCGCCATGGTCGGCACAAGGGGCAGACCGGTCACCCGTTCGGCGCGCATGGTCTCGAAAATGGCCTGCGGGAAGGCGAAGGATTTTTCGAGCACCAGTGTCGCGCCCATGCGGACCGCCATCAGAACCTGGTAGAGCCCATAGTCGAAAGCGAGCGGCAGGACGTTGAGGATGATGTCGTCCTCGGTATTTTCCAGATAGGTGGTAATGGACCGCGACGCAGCATCGATATTGGCGTGAGTCATCATCACGCCCTTGGGGCTCCCGGTCGAGCCAGACGTATAGATCAGCATGGCGAGATCGTCCGCACCGCCACCATGGTCCGGTACGGGCCTGCCCTCACCGATCAACGCCGGCAAATGGCGCGCCTGGGGCAGGGCCGGGGATGGGTTTCCAGCGAGCACCGCAAGGGGTTGTGCCTGGGCATGTTCAAGCGCCTCGGCGAGCACCGGCGCTGTGCGCGTCCCGGTGATCACCGCCGTGGCACGGCAATTGTCGATGATATAGGCGAGCTTGGCCGATTTGGTTGAGGCATTGATCGGCGAAAAGACCGCCCCGGCCTTGAGGATTGCGAAAATCGCGACGACCGCTTCCCAGCAATTGTCCAGAAAGACCAGCACCCGGTCTCCACGCCTGACCCCCGCTTGCGCCAGCCCCCCGGCGAGAGCGCTGGACAGGCGATCGAGCTCTGAATAATCGAGCCGCGTCAGCCCGGCGACCAGGGCCGTCTTGCCGGGCAGGCGCGCAGCACTTTGGCTCAGAAAGCTCTCGACACGCATTCTGGATTTCCTCGGGTGGCGGGGCCTGCGCCCCTTTCAGCCACGAACCGCGCGATGGCATCGACCGAGTCCAGATTGGCGGGCACGATGTCTGAATCGGCGACCGGGACCGCCAAGCTCTCCTCGATGAACGCCACCAGCTCAAGCACCGCCGTTGAATCGATGATCTCGTTATCGATCAGCGAGGCGGAATTCTCGACCATGGAGTCGGCATCCCCGAACAGGAAGTTTTCAATGATGAAGGCGCGGATGCGATCGTGTGCAGTCATGTCAATTCCCTGCCGTAGGTTGGTTGTGATTGGTCGAGCGTGTTGGTGACCGAGAACTGGCCGTGCCAGAGCTGACCCGACAAAACGCCGACGAAACCGGCATTGTCGCGAAAGCCCGAAAGCTTGCCCGCAGCCAGCTTTGCCTGCAGTTTTTGCACCGCGTCAGGATTGAACATGCCCGCTTGGGCAACGGCCCTGCGGGAAAGCGCGGCAGCGTCATAGGGGGCATCGCTTGCCGCGAATGCGGCGCTGTCGGGCGCGCGATAGGGTTGCTTGGTGCGCCTGCCAATCGTTTTAGGCATCAGATGCGCTGTCGCGCGGCGCAGGATGTGCTTTTCTTCCAGTCCTCTGAGTTTGAGCGCCGGGGAAATCCCTGCCGCCAGCTCAACAAGCCGGTGATCGAGGAAGGGAAATCGCCCCTCCACCCCATGCGCCATGGCCATCCGGTCGCCCTGCGCGGAGAGAATATAGCCGGGCAGGAGATAGCGCGTTTCGAGAAATTGCGCCTGATGTAGCGGATGCCAATGGCCAAATCGGGCCGGGAGCTGGGCGGCCAATTCTTCGGCAGCATCATAGCCCGCAAGCGTGGCCTTGAGATCGGCGGAAAAGAACAGTTTTGCCGCCGACGTCGAACGGAAGCGCGGACGATGGGAAAACAGCGGATCGTCCAGCCTTGCCGCCTCGACCCCGAAATAGGCGGCAAGATAACTGGCATTCTGCTTTTGGAACTCGGGCAGGTAGGGATAGAGCCGTTTGAACAGCAGCGCGCGGCCTTGCGATTTCGGATCGCGGGCGCAGAAGCGGCGCACCTTGGCCTCCTTGAAGATATCGTAGCCGGCAAAGACCTCATCGGCCCCCTCTCCGGTGAGCACGACCTTGTAACCCTTTGCTCGTACAAGTGCCGACAGCAGGTGGAGCGGCGCAGGGGCCGTGCGCAAAACAGGACGCTCGACCATGCGCACGACATCGGGAAATACATCGGCAATATCAGCATTGCGACAGAGCACCTGGGCGTGTTCGGTTCCCAGAGCCGAAACCATCTCGTGCTGGTAAGCGCTTTCGTCATACTCGGCGCTTTCAAAGGCGACCGAGAAGGTGGACAGGCCATCGGGTTTTTCCCGCGCCGCCAGTGCCGCAACGATCGCAGAGTCGAGCCCGCCCGAAAGATAGGACCCAACCGGCACATCGGCTCGCAGCCGGATGCGCGTCGCATCGGTCAGAAGGTCCAGAACCTCCTCGGCGACGCTTTGCGCACTGCCGGTTTGCGAGGCGTCGGCTTCATCGGGATAGTCGAGCTGCCAATAGGGGCGGATCTGCGGCTTACCGCCCTGGAAAAGCATCAGATGCGCGGGCGGAAGCTCGAAGATGCCCTTGAAGATGGTGCGCGGGGCCAGCGGCGACCACAGGGTGAAAATCTGGTCGAGGGCCGGCGGATCGAGTTCGGCTGAAAGCTGCGGGTGACAGAACAGCGCCTTGGCTTCCGAAGCAAAGACGATCCCTGTTCCGGTCCGTGCCCAATATAGCGGGCGTACGCCCATGCGGTCCCGGGCCAGGAGCAAGCGGCGGTTGGGCCTGTCCCATAGAGCGAACGCGAAATCGCCATTGATATGGCTCACGCAGTCGGCGCCGTATTCCCGGTAGAGCTTGAGGATGACTTCGGTATCGCTATGGGTACGGAACCGATGTCCGCGCTGTTCGAGTTCGGCTCGCAGTTCGGGAAAGTTGAACACCTCACCGTTATAGCTCAGCATCAGCCCCGCCTCGGGATCGGCCATGGGTTGCTGCCCGTCGGCCAGCCCAACGATGGACAGGCGGCGATGTCCCAACCCGATCCCTGCTTCCGCCCAATGACCCGCGGCATCCGGGCCGCGATGCGCGATAGCCCGCGTCATGGCAACGAGCAGGGCGAGCCCTTCTGGCGCACCCAACGCATCGTCCCGATAGCCGGCTATGCCGCACATGCTGGAAAGTCTCCCTCAGATCCTGTCGTCGTACCCGGTTTCATCAAACTATGGGACTTGGCGCGACGCGCGCCAAAGTCGTTGTGGCGGTCGGTTCAGTTGAACGTCCCCCCGATAATTCGCGTCCAGCTTTCTCCAACCAGCCCATTGAAATGCGCCCGCCCCTCCGCAAACGCGGCAACGAGCGCCGTATCCTTGCCGTGGATGACGCTGGCCCCCGCGTGAGCCAGCGGAGTCTTGCGACTCACAAGGGCGTCGAACAGCGATGGGGTAATCCTGCCGCGTACGCCACAGGCCCCCAGATCGCGCGCGTAGCACAGCATGGCATCGAAAACGGGGCCCGCCTGTCCCGGAGCATGCAGGACGTCGAGCACTTGGGCCAAGGCACTGGGAGCGAAATGCAGCAGGAACCCCCCGATCGGATGCCCCGCCCGCGTCACGACCTCGCAAAGGTGCGGCGCGCCATATTCGGGTTTGTCCATCGCCTCGGCGATCAACGCCGGCAAACACCCGTCTGGCCATACAGGCCTCACGGCATCCGCAGACAGCAGAACCTCCGTCAGCCGCGCGAAATCCGAGACCGAGACACGCCTTGCGTACACGCCGCCATGGGTGCGGAATTCGCCCGGAAGCCCTGTCCAACCCAACCGGCTGCCGTCTCGCGGCGCCAGCCTGTCCAGCAACTGCGCGACTGGTGTTGCATAAGCCAGCCAGGGAACCCGTCGTGCCATCAGGGCAATGGCAAAGCTCACCGGCCTGAGGACGCGGAAATAGTCGTAGCTGTATCGGTCAAGGACCGTCCCGTGCAACTGCCGCCACATCGCCAGCGAGGCCTCTCCGGCCGTTTCGCTGAGCGTGACATCCTGCGGCCCGCTTACGGCCTTTCTGAGCAGGCGGGCGCCGATCGTGGGAGCCCGGTCATGTCCCTTTACCATCAGCGTCCCGAGGATCGCCGCGCGGATCGTCTTTTGGCGATAAACCATCGGCTGCACCACGACCCCGACGAACCCTTCGACTTCTTCCTCATCCGAAACATAGACAAGGGAGGGGATTTCGGGATCGGCAAAAGGCCCGTCGATGAAATGTGAGCCGAGATAGGCCGCAAGACGCCTGGGTGCAGCGTCCCTGGCATGGTGCATCAAGGCATGGAAGAGCAGCGAAACCGCTTCGGCGTCCTTGCGCGCGAAGGGCCGGATCAAGTCGCCCCGCACTGTGTTTACCGGCGCGTTCATCCACGGCCTCGGGCGATTAACTGGATGAAGACGACACGTTCCTGACCGTCCGCGTCATGGGCCCACTGCGGATCGCTCCACACCTTTGAGCGTTTGATCAGCGCGAAGATCTGGCGGGCCTGGCCGAGCCCGAACTCGAGCCCCAGCCATCCGCCCGCCTTGAGGAAGGTCGGGGCATCGGCAAGAATCCGTTGATGCAGTGCAATGCCATAGGGGCCACCATCAAAAGCTTCCCGCGGCTCCTTTGAGAGCAGATATGCGCGATCGCCTTGGGTCAGCCGCTTGGTGGAGATGTAGGGAGGATTGGCAATGATCATGTCGATCGAGCCTTCGAGAGTCAGGCCGTCCAGGGCGGCGAACAGATCTCCCTGACACGCAGACACCTTTTGCCCCAGGCCCAGCCGCCCTATGTTGCTCCGCGTTGCTTCAATGGCGCCATCGGTGAGATCGCAGGCCCACACCCTTGCGTTCGGCCTGTTTACCTGAATGGCGGCGGCAAGATTGCCCGCGCCGCAACACATGTCGATGATCGAGAGGTCGCCGGACTCCTCGTCGAGCCGGGAGAGCGCTTCCATGGCGAGGAGTTCCGTCTCGGTCCGCGGTCGCAAGACGGCCCCCGAGGCTTCGAACTCGAGCCCGAGAAATAACGTTGTTGCGACTGCTCCCGTCGACATGGCGCGCGACTGCTCCCGCTTTTCGCCTCCCATCGACATTACGAGCATTGGCTCGCGGGCGCACTTCCGCCTATAGATGTAGGTGCGGCCAGTTTTGGGCGACGTTTTTTGCGCACGTCGCACCAAGCCTGCACGGCGCTTTTTGCGCCCTCGAGCAGAAATGCTGTCAATAATGCGGCCACTAAAATGGGCGATTCTAAATCGTAATGATTAGGCCGTTTTAGTGGATTTTACTTGCGAATAGTACGGGTACTTCTGTCGTCGTCGGTCATTGCCGGCGTCCTACTTGGGGCGCTTTCGACATGCAGTGGTGCCGGCGGCCAAACAATCGGCTACACGCTTAAGCCGACCGACTAAATTTCGGAAATTCGAGGAAGAATGAATGGTGGAGCTGAGGGGAATCGAACCCCTGACCTCGTCATTGCGAACGACGCGCTCTCCCAACTGAGCTACAGCCCCATTCAGCGACCGCTATTATCGCAATTTGTTTGGCACTGGAAGAGGGTCAAACGACTATTCTGTCGGAAGGGCGAGGGCGATCTGGCCGGGAACGGTTTCCACCGGCTCGAACTGCAGGTTCCTGCAATTGTCGTTGAATATCTCTACCCACATCGCAGCTCCGTGCTCGATATAGGCCACCCGGTTCGCCTCGCCCTCGATCGTGGCTTGTTCGGCCGCTGCGCGCGCGCGATCGACGGCGACCATGAAACCATCGTCGGCGAAATAGTTGCACCGGTCGATATCGATGGATCGCCAAGCCACGAGCGCGATGTCGATCATATCGCGCGCGATCTGCCGGCTGAAATCCATGTAAGGCACCAGATCGCTGTTGCCGCACTCGATCTCGGCGGCATCTGCATGCATGCGGGCGACACGGTCGGGCATGTCTTCGACAAGTGAGGAGGCGGCGACAACGATTTCCTGCAGCCGAAGCGTCGCGCCGACCTGTTCGAGAGGCGTGAGATATTGAAGCGAGGAATCGAACAGGGCGCAACGGGTCGTGACTTCGGTGCCCACGATCAGCGCATCGATGTCGATCAGCATCTGCTCGCTGCCGCTGGGCTGCTGACCAACCGCCACGTCGCTGCAGGCAAGACCAAAAAGAGCAATGGCAATGCATGCGCCCAGGCGAGGGGACAATCGATCAGGCAAAAGTGGTCCTTCCCAACGATAGAGGCCCCTCAAATCTAGCATATGACCAATGTGGCTGTTTTACGGATCGGGAGGCGAGATCGCTTGTCGCAGGGCAAGTCTAAACGGGTTGTTAACGCTATTTGCCAAAAGTCTTAACGAGTGGTTTCCGGATGTGTGGACATTTTGCAACATTCACTTCGCAACCCATGCTAGGGCCTGTTGAAGGCGTATAACGGCTGTTGCACGGGCATCCGCCATCGCTAGAGTGGGTCTTGCGAATCCATGCATGGGATCGTTTGTCGGTCGCAACGCGGCGGCAACACACGACACCAAACAAAAATGTGGTCGCGTTTCGACAAACTGCCGGATAGCCCGGCAACAAAACTGAATGACTGACTTTGGAGGTCAATTATGAAACTTAAGAGCCTTCTTTTGGGTTCTGCAGCCGTTCTGGCCCTGTCGACGGGTGCCCAGGCCGCTGATCCGGTCGTCGAGTTCGTCTCGCTCGGCGTTTGCGATGCGCTCGGCATGTCCGGCCTGACCATCGAATCCGACGACACCTGCCTGCTCATCTCGGGCGGCGTGCAGTATGACTACACCGTGGAGAACTTCTCCTTCGGTGCTAGCGACGTTGCTGATACCGAGTCGGACCTGAACTGGGACCTGGCTTTCGAAGCTCAGACCCAGACCGATGACGGCGTTGCTGTTGCTTATATTTCGTTCGACGAAGATGGCACCGACGACATCAACGTGAACGAAGCCTATGCTCAGTTCATCCTTTCCAACGGTACTGCCCTGTCGGCTGGCCTGCGTGACTCGATCTTCGATACCGAAATCTTCGATGACACCTACGGCAACGATAAGCACGACTGGTTCGATTTCGAAATCGACAACGAAGAAGCTTTCGGTGAAGAGTTTGCCGCAACCACCGGTGGCCACGGCATTCAGCTTGAAGCCGTTGTTGCTGATGGTTTCACCGTTCTTGCTTCGCTCGAAGACCTCGAAGGTGATGGCACTGCCGGTCTCGGCGTTGCCTATGACGCTTCCGGTATCTCCGCTGAAGCCGGTGTTCTGTTCGGTAATCTTTACAGCAATGCCGACCCGCTGGGTAGCACTGACCAGCAGGTCAACTACTACGGTAAGGTTTCGGCTGAGTTCGACAACTTCGCTGCTCGCGCCGGCTTCATCGCCGACGATGACGGCAACTGGGTTGCGAACGTCGGCGCCGACGCCACCTTCGACATGTTCTCGCTGAAGGCCGATGCGCTGTTCAACGATGACGAAGACTTCGCGATCATGGGTGAAGGTTCGTTCGACGCGACCGAAACCGTGGCCGTTTACCTCGGCGCTGGCTATGAAGAGCTTGCCTCTGTCGAGATCTTCACCGTTTACGGCGGTGTCGATGTGGACGTGACGGAAACCATCACTGCTTTTGCCGAACTCGGTTACACCGATCCGGAAGGCCTGGACGACTACGTCTACGGTGCTGGCGGCGTGACCTACGCTCCGGGTGGCAATTTCGAAACCAGCCTCGAAGGTTTCGTTGCTTCCAACGAAAACTACCAGGTCGTCTTCTCGATGGAAAAGACGTTCTAATTCGGTTCTACCGAACTGGAATTATGAAGGGCCCGGCTTGCCGGGCCCTTTTCTTTTGCTTTTGGAATATTTTCGGCAAACCTTTGGCAGTTCGGAGAGCCTAAGCGCTGCGCAAAGGTGTGGTAATCAGAGATTGCCCCTCACTCGTCGCAATAGTCTGTGGAGCTCACGGCCACTTGAAGAGATCGCCGCGACACCGGGAAGTTAACTGCACTACACTGTGCGCGTTTCATGAGTCGGGCATTCCCGGCCTCGCATGCTGCCCTTCAGATAATAACGGTCCATGATTTCGCCCAGGCTTACCACTCTTGCATTGATTTCGGTTGTTCTGCTCGCGAGCGGGCCTGCGGTGGCGCAGTTTCAGACGCTTGGAGACGTAGCCGATGAAGAGCGTCCGGTGGAAGCTGAGTTTTCGTGGTCGGTGCGCGTTGCGAATGGTGAAACCGTACTGGCCGGCGACGTTCCCCACCTGACCGTCAAGGAGATGCTGATCCAGCGGGCAGGGGAGCAGGCGATCGATCGCATGGGAGTGTCCGAAGGAGCACCTTCCGGGTTTTTCACCGACGCTGTCAAGGCGGTCGAAGTGAGCGGGTTGCTCGACGAAGGAGCCGTCACCTATGAGGACGGCGACTGGACGATAACGGGCATACTGATCCACCCCAGCGAACGCTCCTCGGTGGAGACTATACTGGGGGCAGAGACCGGCCTGGGATCTGACTGGCAAATCGAGCTCAAGCCGGAGCCGCTTAACGAAGGCGACTCGAATGCCGTCGCTGAGCAAGAGACCGGCTACGAGCCGGTGCGTGCCGAGGATTCCGAGATCGAGACCCCCGCGACGGGAGAGCTATCCGAAGACACGGAAACGAGCATCGATCTAGGCGACGAGGCGGCACACATTGAGGCGGTCGGCGATGCTGGATCACCTGCGGAAGCGATTGCCGGCGATCCGGTCGCCGAAGATGCGGCAACGATGGAAGCGGAACGAGCGACGTCGATGACCGGAGACGATCGGGACCAGCTTTGCCGCGACAGGATCGATGATTTTATGGCCGGTCGATCCATTCTGTTTGCCTCGGGGAGCGCGCGCCTTACGGCGGAGTCGGAAGAATCCCTGGAGGGTGTGGCCGAGATTCTCGCCGATTGTCCATCGGCCCCCGTTTATGTAGAAGGTCATACCGACGCCGATGGTGGGGAGGACGCCAATCTGATCCTTTCGCTATCGCGGGCCGAAGCTGTCGTCTTCAAACTGACCGAATTGGGTATCGACCCGCAGCGGCTCTACGCCGTAGGCTATGGCGCAAGCCTGCCGGTCGCATCGAACGAAACGGCAGCGGGCAAGGCAGCCAATCGCCGGATCGTCTTCAGCTTTGAAGATGCGGCTGGCACAGAAACGGGGGCAGGGCATTGAGCGATATCGCCTATCTCATCATCATCAACTGGCCTTTCCTGCTCATGGCGCTGCTCATCGGCATTGCTGCCGGATGGTATGGCGCGCCCGAAGATTTGGAGTGAGGGCCCCGCAATGAATCCCACGCCGCACATTATTCCCAGCGCTTTGCTTCTGCTGGCCGCATTCCTTATCGGCTGCGTGATCGGCTATCTGCTCAAGCGCATGTTGGGTCCGAAACAGGCGCCAGCCAAAACTGCCGAACCCGCCGCCGCGCCTGATGCTGACGATACCGGCCTCGGCCTGCTTTCAGCTCCGTTGGAGGGGCGACCAGACGACCTTAAGAAGATCAAGGGGATAGGACCGAAACTTGAAGCGGTTCTGCATGAGAACGGCATCTACCATTTTCACCAGATCGCCGCTTGGGATGAGCATGCAATTGCCGTCATGAACGACCGGCTATCGTTTAGGGGGCGGATCGAGCGAGAGCGTTGGGTTTCGCAGGCCCAGGCGATCGTCAGGGACGAAGCTCATTAGTTTTCGTCCGAAGGCGATCGGCAAACCTCGATAAGAAATTGAGCTAGAGCGTCGCGCTCTTCTGCTCCGTCCAAAAGCGCCGGTGAACCCTGGCCCGAGATCGCCAGGGTTGCTGCATCCGGTCGCTGGCGCAGCATTTCGTCAAATGTCGCGCGGCGGAGTTGGTCGCTGAGCTGAGTGCGGACGATCATCAGTGGTGCATGGGCAAGGGCGCTGAACAACTGCCATTGCGGTTCGAGCACATCATCGAATTCGAACTGCTCGAGTTGTTCGATGAGCCGATCGTCGAACAGTGCCTCGAGGCGCCCACGCGGATTTTGCACATAGAGCCTTTCGGCAAGCTCATCGAGCCGCGCTTCGCTTTCGCCGGGGTAGTCGGTGCTCAGCATCTTGTGGAGTGCCGCTCGGGCGGCGGGAGGGCTCCGCAAATCGGTGATGTGGCGGAAATTGGTGCGGGTACGCACCAGCCCCCTGGAGTCGGTAACCGGTCCGGAATCGACAAGAACGGTGCCCGCGATCCTGGTCGGCTGACGCGCCGCCGCCAGCATCGCCACCTGCCCACCATGGCCTTCGCCGATCAACACGGCGGGGCCGATGTCCAGCGCGTTGAGGACATCAAGGACGCAATCGGCGTCCAGCAATGTGGAATAGGCCAAATCCCTGGGGAGAGGAGTAGAGCGGCCGCGGCCTGGCAGGTCGACCAACACGAACGCCAGCCCCGTGCCGGGGACCTGGTTGATGGCCGCCGGCAAATGCCTGAAATCGGCCATGTTGCGGACATAGCCGGGGATGCAGATGACAGGTAAAATATCGTCGCTAAGGGTTCCATGGACATGGACGGCGACCTGCACTCCGGCCGGGCCGCTTGTAATCATCCGGACGGGCAACTGAGAAAAGATCGGACTTTCCGGCATTGTCTTGGCGCGCTTGAGCATGACGCTTCATAGCATGCCCAGCGCGTTGGACAATCTCGGTTCCTCTAGCCTGAGAGCGGCGCGCATACGCTTGTCGCGCCATGCAAGTGCCACTATGGTGCGCCAGTTTTCGGGGTGACAAATTCGTCATCTCGCGTCATCAAGAGGGTGTCCGCCGCAACGGTTGACACCGATACGTATAATGAGGGGCTGTCGGGCGCGCCGGCGGTTCAAATCGAGGACTGTTTCGCATGTTTAGCGGGTCGATCACGGCGCTGATAACGCCGTTCCACAATGGTGCTGTTGACGAAGATGCGATGGCGCGTTTCGTCAAATGGCAGATCGACGAGGGGACGAACGGGCTGGTTCCGGTCGGCACCACCGGCGAAAGTCCCACTGTCAGCCACGAAGAACACCGGCGTGTAATCGAGATCACCATCGATGTCGCCAAGGGCCGGGTGCCGGTCATCGCCGGGGCGGGTTCCAACTCCACTCGGGAAGCGATCCACCTCGCCGAGTTCGCGGAAAAGGCCGGGGCCGACGGGATTCTCACCATCGTTCCCTATTACAACAAGCCCAGTCAGGAGGGGCTGTTCCAGCATTTCTCCGCCATCGCCAAGGCCACCAGCCTGCCGGTGATCCTTTATAGCGTGCCCGGGCGGACGGTGGTCGATATCGCTGTCGATACCATCAAGCGCCTGCGCGATGCGTGCCCCAATATAGTGGGTGTCAAGGACGCTACCGCCGATATGAGCAAGGCAAGCATGACGCGGGCGGCTCTAGGCCCCGATTTCATCATGCTTTCGGGTGAGGACATCACCGCGCTCGGATTCAATGCTCATGGCGGCAGGGGGTGCATCTCGGTGACCTCCAATGTCGCTCCCAAGCTTTGCGCAGCCTTCCAGGCGGCGTGCCAATCCGGCGATTTCGCCACTGCACTCACCATTCAGGACCGTCTGGCGCCGTTGCACAAGGCGCTGTTCATCGAACCCAATCCGCAGGGCGTGAAATATGCCGCCTCGCGCCTGGGGCTCTGTGGTGACGAGGTCCGCTTGCCGCTGGTGCCGGTCTCCGAGGGCGCCAAGCAGGTCATCGACGCAGCGTTGGTCCACGCGGGCCTAATCAACTGATCGGTCTATTATGGCACCGAAGAAAGAAAAAGGACTGCTCGAGACCGGGGTCGTGGCGGAGAACCGCCGCGCCCGGTTCGACTATGAGATACTCGAAACGCTCGAAGCGGGCCTTGTCCTGCGCGGAACAGAGGTCAAGTCGCTGCGAAACGGCAAGGCGCAGATCGCGGAATCCTATGTTTCGCCCGAAGATGGGGAGCTTTGGCTGATCAACGCCAATATCCCTGAATATGTACAGGCCAACCGCTTCAACCATGACGAGAAGCGCCGGCGCAAACTTCTGGTTTCGGCACGCGAAATGGCCAAGCTGGCCCGCGGCGTGGAGCGGCAGGGCAACACCATCGTGCCGCTCAAGCTCTATTTCAACGAGCGCGGCATGGCCAAATTGTCGATCGGGCTCGCCAAGGGGCGTAAATCCTACGACAAACGTGAGGTCCAGAAGGATCGGGACTGGTCGCGCGACAAGCAACGGTTGTTGAAGCAGGGGTAGGCGGGGCTCCGCCTCTGCTTGCCCCGCATCCTTCCGGCAAAGAACGCCAGAAATCAGTTCCTTATCACCGCTACAGCTTTCCCCATGGCGCTTTGGAACATCTCCGGCGTCAGTCGGCCGGTGTTGGTGTTGTAGCGCGAGCAATGGAAGCTATCGATCAGCGTTCGGCCATCGCTCAGCCTGTGCTCGGCCCCATGTGAGAAGGGGAAGGCCGCGCGGCGCTCGCCAAGCGCGCTCAGAAGGGAATCATGAGCGATGCGGCCGAGGGCAAAATAGGCTTTGGCCTGCGGGTTTGCCGCCAACGTGGCGATCAGGAACCGACGGCAAGTGGCGATCTCAGGCCCGGTCGGCTTGTTCTGCGGGGGAACGCAGCGCACCGAATTGACGATCATGGTGTCGACAAGCTCGAACCCGTCATTGGGGTCGGCGCGGTATTCGCCCTGAGCCAACCCATACATCTTGAGCGTGTCGTAGAGGAGATCGCCCGCATAGTCGCCGGTAAAGGGGCGGCCGGTGCGATTGGCGCCGCGCAGGCCGGGGGCGAGGCCCACGATCAAAAGGCTGGGGGCTGCATCGCCCCAATTGTCTACCGGTGCGTTGTGCCAGCCGGGAAACTGGGCGCGGTTGAGATGACGGAACTCGGCCAGCCGGGGGCAGAGGGGGCAATCGGATGGCGGATTGGGAGTGGTCACGAACGAGTTGTCTCACGCCTTGGAATCAATGCGTGACATCCTCTTTGGCCGATTGCTGCCGGTCAACCTGGGGCCGGCCTACCGTTTTGGCGAGGGTTGCGATCTCAAGGAAATAGTCGGCCTGGCGGCGCAAATCGTCCGAGATCATGGGGGTAGGGGTAGTGAGGGTGGAGGCCACCGTCACCTTCTTGCCGCGGCGCTGGAGGGCCGCCACCAGGGCCGTAAAATCCCCATCGCCGGAAAACAACACGAGATGGTCGTAATAGGGCGCCATTTCCAGCGCATCGATGGTGAGCTCGATATCCATGTTGCCCTTGATCTTGCGCCTGCCCTGGGCATCGGTGAACTCCTTGGCGGGTTTGGTGACGACGGTATAGCCGTTATAGTCCAGCCAATCGATGAGGGGCCGGATCGAGGAATATTCCTGATCTTCGACAAGGGCGGTATAATAGTAGGCGCGCAACAAATAGCCGGTATCCTGGAACTGGCTCAGAAGCCGCTTATAGTCGATATCGACGCTGAGCGCCCGGGACGTGGCGTAGAGATTGGCGCCGTCGATGAAGAGGACCACCTTTTCCCGTGGATCGAACATTACCGGCAAAAGCTCCAAACAATATCAAGGCAGAAAAAATCTTGCAGGCGTGTATCTCGCTCAACGCCGCAGGTTGGAAAGAAGTTCACGCCGCCCGTGTAAAATTAGGGTGAGGACTTCGGGCGAACGCATGCTTGTCATTGACCGGACACTCGTGTAAGAGGGCCGCTCGCTTCCCTCAAAGCAATGGAGACCGGCTGTGGCACGCGTCACCGTAGAAGATTGCATCGAAAAGATTCCGAACCGCTTCGAACTGGTTCTCATGGCCGCCCATCGCGCCCGCATGATTTCCTCGGGTGGCGCGATCACCGTGGATCGCGACAACGACAAGAACCCGGTCGTTGCCCTGCGCGAAATCGGTGACGGCACGATTTCGCCCGACGATCTCCAGGAAGATCTGATCCACTCGCTGCAGAAATACGTCGAAGTGGACGAGCCCGAGCAGGAAATCGCCCCGCGTATCGAGACCTCCTCGGACGAGGATGGACCGGTGTTCGACACGATCAGCGAAGAAGAACTGCTCCGCGGCATCGAGTCGCTGGCGCCCCCCGAGCGTCGCGACGATTGATCGGCGCAAGCCTTTATCTATATATTTTAGAAAGGCGTCTGGCTCACGGTCGGGCGCCTTTCTAGTTTGCGGTTCCTTTTTTCGGAGTATTCGGACGCATGATGCGTCAGTACGAGCTTGTCGAACGCGTGTTGGCCTACAATCCCCACGCCGACGAAAATCTGCTCAACAAGGCCTATGTCTATGGCATGCAAAAGCATGGCAGCCAGACACGCGCCTCGGGAGATCCGTACTTCGCCCATCCGCTCGAAGTGGCCGCAATCCTGACCGACCTCAAGCTCGACGACGCGACTATCGCCGTCGCATTGCTCCATGATACCATCGAGGATACCGACGCCACCCGCGCCGAAATCGATGAGATGTTCGGCACCGAGATCGGCCAGATCGTCGACGGGCTGACAAAGATCGAGCGGCTCAATCTCGTTTCCAGGGAAGAGGCGCAAGCCGAGAACCTACGCAAGCTGCTGCTGGCCATATCGCAGGATGTGCGTGTGTTGCTGGTCAAGCTGGCCGACCGGCTGCACAACATGCGCACGCTCGAATTCATGCCGGTGCACAAGCGCGCCCGCATCGCCCAGGAAACCATGGATATCTATGCGCCGCTTGCCGGCCGCATGGGCATGCAGGACATGCGCAACGAGCTTGAGGATCTCTCGTTCAAGACGCTTCACCCCGAGCACTACAACGCCATCACCAGCCGTCTGGCGCAGATGGAAACATCGAGCCGGGAGATCATCGCCGAAATCCGGGCCGAACTGGAAGACCATCTGAGCGAGCAGGGGATCAAGGCCAAGGTGTCGGCCCGGCTCAAATCGGCATGGTCGATCTACTCCAAGATCGAGCGCAAGGCGATCGCTCTGGAACAGCTTTCCGACATGATCGGCTTTCGCGTGATCGTCGATACCATCGATCAGTGTTACCGGACCCTGGGCGTGATCCACACGAGCTGGAAGGTCGTGCCCGGCCGGTTCAAGGACTACATCTCCGTCCCCAAGGCCAACGATTATCGCTCGATCCACACCACGATCGTGGGGCCGGGACGGCAGCGGGTGGAGCTGCAGATCCGCACCATGGAAATGCACGCCATCGCCGAATTCGGCATCGCGGCGCACCAGCTCTACAAGGAAGCGCTCTCGGGCGACATGCACAAGCTCGAGGAAGAAAGCCAGGCCTATACCTGGCTGCGTTCGACGATCGCCCGCCTCACCGAGGGTGATAACCCCGAAGAGTTCGTCGAGCACACCAAGCTCGAACTCTTCCAGGACCAGGTGTTCTGTTTTACCCCGCGCGGTCGGTTGATTGCGCTGCCCAGGGGAGCAACGCCGATCGATTTCGCCTATGCCGTCCATACCGATGTCGGCGACACCTGCGTAGGCTGCAAGATCAACGGCACGGTCATGCCGCTCATCACCCAGCTCCATTCGGGGGACGAAGTGGAAATCCTGCGTGATCCCAATCACACCCCACCACCCAATTGGGAAAATATCGCGGTAACCGGCAAGGCGCGTTCCGCGATCCGCCGTGCTGTGCGAGCGGGTGCGTTCCAGCGGGCAATCTCCCTGGGCGAGCAGGTGCTGATGGCGGTGATCGAACGCGAAGGTCTCGACCTCAACGAGGACGAGATCGTGGCGCTTGCGGCCCGCTTCAATATCGGAGACCGCAATTCGATGCTGGCCGCGATCGGGGAGGGGCGGATTACCGCCGACGATCTGGCCGAGGAAACGACCGCTCTGAAGGGCAAACGCCGCCGCAAGGGGCGCCTGACGCTGCCGGTCGCCAATGACGCCGAGGGATGGTTCTCGCTGCGCAATGCGCAATACTTCAAGTTCCGCATGCCGGGCGGGCAACACAGCTCGATCAAGAAGTTCGCGGCGCTGGTGGGATTTGATTTCAACATGCCGGTCGATATTTCGCGTGAAGGCGTGGTGCCGGGGGATCGCATCATCGGCATCTTCCACCAGAGCGGCCGCATGGAGGTGTATCCCATGGATTCCGAAGCGCTGGCTGATTTCCATGACAAGGATGTGGGCTGGATCGACGTCCGCTGGGACCTCAAGGGCAAGCCCGAGCAAACCTTCAAGGCGATCGTTTCGATGTATTCGCAGAATCGTCCGGGCTCTCTCGCCCAGATCACCGGCGCCATCGCAGCGTGCGACGCCAACATCTCCAACCTTGTGATGCGGGCCCTAGCTGCGGATTCGCACGAGTTGATCTTCGAACTCGATGTGCGCGACCTGACGCAGTTGACCGACGTTCTGGCCACCCTCAAGCGCACGCCGGGCCTATCGAGGGTCCAACGCGCCAGTCTTGCCCAGGCCAATGCGATCTCGGGCATAGAGGGAGCGCTTGAACCCAAGGCGCAGGAGAGCGAGGATGAGCCGGCATGATCATCGGATTGGGCAATGACATTTGCGAGATCGCGCATGTGGAGCGCACGCTTGCGCGCTTCGGCGAGCGGTTCACGCATCGGTGTTTCACCGAAATCGAACGGGCGAAATCGGACAGGCGCCGTCTGCGCGCAGCTTCTTACGCCAAGCGGTTTGCCGCCAAGGAGGCTTGTGCCAAAGCCTTGGGCACTGGACTTTCCAACGGTGTCTTCTGGCGCGACATGGGCGTGGTTAACCTGCCCAGCGGCAAGCCGACCATGCATCTGACTGGCGGAGCGGCTCGGCGCCTTGCACGCCTTGTGCCTGCTGGACATACGGCCCATATTCACGTCAGCATCACAGACGATAACGGCATGGCACAGGCCTTCGTCATCATCGAGGCCCTGCCGGTTGACCCGGCCGGACCGGTCCCGTAACACGAGCCCCGAGATCTTTCGCACCATGAGTACCCCTATGTCGGACGCCGCCAAGAAGAAGACCGGCAAGGGTGAATTGCGCGAAACCATCGTCATCATCGTTCAAGCGCTGCTGATCGCCCTGGTTTTCCGCACATTCGCCTTTGAGCCGTTCTCCATTCCGACTGCCTCGATGCAGTCCAACCTGCTGATTGGCGACTATATTCTGGCGTCCAAATACACCTATGGTTATTCGCGCTATTCGCTGCCTTATTCAGAGGTGCCCTGGAATGGTCGCATCCTGGGCAATGCGCCCAATCGTGGCGATATCGCCGTTTTCCGGCCGGTGCCCCAGAGCGACAACTACGTCAAGCGCGTGATCGGCCTGCCGGGTGATCAGATCCAGATGATCGAGGGAATCCTGCACATCAACGGCGAGGCCGTGCCGCGCGAGCAGGTGGGCACCACCACCGACCGCGACAGCACCGGGGTCGATCTGCCCGTTACCATCTATCGCGAAACGCTGCCCAACGGGGTGAGCTACACGGTTCAGGAAATTTCCGACAACACCCAGTTCGACAACACCGGGGTCTATACGGTTCCGCCGGGGCATTATTTCATGATGGGCGACAATCGCGACCGCTCGCTCGACAGCCGCTCGCTGTCCTCGGTCGGCTTCGTGCCGTTCGAGAATTTCGTGGGCAAGGCCGAGTGGCGGTTCTTCTCGATCAACGACAACATCCCGCCCTGGCAGATCTGGCGCTGGCCGGGCAACGTCCGTCTCGACCGGATGTTCACCTCGGTCTACGAATGAGTTTGCGGGCGCGCGATCGGGAAACACTGGAAGCCAGGCTGGGTTATGTCTTTGCCGACCCCGCCTTGCTCCAGCGCGCCCTGACCCATTCGAGCGCTGTATCGCCTTCCAAACGGACAGCGGAATCATATCAACGCTTCGAGTTTCTGGGCGATCGGGTGCTGGGGCTGGTGGTTGCCGACATGCTCAGCAAACGGCTGCCCAAGGCCAATGAGGGCGAGCTTTCGCGCACCCTCAACAGCCTCGTGCGCAAGGAAACCTGCGCCAAGGTCGCCCGCCGGCTGGGCATGGGCTCGTTCGTCAAGCTTGGCGAGAGCGAAGCGCGGACTGGGGGCGCCGACAAGGACGCGATCCTGGGTGATGTTTGCGAGGCGGTGATCGGGGCAATTTACGCCGATGGCGGGCTGGAGCCGGCCTATACCTTTGTTTCGCGCATGTTCGGGGATAATCTCGACGTCGCGCAGGCCCGCAGGGCGGACGCGAAAACCGCGCTGCAGGAATGGGCGCAAGCCAAGGGGCTCGAACCTCCAACCTATCTGGAAACCGCGCGGTCGGGCCCCGATCATGCGCCTGTTTTCACCATTTCGGTGGTCGTCCGCGGGCATGAGCCGATCACGGCCGAAGGCACGTCGAAGAAACTGGCCGAACACCAGGCGGCCGAAAGATTTCTGCTCCGCGAGGGCGTATGGAAGAGCCAGGCATGAGCGAGAACGAGACATTGGCCAGCAAATGCGGTTTCGTGGCGCTCGTCGGCGCTCCGAATGCCGGTAAATCGACGCTTCTGAACTCGCTGGTCGGAACCAAGGTGTCGATCGTCACCCACAAGGCGCAGACGACGCGGGCGCAGGTGCGCGGCGTTGTCTCGACCGATGAGACGCAGCTCGTCTTCATCGACACGCCGGGCATCTTTTCCCCCAAGCGCAGGCTTGACCGCGCCATGGTGCAGTCGGCCTGGACCGGAGCGGGGGACGCCGACATGGTGGCGCTGATCGTCGATGCCCAGAAAGGGCTGAACGGCGAAGTCGAGGCGCTGCTGGCCGGACTGGAAAATATCCGCCAGCCCAAGGTTCTGGTGCTCAACAAGATCGACAAGGTCAAGCGCGACACGCTTTTGGCACTGTCCCAAACGATCAACGAAAAAGCGCGGTTCGAGACCACCTTCATGATCTCGGCGCTCAATGGTGACGGCGTTGCCGATTTCATCGCATGGTGCAGGGAAAAGGCGCCGCTGGGCGAATGGCACTTCCCCGAGGAGCATTTGACCGACCTGACCCTGGCGCTGACTGCGGCCGAGGTGACGCGGGAGAAGCTTTTCCTGCGCATCCACGATGAGATTCCCTATCAGGCCACCGTCGAGACGGAGAGCTTCAAGGTCCAGAAGGACGGCAGCTACCGGATCGAGCAGGTGGTCTATGTCACCCGCGACAGCCATAAGATGATCGTGCTCGGTGCCAAGGGACAAACGATCAAGACGATTGGGGCCGAGGCGCGCAAGGAGCTGATCGAGATGTTCGAGACCGACGTGCATCTGTTCCTGTTCGTGAAGGTGAGAGCCAACTGGGCCGACGATCCCGAGCGCTACCGCGAGATGGGTCTCGACTGGACGAAATAGATGGAATGGTCTGCTGAAGGCCTGATCATCGGAGTGAGGCGGCACGGGGAGTCGGCGCTTATCCTCGAAGCCATGGTGCCCCAGCGCGGCCGCTGCCTGGGGCTGGTGCGGGGCGGGCGGTCGCCCAAGCAGGCGGCGTTTCTGCAGCCGGGGAATTCGGCGCAGTTGACATGGCGTGCAAGGCTTGAGGACCATCTGGGGACGTTTACGGCCGAAGCCACGCGCGTGCGGGCTGCCCAGATGCTGGCCGATCGCCAGCGGCTCTATCTCGTGCAATTGCTGGCCGACCATTTGCGGCTTTTGCCCGAGCGCGATCCGCATGACGAGCTGCTGCGCGAGGTCGTGGCGCTGATCGACGGCGAGTGGGAAGGGCGGTGGCTGGGGGCGGAACTGGCCCGTTTCGAGATGTTCCTCTTGGAAGAGTTGGGGTTCGGGCTCGATCTGGAAACCTGCGCGGTGACCGGGGTGCATGAAAATCTCACCCATGTTTCGCCCCGGACGGGCCGGGCGGTATGCCGCGAAGCCGCCGAGCCCTATGGCGACAGGCTGCTCCGACTCCCCGGTTTTCTAATGGGCAATGCGCCGCTCGATGATGGCGATGTCGCCGCCGCATTCCGGCTGACCGGTCATTTCCTCGATCGGCACGTCTGGGCGGCCCGACAGATCGAGCCGCCCTCGACGCGGGAATGGTTGATTGAGCAACTGACCCGGAGCGCGTGAGCGTTACCAATCGACCTTGGACATATCCATGTGGGCCAGCTCGAAGGTGTGCCCGTCGGGATCTTCGACGGCGCGCTGGTACATGAAGCCCAAATCCTGCGGTTCGCGCACGTCGAGCTTGCCGCCCGCCGCGCCGGCAGCCTCGGCGGTCTTGTCCACGTCCTCGCGGCTGTCGCACGAAAGCGCGAGCAGCACGCCGACCGCATCCTTGGGTTCGGCGACGGGCCGGCTGGTGAACGTGGCGAAATAGTCGCGTTTCAGGAGCATGAAGGTAATGGCATCTGACCACACCATGGATGTGGCATTCTCGTCGCTGAACTGGGCGTTCTTCTCACAACCGAGGGCTTCGTAGAATTTGGCCGAGGCGGCCAGGTCGGTGACGGGAAGGTTGATGAAAATCATCTTGGGCATTGATCTCTCCTTGAGGCCGTTTTCGGCATTGCGCTTCTAGGACGATAGTGCTTCAGCTTGGCCGACACGGGGACAAGATTTTTTCTTCCCAGCGCCGATCGGATCGCTCCGGCGCTATAATCTGCAATTGATTCGCCAACACGCAAGGATGGCTTATGGCCGACATCATGGAACCGCCCGGTGGGGATGAGCGCATCGTCGATCTGAGGAGTGCGCTAGAGGAGCGCTATCTTTCCTATGCGATCTCGACGATCACCCAGCGCGCTCTGCCCGATGCACGTGATGGCCTCAAGCCCGTGCACCGGCGCATCCTGCACGCCATGCGGCTTTTGAAGCTCGATCCGGGGCAGGGGTACAAGAAATCGGCGCGTATCGTCGGTGACGTGATCGGTAAGTACCACCCCCATGGCGACCAGTCGGTCTATGACGCGCTGGTGCGTCTGGCGCAGGATTTCGCCGTGCGATATCCGCTGGTGGACGGGCAGGGCAATTTCGGTTCGATCGACGGCGATAGCGCAGCGGCCATGCGCTATACCGAAAGCCGGATGACCGAGGTGGCCTCGCGGCTGCTCGAGGCGATCACCGAGAACGCCGTCGATTTCCGGCCGAACTACGACGGCGAGGATGAAGAGCCTGTCGTCCTGCCCTCCAATTTCCCCAACCTGCTCGCCAATGGTTCGAGTGGCATCGCCGTGGGGATGGCTACTTCGATCCCGCCCCATAACGTCGCCGAACTGTGCGACGCGTGCCTGCACCTGTTGGCCAATCCCGACGCGACGGCAAAGGACCTGATCCGCTTCGTCCCCGGGCCGGATTTCCCGACCGGCGGCATCCTGGTGGATGATCCCGCGGCGACCGAGCAGGCCTATACCACCGGGCGCGGCGGCTTCCGTATTCGTGCCAAGTGGGAGGTGGAAGACAACGGACGCGGCACCTACAACATCGTCATCTCCGAAATTCCCTATGGCGTGCAGAAATCGCGGCTGGTCGAAAAGATCGCCGAACTGCTGCTGGCGCGCCGGCTGCCGCTGTTGAAGGACGTGCGCGACGAAAGCGCCGAGGATATCCGGCTGGTGCTCGAGCCACGGGCGCGGACCGTCGATCCGGTGCTGCTCATGGAATCGATGTTCAAGCTGACCGAGCTGGAAAGCCGGTTCTCGCTGAACATGAACGTGCTCGACAAGGGCGTTACCCCTCGGGTGATGAACCTTGCCGAAGCGCTCAAGGCTTGGCTCAACCACCGCAAGGATGTGCTGATCCGCCGCTCGCAGCATCGGCTCGAACAGATCGAACATCGTCTCGAGGTGCTGGGCGGCTACCTTGTCGCCTATCTCAACCTCGACGAGGTGATCCGGATCATCCGGGAGGAGGATGATGCCAAGGCGGTGATGATGGCGCGCTGGGACCTCACGGAGGTTCAGGCCGATGCGATCCTCAACATGCGGCTGCGCAGCTTGCGCAAGCTCGAAGAGATCGAGATCCGCACCGAGTTCGACAAGCTCACCGAGGAAAAAGGGCATCTCGAAGGGCTGCTGGCTTCGGAAAAGAAGCAATGGGGCGTGATCACCACGGAAGTGAGCGAACTCAAGAAGGCGTATGGGCCTGATACCGAGCTCGGCCGGCGCCGGACGCAGTTCGCCGCCGCGCCGCAGACCGATCTCGCCGACATCGAAACCGCGATGATCGAGCGTGAGCCGATCACGGTGATCCTGTCGCAGAAGGGATGGATCCGGGCGCTCAAGGGCCACAACAACGACGTCGCGAGCCAGAGCTTCAAGACCGATGACCGGCTGAAACTGGCGCTTACCTGCGAGACGACCGACAAGCTGCTGGTGCTGACCACGGGCGGCAAGGTCTATACGCTGGGCGCCGATAAGCTACCCGGCGGGCGCGGGCATGGCGAACCGGTGCGCATCATGGTCGATATCGAAGAGGGAGCCGATATCGTCCACCTCTTCGTCTATAAGCCCGGCGCAAAGCGGCTGATCGCCTCGGACGTCGGCAACGGGTTCGTGGTTGGCGAGGACGACATGATCGCCAACACCCGCAAGGGCAAGCAGGTGCTCAACGTTTCCACCGGCCAGGAAGCCAAGCTGTGCGTCCCGGCCGAGGGCGACATGGTCGCGGTGATCGGGCAGAACCGCAAACTTCTGGTGTTCCCTGCCGATCAGTTGCCGGAGATGAGCCGAGGCAAGGGCGTGCGGCTGCAAAAGTACAAGGACGGCGGGATTTCCGATGCCAAGCTGTTCCGGGCGGCGGATGGGCTGACCTGGACGGACTCGTCTGGGCGGACCTTTTCGAAGTCGATGGACGAATTGCGCGATTGGGTTGGAGACCGTGCGCAAGCGGGCCGGCAACCGCCGACGGGCTTCCCGCGCAACAACAAGTTCGTGGGGTAAGCTGCCGGCAGGGCATGCCAAACCGCCCTCCGGCGGCGCCTTCGGGTCATCGCGATTTCAATAGACGGCATGGGGCGATGAACGCCTCGTGCTGTATTTGTTAGTATGAAGCGATCATCGCCCCATGCGTCCGGGATTTTGGCTTATGGCGGCTTCTCGGGCTGGGGGTTGTTGAGAGTGTTTAGTGGGTCGGTTGGTCGAACCGAAAAAGTGGGGACCACTTTTTCTGCCAACCTCCCGGCCGTCCCCTCGCTGCCCCTCCGGGTTTCCCCGGTGCGACGTGGGAGTGATTGGATTGGTGGTCCGCTCACACCTTTTATCCACATCCGGCCATCTGTCCGCTTTGGGCCTTCCCCACGGCGACCCGTGAGGAACCCGAACCGATCCCGCCCAAACGTTCGTAGCGCTTGCGTCCATATGCGCGGGATCGTGAGAGAGAGTATGGGGGAAACCGGGAGGGCGGGGATAAGTTTTTGCGCCGGTGTTTGTGGAAGCTCAGCGCCCCCTCATCCCCTGCCATTCGAGCGTAGCTCTCATGGCCTTCTCACCTCCAATCGTGCCACCGGCACGATTGGCCAAAGGACGGCTCGAAGTCTCCCACCAGGGGAGAAGGGGGCTCTTGGGGGAGCGCTGGGGATAACAAGCACGGTGTTGTGTTTTCCCTCTTACCCTCTCCCTCAAGGGGAGGAGGGCTCTTGGGAAGCGCTGCGCTTGGGCTCAGGCGCTGAGTGTACTGGATCCCGGCTCAAGGCCGGGATGACGGTTGGGGGGGTGGTGTGATGGTGGGGATAAGCAGTTGGGCTGCTGAAAACCTCGGTTGTGGAGCGGGGTGAGGGGGCGGAGACGGGGCAGCGTCCTGCCTCACCCCCACCGTGTCACCCCGGGCTTGACCCGGGGCAAGGTATGCGCGCCGTTTTCGGCTCTTGCCATGACGCAAGCTCAGCGCCCCCCTCATCCCGGCCCTTCTCCCACCAGGGGAGAAGGGGGCTCTTGGGGAAGCGCTACGGCTGAGGCTCAGGCGCTGTGATCGCGTTGTCCCTCTTACCCTTCTCCCCTGGTGGGAGAAGGTGGCCGCGAAGCGGTCGGATGAGGGGGGCTCGGCATATCAGCGGCCACCGGCGGTGATTGTTGATGCTCAGCGCACCCCTCATCCGCCCCTCCGGGGCACCTTCTCCCTCAAGGGGAGAAGGGGGCTCTTGGGGGAGCGCTGCGGCTGGGGCTCAGGCGCTGAGTGTACTGGATCCCGCTCAAGGCCGGGATGACGGTTGGGGGGTGTGATGGTGGGGATAAGCAGTTGGGCTGCCGCCGCGACGCTTATTCGCCTACGGAGAATTCCACGATGATGGGCAGATGGTCGCTGCCACTTGGCTGGCCGGTGCGCAGATTGTGGATGGCGATCTCGCCGCGCGTCATCACATGATCGATGGGGAGGAAGGGCAGGGTGGGGCGCCAGTCGCGGAGATAGTACCAGAGCGTGGGGAAGGTGGGGACGTTGAAGGTGTGGCGCGTCAGGCCGGCCGATGAGACGAAGCCGCGCAAGGTGTAGGACCAGGGAGTGGAGTTGAAATCGCCAACGAGGATCAGGGGTGGCTCCACGGTTGAAAGGGCGTCCCGCAGCATGGCGAATTGTTCGGCCTGGCGCGTCACGGGGGCCGGCCAGTCATTATGGGTGGTGGCGAGCGAAAAGGCAGGTCCTGCCTGGGTCTCGACACGGACGATAATCCGTGCCGTTCGATCCTGGCTCATGATCGAGGACGAGCAGGCATCCTCGTTGAGCGGTTCAAAGGGGAGTTTCGAATATAGCCCCACAAAGGCGCGCTGGCCGCCGGTGCAGTATTGGAAGTGCGGGTACAGTTCGGTCAGGAGCGGATGGACGACGCTGCGTACGCCCGGGCTGTATTCCTGCAACGCGACAAAATCCGGATCCTCGCTGGCGATGTTGTCGACGATCGATTGCGGTTCCTCGTTACGGCCGAAGACGTTGAAGGTCATCAGTCGGTACGTGGACGCCGCCTCGGTGTCCGCGCTGCGAGACATGAAGCCCGCGACGAATTCGGGAACATAGATTGCACTCGACGCGGCCAGCCCGGTGGCCGCGATACTGAGCGCCAGGGCCCGCAGGGTGCGAAAGCGGACGAACAGCGGAGCCGCCAGCACAAGCGCCGCCAGCCCGAAGAACAAAACCGGCTGGATATGGTTGAAGAGGTCCATGGCCGGGTAGATGAACCCCAGCGCGGCCACGATCGCCATGGCCGCCAGAAGGCAGCATGCGAGCAGATAGCCTGCGGCGACCAGCGCGGCCAGTATCGTTCCGATGGCCCTCACCTAGTCCGCGTCCGTATCCGCGCAATCGGGGTCAAGGGGGAGCCAGCCGCGCGAGCCGCGCTGCACCTCGAGTGGCTGGAAGGCCACCTTGTAGGCCATTTTCGGCGAGTTCTTGACCCAATAGCCGAGGTAGAGATAGCCCCCGGCCGTGCGGGCGCGGGCGATGTGATCGAGGATCATCATGGTCCCGAGCCCACGGCGGCTCATTTGCGGGTCAAAGAAGCTGTAGACCATAGAAAGCCCGTCGGGCAGCGGATCGGTGAGTGCGACGGCGACGAGCTGGCCCGCGGCGCCATCGGGCCCGTCCTCGGTCAGCCGGTACTCGACGAGGACGGAGTGGACCGGGGTGTCCTCGACCATGAACTCATAGTCGAGATAGCTCATCTGCGTCATGCCGCCGCCATCGTGCCGGGCCTCGAGATAACGCTTGAACAATCCGTACTGCTCGGAGGTGACGATGGGCGCGACGACCTCGGCGGCGATATCGGCATTGCGCTTGAGGTTGCGCCTGTGGCGGGTGGCGGGCTGGAAATCTTTCGCCCGGATGCGGACCGACTGGCAGGCATCGCAATCAAGGCAGGCCGGGCGGTAAATGAGGTTCTGCGAGCGGCGGAAGCCGTGATCGGACAAAAGGTGGTGCAGCGCCGAGGCGCGACGGCCCGACAGGTGCGTAAACAGCTTACGCTCCTGTTTGCCGTCCAGATAAGGACAAGGCGAAGGCGCTGTAAGGAAGAACTGTGCGCTTTCCGGCGTCTGGTCCATAAACGATGCTCGCTCGGGCCCGGTTTGGGGTTGGGCCAAGTGTAATCGCACCGTCCATCAGGCGCAACGCGGCATGTGCGATGGTTAGAGCGTGTCCAGCAAAAGCATGTCCCGGAGTGACCGGGGATGGAAACGGTTTTGCGGTTCGGACACGCGACGAAACAAAGGGTTAGAGCCGAGGATTTGATGCAATCAAATCCTGAACGGCTCTAAGCCGGTTCGCCCGAATGTGCATAGGCACGCCAATGGCGGACCATGGGCGAGCGGCGCACCATCAGCGTGCCCGCGACCATGTCATGCAGGAGCTGGCGGCGGTTGGTGAACAGGCCGATGAGCACGATGAACGGGGTGAGGATCGTTGTCGAAATCCAGAACAGAACGACATGGATCATCGCCATCCAGCCGTCGAGCCGGACCTCGCGCGTGGGGGTGAGAACGATATCCATGGCCCGCATGCCCAAGGTCGCGCGCGAGGACGAGCCCAGTGTGGCCGCGTAATAGGCAATGAAAGTCACCGGGATGATGATGGGAATGGACAGCCAGGCGAGCCCGAAGGTGAAAATGCCGAGCACGCCGGCAACCAGCGTGACGAGGGTCACCAGGATGCCCATGATCACGCAGTCGATCAGGAAGGCGAAGACCCGGCGGGTCAGGATGCCTTCGAACAATTCGGGCGAATTGGCCGGGTTCGGGAGATCGTCACGCACGATGCGGCCAAGAAAATCGGTTGCCATGGTCCATGCTCCTCAAGCTTGCTTTCCATGTTGGTGCGCAAGCGCCGATTACAAGGGCATGCGCGTCAGGCGTTGAGCTTTCTAGCCATATCCAGGGCGAAATAGGTGAGGATGCCCGAGCAGCCGGCACGCTTGAAGGCCAGAAGGCTTTCGGCCATGGCCGCGTCTCGGTCGAGAGCACCCGCCTGGGCGGCGATCGAGATCATCGAATATTCGCCCGAGATCTGGTAGGCGAACAGCGGCACGTCGAAGCGATCCTTGAGCATGCGGCAGATGTCGAGATAGAGCATGCCGGGCTTGACCATGATCCAGTCGGCGCCTTCGGCCAGATCCTGCTCGACCTCGCGGATGGCGTCCTCGGCATTGGCCGGGTCCATCTGGTAGGTGAGCTTGGAGCCCTTGAGGCGGGCGCCCGAGCCGACCGCCTCGCGGAAGGGGCCGTAAAAGGCCGAGGCGTATTTGGCGGCGTAGGAGAGGACTATGGTTTTTTCCATGCCCTCATCGTCGAGCGCCTGGCGGATGGCGGCGATGCGGCCGTCCATCATGTCGGACGGCGCGATGACGTCGGCGCCCGAACGGGCCTGGACGAGGGCCTGCTGGACCAGGATGGCGACGGTTTCGTCGTTGAGGATTTCCTCGCCCGCCATCACCCCGTCATGGCCGTGGCTGGTGTAGGGGTCGAGCGCCACGTCGGCGACCAGCCCGATCTCGGGAACGGCATCCTTGATGGCCGAAAGCGCGCGGCAGACGAGGTTGTCGCGATTGGTGGCTTCGTGGCCATCCTCGGTGCGCTTGGAGGGGTCGGTGTTGGGAAATAACGCCAGGGCAGGAATGCCCTCGGCATGGGCATCTTTGGCGGCTTGGACGGCCAGATCGATCGAGAGGCGTTCGACGCCCGGCATGGAGGCGACGGGCTGGCGCTCGTTCTGACCCTCGACGACAAACAGCGGCCAGATGAAATCGTGGGGCGTGAGCGTGGTTTCGCGAACCAGATCGCGGCTCCAGCCGGCCATGCGCGGCCGGCGCAGCCGGCGTCCACCCAGAAACTCCATGTCGTGCTTTTGCCAGGCCATCGTCTTCGTCCTTATTAATGGGCCCGTGTCCATTAGCAGGGGCAGGCGAGGATGCAAAGCTTGTCCGGTCCGGGCAAATCGCGTTAGCAATCGGCAGACGGGGGATTCTTCAGATGGATTTCAGAACCGAACCCGCCGGGTTCCTTGCGCGCATATTGGCACTGGTCAGCCTGTTCATGGGGCTGGGCGATGCCACGCGGCTGCTCGGTCTGGGCGCGGGAGCGACCAGCCCGATCGTTGCCATGGGGCTTATCGGGTTCCTGCTGCTCGCCGGATTGAGCCTGATGCGGCTGTTTGCGGCAGTGGGGTTGTGGATACATGCGCCCTGGGGGGCAGTCGTTCTGGCCGGATCGCTCGTCGTCGAGGTCGTGCTTTACCTCGCCGGCAGCGCATGGGTTAGTCTCAGTTTGTGGGGCTTTATCTTCAAACTTGCTGTCATGCTGGCAACTTTTGCGCTGCTGGTCTTTGCCCGACGGGCCGCCCACCGGCAGATCGTCGACTGACCTCGGCGGGTCGTGCAGGCCCCTTTTAGGAGCGGGCGCGAGGACGTTCGCCGCCGGTTAGCAAGGCCGGCAATCCGGCGGGGTTTGCTGTCCTCGAGATAGCGCAAGAACCGGTAAAGGTTAGCGTTTTCAATACGGGCGTAAGAAACTGAAAACCAAAAAAGCCCAAGTTTTCCCGTAAGATACCGTTAAGCGTGTCTCTTAAACCGATCTTATGCCGAGCCCGTGTAGGTTGCCCTCACAGACGCGAAAAATCGCGCTAAAAAATACAGTGAGGCAGAACCAAATGGCTAACAATCTTTCCGCTGCAAAGGCAGACGCTCCCCGGCAGAGTCTCAAGCCGCTCTATCTCGAAGCGGTCTCGCGCGTCGAGCGTCTGCATCGCCGGCTCCTCGACCTCGTCAAGGACGAGTTCGACCGCATGGGCTGGGACGACATCAACCCCGTCCAGGCGCTGCTCATGTTCAACATCGGCGACAGCGAATTGACGGCCGGCGAGCTGCGGACCCGCGGCTACTATCTGGGCTCGAACGTCTCGTACAATCTCAAGAAGCTGGTCGAGACCGGCTATATCTTCCAGGAGCGTTCCAAGACCGATCGCCGCTCGGTGCGCATCCGGCTGACGCCCAAGGGGGAAGAAGTGGCCGAGGTGATCGACGAACTCTACGAACGCCACCTCAATTCGATCGAGAAGGTCGGCGGGCTCGGCGAATCGGATTTCTCGGGGCTCAACACGGCGCTCTCGCGTCTCGAACGTTTCTGGGTCGACCAGATCCTTTACAAGCTCTGAGCCCAATCTTTGTGGTATCGACGCCACACTGAAAAATCAAACGCCGGCCGGAAGGCCGGCGTTTCTTATTTGCGCCGCAAACTCTTTTTAGCGAGCATTTGTCGATATATGACGCTCCCGAAAATTCCAACGGCGGTCAAAGTCCGGTGAGGGCGTTGTGATCCTGGCCCGAATTGGGGCAAAAGACCGATCGTCTCTACCGTTTCTCGATAGGTGAACTAAAGGCATGCGCGACACTAAAGGAAAACTCAACCGGCGTTCGGTCGTAACCGGCATGACGGCCCTGGCGGCCTCGGCAGCGTTCCCGATGCCGGCACTCTCCCAGTCGCTCTTCGGCAATCTGCTGGGCAATGGCCGCAAGACGGTGACCCAGGAAGAGCTGGAGATGAATTCCCGCCAGGCGATGGACGCCATCGGCGGGTTCGATCCGATCGTTTCGGTGGATACCGAATTCAACCTGCAGCGCGTCGCCGAATACTACGAACGCCTGACCGCGATCGGCGGCTGGCCCGACGTGCCGGAATCGATCTTCCGGCTGGGGCTGGGCTCGGACCGCAAGCCGGTCCGCGATCTGCGCACCTATCTCGCGCACACCGGTGACCTTCCGCAGGATACCCCGCTGATCGAAGAGTTCGACGCCCAGCTCGATGGCGCCGTCCGTGGCTTCCAGGCTCGTCACGGCCTGCAGATCAACGGCATGATCGACGAATATACCTATTGGGCCATGAAGGTGCCGACCGCGACGCGCCTCAACCAGATCAAGCTCAATATGGAGCGCGTTCGCGGGCTCGAGGGGCGCCTCGAGGATCGCTACGTCAACGTCAACATTCCCGCCGCCGCGATCGAAGCGATCGAAGGCGGGCAGGTGGGGCGCCGTCACACGGCGGTGGTCGGCAAGATCGATCGCCAGACCCCGATCCTGCGCAGCCGCATTCACCAGATCAATTTCAATCCCTATTGGACGGTGCCGGTTTCCATTATCCGCCGCGACATCATCCAGCTCGTGCGGGACAATCCGAACTACCTCAACGAATATTCGATCCGCATCTTCGACGGCAGCGGCAACGAAGTGCCTCAGAGCGCCATCGACTGGAACACCGAAGAGGCCGTGAACTATACGTTCCGGCAGGATCCGGGCGCCCAGAATTCCATGGGGCACGTCAAGATCAACTTCCACAACCCCCACGCGGTCTATCTCCACGACACGCCGCAGCAGGGTCTGTTCTCGGAAAACGCCCGCTTCCACTCCTCGGGCTGCGTGCGCGTCGCCAACGTTGCCGAATTCGTTGCCTGGGTTCTTCGCGATTCCGGCTACGATATCATCGACGTCAACTCGCGCTTCGCCTCCGGCGAGCGGGTCGACGCCAATGTCAGCAACCCGGTGCCGATTTTCATGACCTATTTCACGGCCTGGGCGAACCGCAATGGCGTGGTCAGCTTCCGTGACGACGTTTATGAGTTCGACGCGCAGGGCAAGGTCGATTTCCCCGAGATCAGCGCCTAGTCCGGTGGCAATGACAAACCAGCAGCCCGGCGGGGAAGTTCTGTTCGAGTTTCACCAGGCCGGGCCGCAGGTTCGCGTGGCGGCGATCGATGTTGCGACCGGCATAGAGGTGGTCGTGATCGCCCCCGCCAGCGCCACCCAGATGCAGATGAAGAACCTCGCGCTCGCCAAGCTTCGGCGGCGGATCGAAGCCCAGGGGTAAGGCGCAGGGCAGGGCCACTCTGCGGCCACTTGTCAGCACTGTCCGATCTTCGCTTGGAATCGCAAGCTTTGCCATGCTATGCGGAGCGCGCTTGCTTGCCATTCATCCTTTCTGCAACAGGTCGAGGGTCCGCCGATGAGCGCCACCGGGACAGCACCGCTTTTCCCTGATTTCTTCTCCCGCACGATTGCCGATCACGATCCGATCGTTGCCAAGGCGATTGCCGACGAGCTCGGTCGCCAGCAGCATGAGATCGAGCTGATTGCTTCGGAGAACATCGTTTCCAAAGCAGTGCTCGAAGCCCAGGGCTCGGTGCTCACCAACAAATACGCCGAAGGTTATCCCGGCCGGCGCTATTACGGCGGTTGCCAGTATGTGGACGTGGTCGAGCAGCTTGCCATCGACCGCGCCAAGGAACTGTTCGGCTGCGGTTTCGCCAATGTGCAGCCCAATTCCGGTTCGCAGGCCAACCAAGGCGTCTATCAGGCGCTGCTGCAGCCGGGCGACACCATCCTCGGCATGAGCCTCGACGCCGGCGGTCACCTGACCCACGGTGCCAAGCCCAATCAGTCGGGCAAATGGTTCAACGCCATCCAGTACGGCGTGCGCCAGCAGGACGGCCGGGTCGACATGGACCAGGTGCGCCAGCTTGCCAAGGAACATCAGCCCAAGATGATCGTGGCCGGGTTCTCGGCTTATTCGCGGATTCTTGACTGGGCCGAATTCCGCAAGATCGCCGACGAGGTCGGGGCCTATCTCTTCGTGGATATGGCGCATGTGGCCGGATTGGTCGCAGCGGGCGTTTACCCGAGCCCGTTCCCGCACGCTCACGTAGCAACGACCACCACGCACAAGACGCTGCGCGGACCGCGCGGCGGGTTGATTTTGACCAATGACGAGGACATCGCCAAAAAGGTCAATTCGGCCATTTTCCCTGGCATCCAGGGCGGTCCGCTGATGCACGTGATCGCCGGCAAGGCCGTGGCGTTCGGCGAGGCACTGACGCCCGAGTTCAAGCAATATGCCAAGCAAGTCGTCGAAAACGCTCAGGTTCTTGCCGAAACCTTGGTGAAGGGCGGGCTGGAGATCGCGACCGGCGGCACCGACAATCATCTGATGCTTGTCGACCTGCGGCCCAAGAAGGTGACCGGCAAGGCCACCGAAGCCGCGCTCGAACGCGCCAACATCACCTGCAACAAGAACGCCGTGCCGTTCGATCCCGAAAAGCCGGCGATCACCTCGGGCATCCGCGTGGGAACGCCGGCGGCGACCTCGCGCGGGTTCGGCACCGAGGAGTTCCGCCAGGTGGGCGCGTTCATGGTCGAGGTGATCGACGGGCTGGCCGCCAATGGCGAGGACAACAACGGGGCTGTCGAGGCGCAGGTGAAGGAAAAGGTTCTCGAACTGACCGCCCGCTTCCCGATTTACGGATAAGCCCATGCGCTGCCCCTATTGCGGGAACGACGATACGCAGGTCAAGGATTCCCGGCCCACCGAGGATTCCAACGCCATCCGCCGCCGCCGTGTCTGCAACGGCTGCGGCGGTCGGTTCACGACCTTCGAGCGGGTGCAGCTCCGTGACCTTACCGTGGTCAAGAAATCGGGCCGCAAGGTGCCGTTCGACCGCGAGAAACTCTCGCGGTCGGTCTATACGGCGCTGAGGAAACGTCAGGTCGACCCCGAAACGGTCGAGCGGATGATTTCGGGCGTCGTACGCCAGCTCGAAAGCCTGGGCGATGTCGAGGTGACGTCCGATCAGATCGGCGAATACGTCATGGAAGGGCTCAAGGGGCTCGATGACGTGGCGTTCGTCCGTTTTGCCTCGGTGTACAAGAACTTCGCCAGTGCCGACGACTTCCAGTCCTTCCTCACCGACATGGGATCGGACGAGCCCAACCTTCCCGAGGACAGGGGGTGAGCGACCTCGCGCCAGCCGATTTGCGCTGGCTCGAGGCGGCTGCGCGCATCGCCATGCCGTATCGCGGCACGACTGCGGAAAATCCAACCGTGGGTGCCCTCGTCATTTCCGACGGAGGGATCGTGCTGGGACGCGGCGTGACGGCTACCGGCGGGCGGCCGCATGCCGAACCGCGAGCGCTGGCGATGGCGGGCGAGCGGGCAAGAGGAGCAACGCTCTACGTCACGCTCGAGCCCTGCAACCACTGGGGTCGAACGCCGCCTTGCGTTGATGCGGTGATCGCCTCGGGCGTGGCGCGGGTGGTGTGCGGAGCCACCGATCCCGATCCGCGCACCGCCGCACAAGGCATCGAAAAGCTGAAGGCAGCCGGCATTTCCGTGGACGTCGGAAGCGGCCTGTCGTTCATCGAGCGGTTGCATGAGGGATTCTTCTCGCGCATTCGACGCGGACGCCCCTTCATCACCGCGAAACTGGCGGTTTCCCGGGACGGCATGATCGGGCGGCGGGGCGAGGGCAATGTCGCGATCACCGGTGAGGAGGCGCGGCGATGGACGCATATGCAGCGGGCGCTGCACGATGCGGTGATGGTCGGGGCAGGGACGGCGCGGCTGGATAACCCCAGGCTTAACGTTCGGTTGGCTGGCCTCAACGATCGCAGGCCGCTGCGGGTGGTCATGGCGGGGCGAAAACTGCCGGAAAGCTTGACTCTCTTTGCGACGGATACGGGCCAAGAGACTGTTTTCATGGCCGAAAGAGGGAAAGTTGAATCAATCTTCGAACGTGCGGATGTGGTCTGGGTCGGCGGGAGGGATGGCTATCCCGATGCCGGGCTGGCCTTAAGTGCGCTCGCGGATCGGGGTGTAGGGCGCGTGCTCGTCGAGGGTGGGGCAGGGCTTAATGATGCGCTCCTCGATGCCGGGCTGATCGACCGTTTCCACCTGCTTTCAGGGGAAACAACTATTGGCGCCCAAGGTCTGCCCGCCAGTGTTCACTCATCATTGCCGGAACGTTTGGCGCAACTGGGCTTCGGCGTGGTTGAAAGTCGGAGGCTGGGGTGCGATATGCTCACGACCTTCGAAAAGATCTGAGCACATATGTTCACCGGCATTATCACCGACATCGGCACCCTTGTTGCCGTCGAAGACCGCAACGACGGGCGCAGGCTCAGGATCGGCACGCGCTACGATCCGGCAAGCATCGACCTTGGCGCTTCGATCATGTGCGAGGGGATTTGCCTCACAGTCACCGATAAGGGAACCGACGAGGGCAACTGGTTCGACGTTTTCGCCGCGCGCGAGACGCTGGACGTAACGCGCGTCGGCGACTGGCAGGCTGGACGGCGGATCAATCTCGAACGCTCGCTCAAGATCGGCGACGAGTTGGGCGGGCACATCGTCTCGGGGCATGTGGATGGGCTCGCGACGATCGTCGAGCGGAGCGATATGGGCGACCAGATCACGTTTGTCTTTGAAGCGCCCCAGGATTTGAGCCGGTTCATTGCAAAGAAGGGCGGGGTGGCGCTCAACGGCACCTCGCTGACCGTCAACTGGGTGGAGGGCAACCGCTTTTCGGTGCACCTGATCCCGCATACGCTTTCCGCGACAAACTGGCCCGACTATCAGGTGGGCGACGTCGTGAACCTTGAAGTCGATCTCATGGCGCGCTATGCGGCGCGGCTTATCGAAACGAAGCAGGAATAGAAATGGCCAGTTCCGGCGACACCTTCGCGATTGCGCCCGGCTCGGCCGAAGGGCAACGCTACCTCATTGTCGAGGCGCGGTTTTATAACGATATCGCCGACGCGCTGCTCGAAGGGGCGGCCGCGGCCTTCGAAAAGGCGGGTGCTTCCTACGAAGTGCTGACCGTGCCCGGCGCTCTGGAAGTTCCCGCAGCCATCGCCATGGCCTCGGAACTCAAGGGCGACGAATTCGACGGCTATGTGGCGCTGGGCTGTGTCATCCGCGGGGAGACGACCCATTACGAGATCGTCTCGGGCGAAAGCGCGCGGGCCTTGATGGATCTTTCCATCTCGGACGGTATCGCGCTCGGCAACGGCATATTGACCGTCGAGAACGAAGCGCAGGCCTGGGCCCGCGCCCGGATGTCCGAACAGGACAAGGGCGGCGGCGCGGCGGTCGCGGCCATGTCCATGGCGGCGCTGCGCGCCCGGCTGATGGAGGACTGAGCCATGGCCACCGACCACGAGATCAAACCGGCAAACCAGCGCGGCTCGGCGCGACTGGCCGCCGTGCAGGCGCTCTACCAGATGGATGTGGGCGAGCAGACGCTGGAGGAAACCCTCAGCCAATTCGAGAGCTTCCGGCTGGGGCGCGAACTCGAGGGCGATCAATACCTGCCCGCCGATGCCGACTATTTCCGCCATATCGTGCGCGGCGTGGTTCAGAACCAGGTCAAGCTCGATCCCATCATCAACGCCGCCCTGCAGGGCGGCTGGCCGATGACGCGGATCGATGCCACGCTCCGGGCGCTGCTGCGGGCCGGCGTGTTCGAATTGACCATGCGCAAGGACATCCCCTTCAAGGTGGTGATCCGCGAATATGTCGACGTCGCCAACGCCTTTTACGAGGACGAGGTACCCGGCATGGTCAACGGCGTGCTCGACGCGGTGGCGCGGAAATATTCCGAGGGGTATGCTGGGGACAAACCCCAACCCTGAATCGGACAATCCCATGGCCGCTCTGCGCAACATTCTCCTTCTCTCGGGTGCGCAGGCGGTGGCTGGCTCTTCCCAGGGCATGGTTATGGCGGTTGGCGCTCTCGCGGGCGCTACGCTGGCCTTCGATCCGGCCTTTGCGACAGTGCCGACGACAGTGATGATTCTCGGCGTCGCGTTGATGGCGGGGCCGGCGGCGATTCTTTTGCATCGCTTGGGCAGGACGCGCGGCTTCGTGCTCGGCTCGGCGATTGCCGGGACGGGCGGGCTGGTGGCCGCGCTCGGACTTTATCTCCATAGCTTCATCATCTTTTCCGCCGCCATGTTGCTGATCGGGGCCGCGGGGGCGTTCGGACAGCAATATCGCTTTGCCGCCGCCGACAGCGTGCCGCCCGAGGGCAAGGCGCGGGCGGTGTCGTGGGTGATGTTCGGCGGCGTGTTGGCGGGTTTCCTGGGACCGCGGCTGGCGACAGTGACCTCGGAGGCCGTGCCGAGCGCCGTCTATGCGGGATCATTCATCGGGCTCGCCGGTTTGTCGCTTGCCGCCATGCTGCTGCTTGGCTTTACGCGTTTGCCGAAGGGCGAACCCAAGCGGCCAGCCTCCGAGCAAGGTCGCCCGATGGGCGAATTGCTGCGCACGCCTGAGATATTCGTGCCGGTGCTGACCGGAATGGCGAGCTTTGCGCTCATGACCTTCGTGATGGTCGCCGCGCCTTTGGCGATGGTGCATCTGTGCGGTCACGCGCCGGCCGATGCAGCCAATTCCATCCAGTGGCATATCGTGGCGATGTTCGCGCCGAGCTTTATCACCGGAACGATCATCGGGCGGATCGGACCGCATCTGACGATAGCTATCGGGCTTTTATTGATAATCGCGAGCGCGGGCACATCGCTGACGGGCATCACGACGCTGCATTTCGATGTCGCGCTCGTCCTGCTCGGCGTTGGCTGGAATTTCGGCTTTATCGGCTCGACGGTGATGCTGTCCAACGCCTACCGGCCCGAGGAGGGCGCGCGGGTGCAGGCGATCAACGAGCAATTGGTGTTCGGCACCAATGCCATCGCCTCGATCGGGGCGGGGGTGCTTCTCAACCTGTTCGGTTGGGAAATGGTCAACCTCATCGCCATGCCGATAGCGGTCGCGGCCATCCTGCTTTTGGGGTGGACCGATCTGCGCAATCGGGGGCTAAAGCGGCGCGATGCGCTGGCCTCAGAGGGCTGAAGCCAGCAGCGTCTGCAGGAAGTTGCGGTCTTCGCCGAACGAGCCGGTGCGGCGCTGTTCGATGGCGAATACGCGTCCGTCCTCGAGCGTATAGAGTGCCCGGTCGGTGACGCGGCGGTCGGAGCCGAAATAGACGGCGAGCACGGTGCGTTCCTGCACCGAGGTCAGTCCGAAAGCGGTCTGGTTGACCTTGGTTTCCACATAGTACCAGGCCGTTTCCCCCGAGAAGGTCGATGTCGTCTGCGGCGAGCCGAGGACGACACGCACCAGGTCTTGGCTCGCACCGGGACGAATCTGGGTAATCGCATCCTCGGGCAGAACATAGCCCTGCGTACGCTGCGCAACGAGGCCGGAGCCCGAGCAGGCCGAAAGCGTGAGGCCAAGGGCGACGGCCGCGGCAAGGGGGGACAGGCGGACAAGGGCGGAACGCAGGGTCATGAATTGACTTTCCTCAACTCTCTCGACTATAGCCTCGCGACAATGCGCCAGGAATTTTACGTGTTGTTTAGCCGTCAAGGCACGACTCTGGCAAGCGGCCAATGGATTTCCATATATGATTGGCCGTCTTTCTCGCCTTCGAGACCGAGATGAAATGATCCTGTCCTTATTCCGCAAGACCAAGCTCTCCGAGCCCGTTTACGCCGTCTATAATGCCATTGTGGCGCAATCCCGGCGCGAGGTTTTCTACGCCGAATGGGGTGTTGCGGACACACTGACAGGCCGGTTCGACATGATTTCGCTGCACGCGGCTCTGGTTTTCCGCAAGCTGCGCTCGCGCGAAGCCCAGAGCAGGGCGTTTGCCCAGGACGTCTTCGACTGCTTCTTCAAGGACATGGACCGATCCTTGCGCGAAATGGGGGTGGGCGACCTTTCCATCGGCAAGCGGATCGAAAAGATGGGTGGGCTGTTCTACGGCATGCTCTCCAATCTTTCCGAGATACTCGACGCCGGCGACCGCACGAGACTTGTCGCCTTCGTTTCGCGCAACTTCCATGGCGGGGGAACCCATCCGGCCGCGGACAAGTTTGCCGATTATATCCTGCTCTGCGACGACCTGCTCGAAACCCAGAACGTCGAAGACATCATGGGTGGCAAGGTTGTGTTCGGAGAACCGAAATGACTGTGAAGCCAAACCAGCTCGATCTCGACGCGATCATCAAGGTCGACAAAATCCCCGCCGCTGGGCGGGTCGTGACCATCGAAACGGATCAGGAGCAGCGCGAGGCGCTGGCCGAGCGGCTCAAGGTGAGCGAGGTCACCTACTTTTCCGCCAAGGTGACGGCATCGCGCTTCCGGGGCGGCGTAAGGGCACAAGGGCAGGTGAAGGGCACGGTCATCCAGCCTTGCGTGGTCACCGGGGACCCGGTGAGTCAGGATATTGACGAGCCGGTGGACAGGATTTTCCTGCCTGGCCAGGACGCGGCGAGCCAGGCCACGGCGGGGGCCGAGATTTTCGTCAACCTCGAGGACGATGATCTGCCGGACTATTTCGAGGGCAATGAGATCGATCTGACCGATCTGGTCCTCGAGGTTTTCGCCCTCGCCATCGATCTTTATCCCCGAAAGCCCGGAGCCGAACTGCCCGAGGGCATGGCCGGGGACGATCCGGCCGAGCTTTCGCCCTTTGCCGCGCTCAAGGCCCTCAAAAAGGATTGAGTGCCACCGGCATCCGGTTGACACCCTTGCAAGACGAAGTTCATTGACTATGGTGAGCGCGGACGGAGCAATCGGCGCGCTCAGACGGGCAGCATTAAGGCACGCAATGAGTGAAACGATAACGATCTCCGTTGACGCGATGGGCGGAGACAACGCGCCGCGCGCACCTCTCCACGGTGCCAAACTTCTGCTTCGCGAGCGCCCCAACGCGCGCTTCATCTTTCACGGACGCGAAGAGGCCATCAGGCCGCTGATGGCCGAGTTCCCCGAACTGGGCGCGGTCTCGGAGGTTCGCCATAGCGAAACCGTCATCACCATGGACGACAAGCCCAGCCAGGCCTTGCGCAAGGGCAGGGGCAACTCGTCCATGTGGGCGGCGATCCAGTCGGTCAAGGACGGCGAGGCCGCCGTCGCGATTTCGGGGGGCAACACCGGTGCGCTGATGGCAATGGCCACGTTTTGCCTGCGGACGATGGACGGCATTTCCCGCCCGGCGATTTCAGCCATCTGGCCTACGCTTCGGTCCGACATCATCGTTCTGGACGTGGGCGCCACCATCGGCGCTGACGCCAGGCAACTGGTGGACTTTTCCATCCTTGGTGCCGCGCTGGCGAGGGCGGTCTTCGACATCGAAAGCCCGACCGTGGGGCTGCTCAATGTCGGGGTCGAAGAGGCCAAGGGCAATGAATCGGTCAAGGATGCCGGCAAGATCCTGAGCGAAAGCTCCGGCGCCGGCTTCACCTACAAGGGATTCGTCGAGGGCGACGATCTGGGCAAGGGCACGGTGGACGTCGTCGTCACCGAAGGGTTCACCGGCAATATCGCCCTCAAGACCGCCGAGGGCACGGCCCGCCAGGTGGGCACGTATCTTCGCGACGCCATGACCTCGTCGCTCATGAGCAAGATCGGCGCGCTGTTCGCCCGTCAGGCACTTGGCGCCATCCGCTCGAAGATGGATCCGCGCACGGTCAATGGCGGCGTGTTCCTCGGCCTCAATGGCGTCGTTATCAAGAGCCATGGTGGCACTGACGAGATCGGATACAAGAGCGCGCTGAACCTTGCTTACGACATGGCGCGCAACGATCTGATCGCCAAGATCGGGGAGGGTCTGAAGAACTTCCCCACGCTGGCCGTGCCGGCGGACCTGTCCAATCTGGAGGCACCTTCCGCGTGACCAAAATCCAATCTGTTGTACGCGGAGTGGGCGGATACCTGCCCGAACGCGTGATGACCAATGACGACCTCACCAAGATCGTCGATACCTCCGATGAATGGATCGTGCAGCGCACCGGCATCAGGCAGCGCCACATCGCCGCCGAGGGCGAAGTGACTTCCGACCTGGCGCTTATTGCGGCGCGCCGGGCGCTGGAAAACGCCGGCATGGAGGCAAGCGACATCGATCTGATCGTGGTGGGGACAACCACGCCCGACAGGACCTTTCCGGCGACCGCCGCCATCCTGCAGCAGAAGCTCGGCATCACGCATGGCTCGGCTTTCGACGTGCAGGCGGTTTGCTCCGGTTTCGTGTTCGGGGTGGCGACGGCCGACAGCTATCTCAAGACCGGCATGGCCAAGCGCGCGCTGATCATCGGCGCCGAAGTTTTCTCGCGCATTCTGGATTGGACCGACCGTGCCACCTGCGTCCTGTTCGGCGACGGGGCAGGGGCGATGATTCTCGAAGCCCGCGAAGTGCCCGACGATGCGCCCGAAGAGGGCGTTCTCGTCTCCAGCCTGCGCACCGATGGCAGCCATTGGGAAAAGCTCTATGTCGATGGCGGCGTCGCAGCGACCGGATCGATCGGCCATGTGCGCATGGAGGGCCGCGAGGTCTTCAAGCATGCGGTGGGCATGATCTCCGATGTGGTCGAGGACGTGCTCCAAAAGACCGGCAAGACGACCGGTGACCTGGACTGGTTCGTGCCGCACCAGGCCAACAAGCGCATCATCGACGGGGCAGGCCGCAAGCTCGGTATTCCCGAAACCAAGACGGTCGTAACCGTCGACAGGCACGCCAACACCTCTGCCGCCTCCGTGCCGCTCGCCCTTTGGGTGGCCAGCGAGGAGGGGCGGATCAAGAAGGGTGACCTGGTGATGATCGAAGCGATGGGCGGCGGGTTCACCTGGGGAGCCTCACTCATTCGCTGGTAGAGTTGACCGCGCTCCGTTTTGAGCGTTAAGTGGTTGAAATCTTGGGGGCTGGCTCACGGGCTTCAATAAGGTTGAGGGGAAGATCATGTCGGGAAAAACGGTGACTCGCGCCGATCTGGCCGAGGCGGTGTACCAGTCCGTGGGACTGTCGCGTACCGAATCGGCGGAACTTGTGGAACGGGTCCTGCAGATCGTCAGCGATTCCCTTGCCGATGGAGACAACGTCAAATTGTCGTCCTTCGGGTCCTTCCAGGTCCGGTCCAAGAATGAGCGGATCGGCCGGAATCCCAAGACTGGCGAGGAAGTTCCCATCCTTCCCCGGCAGGTTCTTGTGTTCAAACCGTCCAACGTCTTGAAATCCAAGATCAACAAATCTATGGTTCGATCTGGAAAATAAACAATTTTACCGGGGCACGTCGCGTTGGATAAATCTCCAGACGCCTTCCGGACAATTTCCGAAGCGGCCGAAGAACTAGACTTGCCGCAGCATGTGCTGCGTTTCTGGGAGACACGGTTCACCCAGATCAAACCGCTGAAACGTGGCGGCGGACGCCGTTACTATCGGCCGGACGATGTGCAGTTGCTCAAGGGCATCCGCCACCTGCTCTACGATCAGGGCTTCACCATCAAGGGCGTCCAGCGCATTCTCAAGGAGCAGGGCGCAAAGCATGTCGTCGCCATCGGCGAGACGGGCTCCATTCGCCCGATTGCACCCCAACCTCAGTTCGAGCCTGCGACTGACGAAGACGCTGTCGATTTCGTCGATATCGCTTCCGATGTCTCCTCGGACGAGCCTCGGCTTGTTGCCGGTCCCGCCGCGCGGACGGAGGGGCTTTCCGCTCGGCAAAAAGAGGAACTGAGCGCTGTTCTCGATATGCTTGCATCCTGCAAGCAGGTGCTCGACAAGGCGCGCGGCTGACGGAGCCGGGGCACAGCTCTGTCTTGGCCGAAAGAATAAGATGATAATTCAAATCAACAATATTGACGGGGCGGGCCGACCCGCCTAATACCTGAACCGCTCGGTTAGATTTTGGCCGGCGATGGAGGCCCGCAAGGCGCGCGCTTCAGTCCGAACGGGATTGAGCAGGCGGGGCGCGGGACGATTTGAGGTGGGCAAGGCGGCGGCTTCGGCGCTACGCCCCAGCCAATTGATAGGAATGTCATCGTGACAATCTCGCTTGTTTTCCGCACTGCGACTGCCGCCCTGGCACTGACAGCTTCGCTCGCCCTCACCGCTGGAGCGTCTGCTCAGGATATCACCGTTACCCACCCCCAGGGCGAAACCACCATTTCCGGTGTGCCTGAAAAGGTCTTCACCATCGATTGGGCGGCCTTCGACAATCTCAACGCGCTCGGCGTGGAGGTTGCCGGTGCTCCGGGTTCCAACGCTCCGGCCTATCTGGCCGAATACGTTTCCGACGATCTGTTCAATGTCGGGTCGCTCTTTGAGCCCGACTTCGAAGGTATCGCCGCCGAGCAGCCCGATCTGGTGATCGTGGCGGCCCGTTCGGCCTCGACCTACCCCCAGCTCTCCGAAATCGCGCCGACCATCGACATGTCGATCAATAACGCCGATCTCGTGGCCGGCGTTCAGGGCAATCTCGAGCAGCTTGGTGAAATCTTCGATGTCCAGGATCGTGCCGCTGAGCTGATTGCCGAACTCGATGCCAAGATTGAGGAAGCCCGTGCCGCTGCAGAGGGCAAGGGTACCGGGCTTGTGCTGGTGACCAATGCGGGCAGTCTCGGCGTTTACGGTCCCGATTCCCGCGTGGCCTGGATCCACAATGAGCTGGGCATTCCGTCGGTCATGGACGATGTCGAGGACGGCGACCATGGCGGCGACGGCATCTCGTTCGAATTCCTGCTCGAAGCCAATCCCGACTACCTCTTCGTCGTCGATCGTGACGCCGGTGTGGGCAATGAAGGCGCCGCCGCGGCTCTGCTCGACAACGAGCTGATGCACGAGACCACTGCCTGGCAGAACGACCAGATCGTGTACCTCGATCCCCAGGCTGCCTACATCACCATGCATGGCTACACCGGCCTGATGCTGATGCTCGATCAGGTGATTGAAGGCTACAACAGCGCCGAGTGATCGGAGCTCCATTCGCAAAGCCCGGCGCTTCCAGTCGCCGGGCTTCTCTATTTTTCCGTCCGGGCCTCGCACCCGGCCCTACCCACAGGCTAGCTAAAGTGCGGCTTCTCACAGTCGGAATCGTGCTGACCATCGTTCTGGCGATCATCAGCCTTTTCGTTGGCGTCAGTGACGTTTCGCTGGGGGCGCTGCTCTCATCGAGCGCGGAAGACCGGCCGATGCAGGTGCTGGTCATGAGCCGCATTCCGCGCACGCTGGCCATCCTGCTCGCAGGCTCGTCGCTGGCCATCGCCGGCCTGGTCATGCAGATGATCGTCCGCAACCGCTTCGTCGAGCCTTCGACAGCGGGGACGACGGAATCGGCAACCCTGGGCTTTCTCGTCGTAACGCTTCTGGCGCCCGGATGGCCCTTGATGGCCAAAATGATCGTGGCTGCCATGTTTGCTTTGGCCGGCACTGCGCTGTTTCTGCGCATCCTGCGCTTCGTTCCCTTGCGCGATGTCCTGCTGGTGCCGCTGGTTGGCATCATGCTGGGCGGCGTCATTGGCGCTGTCACCAGCTTTTTCGCCTATCGCTTCAACCTCCTGCCCTCGCTGCTCGCCTGGAGCATGGGCGATTTCTCGGGCGTGCTCAGAGGACGCTACGAGCTGCTCTGGTTCGGCCTTGCCGGCACGATCATGGCCTACATCGCCGCCGACCGGTTCACCGTGGCCGGCATGGGCGAGGACTTCACCACCAATCTGGGGCTCAACTACAAGCGCGTGATGACGCTGGGGCTGATCATCGTGTCGATCGTCAGCGCGGTCGTGCTGGTGTCGGTCGGCTCGATCCCGTTTCTGGGACTGATCGTGCCCAATGTCGTGAGCCTGATGGTGGGCGACAACATGCGGCGCACCGTGCCCTGGGTGGCGGTGCTGGGCGCGGCGTTTGTCCTCGCCTGCGACATCGTCGGCCGCATCGTGCGCTTCCCCTATGAAATTCCGATCAGCGTCGTCGTCGGCGTGATCGGCAGCGGGCTGTTCCTTTATCTGCTGCTAAGGAAGCGTCACAATGCTGCGTAACCTGCGTTGGTCGCGTCCCACGATCGTTCTGGCCGTTCTGGCGCTCGTCGCTCTGATTTCGGTCGTCTGCTTCATGACGCTTGGCGCCAGGGGGAGCTGGGATTTCATCATTCCTTTCCGCGGCCGCAAGCTTTTGGGCCTCGTCCTGGTCGCCTACGCGATTGCGATATCGACGGTGTTGTTCCAGACGGTCACCAACAATCGCATCCTTACCCCTTCGATCATGGGGTTCGATGCGCTCTATATCCTGGTGCAGACGGCCATCGTCTTCTTCCTCGGCCCGCAGATGCTTTCGCTGATGAACCCCTATGCCCAGTTCGGCATGGAAGTGGTTCTGATGATTGGCTTTTCCTGGTTGCTGTTCCAGTGGCTGTTCCTGAGCGAAGGACGCAGCCTGCATCTGCTCGTGCTCGTGGGGATCGTGTTCGGCATCTTTTTCCGCAGCCTCTCTAACTTTATGCAGAGGCTGCTGGATCCCAATGCGTTCCAGGTGCTGCAGGACAGCTTTTTCGCCAGCTTTTCGACGATCGATACCACCCTGCTGGGCGTTGCGCTGGGCGTGGTCGTCGTCGTCACGTTGGTGCTCTGGCGGATGGGGCACACTTTCGACGTGCTCTCGCTCGGCCGCGACACGGCGATCAATCTCGGTGTCGAGTACAAGCGCAGCGTCGTCATCATCCTGGTGATGGTATCGATCCTTGTGTCGGTATCGACGGCGCTGGTCGGGCCGATAACGTTTTTCGGTCTGCTGGTCGCCAGCCTCGCCCATGGGCTTGTCGGCACGTCCAAGCATAAATACATCCTGCCTGCGGCAGCGCTGCTCGGCGTGATCGCACTGGTCGGCGGTCAGACGGTGTTCGAACGCGTGTTCGAATTCGATACCGCGCTGTCCATCATCGTCGAGTTCCTGGGTGGCCTCGTCTTCATAATTCTCATCCTGCGGGGAGCGGCCCGATGATCATCACTTCCGGCCTCAAGAAATATTATGGCGACACCGCCGTGGTCGACGACGTGTCGATCGAGCTGCCCGCCGCCGGTATCACCTCGATCATCGGCCCCAACGGGGCGGGCAAGTCGACAATGCTCTCGATCGTCTCGCGCCTTTTGGGGATGGATGCGGGATCGGTGACGGTGGACGGCATGGATGTGTCCAACACGCCCAGCGACGTTTTGGCCAAGCGACTGTCGATCCTGCGCCAGGACAACCACATGACGGCGCGTTTGACGGTCCATGATCTGGTGTCGTTTGGCCGCTACCCCTATTCAAAGGGCCGCCTCACCATCGAGGACAAGGGGCATATCGACCAATCGATCGCCTATCTCAATCTCGAGGACCTCAAGGATCGGTTTCTCGACGAACTCTCGGGCGGCCAGCGGCAGCGGGCGTTCGTGGCGATGGTGCTGTGCCAGGACACCGACTATGTGCTGCTCGACGAGCCGCTCAACAATCTCGACATGAAACATGCCATGGGCATGATGAAGCTCATGCAGCGCGCTTGCCGCGAGCTGGGCAAGACTGTCGTGCTGGTCCTGCACGACATCAATTTCGCTTCATGGTATTCCGATTACATCATCGCCATGAAGAATGGCAAAGTCGTGCGGCACGGCTCCAAGAACGAGATCATCACGCCCGAGGCGCTGAAAGAGATCTACGATATGGACATCAACGTCCACGAAATCGGCGGTCACCGGGTTTCGCTTTTCTACGATTGACCGGTATGCACACCCTATCGGTCAATGGTTCCGGTCGAAAGAAAGCGCTCGGCCATCTCGGCCGATTCGGCGGCATATCGGTGCCTGAGTTGTTGAGCGGGTTCGGCCTCCGGATGCGTTTCGATCCAGGCGAGCAGTGCCATACGCCGTAGCAAAACCATGACGTCGAGCATGGCTTCATCCGCGGCGCTGAAGGGCCGGTGGCGGCGGTATCCGGCCAGCCACGCTGCCCTTAGCGCGGGAATGGTTTCGCTTTCTTCGAAGAAGGAAACGGCTGCGCCGAAATCATAGCCGAACCAGCAAAAGCCGCAGTCGTCGAAATCGATCAGCCGCGTCTCCCCATCGGCAACCAGCAGGTTGGCCAGGCGCATATCGGCGTGGATCAGGCCAAACCGGTCCCGGCTCATGCCGTAGCTGGCCAGCAACTCCCGCAGCCGCCGGTCGAGCTTGTCCAGCACCTTGCGCGTTTCGCCACAAACGCCCGGCGCCGCGCGCCAGTCGCCCCAGATGGCATCGGGGTCGAGAATGGCGTTCGCCGTCCAGATGTGACGTGTGAAGCCGGCTGGTGGCGTCCACCGCGTAACGTGGAGATGACACTTGGCGGCCAAAGCACCCAATTGCCGGAACACCGGCGCAAGATCGTCGCCGACCTGCGGTTCCGCGCCTTCCTCGAAAGCGAACGCCACCATGTGCCGGGTTTCATGCAAGAACAGCCCCTCCTGCACCAACTCGCCATCGCGGCCGGGTAGGGGGCGGGGGGTGAACAGACCAGTCTGGCTGCGAAGCGCCTGCATCCAGGCCAGCTCGCTTTCAATCGCCGAACGCGAATGATAGCCGGGGCGGTGCACCCGCAAGATCGCGCGCGCGCCATCGGGAAGGTCGAGCCGGAAGGTGTGGTTTTCCGAGAGATTGATGAGTTCGATGCCGCTCTGCGCGAATCCCGGCCAACGATCGAGAGCCGCCGTCAGCCCACCCCAGCTTTCGCCCATTCCAGTTCCCCTGTTTGGGGAGCGTTATTGAACAATGCGGCGGTCGATGTCACGCGGAAAGCTCGCGATGCAACGGCTTCTCATATTTTCATATTATTATACGCATCAATATTTAAATTATACTGATCTTTCGAAGTGAACTGAAGTCTAAATATCTTGTGCAGGTATAGTATCCGCAATTGACGTTCGCGTGACCAGCGCGGAACATTTCGCAGAGTCAGCAGAAGTGACCGTCGGGAGGACGGGTGCGGACGTTGAACATAATGGCGGGAATGCACCGGCAGCCTTCCCGGAACACCACAGGCGCTTTCAACGCTCGGCGGATATGTCGGCAGGCGCTTGGACAAACCTTCCTGGCTGCCGGGCCGCCCTTTCCGCCAGCAGGAACGATCGAGGCAACTCTCGATCGGCGCTTACACGCAAGGGCATGGAGGAGAAAATGAAACATAATGCTTGGGCTCTGGCTCTGCTGCTCTCGGCGGCAAGCGTCACGAGCCTGCCGGCGCAGGAAACGACCGACGATCCGTGGGCTGATTTCGTACCGGTAACCGACGAGATGTTCGCCAACCCCGATGACGGTGACTGGCTCAACTGGCGCCGCACCCGCGATAGCTGGGCCCATTCGCCGCTGACCCAGATCACGCCGGAAAACGTCTCCGACCTGCAGATGGCGTGGTCGTGGAACGTGGAGCCGGGCACGTTCGAATCGACCCCTCTGGTCTATGACGGAATCATGTTCCTGGCTGGCGCGCGTGACGTTATCCAGGCGCTCGATGCCGTGACTGGTGATCTGCTCTGGGAATATAAGCGAGAGCTGCCGGAAGACGCCTGCAACGGCACCTCCGGCGCCACCCGCAACATCGCGCTCTATGGCGAAAGGGTTTTCACCTCGACCTGCGACGCGCATGTCGTTGCGCTTGATGCCTTCACCGGGCAGGTCGCCTGGGATGTCGAAATGGAGGTCTGGGAAAACTATAAGGTCGGTTTCAGCACCGGTCCCACCATCGTCAAGGGGCAGGTGATTTCCGGCCTCACCGACTGCCGCGTGTTCCGTGAGGGGCGTACGGGTTGTTACGTCGTCTCGCACGACCCTACGAACGGTGAGGAATTGTGGCGGACCTATACGGTGCCCATCGCTGGGGAAGAGGGGGGCGACACCTGGGGCGACGCCCCGGACTTCCTGCGCGCCGGCGGCAGCGTCTGGCATCCGTGCTCCTATGACCAAGAGCAGGACATCATCCTGTGCGCCACGGGTCAGGCCTACCCTTGGACCAGCGTGGGGCGCGGGCATGAGGGTGAAGCGCTCTATACCAACTCGACGATCGCGCTTGATCCCGATACCGGGGAAATCCTCTGGTACCACCAGTACCTGCCCGGCGAAACGCTCGACCTCGACGACGCGTTCGAGCACGTCTTTGTCGATGTCGACGGCCAGAAGCGCTTCTACAAGATCGGCAAGAGCGGCATTCTCTGGGTCATGGATCGTGAGACCGGTGAATATATCGATCACCGTGAAATGGTGTTCCAGAACGTCTTCGACGTGAACACGGAAACCGGTCAGGCTATCGTCCGGCCCGAGAAGATCCCGGTTGATTTCGAAACGCCCATCTTCTCCTGCCCGAGCACGGCAGGCGGCAAGGATTGGCACCCCATGGCGTTCAATCCCGAACTGCGGACCCTCTACATGCCGCTCAGCCAGAGCTGCATGGACTTCACCGCCCGCGAAGTCGAGGCCGTCGTCGGCGGCGGTGGGACCGGCGGTTTCCGGACTTTCGCACCGATGCCCGATGTCGAAGGGCAGGGCCTGCTTGCCGCCGTCAATGTCGATACGCTCGAGACCGTATGGCGTCACGAGCAGCATGCCCCGTTCCTCACGGGGATCCTTTCGACGGAATCGGGCCTGATTTTTGCCGGCGATCTCGATCGCTATTTCAAGGCGTTCGATGCCGAAACCGGCGAAGTGGTGTGGGAAGTGCGCCTCTCCCAATCGGTGCAGGGCATGCCGGTGACCTACGAGGTCGATGGCACGCAGTACATCGCCATTCCCACCGGTCTTGGCGGCGGCAGCCCGCGTGCGCAAGCGGCGCTTGTTCCCGACATCCGCCACCCCATGAGCGGCAACAATCTGTTCGTCTTCGCGCTCCCGGAGGCCGACTAGCCGCTTGATGGCCGCCTGCCGCTCCCAACCACGCGGCAGGCGGCCAAACCATGGACGGATTCTGGGCATGCCTCGCCTGCCGATTTTCTTCGGAGTCATTTTGATCGCCTCAAGCGCCCTCGCGCAGCCAATGGTGCAGCGAGATTTCTATGAGGGCGCGATCCGAGACCGTGGCAATCGCATTATCTTCTGTATCTGGCCCGACAGTCCCATGGTGGATCTCGATCGGGCCATCGCGTCCGAAATCGCCGGGCTGCATCTGCTCGAGGCCGAATTCTTCGAAGCCGACCAGGTGAGCTCGGGAACACAGGAGCTGTTCGAGCAGCAGCTCTTCATCCATCTCATGGATGACTGCGACGCCGTGATGGGCACGAGCCTCGATTGGCGGCCGTTGCCTGAATGGCTGACGGTCACCCGGTCCTATTTCGAACTCGGCTACGTTCTGGCAACGCAAGAAGAGGGGGTAACCAGCCCCTTCGACCTGCCGGCGGGTGCCCGGGTTGGATCGATCATGCTTTCACAAGCCGACATGACCTTCGCGCGCACCCTCGGCGGCGGCGCCGATATCATCCGAATACCCTACGACACGGCAGAAAACATTCTGGCTGCCATCGTCGGTGGTCAGCTGGAGGCTGGCATCGTGCCTATCCACGCGCTGCCGCTCATCTCGGGGCAATTTGCAGATGAGGGGATCGTCGTCTCCCGGCTGACTTCGCCCGAGATCGCGGCCGAGCCGATCGGCATGGCCTTGCTGAGTCGCGACGCCTATCTGCGGGACCTTCTCGGCGACGCAATCGCAGCGCTGCAAGCGGACGGGACGATGTCCGCTTTGGCCGTCCAGATGGGATACGGCATCCCCTGACAAATGCCGTTGCGTTCATTCAAAGTGTAAGGAGGAGACATTGAGAACATCCCGGATTTCAATCCCATTGGTGGCGATCATTTTCGCGGCAACGCTTGGCGTCGCCACCGCTGCGGCGCAGGAGGAGGTAGGCGATTGGGCTACGCCCGAGCAGGTCGAACGAGGCCGGGCGGCCTATGAGCAGAAATGCTCCACATGCCACGGCTCCGACATCGTCTCGATCTTCAAGAGCTTCCCGTCCGCGGGACAGTTCTTTGGGTTCATCTCGACCACCATGCCCGGCGATGCGCCTGGAAGCCTGCCCGCGCAGCAATATGCTGACATCATTGCCTATCTTGCCGCTGAAAACGGCATGAAAACCGGAACCGAGGAGTTGCCGCCGGACCCCGAGGCGCTCAATAGCATCCGTCCATCCGAGTTTGCGCAATAGGTTGGGGTGAGCTTTGAAAATTTGGGAACGGAACCCTTGCGCTCCTCTCCGCTATTATATAGGTGAGAGGCCAATCGGGGCGTAGCGCAGCCTGGTAGCGCATTTGTCTGGGGGACAAAGGGTCGTCGGTTCAAATCCGGCCGCTCCGACCATCTAAAAGAAAACGGGCTCGATGCTGCATCGGGCCCGTTTCTATATCCGCCTCTCGCGGAACCCAGTGCCCCTGCCAGCCGTTTACCGGCTATTGCAGCGGGGGATTTTGTTCCATGCCTATCCTATTGATCATATTGCTCGCCATCCTCATCGCCACCGTCGGCTTTTGGGATGCGCTCGGCGCGGTTCTCGGCGCCGTGGCTTTGTTCGTGCTGTTCTGGATTCTGGTTGCGGTCACCGTCATCATCGCGGCGATCTGGGCGCTCCGGAAGGTCTTCTAGGGCAGGAGCCGCCGGGTGGAGGACGGCGCGCCGTAAGCGGCGCAAATGCCCCAGACCAAGCCGGTCACCAGAAACCAGTGCCGCCAATGATCGGTATCGATGATGCCAGAGAGCATGATCATCGGGACGAAAGTGGCAAAGACCGGAATGAGCAGCGTTCTGTGCGGGGAGGGGCGCAGCAGCGTTTTGCCGCCGACCAGCAGCGTCCAGCCCACGAGCACGTAATAGGCCAGCCCGCCACCCCAGCCATAGGTGAGCAGCACATTGGCGTAGGTGTTATGAGGCTGTTCGCTGATGCGCAGATAGCCATATTCGAGCGGGCCGATTCCCCAAGGATTGTTGAGGGCGAGATCGAGCGTGTACCAGATGCGCCCAAAGCGCCCCAATTCGCCCGTATCGTAGCTCTGGGTCAGTGTGAACCGATGCGTGAACAGCTCCGCCACGACCGGGATGGACAGCAGTATCGCCATGGCTGCCGCCAGAATCATGACGCCTCCGATGGCGACCAGAAGCAACCGGACCTTCTCGCGCGCGGTGGCTTCGAGAAAGAACACCATGGCAAAGACCAGCAGCGAGGAGGCGGCAAGATGCCCCCACGCCCCGCGCGAGAAACTCACGAAAACGCCGACGAAAATGACGAGGTAAGCCAGCCCGGCCCATAGGGCCGTCCGCCCGGTGCCCAAAAGCGTGCGCTGCAATACGATCGCCGCCGGGAGGATGAGGAAGGGGCCGTAAACGTTGGGATCGTTGAAGAAGGCCTTGGCGCGTCCGAAGCGCAGGAACACATCCTCGCCGGGCAGGACGCCGACATAGGCCAGCACTCCGACCACCGATGTGATCAGCGCTATGGCGATATAGGCCTTGGCGATCAGCCGCATATGCGCGAAGGGCGATTGCGCGACGAAATTGGCGGCGAAATAGCTGGTGATCAGAAGAAAGATGGTGACGAGGTTGAAAATAAGTCCATCGAGCACCGGCTGGTAGCGCATGAAAAACGTCGAGATCAGCGCGAAGGGCGTAAAGGCCAGGACGATGAACAGCAGGGGCAGGGTATCGCGGTGGAGCTTGAGCCCGCCCATCAGCGCAACGGCGAAGGCGATGATGAACATCACCTCATAGGGTGAGGGCTCGAAGATCACGAACCCGCCCGAGAAGATCCACAAGGCGACGATCAGGCCCAACGCCTTGCGCGCCGTCTCGCCTGCCCATGCCTGGCCCAGTGGCCGGCGGTCCAGCCCTATCTGGCCGGGCAGCGCCGCCGTCAAAACGCGTTCTCGCTCTTGGTGAACAGCGAGACAGGGGTCATGACGAGGATATAGAGGTCGAGCAAGATCGACCAGTTTTCGATGTAGTAGAGATCATGGTCCACACGGGCCATGAGCTTTTCGACAGTGTCGGTTTCGCCGCGCCAGCCATTAATCTGCGCCCAGCCGGTGATGCCCGGACGCACCTTGTGGCGGGCGAAATAGCCATCGACGGCATCGTGGTATAGCCGATTGGCGGCCTTGGCCTCGAGCGCATGCGGCCGGGGGCCGACAATCGAGAGCTGGCCTTTGAGCACGTTGAAGAGCTGCGGCAACTCGTCGATCGATGTCTTGCGGATGAACCGCCCCACGGGGGTGACGCGCGGGTCGTCGCGGGTCACGAGCTTGGACGCCTTGGCGTCGCCCATATCGGTATACATCGAGCGGAACTTATAGACCTCGATCAGCTCGTTGTTGAACCCGTGGCGCTTCTGGCGGAACAGGACCGGGCCCTTGCTCGTGGCCTTTACGGCGATGGCGGTCGCCAGCATCACGGGGGAGAGCAGGACGATGGCGGTCGTGGCGACGAGCTTGTCGAAAATCCATTTAAAGACCAGGTTCCAGTCGGAAATCGGCCGGTCGGCGATGTCGAAGACGGGCAGGTCACCGATATAGGAATAGGTTTTGTCGGTGAAACGCAGCTTGCTCATATGGGCGCTGAGCCGGATATCCACCGGCAGCACCCAGAGCTGCTTGAGCATTTCGAGAACGCGCGTTTCCGCCGAAAGCGGCATGGAAACGATGACCAGTTCGATCTGGGCGCGACGGGCGAATTCGACCAGGTCGGCGACGCGGCCCAGCTTCGTGAGGCCAGCCACATTGCGCGGGGAGCGTTCGTCGTCGCGGTCGTCGAAAAGGCCGATCAGCTCGATGTCGCTGGCCGCGGCCTGCCGGATCGCCGCGACGAGCGTCTCAACGACCGGCCCGCCGCCAACGATCACCGTGCGTCGCCGCAGGCGCCCCTTTGCGGACCAATCGAGAACCACCGATCTCAGTATCAGCCGGAAGGCGACGAGCAACAGCGCGCCGGATGCGAGCCAGCTTCCGAGCCACACGCGCGAGACCAGTTCGCCTGCCTTGAAGATGAAGAGACCGGCCACCACGAGCAGGAACACGCTGGCCCAACCGGCCAGAACGTGCAGCACTTGCTTGATGCCGGTCCGGTAGGCGGCGATACGGTGGGTACGGGCGATGTTGAAGGCGACGTTTGCCGCAATGACGATGCCGAGCGAGAGGGGCACATAGATCGCCGCATCGACGCCCCCGAGATAGGCGAAATAGATGCCCAGCCCCAGCACAAGCAACAGCCCGGTTTCGATCAATTGGGCAAAGCCGGTGACCACCTTGTGCGAGAGACCGGGCACGATAGGTGCGCGCGCCAGCGCCTCGGCGTCGGGGCCGAGCACGCCGGCAGCGGCTTCCGCAGTGGAGATGTGGCCGAGCACCGCTTGCTTGGGGTCGACACGGAACATGGGCATGCCTCCCGCTGATCCTTGGGAAATTTGACGGTGCACTATGGGCGGGAGAAGTGAAGACTCGGTGAAAAGCCTAGGGTCAGCTTGAGAGATCGCGATAAAGCGCCTCGATACCGTCGACCATGCGAGACAGCGAGAAACGGGACCGGACGAAGGCACGGCGTTCCTGCGCTTCTGATGCGGCGCCTGAGGGATTCGCAAGAAAGGCCGTCATGGCTTGCCGCAAGGCATCGGCGCTGTCCGCGGCAATCAGCCGGCCGGAGGTGGGGCCGAAAATCTCGGCGATGCCGCCAACATTGGTGGCGATGATCGGCCGGCCGGCGGCTGCCGCTTCCATCACGATATAGGGGAGGGACTCCGCCCGCGACGGAACGAGGACGCATCGGCCGCGCGTGAACATTGTCCGTGCAGGCTGCACCCCGGCGAGCGTCACCCGCTGCTCCAGGCCGAGCGAGCCGATCTTGGCGCGCAGCATCTCGGCGTCGGGTCCATCCCCGGCCATGATGATGGTTGCCGGAGTGCCGTCGAGGCGCTTGAGGGGTGCCAGCGCATCTACGATGAGATCGATCCCCTTGAGCAGCCGCAACTCGCCCACGAACACGAAATCGGCGGCATCGCGCGCAGGTTCGATGGTTTCGAACTCGACGTCGGCCAGCCCGTTATGGATGACGTCCTGCCGGCAGCGGGGGTGGGCGACATGGCTGGCGAATGTGCGTTGGGCATAGGCGCTTTCGAAGATCAGCGCGTCGGTTGTCCCGAGCAGCACGCGCTCGATGGCCATGAAGGTGCCGCCCGATAGCGTACGCGGGTCGAAATGCAGCGCGCCGCCATGCGGAGTATAGACGGTGGCAGGGCGCCGTCCGCCAATTCGCGCGAGGCGGGCGCCGAATCCACCCTTTGCCCCGTGGCCATGAAGGATATCGACATCGAGCGAGCGGGCGAGCGATCTGATTTTCAGTGGCGTCGTGAAATCGTGCGCGCCCAAAAGACGCGGAATGGGAAAGCGATGGATGCCCAGCGCGGCAACGGGCTCGAGTGCGGCGAGCTTGGCATCGGTCTGTCCATCACCTGCTTCGCTGTCGGCAATCAGGCCCACCATGTGCCCGCGTTCCGCCAGCGCGCGCGTAAGGTCGGCGACGTGCCGGAACAGCCCGCCTACCGGCGAGCGCATGACCTGGAGGATGCGCAGGCGCTTCACGTCCGTCACAGCCAGCGTTCGGAGATTACGATGGTGTCCCCGGGCTGAATGGGGAAATCGAGTTCGACATTGCCCTTGACCATCTCATCGTTCTGCCGGCGATAGATCGTCGACGTATCGCGGCTGGCGGTATCGGAAAAGCCACCGGCGGCGCTGATCGCGGCCCGTACGGTCATGCCATAGACGTACGGATATTGCCCGGAAGTTCCGACGGCGCCTTGGATGAAAAAGGGACGGTATTCGGCGACTTCCACGGCGACATTGGGGTTGCGCATGAACCCGGCCGCGAGCGCGGAGGCGACGCGTTGGGACAGGGCGGTCGTCGTTATGCCGCGCGCCGGTACGGCACCGACCAGCGGCATGGCGATGGCCCCGGAATCATCGACGCGATAGGTGTTGGTGAGGCTGGGATCGCCATAAACGCTGACCCGCAGCACATCGCCGCTGTCCAAGAGATAGGGTCCGGTCTGCTCCACGAGATAGGTGGATGGCGCGCCACTATGCGCGCAGGCTGCCAGCAACAGCGGCAACAGAATCAGTGAAATGCGCAGCCGACGCATGCAAGTGCCCCCGAGCCATCCTGACGTTAGCTCTCCCACGTCATGGTTAATAACCTCTTATCGCCACCTCTCCGGACGAAATCCTTAACCGAATGCTTACCATGTGGGGGCGATAAGCCGACAAAGCTGGGGGACGACCTATGAGCGATTCTGCACCCACGGTGGCGCGGCCGGAAGCGAGCATCGACGCGAGTGTGATCCTGCGTGCTCTGTTGGGCAAGCTGGTGCGGATAGGATTCATTACCATCCTGCTGCTGGCGGTGGCCTATGCCGTCCTGCTTTTCGTGCCGCGGCTATACGAATCGCGCGCCGAGCTGCTGGTCGAGCCGCGCAGTACCGTTTTCACCAGCGCTGCCAGCAACCAGAATGCTGAATCCTATTTCATCGATGCCGCCGCCGTTTCGAGCCAGATCGAGCTGATCAAGTCGCGCGATACGATCCTTGCCACGATCGAGGCGATCGATCTGAGGCAGGAGCCGGCCTTTGAAGGGTGGAGCGATGAAGACATCGTCGGTGAGATCAGCGACAGCCTTATCGTTACCCAGGAGCGTTCGTCGCGGTTGATCTCCGTCGCCTACCGCGCCACCGATCCCGAGCTTGCGGCGCGGATCGCCAACGGGCTGGCGCGCACTCATGTGCAGCGCCGCGCCGGCCAGCAGATCGCCGATACCATCGAGGCGACGGGCTGGCTTGAAGACGAGATCAACCGTCTGCGCCAGAACGTGGCCGAGGCCGAGCGCGCCATCGCCGATTTCCGCGTCGAGAACGACCTGTTCACTGGTTCCAACAATGAGAGCCTGACCAACCAGCAGCTCTCGAACTTCGCCACCCAGATCGCCGCTGCCGCCGAGCGGCGCAGCGCCGCTCAGTCTCGCGCCCAGCTCATCCGCAGCCTGCTCGAATCCGGGCAGCCGGTGGTTGGGGTTTCGGACGTCCAGGCCTCCGCCGTCGTCCAGCAATTGAGCCAGGAACTGGCCCGGCTGCAAGGGGAGAGGGCACAGCAATCGGCAACCCTGCTGCCCAATCACCCCACGATCCGCGCGCTCGATGCGCAGATTGCCGCGATCAACGAACAGATTTCCAATGAAGGGCAGAGGGTGGCGCAGGCTCTTGAAGCGCAGGCGCAGATCGAGGCCGCTCTCGAGCAATCCCTGCAAGCCGAACTCGACAGGCTCAAGGTGACCGCCGGATCCGACACCGTCGAGGGTGTGACCTTGGCCGAACTCGAACGCGAGGCCGCCGCCGAACGCGATCTGCTCAATGCCTATCTCCTGCGCTTCACCGAGGCGACGGCACGGTCCGATATCGGTTCGTCGCTGCCCGACGTCCGGTTCGTCAGCGAGGCGGCGCCTTCGAGCTCGCCGGCATCGCCGCAGACCACGCTCATCCTCATGGCGGTGGGTATCGCCTCGATCCTCCTGCAGGTGGGCGGCGTCATCTTCTCCGAATTGCTGTCAGGACGGGCGCTTGTCGAACACGGGCCCTCATCCGAGCCGCCGCTGGCGCCGGTGGAGAAGGGCTCCGACAACGGACTGATTGCCGCCAATTCCGACACCTCGTCCGAGCCTCTGGCCATATCCGGCATTCACGCGCCGCTCGGTGCGCTGGAAACCGAGATCCAAGCTCAAGCTGCCCGGGCGCTGGCCGGCCTTGACCGGCTGATCGTTATTGCCTCCGACAAGGGGTGGGACGAGAGCATGAATTTTGCCGAGCGCCTCACCGCCGCGATCGTCGGTAACGGGCAGAGCGTTGCGGAGATTGATGCTGCCAGCAGTCAGCAGGGGATCGAGCTGGGCCTCACCGATCTGTGCTCGGGAGACGCCGATTTCGGTGAAGTGGTTCATCGGGGCATCGAGGAGCGCTTCGGTTTCGTGCCCTGGGGACAGGGTGAACGCCTCAGCCCAAATCCGGACCGCATCCTCACGCTCATTGACGCTCTCGGCGATATCTATGAGGTCGTGATCGTGGTGACGGGCAGGGTGGGCACGGGATCGAACCTCCCGCTTTTTGCGGACGCGGGCGCCAAGTGCCTGCTGCTCGCTCGCGATGAAACTGGCGAGACGCGCCGCGAGGTCGCCATGCTGGGGTTTAGCGAATTGCGCGTGATCCCGACGCACGAACGCCAGTCCGAAGTCGCCTGAGCGATGCCGCGCTACGGTCTTTACAGGGCAGCGTTCGAAGCTTTCGCGCTGCCCGGCCTCATGCCCGCGCTGCGGCGCTTTTCGAAGGCGCGTGGCGTCCTCTTCACGCTGCATCGCGTCCTTCCCGAACCCCCCGCCGCCTTTGCGCCCAATGGCATCCTCCAGGTTACCCCGCATTTTCTGGAAGCGGTGATCGTGCGTGCGCGCAAGGCAGGCTTCGAGATCGTCGATCTCGATGAGGCCGTCAGGCGGCTGGGATCGCCGGAAGCCAAACCCTTCGTCGTCCTCACATTCGATGATGGCTACCGCGACAACCTCATCCATGCCCTGCCGGTGCTGAAAAAGCATCAGGCGCCGTTTGCGCTCTATATCCCGACGGCGCTGATCGACGGCGTCGGCGTCGTCTGGTGGCAAGCACTCGAAGACGTGATCGCGGCCAATGAGGTCGTGGTCGTCGACCTGCCCGAGGGTCCCCACTATGGCGATGCGGCAACGCTCGAGCAAAAGCGCGCGACCTTTGCCTATGTCTATGAACGTTACCGCAAGATGCCCGAACCTGACCGTGAAGCCTCGGTGCAGGCGCTGGCGGAGCGCTATGGTTTAGACCTGGCGCGTCATTGCCGGGAACTCATCATGGATTGGGCCGAGCTCAAGACCTTTGCCGACGATCCGCTCTGCACCATCGGCGCGCATACCGTGCACCATTTCGAACTGTCGAAATTGCCCGAACAGCAGATGCGGGCGGAGATCGAGCAATCGGCCAAAGTCCTGGCCGCCCAATTCGGCAAGCAGCCTAGGCACCTTTCATATCCGATCGGCGGAGTGGCAGCGGCGGGACCGCGAGAATTCGCTGCGGCCCGCGAACTGGGCTTTGCAACCGCCGTCACCACCCGCCCCGGTGGGCTATACGGTGATCACGCGGAACATCTCACCGCGCTGCCGCGCATCTCCCTCAACGGTCTGTTTCAGGAAAAGCGGTTCATCGACGTTCTGCTGACCGCCGAGGTCTTCACGCTCATGCGGCGTGGGCGGCGCCTCGATGTCAGCTAATCCGGCCTGAGCATCCAGCGGATGACGACCATGGCCGGAAACACCCAGCCGAGGCCGAACAGGACGAAAAAGACGAGGTGCACCAGATTGTGTGCACCCACCAGCCAGGTTTCATAGATCCACATTCCCAGAGCCGCCCACACGATGAGGGTGAGCAGGGTAAGCACGATGCCGACGGCCTTGCGTTGGCGCTGGGTCATGATGGCCTCCGAACTGCGGCGAATGTGGTCATTGCCATTTGTGCGCCACCCCATTAGCAGTTCGGTCAAGTTTGACAACTCCGGTACAGTTTCGTGTCTGCCATCGCCTCATCCGGCTCAATGCCGCTCGACCACGCCCGCCTCAAGCCCGTTCGCATCTGGCTCTATTGCCTTGCGGCTTTCGTCCTGGTGATGGTCCTGGTCGGTGGGGCGACGCGTTTGACCGAGTCGGGGCTTTCGATCACGAGCTGGAAGCCGATCTCGGGCATCATCCCGCCGTTGTCCGATGCGGACTGGCAGGCCGAGTTCGAGGCCTATCAGCAGATCCCGCAATACGAAGAAAACTTCGCCGGCTGGATGGGCGTGGATGAATTCAAGCTCATCTTCTGGTGGGAATGGATTCACCGCTTCCTGGGCCGCATGCTCGGCTTTGCCTTCGCCATTCCCTTCGTGATCTTCGTTGCCCAGCGCCGTATTCCGAAATCCATGATCTGGCCGCTGGTCGGGCTGTTCGTGCTGGGCGGCTTCCAGGGCTTTCTGGGCTGGTGGATGGTCTCGTCGGGCCTTTCGGAACTAACGTCCGTATCTCAGTATCGTCTCGCCACCCATTTGTGCGCCGCGTGCCTCTTGATGCTCGCGCTGATCTGGGTGGCACGTTCGCTCGAGCCTCCCGCGGTCGGGAACAAGCCCAATCGTGGCTGGGTAGCGGCGACATGGGTGCTCCTGGGACTGCTGTTCATTCAGGTCGGGGCAGGGGGGCTTGTCGCGGGCCTGGATGCGGGCCGGGTCTACAATACCTGGCCGCTGATGAATGGCGCTTTGATTCCCGAGGGGCTGTTTGCCATCGATCCGGCCTGGCGAAGCGCCTTCGAGCATGTTCTGACGGTTCAGTTCAATCACCGCATGCTCGCCTATTTCATCACCTTCTATGTTGCCGTGATGTGGTTCTTCGGCCGTGCCAATCCGGGATATGAAGGCGTTCACATCTGGATGCCTGCGATCGGGATGACGGTTCTGCTGCAGGTTTTCCTCGGCGTCGTGACCATCCTTTCGGTGGTCAATCTGCCCGTGGCACTGGGGCATCAGGTTGTCGCCTTCCTGCTCATCGGAATCGTGGTGGCCTATCTTGCTGATATGCATAGACTTTCTGTGCGGTAAAATAATACCGCGAAAGCAAGCCGTTGTTTATAAACGAAAAATAGATTGCGCTTGACGGCTGTTGCCGCCACCTGTATGACGCGCTTCGAAATGGCCGTCTGCAAGGGCGGTTGAGAACCGGCCGCCGGATTCGGCGGCCTTTCTCGCAAGAGATATCCAATAAGGAACCCGACAATGAAAACCTACTCGGCCAAGGCTGGCGAGATCGAGAAGAAGTGGGTTTTGATCGACGCGGAAGGTCTCGTCGTTGGCCGTCTGGCCGCGATCATCGCGACCCGTCTGCGCGGCAAGCACCTGCCGACCTTCACCCCCAACCAGGACATGGGCGACAACGTCATCGTCATCAATGCCGACAAGGTGAAGTTCACCGGCAAGAAGCTCGATGACAAGCGCTTCTACTGGCACACCGGCTATCCCGGCGGCATCAAGGACCGCACCATGCGCGAACTGCTCGAGGGACGCTTTCCCGAGCGCGTCGTCGAGAATGCCGTGCGCCGCATGATGCCCGGTGGTCCGCTGACCCGTGCCCAGCTCAAGAACCTGCGCGTTTACGCCGGCACCGAGCATCCCCATACCGCCCAGCAGCCCGAAGCCCTCGATGTTGCCGCGCTCAACACCAAGAATGTGAGGGTGAAGTAATCATGTCCGAGACCATCAATTCCCTCGAAGACCTGGGCACCGCAACCGGCACTGCCGTCAATGACGCGCCGGTCTACACCCAGCAGGTCGACGCCCAGGGCCGCGCCTATGCCACCGGCAAGCGCAAGGACGCCGTTGCCCGCGTGTGGGTCAAGCCCGGTTCGGGCAAGATCACCGTCAATGGCAAGGAGTTCACGGACTATTTCGCGCGCCCGGTTCTCCAGATGATCCTGCAGCAGCCGATCGTGGCCGCTGAGCGCGTGGACCAGTTCGATATTGTTGCGACCGTTGCCGGCGGCGGCCTTTCCGGCCAGGCCGGTGCCATCCGTCACGGTATCTCGCTGGCGTTGACCCGCTACGAGCCGGCCCTGCGCGCGGTGCTCAAGCCCGGTGGGTTCCTCACTCGAGACAGCCGTGTGGTCGAGCGTAAGAAGTACGGCCGGGCCAAGGCTCGCCGCTCCTTCCAGTTCTCCAAGCGCTAAGGCGTTTCGGACCGTTTTTCGAGAAAGCCCGCTTCGGCGGGCTTTTTTGTTTCCAAGGGGTAGTCTTTGCGAAATCGCTCCCTACATTGACGGCTCTAGCCGGAGGGCGATTCCATGAACATGCAATCTGTGACTGCCAAGCCGGCCGTCGCGATTTCGGGTCTCAACAAGACCTATGACACGGGCTTTACCGCCCTCAAGGACGTCAATCTCGACATCAAATCAGGCGAAATCTTCGCGCTGCTCGGTCCGAACGGCGCTGGAAAGACCACGCTGATCGGCACGATCTGCGGTCTTGTGCGGCCGACATCGGGCCAGATCCTGGTCGGCGGCCATGACGTGGTCACCGAGTTCCGCAAGACCCGCGCCATGATCGGTCTCGTGCCCCAGGAGTTGACGGGCGACCGTTTCGAGACGGTCTGGGCGACGGTGAGCTTCACGCGCGGCCTGTTCGGCAAGCCGCGCAACGACGCGGTGATCGAAAAAATCCTCCGCGATCTTTCGCTCTGGGAAAAGCGCAACGACAAGCTCATTACCCTTTCCGGCGGCATGAAGCGCCGGGTGTTGATCGCCAAGGCGCTCAGTCACGAGCCCAAGGTGCTGTTCCTCGACGAGCCCACCGCCGGCGTCGACGTGGAACTGCGCCGCGACATGTGGAACGTGGTTCGCGATCTGCGCGAAAAAGGCGTGACCATAATCCTGACCACCCATTACATCGAAGAAGCCGAGGAGATGGCCGACCGCATCGGCGTGATCTCCAAGGGAGAGATCATCCTGGTGGAGGAAAAGTCCGAGCTCATGGCCAAGCTCGGCAAGAAGGATCTTTCGATCCAGCTCCAGGAGCCGCTTGAAACCCTTCCTGCCGCATTGGCCGGAACCGGGCTAACCCTGGCTGAAAACGGCGAAGAGCTGATCTACAGCTATGACAGCCAAGCCGACCGCACCGGCATCGCCAGCCTGATTGCCGCCGTCAATGAGCAGGGGATCAGGATCAAGGACCTTTCGACCCGTCAGTCCTCGCTCGAGGATATCTTTATCGGCCTTCTGAGGGACCGGACATGAACTACTACGCGATCAAGGCCATCTACCATTTCGAAATGGCCCGGTGGTGGCGGACCGTTACCCAGTCGATCATTTCGCCGGTGCTCTCGACATCGCTCTATTTCGTGGTGTTCGGCGCCGCGATCGGCTCACGCATCGAGTCGGTGGAAGGCGTCTCTTATGCCGCCTTCATCGTGCCGGGGCTGATCATGCTTTCGCTGTTGCAGCAATCGCTTTCGAACGCCTCGTTCGGCATCTACTTTCCCAAATTCGCGGGCACCGTCTATGAAATCCTCTCGGCGCCCATCTCGCATGTGGAAACCGTCATCGCCTTTGTGGGTGCCGCGGCGACCAAATCAATCATCCTGGCACTGATCATCCTCGCGACCGCGACCTTATTCGTTGATGTTTCCATCCAGCATCCGGTGTGGATGGTCGTCTTCATGGTGCTGACCGCGGTTACCTTCTCGCTGATTGGCTTCATCATCGGCATCTGGGCCGACGGATTTGAAAAGCTTCAGCTTATTCCGCTGCTGATCGTCACCCCCCTGGCGTTCCTCGGGGGCACTTTCTATTCCATCACCATGCTGCCCGAGGCCTGGCAGACCATCGCTCTGTTCAATCCGGTGGTCTATCTGGTGAGCGGTTTCCGCTGGAGTTTTTATGGCGTAGCCGACGTCAATGTCGGCATCAGCCTGGCCATGACGTTGGTTTTCATGGCGATCGCGCTGGGCATCATCGCCTGGATTTTCCGCACCGGATATCGCCTGCGCGCCTGAGTAGTCGGCGTGTCATATCGAGGGGCTAAGAAGGGGGCGTCACCTAGGTGGCGCCCCCTTTTCCATAGGAGATCTGTTTTGCGGCCGCTCTCGATTGCTCTCACCGCTGCGCTGGCCCTTGCCGCCAGCCCCGCGATTTCCAACGACCTTTCGGACGCGATTAAAGGCCTGACGCGTTCGACCACCTGGACGCTGGTGGATGAAGTGCCTTTGAACTTCAACACCCACCATCCCCAGGGCATGTACCGGATCGGTGACGATTTCATCGTCTCGACCGTCGAAATCATCACCCGCACCCAGCGCTACGATACGCCTCAGGACGGTTATGACCGCGATGCCGGCGAGGGCAGGGGATGGCTCTACCGGTTCAGCGCAGAAGGCGAATTGCTCGACGAGGTTGAACTGGGCGAAGGGGACATCTACCACCCTGGCGGCATCGATTTCGATGGCGAAGCCATCTGGGTGCCGGTGGCCGAATACCGCCCCGACAGCGCTTCGATCGTCTACCGCGTCGACCCCGAAACCTTTGAAGCCGAAGAAGTTTTCCGCTTCCGTGACCATTTGGGTGGCATCGTCCACAACCTTGAATCCGGCAGCCTGCATGCGGTGAGCTGGGGTTCGCGCCGCTTTTATGATTTCGATCTGGCTTCGATCGATGAGGTCGAGATGACCGATGCCGTGCCGCTGGACGAGGCGACGATGAACAGCGCGTTCTATGTGGATTATCAGGACTGCCACTATCTGGCCGGCCAGGAAATGATCTGTTCGGGTGTCAGCTCATTCACGCCCCCCAACGATGCGCCGAGCTTTGGCCTGGGTGGGCTGGAGATCGTCAATCTGGAAGATGACCGCCCGGTGCATCAGGTGCCGGTCGCATTGTGGAGCCCGGCGGGCCGCCCAATGAGCCAGAACCCGTTTTTCCTCGAAACCACCGAGAACGGGATTCGCGCCTATTTCATCCCCGACGACGAAGATTCGGTGATGTTCGTTTATGAGGCAGAACTTTAGAGCTCTCGCCTAGCGCATTGGCGGGCCTGAGCTTCAGGCCCGTTTTCGTTCGCTGCGCGGCTGATAATTGGCCATCACGCGTTCGATGACCTTGATCGCCTTGCCGGCGCCGTCCTCGGCGCGAAGCTGCTCGCCGATCCGTTCGGCGTTGCGGGCGTAGTTTTCGTTGGTGTCGAGCTGGGTGAGTGCATCGGCGAGGGCTTCTGCGGTGAGCTTGCGGCGGCGCACCGGCTTGGGACCGCAACCCAGTTCGTGCACGCGGCCGCCCCAATAGGGCTGGTCGACCATCTGCGGCACGATGAAGGTCGGACGGCCCAGATGCAGGCCGGCAGCCGTGGTGCCGGCGCCCCCGTGATGGACCACGGCCTTGACGTGCTTGAAGAGCTGGTCGTGGGGGGCGCGGTCGATCACGTACACCCGATCCGAGGGGAGATCGTCGGGCTTGATGCCGCCCCAGCCTCGGCCCACCACAACGCGGCCATTCCACATGGTGAGCGCTTCGCGCAGGATATCGGTGTTGCGGTCGGCGCCGAACGGCATGGACCCGAAGCCCACATAGATGGGCGGCGGACCGTTTTCGAGGAAGGTCTTGAACTCCTCGCTCGGCTGCCAGCCGCTGTTGTCGGGCAGCATCCAGTAGCCGGTGACGATGGAGGTCTTCGGCCAGTCGCGCGGACGCGGGGAAACGATCTCGGAATAGGCGTTGAGGGTCCAGAGCGGGGTGCCGTCGGTATCCTTGAAGAACCCGCCATTCCGGCGCGGCCCCAGGTTCATGAGCTCGCGCCTGAGCTTGTTGCGCGGCAGATTGTAGTAGATCTGCTGCACGGTCATCGTCGAATAGGTAAGACGGTTTATGGTCTTGCCGAAGGAGGGGCCGTAATAGATGCAGAGCGGGAATTCACTCGTCGAATTGAGCGGCTGCAGCGCGGCAACGATGGCCGGGATATCGAGCGCTTCGGCGATGTCGATCGAAAAGCTCGTATTCATGTTGAGGATGATGCAGTCGGCGCCCTGGGCCATGTCCCAGGCCGAACGCGCGGCGCGATCGACGATCTTCTGGCCCTGGCGCAGCAGGGAGGGCGCGTTGACCAGCAGGTTCTGGTTCATGGCGCGCTCGAACTGGCTCTGCTTGACGAATTCCTGCATCGAGGGGCCGAGGCTCCAGAACTCGAGGCCATAGCTCGAGATCATCGGCTCGAAATCGTCGGTCGCCCCCAGAACCACCGAATAGCCTTGAGCCTTCATCGCTCTTGCCAGGGCCACGTAAGGCTGAATGTCACCTTGCGTGCCCAAAGTGGCCATCGCAATGCGCTTTGTCATCTTCACCTCGATACCTTGCCGCGGCCCGCGCGCGCCATGGTGCGCCGGAAGGCAACGGGGTCATTTACTTTGCCGCTACAGGGCATTATGAGGACCCCTCGCGTGTTTCATTTACACAATCGCACAACGAGGGCAAGTCAGATGCAGCCGCCCAAGACAGCCGCACTTCTTGGTGCTTCCGGATACACCGGAGCCGATCTGCTGCGACTTGGCGTGCGCCATCCCGGCCTCAAATTCGTGGCGCTGACCGCAAATACCCATGCCGGCAAACCCATGTCCTCGGTTTATCCTCACCTGGCGGGGGCGGGGCTTCCCGACCTTGTCGCCAATGAGGATGTGGATTTTTCCGGCGTCGACGTCGTCTTCTGCGGGCTCCCCCACGGGGCGAGCCAGAAGCTTGTGGCCGACATTGCCGAGCGCAACCCGTCCTTGCGTGTCATCGATATGGGAGCGGACTTCCGCTTTCGCAATGCCGCCGATTACGGACCGGTCTACGGCGCCGACCATGTCGCGCCGCAATTGCAGGAACAGGCGGCCTATGGGCTGACCGAGCACAATCGCGACGCGATCCGCGATGCCCGGATCATCGCCTGCCCCGGCTGCTATCCCACGGCGACGCTGTTGGCGCTCCTGCCGCTGGTCAAGGCCGGCGCGATCTCGACCGACGATCTGATCATCGACGCCAAGTCCGGCGTTTCCGGGGCAGGGCGGGCGCCCAAGCAGAACACGCTTATGGCCGAGGCCGGCGAGAGCGTGACGCCTTACGGCGTCGGCGTTCACCGCCACGCGCCGGAAATCGAGCAGGAGATCGGGCTCGTCGCCGGCAAGAAGGTGGCCGTCAACTTCACCCCGCATCTGATTCCCATGAGCCGTGGCGAGCTGGTCACCGCCCATGTGAAGCTCGACAAGTGCAAGAACGCCGATGAAGTGCGGCAGGTGCTGCGCGACGCTTATGCCGACGAGCAGTTCATCCGCATCGGCGAAAAGGGCGAGACGCCTTCGACCGGGCATGTGCGCGGCTCGAACTATTGCGTCATCAACGTCTTCGACGACCGTATCCCCGGGCGCGTGATCGTGATCGCGGCCATCGACAATCTCGTCAAGGGCAGCGCGGGGCAGGCGATCCAGAACTTCAACGTGGCCTTCGGCTTTCCCGAGGCAACCGCTATCGAGGCTCTGCCGCTGTTCCCTTGAGCAGCGACAGGGCCGGTAAAGACCACGGCGAGCGGCCGGTCTTTTCATTTCGAAGCGGACGCCCCGTTCACACTTTAGACACCATGATATCGGGATAATCATTTCCCCGTGCGCCGCGCCCTAGATGCGCCCGAGCGCCGGGTTAACTGGGATCGTTGAGCGATTCCTTGACGAGGCTAACATGACTGAAGAATTCCACCGCATACGCCGCTTGCCACCTTATGTGTTCGAGCACATCAATCCCATCAAGGCCAAGGCACGCGCCGAGGGCGTGGACATCATCGATCTGGGAATGGGCAATCCGGACCTGCCGACCCCCCAGCACATCGTTGATAAGCTTAAGGAAACCGTCAAGGATCCGCGCACGCACCGCTATTCCACGTCGCGCGGAATCCCCGGTCTGCGCAAGGCTCAGGCCTCCTATTACGGCCGGCGATTCGGGGTGAAGCTCGATCCCAACACCCAGGTTGTGGCCACTTTGGGCTCCAAGGAGGGGTTCGCCAACATGGCGCAGGCGATCACGGCGCCGGGCGACGTGGTGCTGGTGCCCAATCCGACCTATCCGATCCATTCGTTTGGCTTTATCATGTCGGGCGGCGTTGTTCGCTCGATGCCGGCCGACCCCAATGAAGATTTCCTGCGCTCGCTGGACCGCGCGGTGCGCCATTCGATCCCCAAGCCGATTGCGCTGATCCTCAATTATCCCGCCAATCCAACCGCTTACGTCGCCTCGCTCGATTTCTACCGCGAGGTCGTCGACTACTGCCGCAGGAATGAAATCTTCATCCTCTCGGACCTTGCCTATTCCGAAATCTATTTCGACGACGAACCGCCCCATTCGGTGCTGGAAATTCCGGGTGCGATGGATGTGGCGGTCGAGTTCACCTCGATGTCCAAAACCTTCTCCATGCCCGGCTGGCGCATGGGATTTGCCGTGGGAAATGAACGGCTTATCGCCGCTCTGGCGCGGGTCAAATCCTATCTCGACTATGGCGCGTTCACGCCCATCCAGGTGGCCGCGGCTGCCGCGCTCAACGGCGATGATTCCTGCATCGAAGAGGTTCGCGCGATCTACAAGCACCGCCGCGACGTTATGGTGGAAAGCTTCGGCCGGGCGGGGTGGCACATTCCGGTTCCTGCCGCCACGATGTTCGCCTGGGCGCCGATCCCGGACCAGTTCGCGGACCTGGGAAGCCTTGAATTTGCTAAGCTTTTGATCAAGGAGACCGGCGTTGCCGTGGCGCCTGGTGTGGGCTTTGGCGAATATGGCGACCAGTATGTGCGCCTTGCATTCGTTGAAAACGAGCAGCGCATCCGCCAGGCGGCGCGGGCCATCAAGAAGTTTCTTGGCGGCACGGCGACCGGCGGCAATGTGGTGAAGCTGGCGCAATCATAGGATTTGCGCCGGTTCGGCCCGCATATTTGTCGATATATGGGTTGAGATCGGCGATTGTGCCGGTGATCGACAAGGCTATCCGGCCTTTGCCGCCACCGTGCTCTTGACGCGTAGGCGATTTCCTATTCATGTGCGCGCGCAACTATAGGCGTGCGTACAATGAGTGACATCGAGAGCTTCAAATCATCGGTTGAAACCTTCATCTCGGAACGGAGCTGGACCCCGACCCGGTTCGGACGCGAGATCGCCGGCGATCCTCTTTTCGTCTTCGACCTTCGCGAAGGCCGCGAGCCGCGCAGCGAGACGCGGCAGCGGATCGTCCGTGCCATGCAAAGCTTTGCCAGCGGCGAGGGCGAGGACTTGCGCCCGCTGCGGGTGGGCATTGCCGGGCTGGGAACGGTGGGCGCCGCGCTGATCCGGATCTTGACCGAGGATGGCGATGCCATCGCGCGCAAGCTGGGGCGGCGGATTGTCGTCTCGGCGGTTTCCGCGCGCTCGCGGTCGCGTGATCGCGGGGTGGATATTTCCGGCTTCAAATGGTTCGACGATCCCGTCGCGCTGGCGCGGTCGGGCGAAATCGATCTCTATGTCGAGCTGATCGGCGGTGAGGATGGGCCGGCACTGGCGTCGGTGACCGCAGCGCTGGAGAATGGCTGCCCGGTGGTGACGGCCAACAAGGCGCTGCTGGCCCGGCACGGCGTGGCCCTGGCGCGGGCGGCGGAGAACGCCCATGCCCAACTCGGGTTCGAGGCGGCAGTGGCCGGGGGCATTCCCGTGATCAAGACGCTGCGCGAGGGGTTGGGCTCGGCCGCAATCACGCGCGTCTATGGCATCATGAACGGGACGTGCAATTACATCCTCACCCGCATGGGCAATGAGGGAATCTCGTTCGAGGAATGCTTGAAGGACGCCCAGGCGCTCGGCTATGCGGAGGCTGATCCGACCTTCGACGTCGAAGGGTTCGATACGGCCCATAAGCTCGCGATCCTTGCCAGCCTTTGCTTTGAGACGGAGATTTCCGCCGATCAGGTGTTCGTCGAAGGCATTTGGCGCATCACCCAGGCCGACATAAAAGTGGCGGCCGATCTGGGATACAAGATCAAGCTCCTGGGCATGGCCCGCAAGGTGGAAACGGGAATCGAGCAGCGCGTGCATCCAACGCTTGTCCGGAAATCGAGCGCCATTGCCGGGGTGGACGGCGTGCTCAACGCCGTGGCGCTGGAAACCAATCACGTCCAGGAATTGCTGCTGGCCGGGCCCGGCGCGGGTGGGGAGGCAACGGCGGCTTCGGTGCTTTCCGATATTCTCGACATCGCGCGCGGCACGCAGGTGCCCCCGCTCGGGGTGCCGTCTTCGGAACTGGCGCCCTGCGCGCGCGCGCCGATGCGCATTCATGAAGGTGGCTATTATATAAGGCTCAACGCAAGGGATGTGCCTGGCGCGCTGGCGGCGATCGCCACCCGCATGGGCGAAGGCAACATCTCGCTCGAAAGCGTGATCCAGCGGCCCGACCTGCGCGCCTCCGAGCCCGGCGTCGAGGAGGAGACCTCGCGCACGGTGGTGCTGATTACCCACGAAACCATCGAAAGCGCGGTGCGCGAAGCGCTGGCACGGATCGCGAGCGACGGGTTCATTGTTGGTCAGCCACAACTGATAAGAATCGAGGAGTTCTAGTTGGACCAATCTCAGGAGACTGCCGTCGGCCGCAATCTTACGCTCGAGATCGCCCGGATCACCGAGCGGGCGGCCATAGCGGCGGCGGGCTGGCGCGGCAAGGGTGACGAGATGGAGGCCGACCAGGCCGCCGTCATCGCCATGCACAACGCGCTCAACGACATCGAGATCGAAGGCCAGGTGGTGATCGGCGAGGGCAGGGGGGCTCCGCTGCTGGCGCTGGGCGAAGGGGTCGGCAAGGGTCATGGGCCGCAGATCGATGTCGCCGTCGATCCGCTGGAAGGGGTTACGGGCTGCGCCAAGAACCTCGCCGATTCCCTTTCGGTCATGGCGTTTTCCGAACGCGGCGGGCTGCTGCGCGTGCCGGACGCCTATATGGAAAAGATCGCCATCGGGCCGGGCTATCCGCATGGCATCGTCGACCTCGACAAGTCGCCGGCGGAAAACATCACCGCCCTGGCCGAGGCCAAGGGCGTAGCGGTGTCCGATATCGTGGCGTGCCTGCTCGACCGGCCGCGTCACGCGGGGCTCATCGCCCAATTGCGTGAACTCGGGGTGGCGGTGAAGCTGCTGCCCGATGGGGACATCGCCGCCGTGATCCATGCGGCCAACAGTGACGATACCGGCATCGACATCTACCTGGGATCAGGCGGGGCGCCCGAGGGCGTGCTGGCGGCGGCGGCGATCCGCTGCATGGGCGGGCAGATGCAGGGACGGCTGATCCTCGATACGGCCGACAAGAAGGCGGCGGCCCGCGAACTGGGGATCGGTGACGCCAAACTTTGCGCCGAGGACATGGTCCGCGGCAACGTGCTATTCGCTGCAACGGGGGTTACCGACGGGAGTCTGTTGCGTGGCGTAAAGCTTTTGCCGCGCCGGGTCGTCACCTCGAGCGTGGTGATGCGCTCCTGGAGCCACACGATACGCTGGATTACCGCCGAGCATCGGCGGGAGAGTTAGCGTGAGGTCTGGTCGCTAAGCGGCAGAGGGTAGCGCTGGCGCGGCGGCAGGCGGTGCAGAACGACGCCCAGGCCCACCAGCAGCGTGCAGGCGAAAAACAGCACTGCGAAAAGCGTGAGCGGATCGACCGGCGTGGCGTGAACCAGCAGCGGCACCGCCACCGCCGGCGGATGCGTCACCCGCAGCACGAGCATGACCAGCATCGCAAAGCCGACCCCGAGCGTCGCCAGCCACCACGAATCGGGCAGGATCCAAACGACAAGCACCGCAAAGATCGTGCCGATCAGATAGCCGGCGAAAATATTGATCGGCTGGGCGCCCGCCGAGGCCGGCTGGCCGAAGATCAGCATCGCGGTCGGCCCGAGCGGCGCCAGCAGCAGCGGCAGGCCGGTCTTGACCGACAGCCAGCCGATCAGCATCACCGCCAGCCCCGCGGCGAGGGCGGAGCGGAAATGAACGCGCCAATCCTTGCGCGGCTCGTGGCGGGCGATGTAGCGGGCAAAATGGGAACGCATGCGTCGGCTTCTGAACGGAACGCCGGCGGTTTGCAGTGATTCGCCCCCGAGTGTAAGCATTTGTTGTGGGGGCGAACACATTGGCGCGCGAGCGTGGATTCTGGGTCGCGGTGGGGGAGGTCCATGGACTCGAGCGTGGTGACATTGCGAGACGCTTCTGTTGCCGATGTCGGCGGCATTGCCGCCGTGCACGTCGCAGCGTGGAAAGAGACCTATACGGGGCTGGTGCCCGAGGGGATTCTGGCGGCTCTTTCTGTTGCGGATCGGGAGGCACGATGGAGGCGGATACTCGCAGATCCGCACGCGGGTGGAACCTCGGTTTGCGTCGCATGTGACGGCGAGCGCATCGTCGGCTTCGCATCGTGCGGCGGCCAGCGCGACGCCGGTTTGAGGACTCTGGGCTTTGATGCCGAGATCAGCGCTCTCTACCTGCTGCAATCCCATCAGCGCCAGGGCATCGGCACGGCGATGATGCGGCACATGGCGGCCGAACTTGCCGGGCGGGACCATGCGGCGGCAGCCCTATGGGTGCTGCGCGAAAACCGCGCCGCACGAGCGTTTTACGCGCGGCTGGGCGGGGAGGTTGTGGGAGAGAGGGAGGAGGTTCGGCCAGAAGCCCGATTGATGGAATTGGCCTATGGGTGGCGGCGGCTCGGACACATGGAATAGCCGAAGAGCAGGTCTTGGGTAGAGCACCTAAACGGCTCAAGCGGACGTTGCTCCTGCAAAGGTAAAGGAGGGTCGAGGGCGACCCTCCAAGGACGCAGTTGATCAGCGGCGCTGACCCCCTTTGTTGTCCTGCATTCCATCGCGGCCTTTGTTATCGTCGTCACGACCGCGGCCCTGCTGGGTTTCTTTGTCCTTCTGGCCTTGCTGGCCAGACCGACCGTTTTGTTCGTGGCTTCCACGCTTGTCCTGGTTGGCCATGTGCGTTCCTTTCAAGAACAATGCTGCCTATTTCGTGGGCAGCATAAATCAACCACGGTTCATCATCTTCGTTCCTTCAGGAAATCGCGAATAGACCTATGCTATACGGTATGTCTGTAAGCCGACCTATTTGTGCGGGTAGTGGGGTTTTCCAATAAAAATGGCCGCCAGAGCTCGGGCGGCCATCCCTCTCTGCTTGTGCTGGTTTTTCGCCTTATTCAACCAAGCCAGCGGCTTGGCAGTCTTCGAGGGTGATTGCCTCAAGATCGATCGAGGCTGCTGCATCTCCGGCGGCTGCGGCATCGCCGCCCGCGGCGGCTCCGTCAGCGGCCATGTCATCACCCGCCGCGGCGTCCGCGGCCGTCTCGCCGACTGCTCCGGCGCCCGCCGCGGCATCGACTCCGCCAGCCGCCGCGCCTGCGTCTGCTCCTGCATCGGCTCCAGCCTCGCCACCGGCTTCCGCTCCGGCGCCACCGGCAGCACCACCGTCGGCTCCAGCAGCAGCGTCGGCTTCGGCACCAGCGGCCGCGCCTTCTTCAGCGAGCATCGTGCAATGCTCGGTCACCACCGGCAGGTCTTCGTCACTGACCTGCTGATCGCCTACCATGGTCTGGGCAAAGGATGCGGAACTCAGGGCCAGAGTGGCGGCTGCCGCAAGTGCGATAGGTGAGACAAGAGATTTGATGGTCATGTCGTTCCTCCTCGAACGGTTTGCCATGAGCTTTGCGCTCGACCATTAACTTTTCGGCAGGAATGACGTTCCGGCAGGACCCGAGGCCGCTAACACGCGATAGGACGCGAGGGGCCGGTGCCCGGCGACGGCGGGCAGGAGCGCCGGCACTGGCGGTGATGCCGATGATCTTCGGGGTAGCTTCGCCCTGCGCGAACCTATGGCGTTTGCACTCCCAGCACTTCCCGCGCCCGCTCTTCGGCGTTGTCGCCGGCGGCGGTGATTTCGGCTTCGGATTGGCCCAGGGCGCGGGCGGCCTGTTCGGCGGCGTTGCGGACGTTGGCGACGATTTCGAGCTTTTGGGATTTGGTCATGTTCTCGTCGCGCAGCTCGGCGGCGCTGGCGACCAGGGCGTCGATCTGGACTTCGAGCGCATTGGTGGTGGAGGTGATGCCTTCGCTCAGCGCATTCATGGCGTCGTCGCCGAGCTGCATGAGGTTATCGCCCGCCTGCTCAGTGTCTTCCATGATGGTTTCGAAGGTCTGCTGCGCGTCCTGCTCGATCTCTTCGCGGCGCTGCTGGAGTTCTGCGGGCGACATGACCTCCTCGCTCGTGGGCTCCTCGTTTTCCTCGGCCGGTTCGGCAAAGGCTTCCGGATCGCCGGCATCGGGATTGGGAACGTCGGGCGCGCCGGCGCGCTCCTCGCAGGCGGCAAGGGCAAGGGCCGAAATCAGGGCAAAGGGCAAAAGCAGTTTAGCGGTCATGGTCAATCCCTCGAACAATAAACGGGCGGTCTTGTGCCCTTGATAGAAACGGTCAGCCCGGATCGATGTTCCGAGCCTGGAGCAAGGTGTCGGGTGGACGGATGAAATGCGGGAAAGGCGCGTAAATGACGTGCAAATCGGCGCGGGCGGACTATCGATCCGCCGCGCGCAGCGTCTATAGGTAGGGCCATGATGCCCACGATCCCAGCCTTTCTCAACGTTGAAAGATCGGTCTGCGGCCGGCGATGGCTCGACAGGCTCGACCCCGCCGCCGCCCGCATGGCGGGCGCCATCAGCCAGCAGACGGGGTTATCGGAAATCCTGGCGCGGATCGTGGCCGGACGCGGCGTGGCGGTGGAGGCGGCGGAAGACTTCATCACCCCCACCATACGCGCGCTGATGCCCGACCCTTCAACGCTGGCCGACATGGACGCGCTGGCCGCAAGGCTGGCCGACGCCATCGAGAGGCGGGAGACGGTCGGGCTGTTCGGGGACTATGATGTCGATGGCGCCTGTTCCGTCGCGCTGATGGTGCGCTATCTGCGCCATTTCGGGCTCAACCCGCCCACCCATATCCCGGACCGCATATTCGAGGGTTACGGGCCCAACAATGCAGCGATCGACGGGCTGATCGAGCAGGGCGCCACCCTGGTGATGACGCTCGACTGTGGCACGGCCAGCCACGGTCCGATCGCCCATGCGCGAGGGCGCGGGGTGGACGTGCTGATCGTCGACCATCACCTGGCGCCCGACGAGTTGCCCAACGCAAACGCGCTGGTCAATCCCAACCGCCGCGACGACATATCCGGGCTCGGCTATCTGTGCGCGACGGGCGTGGCGTTCATGGTGCTGGTCGCCACCAGCCGCATCCTGCGCGAGCGCGGGCAGGGCGGCCTCCCCGACCTGATGAAATGGCTGGACCTCGTGGCATTGGCGACGGTGTGCGACGTGGTGCCCCTAAAGGGGCTCAACCGGGCCTTCGTGGTGCGCGGCATAGAAGTGATGCGGGCCGGCGGCAATGTGGGGCTTTCGAGCCTTGCCATCGCGGCGCGGGTTTCGGGGCCGGTCAATGCCTACCATCTCGGTTTCCTGCTCGGGCCGCGGATCAATGCCGGCGGGCGGATCGGGGATGCGGGACTGGGCGCGCGGCTCCTGGCCGGCGACGATGAATATGAGGCGCTGGCGATCGCCCAGCGGCTCGACGAACTCAACGCCGAACGGCAGCGGATAGAAGTTGCGGCGGTGGAACAGGCCGTGGCTGCGGCCGAACTCGAGATCGGCGAAGGGCCGGGGCCCTCGGTGCTGGTGACCGCATCCTCGGAATGGCACCAGGGAATTGTGGGGCTCGTTGCTGCCCGGCTCAAGGAACGGTTCGACCGGCCCGCCTTTGCCATTGCGCTCGGCCCCGATGGCGGTGGGACGGGATCGGGGCGCTCGGTGCCGCGGGTGGATTTGGGTGCGGCGGTGGTCGATGCGGTGCGCGGCGGGATCATCACCAAGGGTGGCGGGCATGCCATGGCGGCGGGCGTGACCCTCGGGCCGGGGCAGTTGGGGCCGTTTCGGGCCTATCTCAACGACACGCTGGCCGACGATGTGATGGCAGCCAAGGCCGGGGATGGGATCAAGATCGACGCGGCGCTGACGGCGCGGGGTGCCCATCCCGATTTCGTGCATGAGTTCGAGCGCGCCGGGCCATTCGGGGCGGGCAATCCCACGCCGGTCTTTGCCTTTCCCGCCCACCAGATCCGCTTCGCCGACGTGGTGGGAGCGGGCGGACATGTGCGCTGCACGGTGAGTTCGGGGGATGGGGCCAATCTGAAGGCCATCGCCTTCCGCGCGGCGGGGAGCCCGCTGGGCGATGCGCTGCTCAAGGCGCGGGACGGGCAGCGGCTGCATGTCGCCGGCACGCTCAATATCGACCACTGGCAGGGACGCGAAACCGTGCAACTGCGGATCATCGACGCGGCGGTGCCGGGATAGGATCGGCCATTCGTCGTTGAATGGCCGATCCGGTTCGATCAGAAGTGGAAGTTGACGCCAACGCGGGTGGTGTGGGCGTTTGCATCCACCGTGTCGCCGCCAAGATCGTATTCGCCAAAGCCGACATAAAGATACTCGGCCTTGAGCGAGAGGTTGCCGGCCGTCATGGCTTCGATGCCCGCGCCGGCGGCAATGCCCCAGCCATATTCGGATTCCGAGACGGTTTGGCCGGCCGCGTTCTCATACTGGTAGCCGATGTCGCCGAAGGCGACGCCGCCTGTGGCATAGGGCATGATGCCGCCGATATCGATGCCGGCGCGGCCGCGCACCGTGCCGTAGTGGTTGAGGCCGGCGTTGTAGTTATCACCGACAGGGCGGGTTTCATCGAATTTTACGTCCGAAAGCTGGTAATCGCCCTCGACGCCGACGACCAGACCGCCGAGATCGGCGTTAAAGCCGGCCTGCGCGCCGCCCATAAAACCGCCGATCTCGGTATCGCCGGTTCTATCCGAGTACTCGCCCCGGCCATATCCGACATTGCCGCCGGCATAAAAGCCGCCGAAACCGCCCTGGCTCATGCCTGTGGGCCCATAGGGCCCGTAGGGCGCGGTCGTCCCCAGCGCGTCGGCCGCGCTGGCCTGGCCTACGGAAATGGCCGCCAAAACGGCCGCAGCGAACATGGTCTTACGCATTACAAACTCCAGAACTCGCCCTTTGGCCTCAAGCTTTTCTCGCCAAACAGTTTCCGGATGATTGATGAAAATCCAAAAAATGGAACAAAGCCGCGCGGCGCGATCAACAGAGTGTGAGGTGCTTGGGCCATGGGGCGCCGCTGCGCTGCCGCACGCCGCTGCGCTTTTTTGCGGGCTGCAAGAGAGATCGAAGCTGGCAGTAACTTGACTGACCAAATCATAAAATATAGCTAGGATCATCCGCCAATCCGTGAGCCTCGTGCCGGAGACAAGGCCCTGTGACCGCCATCGCCGAACAAGCACAAGCCGCGCGCCGGCCCGGAGTCGCCGCGACCAATGCGCGCCGGCTCAGCGGGCTGTTGCTGGCGATTGGCGTTCTGGCGCTGGTGGCGCTCTTGTCGGTCGCGGTCGGCTCGCGCGATATCCCGCTGCCAACGGTTATCGACGCGCTGTTTGCCTATGACGACAGCAACGATCACGCCATCATCCAGTCGCTGCGCCTGCCGCGCACCGTGCTGGGGCTGCTGGTCGGCGCGGCGCTGGGCATCGCCGGGGCGCTGATCCAGGCGCTGACGCGCAATCCCTTGGCCGATCCGGGCATTCTGGGGGTCAATGCGGGGGCGAGTTTCTTCGTTCTGATCGCGGTTGGGTATCTGGGGTTCACCTCGCTCGACGCCTACATCTGGTTTGCGTTCCTTGGAGCGATCGTAACGACAATCGTGGTCTATATCGTCGGCTCGGCGGGGCGGGGCGGCGCGACGCCGATCTCGCTGACGCTGGCGGGCGTCGCGATCGGGGCGATTCTCGGTGGCGTTTCCACGGCGCTCACGCTGCTCAATCCCAGCGCCTTCGACCGCATGCGCCATTGGGAAGCCGGTGCCCTGAGCGGGGGCAGCTATGATGCAGTGATCACCGTGGCGCCCTTCGTGATCGTCGGGCTGGTGCTGGCGGGCATCGTGGCGCGGCCGCTCAATGCCGTGGCGCTGGGGGACGATCTGGCCAAGTCGCTGGGCGCCAATATCCTGCGCGTGCGGGTCGTCGTGGTCGTCGCGGTGACGCTATTGGCCGGCGGCGCGACGGCGGCGGCGGGGCCGATCGGGTTCGTCGGGCTGATGGTACCCCATGTGGCCCGCTGGATCGTGGGACCGGACCAGCGCTGGATTTTTGCCTATACCGTGGTGCTGGCGCCGGTGCTGCTGCTGGTCTCCGATATCGTCGGGCGCATCATCATGCGGCCGGGGGAAATCCAGGTGGCGATCGTCACCGCTTTCGTGGGGGCGCCGGTGCTGATCCTTCTGGCGCGGCGGCGCAAGGTGAGCGGGCTATGAGCGCCATCGATTTCGGACGTCCCACCCGGGTCCTGCGCCTGCTCGACGGCAGGCTGACGATCAGGCTCGATACGCGGGTCATCTTTCTCGTTTCGATCATGGTTGCCCTGGCGATCCTCGTGACGCTGATCGCGCTTTCGAGCGGGGAATATCCCGTGCCGGTGACCGACGTGTTTTCCGCGCTGATCGGGCAGGCCGAGGCGCGGGTGCATATGGTGGTGGTCGAATGGCGGCTGCCGCGCTCGGTGCTGGCGCTGCTGCTCGGCGCGGCGCTGGGATTGAGCGGGGCGATCTTCCAATCGCTGACCCGCAACCCGCTGGGCAGCCCCGATGTGATCGGATTCAATTCGGGCGCATATACCGGCGCGCTGATCGTCATCATCGGGTTTTCGGGCAATTACTACCAGATTGCCGGGGGCGCGCTGCTCGGCGGCGTGGTGACGGCGCTGGCGGTCTATCTGCTCGCCTGGCGGCGCGGCGTCGAGGGCTTCCGGCTGATCATCGTCGGTATTGGGATGAGTGCCATGCTCTCCTCGCTCAACACATGGCTGATGCTGCGCGCCGATCTCGAAGTCGCCATGGCGGCGGCGGTGTGGGGCGCCGGTTCGCTCAATGGGCTGGGCCTCGACAAGCTTTGGCCGACCTTGCTGGTTCTGGGGATCTTCATCCCCGCCGCCTTTATTCTCGGCCGGCCGATGAAACAGCTCGAAATGGGGGACGATGCGGCGCGCGCATTGGGGGTGATGGTCGAACCGGTGCGGCTGACGCTGCTGCTGCTCGGGGTGGCGCTGACCGCGACGGCCACCGCCGTAGCCGGGCCGATCGCTTTCGTGGCGCTGGCCGCGCCCCAGATCGCGAGGCGGGTGACCGGGGCGGCGGGCGTTGCCATGCTGCCATCGGCGGCCATGGGAGCATTGCTGCTGGCCGTCGCCGATCTTCTGGCGCAGCGCATGTTCGCGCCCACGCAACTGCCCGTCGGCGTGGTCACCGTCTCGATCGGGGGGCTTTATTTCGTCTGGCTGCTGGTGCGGGAAGCCCGGCGGCAATGACAGGGGATGCCAAGATGAACCAGCATTTCGATCCCGCCATCGTAACCGCGCCCACGCGTCTTGCGGCACAGAAGGCGACGATCGGCTACGACCAGCGGGTGATCTCGACCGACCTGTCAGTGGAAATCCCCGACAAGGGGTTCACGGTGATCGTGGGCGCCAATGCCTGCGGGAAATCGACCCTGCTGCGTGCTCTCTCGCGGCTGATCCGCCCCTCGGCGGGCGAAGTGATGCTCGACGGCAAGGCCATCTCGCAATATCCGGCCAAGGAAGTGGCCCGGCGGCTGGGGCTGTTGCCGCAGACCTCCATCGCGCCAGAGGGGATCACGGTGGCCGATCTCGTGGCGCGGGGCCGTTACCCGCACCAGAAGTTCATCCGCCAATGGTCGGTGGAAGACGAGAAGGCGGTGATGGACGCCATGGAAGCGACCAGGATCACCCCGCTTTCGCACCGGCTGGTGGACGAGCTTTCCGGCGGGCAGCGCCAGCGGGTTTGGGTGGCCATGGTGCTGGCCCAGCAGACGCCCATGCTGCTGCTGGACGAACCCACCACCTATCTCGATATCGCCCACCAGATCGAGCTGCTCGAATTGCTGCGGGTGCTCAACCAGCGCGAGGGACATACGGTGGTGGCGGTGCTGCACGACCTCAACCACGCCTGCCGCTATGCCAGCCACATCATCGCGATGCGCGACGGGCAGATCGTGGCCGAGGGCGCGCCGGCGGACATCATCACCGCCGAACTGGTCGAGGAGGTCTTCGGGCTGCCCTGCATCATCATCGATGACCCGTTGGCGAAAACGCCCATGGTCATTCCGCGCGGCTCGATCCCGCACCCCGCCCCCGACACACCGTAGAACGAAGAGGACCATCCCGATGTGGAGGAGTTTTGCAGGCGCCCTTGCGGCAACTGCCCTGGCCCTGGCGCCCGCATGGGCAGAGGACAGCTATCCGGTTACCGTCGAACACGCCTTTGGCGAGACGGTGATCGAAGAGTTTCCCGAACGCATCGTGACGTTGAGCTGGATGAGCCAGGAGGCGATCATCGCTCTTGGCGAAAGCCCTGTCGCCATCCAGCACCAGATCTGGGGCGGCGACGAGAACGGCTACCTGCCCTGGATCAAGGACGCTTACGCCGAACGTGGCGAAGACTTGCCGCCCACCATCAACACGACCGATGGCGTGCCTTTCGAGGAGTTGCTGACCTACGCGCCCGATCTGATCTTCGTGCCCTATAGCGGCTATAGCCAGGAGGAATACGAGCGGCTGTCGGCGATTGCGCCCACCGTGCCTTTCAAGGATATTCCCTGGAGGGGCGATTGGCAGGAGATCATCGAAACCGCCGGCACGGTGCTGGGGCGCGAAGACGCGGCCCAGGCTCTGATCGCCGATATGCGGGATTTGCTCCAGGGCTATGCCGAGCAATATCCGATAATCGAGGGCAAAACCTTCGCGTTCGGCGGCGGGCTCGGCGTCGACGGAGCGGGTATGAACGTCTACCTGCCGCACGATCCGCGCGTGCTTTTGCTATCCGATTTGGGATTGGTGCCAGCCGAAGCGCTCCATGAGCTGCCGGCTGACAGCTACACGACCAAGATCAGCTACGAAAACCTCGACAGCATCGACGCCGATGTGTTTATCGCCTGGTACAACGACCGGGAAACGGTGGATACGCTTCTGGCCAATCCGCTGTTTGCCCGCTGGCGGCCCGTGGCCGAGGGGCATTACGTGCCGCTGATCGATCTCTCCTATGCCATGGCGTTGTCCGCGCCCTCGGCCCTCTCGCTTCCCTGGGTAATGGACCGCTTCGTGCCACGCCTTGCCGAAACGCTCGAACAGGAAACCGCACAATGAATCGTTTTGCGAAGTTTTCGGCCTTAGTAGTTGCGGGTCTTTCTTTTTCCGGCGCGGCAATGGCGCAGGAGTGGACCTTCACGGACGGCGCAGGGAGCACGATTACCCTGCCTAACCCACCCGAGCGGATCGTGGCGTTCTCGTCCTCGGCGGCCGGACTGATGCAGTTCGGAATCGAGCCGGTCGGCATTTTCACTGACGAGAGCACTTCGGAAAAGAGCTATGCCGAATTCGATCTCGAAGGGATCGAGGTGATCCGCACGCCCTACAACCAATTGCAGCCCGAAGCGCTTCTGGCGCTCGATCCGGACCTGATCGTCACCGAATATTGGCCGCGCACGGGCGATTACAGCGGCGGGGAGGAAATGCATCCCGAGGGTAGGTTTGCCGCTGTCGCCCCCATCGTCGGCGTTCTGCAGGGCGATTCCGCGATTGGGCTTATCGAAGATTACGGCACGCTGGCCGAGGCGTTGGGAGCCGATCTGGACGCACCCGAAATCGAAGCGCAGCGCGACGCGTTCGAAATCGCGCGCGCCGCGCTTGCTGCAGCGGCGGAAGCCAAGCCTGGGCTCAAGGTCATGGCCGCTTCGATCGATGCGGACAATCTTTATGTCGCCGCTCCCGCTGGCGGCGCGGAATTGCAGGACTTCCAGCGCTGGGGCGTCAACATGGTGGAGCCCGAGGCGCCCGAAGGCGAATATTGGGGCGTCTTGAGCTGGGAGAACGCCGACACCTATCCCGCGGACGTGCTGCTCCTCGACGACCGCCGTGGGTCCTCGATACGTGAGGCGGTGGAAGCCCAGCCGCTCGCCGATCTGATCGCCGGCGTCGGGGCCGGGCAGGTAGGCGATTGGCCAGCGTGGTGGATCAGGACCTATGCCGCCTATACCGCCGAACTCGAGGAATTGACGGCGCTAATCGAACGCTCCGAGGTGGTCACCGATTGAAAACGGGCGGCAGAGATGCCGCCCCATTCGCTAGGTCTCTACAGCCTGTGCCAGGGCGATGAACATGAGGTTCCAGCCATATTCGCTGGTCTCCTCGGGCTTGGCCGGCAGATTAGCCAATTCCTCGGCGATGCCGACGCCTGATTGGGTGAAGACCATCACCGTTTCATTGTCGTCCTGGGAGAGCTCGACGGTGATGGTGTCGAAATCGGGTGAGAACTGCATCATGCCGAAGGTGAAGACGATGCGGTGGGGAGGATCGAGTTCGAGATACTCGCCCTCGGCGGTGTAGGAGACGCCTTCGCGCACATCGGTCACCGTCCACTTGCCACCGACATGGGCGTGAATCCGGGTTTCGTTGGAGTCGCTGGCTGGCGAGGTGAACAGCCATTTCCGAGTGACGTTGGGATCGAGCCAGGCCTGATAGACGCGCTCGATGGGTGCCTTGAAGCGGCGGGTCATGCGCAGGAAGCGGTCGGGGAGATCGGACATGGGCATCACGCGAGGTTGAGCTGCCAGGTGACGCCGAAGCGGTCGCCGACCCAGCCGAAGCGGGTGGAAAAGCCGTAATGGTCGAGCGGCATATAGACCTGACCGCCTTTACCGAGTTCGTCGAAGAGCCGTTCGAGCTCGGCCTCGTCATTGCATTCGACCCAGAACGAGATCGAAGGGGTGAAGGTGAAGGCGTGCTGGACGTGGCTGTCGGACACCATCACTTGCTGGCCGACCAGGGTAACGATGGCGTGCATGATGGTGCCCTCCGGGCCGGGCCCTTCGGGACCGTATTTCTGCATTGAGACGACCTCGGAATTGGGCAGGACGCGCATATAGAGATCCAGCGCCTCCTGGGCCTTGCCCTCGAACATGAGGAACGGCGTAACGGACTTGGCCATGGTCATTCTCCTTTGAGTTCGGCCGTAAAGATCGCATCGAGCGCGTCGAACTTCTCGCTCCAATAGGTCTGGTAAAAGCTCAGCCAATCAGTGGCGGCGGCGAGCGGCTTGGCCTCGAGCGAGCAGATATGCGTGCGCCCCTCGACCCGGCGGCGGACCAGCCCGGCCTGCTCGAGAACGCGCACATGTTTCGACGCCGCCGGAAAGCTCATGGCAAAGGGCGCGGCGAGTTCGGAAAGGCTCTGCTCGCGCGCCGTGAGGCTGCGCAGCATGGCGCGGCGCGTCGGGTCGGACAGCGCGTGGAAGACGGTATCAAGCTGGGCATCGGAAAGCAAAACCATATGGTTTGATATCATCGCGGCGCGTTGATGTCAAACCGAGTGGTTTAGCTTTTGCCGCGTGGCAGGAGGCGCTTCATGATGGCGAAGAACAGCGGGTAGGGAAGCATGGCGATCAACTTGAGCGGATAGACCATGCGGCGCGGGAAGGCGATCTCGAACCTTTTCGAATTGAGCAGCCCATCGGCGATCCGGCGGCCGGCCTCCTCGGCATCCATGAGAAACGGCATTGGAAAATCGTTGGGTGCGGTGAAGTCGGTTTTGACGAACCCCGGCGAGATGAGGCGCACCGCGATGTTGTCGCGTTCGAGTTCGGTTCGCATGGTTTCGGCGAGCGCGATCATCGCCGCCTTGCCCGAGGAATAGGCAGCGGAGCGGGGCAGGCCGAAATAGCCCGCGACCGACGCGACCAGCGCGATCTCGCCGCCACCTTGGCGCCGCATCTGGGTAACGACCGGATCGATGACCCGCATGGCGCCGAGCAGATTGGTGTCGATGACGCTGGCATAGCTCTCATAGCCGTATTGCCCGGTCTTGGTGGTCTGCTTGGTGGCCACCGAAAAGATCATCAGGTCGATCCGGCCCAGATCCTCGACGATGCGGGGGACGGTGGCGCGGACGGCATCAAGGTCGGTGACGTCGAGCGGGTAGGGGCGCGCGCCATGGCTGACGGCAAGGGCGGCGAGCGGCTGTTCGCGCCGGCCCGAGACGGCGACGGTCCAGCCGCGCCCGGAAAGCGCCTTTGCGGTTTCCGCCCCGATGCCCGATCCGCCGCCGAGTATCCACGCCACCTTGGCCATGCTGATCCTTATTTCCTTCTCTCTTTAGGCCGGCGCAACCGGTTTGGAAGGCAACGCGTTGGGCGACCGGGAGGTTCGAATCTCAGAGGAGAGACGAGAATGCTGGAATTTTCACAAGTGCGGGGCAATGTGGCGCTCGTCAAGGCGAGCGGACAAATCACCGGCGACGATATCGACCGGATCGTCGCCGACACCGAAAGCCTGCTGTCCGAATACGAAGAAATCGGCCTGATCGCCGACATGACCGGCCTCGAAAGCATGACGGCGGAAGCCATCGCCAAGGACTTCGCCTCCCAGTTCAAATTCCTGGGCGATTGGAAACGCTTTCCCAAAGCCGCCGTGATCGCGGAGCCGGGCTGGTTCGAGGGGCTGGCCAGGACCATGGGGGCCATTCTGCCCCAGATCGAAGTCCGAACCTTTGCGCCCGAAGAGCGCGAACAAGCGCTGGAATTTGCCTCGGGCGTAAAAGCGGATCGGATCAAGGGGTGAGGGGCATCATTCCGGGCGGAGGTCGATCGACCGCCAGAAGGGCCGCCGCGCTTCCCGGGCGACACGGGCGCAAGTGAGACCCATATCCCTGAGCGTGTGGGCATCGAGGCTGCCCAGATGGCGGCGGTCGCGGATACGCCGGCGCCAGAGTCCGATTTGATTTATGAGGTGAGCTAAGGCAAAATGCTGGGGCATGGCTACCTCCATTGACTGGAATAGCCGTAGATTAACCTCGCGAATGATGTGCCCACAAATGCATAGTTTTCGCAGTTCAGATTAGCTTTACTCATGAATAGAACCGAACGTCTGCCGCCCCTTTCGGCGCTGCGCGCCTTTGAGGCGGCGGGGCGGCGGCTCTCGTTTACGGCGGCGGCCGAGGATGTGTTCGTCACCCAGGCCGCGATCAGCCACCAGATCCGGGCCTTGGAAGAGTTTCTGGGGCTGGAGCTGTTTATCCGGCACAATCGGCGGCTGACGCTGACCGATGCGGGGCGCCGATATTTCGAGGAGATCGAGACGGCCTTCGATTCCGTACGGCGGGCCACCCGGCGCGCAATGGAGACCTCGGGCGAGCAGAACTTGCGGATTTCGGCGCTGTCGTCCTTCACCACCAAATGGCTCATTCCCCGTCTGCATCGGTTCCAGACGCGTCATCCCGATATCGAGCCGATGATCGGCACGACCCAACGGGCTGTCGATCTGCGCCGCGAAGGCGTCGATGTAGCGATAAGGGTGGGGGGCGGCGTCTATGAGGGGCTTTTGTCCACGAAACTCATGGACGATGCCGCATTCCCCGTCTGCGCGCCGAGCCTGGTGCATGGTCCCAAACCGCTTGCGACGCCACAGGATCTGCGCGCGCACGTCTTGATCCACGATTCCTCGATCGTGGCGGCGAGCGAAGGACCGGACTGGCCGGCCTGGTTCAAGGCGGCAGGTCTGGACCCGACCGTGGCGACAAGCGGTCCGGCCTATAACGACACCGGATTGACGATACAGGCCGCGATCGCCGCCCAGGGCGTCGCGCTGGCGCGACGCGTTCTGGTTTCCGACGATCTGGCGCACGGCCATCTCGTCCGCCCTTTCGGGCCGGACGTACCGGCCCAATCGAGCTGGTATTTCGTGACCACGCCCGACGCGGGCGAACGTCCGGCCGTAAAGGCGTTATTGGCCTGGCTCCTCGAGGAGATCGCGACGGCCGGACTCTGAGTTACCGCGACAGCGCGTCCAGCACCCGCACCCAGGAGCGGATGCCGCGATGGTAGCTTTCGAGATTGTATTTCTCGTTGGGCGAATGGATGCGGTCGCCGGTCTGGGCGTAGCCGATCAGCAGCGAATCCATGCCCAGCTTGCGCTTGAAATCGCCAACGATGGGGATCGAGCCGCCCGAACCGGCCACGGCGGCCTCGCGGCCCCATTCCTGCGTGAGAGCGCCAAGAGCCTTTTGCAGCATGGGGCCGTCAGCGGGAACCACCGATGCGGGGCTGCCGCCATGTTCGTGGAAGGTGACGGTACAATCGGCCGGCACGCGGGCGCGGACATGGGCGCGGAATGCTTCGCGGATCTTCTTGGGATCCTGATTGCCGACGAGGCGGAAGGAGATCTTGGCCCAGGCTTTCGCCGGGATCACCGTCTTGAAGCCTTCGCCGGTATAGCCGCCCCACATGCCGTTGATCTCGCAGGTGGGACGCGAGGTGATCTGTTCGAGGACCGAGCGGTTCTTTTCGCCGGCGGGTTCGGACAGGCCGACCTCGCCGAGATACCCCTTGTCGTCGAAGGGCAGGCGCTTCCACTGCTCGGCAACGGCCTCGGGCAGTTCGGGAACATCATCGTAGAAGCCTTCGATGGCGACCGACCCGTCGGGATTGCGCAGCGAGGCGATGATTTCGGCCAGCACCTGATTGGGATTGCGCGCCGCATTGCCATACATGCCCGAATGCAGGTCGCGGCTGGCGGCCTGGATCTCCACCTGATCGGCCACCAGCCCGCGCAGCATGGTGATGATCGAGGGGGTTTCCTCGTCCCACATGTCCGTGTCGCAAACCAGCGCGATATCGGCCTTGAGCTCTTCGGCATTGGCCGCAAGGAAGGCGTCCAGCGATGGGGAGCCTGATTCCTCCTCGCCCTCGAGAAGCACGGTGACGCCGAGCGGCAGCGAACCGCGCACGGCCTTATAGGAGCGGCAGGCCTCAATGAAGGTCATGAGCTGGCCCTTATCGTCGGAAGCACCGCGAGCGAGGATGACCTTGCGGCCGTTCTCTTCGCCGATTTTCGGCTCGAACGGATCATTGGTCCAGAGTTCGATGGGATCGACAGGCTGCACATCGTAGTGACCGTAGAACAGGACGCTCGGACCCTCGCCGCGCTGATGGCCGACCACCATGGGGTGGCCAGTGGTGGGGCGCACCGAGGCATCGAAATCGAGCCCCTTGAGTTCATTGGCCAACCAGTCGGCGGCGGCGTTGACCTCGCCCGCAAAGGCCGGATCGGTGGAAATCGATTTGATCCGCAAAAGCGTGAACAGCCGCTCAAGGCTCTGGTCGAGATTGGCATCGACATGGGACAGCACGGCATCGAGCGAGGCGTTGGCAGAAGGCATTGCGGGAAGATCCGTCTCTAGATTTTGGAAGGTGGCCCGAGATTAGCAGCGGGACCGGCGAGGTAAAGGCATTTTGCTGGTGCAGGGCACTGGTGCGCTATTGGTACTTTCCGCCTGCCGGCTTCGGGCGCTACGGTTCAAGGCCATTCAAAGGAGGGCGGGATGCGGGACGTGGTGCTGGTGACAGGCGGCGGTCGGGGAATCGGGGCGGCAATCGCGAAAGGGGCGGCGGCCAGGTTCGATGGCGTGGCGATAACCTATGCCAGCAACGGGGAGGCTGCCGAGGCGACGCGCAAGGCCGTGGAGGCGGCAGGGGCGGCCTGTTGCGCGATCTCGAACCTCGCCAGCGAGCCGGGCGAGGTTGAAGCTCTGTTCGATGAGGTGGAAGCCCGGTTGGGGCCGGTGACGGCGCTGGTCAACAATGCCGGCATCACCGGCAGGATCGGCGCGTTCACCGACGTTGCGTTCGAAACGATGCGGGACGTGGTGGCGGTGAATCTCATCTCGCCCATGCTGCTCAGCCAGGCGGCGATCAGGCGCTGGCAGAAAAGCGGGATCAAGGGGCGGATCGTCAATGTCTCGTCGGTGGCCGCAAAGCTCGGCGCGCCGGGGGAATACATCCCCTACGCCGCCGCCAAGGCGGGGATCGAGACCTTCACCCACGGGCTGGCCAAGGAGGTGGCTGGGCAGGACATCAGGGTCAACGCCGTGGCACCGGGAACGACGATGACCGACATTCACGCAGCGGCGGGCGAGCCGGGGCGGCCGGCACGGGTGGCACAGAAGATTCCGATGGGGCGGGTGGCCGAGCCTGGGGAGATTGCCAACGCCGTGCTTTGGCTGCTCTCGGAGGAGGCAAGTTTCGTAACCGGCGAGACGATCGCCGTCACCGGCGGATTGTGATGGGCTCGCTCATAGGCGAGCCCATCACACCGATCGGGATTATTCGAGGCCGAACATCTGGCGTGCGGTGGCTTCGGCCTGATCGCCCACCTGGGTCACCATCTCGTCGGCCAGGCCCTGCTGACGGGCTGCCTCTTCGGCGGTGGTGCGGGCCTGTTCGACAGCCTGCTCTTTCTGCTCGTCGGTCATCGAATCGATCTGGGTCTGAAGCTGTTCCTGGGCCTCGGGCGTGAGCATCTGCATGGCCTGGTTGGCCATGGAATCAGCGCTGGGCGCAGCAGCGGCCGGAGTGGTGGTCTCTTCGGCAGCAGGCTCGGCGTCAGCCTCAGGCTCGGCATCGGCCGGAGCCGGATCTTCGGTCGTCTCGGTTTCGGCCGGTGCAGGTGTTTCGGCCGGCTCGGCGGGGGCGGATTCGGCGGGAGCCTCCACGGCTGCCGGTTCGGTGGTTTCGGCGGCGGCATCACTGCCTTCGTTGCTGCAGCCGGCCAAAGCAATCAAGGACGCAATGGCAATAGGAGCAAAGTAAGATTTCATCATTTCAAACCCTCAAGCTGATCACGGAGGCGTGATCCAGGGTCCAATTTGAGCAAGAGTGGGGCCAACTTGTGGCAGATCGGATATGCCGGCCGTTGGTCAGCGTTTGGCGCTCGATTGTTCGAGGCGGTCGAGGACCGTCTCGGGCGAGACATCGCGCTTGAGTTCTTCAACTTCATCGTCGGCCATGGTCTCCACGCCCAACTGACGGGCAATGGCATCGACTAGAGTGATGAGCTTGGTGGTTTCGTGCTCGTTGAGTAGGTTGATCTGCAGATCGAGTTCGGCGCGCTCGGCATCGGCGGCGGCCATGCGATTCTGGTTGATGAGCACGAAGGTCGAAAGAAAGATCGCTTCGACCGAGGCCACCATGGCCAGAACGACCAGGGAAGGATCCCAGGCGCGGATGACGGGCAGCAGGCCCACATTGATCAAGATCCAGCCGCCGAACAGGAGGATATGGATATAAACGAAGATCATGCTGCCGGCGAAGTCGCTGATCCGCGCCGCCAGCCGATCCTGCAGCGAAGCCTTGGCCGCCATGCGCCGCCGGCGTTCGAGCAGCGAACTGATGTTCCGCTCGAGCGAAGCGTTAAGCTGGGGAGATGAGTGGTGGCTGGGACTGTTTCTCGACATTTGCGGCTCCGGTGAGCCTTGCCACAACGCGCCGGTGTGACGGGCGATCCCCTCGATAAGCAATGTTAATTGCATCACGGCGCATCGACGCCGGATAGCTGAAAATCCTTGGGGCGGCGACTGCCGCAGCATTGGTGGAGAGAGAAGAAATGGCGCGCCCTACGGGACTCGAACCCGTGTTACCGCCGTGAGAGGGCGGCGTCCTGACCGCTAGACGAAGGGCGCTAGCAAAGTGACCCGTTGTCGGACCGTTTGTCGGCGGCATTGATAACGGCAAGCGCTGACAATGGCAATGGAAAACTGGCCGCCTTCCCGGAGGGGAAGAGTGGCGCGCCCTACGGGACTCGAACCCGTGTTTCCGCCGTGAAAGGGCGGCGTCCTAGACCGCTAGACGAAGGGCGCGCAAGGCTGTTTCGGAGAACCGTTCCAGCCGGTGAGCGGGTGTATAGGGGGGGCATTGCGAATGCGCAATACCCAAAATCGAATTTATTTTGATTTCAACAGCCGCTGAAGGTGACCGGGCCGCGATAGCCGCGCGGACGGTCGCGGACGTCGACGTGAACGAAGTTGCGTCCCGGATAGCAGCCGAGCCCGCCGACCAGGCCGTTGTTGCGCGCATAGGCGATGATGCGGGACTTCTCGACGCCGGGAATATAGAAATCGGCAGCCATGCATTTGGTGTGCATCGACGATTCCGCGCCCCCCACGGCAGCATTGTGCCAGGGCGTGCGGTAGCCCGAATTCATCACCACCTTTTTCCCGAAATGACCTTCGATGTCCCAGATCAGCAGCCGCAGCTTGGGAGAGAGGCAAAAGGCGTTGACGTTGGAGTGGGAGACATAGGTGCCCCAATCGGTCCGCAGGCCCTGATAGCCCGCGCCGCTTCCCGAGGCGAACATGGCCATCGGAGCGCAGGCGCCGAGCAGGCACACCATGACGATCAGACTGGAGATGGTACGCATAAAAACAACTTCCGTGCCGGGGGTGTTGTACCCAAACCACGGAATGAAAATACCGGCGGTTGCCTAACCGCCGGTCAATAGGCGTAGTTAACGTTGCGTTACGCGTTTACCATGTGCCGGTATTGGGCATGGAAGCCCAGGGTTCGGCCGGCTCGAGATGGCCGTCCTGGATCAACTCGACCGAAATCCCGTCGGGGGATTTGACGAAGGCCATGTGGCCATCGCGCGGCGGGCGGTTGATGGTGTAGCCCATGTCGGAAAGATGCTGGCAGAGGGCGTAGATGTCTTCCACCCGATAGGCCAGATGACCGAAATTGCGGCCGCCCGAATATTCCTCGGGATCCCAGTTGAAGGTGAGCTCCACCTGGGCGTCTTCCTGTCCCGGAGCGTTGAGGAAGATGAGCGTATAGCGACCTTTTTCGTTTTCAGTGCGGCGCGATTCGACCAGACCGAGACCTTCGCAATAAAAGCGCAGGCTGTCCTCGATCGAGGAAACGCGGACCATTGTGTGGAGATATTTCACGGGCAAGGCTCCGGTTTGTCAGAAGGCCCGGCAGGGCCGGGAGGCGGACGTTAGCAGAAGGGTTGAGATAAGGCCAAGAAGGGCCGGCCAGCATTATGGTTAATTGGTGGCAATTAAATTATGAATGGTTCTTAACTTTTGGTTCTGAATCGGCCACACTGCCTCAAGTTGTAAGAGTACCTGCATTTGCGGGGCCGTGTGTGGAAAAGGCGTTGAGCATGGGGGCGAAGGACACTTCCGGCACCGGACCGAACACTGGGGACGAGGCGCGGCGAGACGCGCGCAGCCCCGGTGCCGACGGAGGGTTTCAGAACACTGGAACCGATTTCGATGTCATCGAACTCGCCGGAACCATCAAATGGTTCGACGCGGGCAAGGGCTTCGGATTCATCGTGCCCGACGGTGGCGGGGCGGACGTGCTGCTGCACGTGACCTGCCTGCGCCGCGACGGCTATCAAACCGCCTATGAAGGCGCCCGCATCGTTGTCGAGGCGCTCAACCGCCCCGGCGGGCTGCAGGCCTTCCGCATCCTCTCCATGGACGAATCCACGGCCCGGCATCCGGCGCAAATGCCGGCGGCGCGCACCCATGTGCAGGTGGAACCCACCTCCAAGCTGGAGCGGCTTGAGGTGAAGTGGTTCAACAGGGTGCGCGGCTTCGGATTCCTTTCGGCGGGTGAGGGGCATCCTGACATTTTCATCCATATGGAAACGCTGCGGCGCTTCGGGTTGACCGAATTGCGGCCCGGCCAATTCGTTCTGGCACGCTATGGCGACGGACCGAAGGGGCTGATGGTTGCCGAAATCCGTCCCGATGGCTGGGGCGACGCACCATCGTCGCATTGAGGCCGTAGCGTTGGCAGCGACGTCCTGGCCTGAACTGGTGAGTTGATGATGATGGCTTCCGCGCGCCGCGTGTTTTCCCTTCTCCTTGCGGCGTTGACGCTGATAGGGCCCGCCATGGCGCAGGACCAGGGGAGTGAAGCGGCTGACGAAACCGTCGCGGTGATCCATGCGGGCGACGAAAGCCACCGGTTCACTGTCGAAATCGCCGATGACGATGCCGAACGCTCGCGCGGCCTGATGTTCCGCGAGGAGCTGGCGCCGGACGCCGGGATGCTGTTCGACTTCTTCAACGAGCGGCCGGTGGCCTTCTGGATGCAGAACACGCTGATCCCGCTCGACATGATCTTCATCAAGGCCGATGGCACCATCGCGCGCGTGCATGCACAGGCCGTGCCCATGGACCGCACCTCGATCCCGTCCGGCGAGCCGGTGCGCTTCGTCTTGGAAATCCCCGGCGGCCGCGCGGCGGAACTGGGCATCGAGGCCGGTGACACGCTCGAGCATCCGCGCGTCGGGAGCGAGCCGGAGCAGTAGCGGCCAGACATCAAAGGCTCGTGGGGGCCGGGCAAAGTGAGCATCTGAGAGATCCGGCATAGTGCCTGGAGGAGGAGATAAAAGATGGCGACTTCGCTCAAGACATTGATGCTGGGCGCAGCCCTGGCGACGACGATAGGCCCGGCCGCGATGGCTGAGACCCAGACCGAGAACGTGGTGGCCGAGGCCCGGACCTATGTCTATCTGACCGTGCCGGAGGACGTCGTGCAGTCGGTTCTGCCCGAGGGGTGGGCATCCACGCCCACGGCATCCGGCCCTGCCACGGGAGCAAACGTGATTCTGTTGCTGGTCGATCGTCGCCTGGCGCTCGATCCCGAGGGAGCGCCGCTCGGTGGCGGTACCAACCAGCTCGCCGTCTTCGCCGTTCCGGCCAGCAGCGCAAATGACGATGAAGGCCTGGTGATCGTGGGTGGCTATGCCGCGGCGGGTGCGCCGGCCGCCTATGGCAATTACGAACCGGCCAGCGTCACGCTCACGCGATCGTCCCACACAGAGGACATGGTCACCAACAGCGAGGAAGAGTGGACGATCAGCGCAGAGGATGGCGACACGCTCTCCCTTTCGCTGAGCTACGAGGAGGCCACCCCGACCTTGTCGAGCTTCGACCAGACGGTGTTTTCGGGCGCGACGCCGGATTTCTACCGCATGTATCGTGGCAGCCAGGTCGTTGACGTGCTGGAGAGCGCCACGGAGGGCGTTGATCGCGTCGACCAGTTCGATCTCAGTGCCAGCGGCGGGATTGCCGGTACGCTCATCGAGAGTGCCGAGGTGGTCGCGGTGTCCCGCTTCGCGCACTACACCCGCAGCACGTTCGTGCCCTGAGCGCGATCGGCATCCGCCAGAGCCCCGCGTCTTGACGTCCACTCATGAAACATCGATAGTTACGTGTGTTTCGTCATAACGTGAGCCTCCCGATGCAAACGAACTATTTCGCTGGGCCAGCTGCTAGGGCCTACGCCGAGCGCCCGCCGCGCCAGGTGCCGGGCTTTGCGAGCCTGCACCGCATGGCCATGCTGCTGATGAACGAGCGGGTGCCCGCCGACGGCCGCGTCCTGGTGCTCGGCGCCGGCGGTGGGCTCGAACTCAAGGCGTTTGCCGAGGCGCAACCCGGCTGGACGTTTGATGGCGTGGACCCGTCGGCCGATATGATCCGCCTGGCCGAACACATGACCGAACCCCATGCGGAGCGGATTCGCCTGCACGAAGGCTATATCGGAGTTGCCCCGGAAGGCCCGTTCGACGCCGCCGTGTGCCTGCTCACGCTGCATTTCGTGCCGCGCGAGGAGCGGCTCGAAACGCTGCGGCAGGTTCGGCGCCGGCTGCGCCCGGATGCGCCCTTCATAGTCGCCCATATCAGCTTCCCGCAGACTGAGCCGGAGCGATCCCTGTGGATCGCCCGGCATGTTGCCTACGGCGCTGCCGAGGGGATGGATGCGGCCAGCCGCGAAAGCGCGCGTCAGGCGATCGCCACGCGGCTGACCATATTGGACCCGCAGGAGGAAGAGGCGATGCTGCGCGAGGCGGGATTTTCCGGCGTGAGCCTGTTCTATGCCGGGCTGAGCTTCCGCGGCTGGGTTGCCTATGCCTGACGCTACCGCACCACGAGCACCGGAACCGTGCTGGTGGTGAGAACCTCGGTAGTCTGGCTGCCCAGCAGCATCTTTCGGAACCCGCGCCGGCCATGGGAGGCCATGACGATGAGATCGGCGCCGATCTCCTGGGCCGTCTCGACGATGGCATCGGCCGCGTAGCGGTTGGGGATGTGCAGCGTTTCGTGCGGAACCCCGCTCTGGGTTGCGAAGCGCTCCGCTTCGGCTAGGATGTCCTTAACCGCGTCGCGCATGGACTCCTCGTACTCGGCAATTGTGGCCGGACCGGCAGCGGCAAGCGCGCCGGATGCCCACATGTCGGTGACCGTCACGATGGTCACCCTGGCGCCGAGCTGCTTGGCGAGTTCGAGACCATGATCGAGGCCCTTGGTGGAGAGTTCCGAGCCGTCGGTTGCGATGAGGAGGTGTTTGTACATTCCGCAGTCTCCCTGTTTGCGCGACAACGATAATTCCGGCCGCCAGGTTCGGAATTGATCTCGATCAATCCTCGATCGACTGGCTACGCGACTGCGGCGAGCTGGGCATGCAGCGTGGCCACGATGCCTTCCTGATCGGCCGGCTTTTTGAGGATCGGCACCTGATGCAGGGATGCGGCGAGATCGGTATTTTCGATGTCATGGCCGGTGTAGATGACCATGGGGATCTGGGAGTTGGCGAGACGATCCGCCAGCGCGCGGCTGTCGCCGTCGCGCAGCTTGAGGTCGATGATGGCCGCCGAGGGGGTGTTGTCGTCCAGCCAGGCATAGGCGGCCTGATTGGAGGAAAGGGCCGTCACGCTGTGGCCGGCGGCCTCCAGGGCATATTGCAGATCAAGCGCGATGAGGGTCTCGTCCTCGAGCAGGAGGATCGTCATGATGGCCTCGCCTGTTTGCCGCCTCAGTGCCGGGGCCTTCCGGCAAGAAATTGTTAACACGATTGGTCGCCGTTGGCGAATCGGAACTTTCTCAAAATTGCGCGAGAAAATTCCATGTCAATCGAACTCCGGGGGTTGAAAACAGTTATCTGCAGGAACAAAACGGCTCGCGTCGACGTTGCGGGAAACGAACCGGGTTCGGGGAGCGTGGGAAAAGCGCCCCGTGGATCAGCAATTTGCAACGTGCACGGGCAGGGTCCCGTTCGGCGCGGGTATTGGCGTACCAAGCAGGGATCGGGGCAGGGGAAAGACCAATGGCAGTGCTCGCTCAAGAGCCTTATATCGAGACCGAAATCGAGCTGGCGCGGCTTGCCGCGATCGTTGCGTCATCCAATGATGCGATCGTGAGCAAGAACCTCAATGGTATCATCAACTCCTGGAATGCGGCGGCCGAGCGGATCTTCGGCTATACGGCCGAGGAGATCATCGGCCGTTCCATCACCACGATCATCCCGCAGGAACTGCAGAGCGAAGAAGTCGAGATCATCGGCAAGATCAGGCGCGGCGAGCGCGTGGAGCATTTCGATACCGTCCGGGTGAGAAAGGATGGGCGGCGAATCCATGTGTCGATCACCGTTTCTCCATTGCGCAACAGCCGCGGCGAGATCGTGGGGGCGTCCAAGATCGCCCGCGATATTACCGAGCGCAAGCGCGAGGAGGAGCTCAGGGAAGTTTTGGTCAACGAACTCAACCATCGCACCAAGAACCTTTTGGCGACCGTGCAGGCCATCGCCTCTCAGACTTTCGATTCCCTGCCCGATGCCGACGATCAGCTCACGCTGTTCCGTCAGCGCATCGGGGCGTTGATCGTCAGCCAGGACCTGCTGACCCGGAATGGCTGGCGCGGCGCACCCTTGAACACCATGCTCGAAGCTGTCCTCGGTCCGTTTCGGGGCGATGCGGCCCGGATCGAAATGGCGCAGGGTCCCCAACTCGAGTTGACGCTGCGTCAGACCAATGCACTGGCCATGGCGTTGCACGAACTGGCGACCAATGCCGCCAAATACGGGGCGCTATCGGGAACCGGAGGCAGCGTCAGGGTCAGTTGGGCGGTGATGGGAGATCAGGTCGAACTCCGATGGGAAGAAAATGGCGGGCCGGCCGTTACCATTCCAAAACGCGAGGGATTTGGAACCCACATGATCCGAAATGCACTCCGGCATGAGCTGAACGCCGACGTCGTGCTCGACTATGCCTCGCATGGGCTGCGCTTCGCCGCGCGATTCCCTCTTGCCGCAACGTCAGGCGAAACAGCGGTTTGACCTTTATGAATGTTCACTACCTGCCAGCCGATGCCCCCATCCTGATCATCGACGACGAATTTCTCGTCCTCTGGATGCTGCAGGATGAGTTGCAGCGGCTTGGCTTCCATTCGATCCATACGGCCTCCAACGTCGATTCCAGCCTGGCGCTGGTCAACGACCGGGAATTCAGCTTCGCCTTTCTCGACGTGAACCTGGGCGAACAGAAGAGCTTTCCCATTGCCAAGGTGCTCCAGGAGCGCGGCATTCCCTTCGCTTTCGTCACCGGCTATGGACGCGCGGGGCTGGAGGGCAAGTTCGAGGAGACGGCGGTACTTCATAAGCCGGTCAGCCGGGCGGCGATCGATGAGGTGGTCGCCATTGCGCATTAAGTGACGGCTCAGCCGCAGAGGCGGTTCGCCAGTTTTGCCATTTCGTCCGGCGTCAGCCCGATAGCCTTGAGATAGGCGCCGATGCCGCCATGAGCATCCTCTAGATGGGTGAGCATGGCCCGCATGGTTCCGGCATCGCTGGCGAGCACGCGCTCGATGTGTTCGGGTTCCCCTCCGCTGGCAAGCGCGCGTTCGCGCAAATGGTCGATGAGGCCATGCGCGGCAGCGGTGAGGGCGTAATCGGCGATGACGTCGGATTGGCCGACGCCGCATGCCGACAGCACCAGGGCCGCGACGATGCCTGTCCGGTCCTTGCCGGCCGTGCAATGGAACAGCACCATGCCGGGAGGGGCGTCGATGATGGCTCGCAGCACCTCGGCAAAGCGCGGGCCGCAGCGGTCCAGCGCGTTGCAATAGCGCTGCGCCATGTCGAAGGGTGTTTCGGCAAGGGTGATGCGGGGCAGAGCCTCGAACAGGGCGATATTGCGATAGGCGACGCGCGGATGGGACGAGAATGGGTGCCGCGCCAGCCCGGTTTCGTGCGGGCCGCGAAGATCGACCACCAGCGCCAGGTCGTTGGAGGCCAACTTGTCGATGGCTTCGGCGTCGAGATAGTGCAGGGATTCCCCGCGCAGGATGCGGCGCCATTGGGTGGTCCCACCCTTGGCCGTGCTATAGCCGCCGAGATCTCGAATATTGTGCGCGCCGGGAAGGGCCCAGTGACGCGCCGGCGCCAGGGACATGGCAGTCTCCAATCGGTTGGGAAAGGGAGGGGGCGCGGGGGCAGGGCCACCCGCGCCGGTGGGCCTTACGGCATCAGGGTCTGGGCGATATCCTGGGCGGATGTGAGCACTTCGGCCACATCGCCGGTGCCGAGCACGGCTTCGGTCACCGCGTCCTTCATCATCGACTCGGCCTGCCGGTAGTTCTGGCCGGGGAAGGCCACATTGGGGGTGAGCCGCTCGAGCTGTTCGAGATTGGGACGGATCAGCGGATTTTCAGCGGTCCAGGGGCCGAGGAATTCCGGATCGTCGACGATATCGAGGCGCAGCGGCAGATAGCCGATCTTGCTGGTGATGATCGTATAGCCATAGTCGGAGGTGAGGAACTTCATCAGCTCGTAGGAGGCGCGCTGCTTGATCGGGTCCTGCGAGAAGGTGAAGAGCGCGCTGCCCGAATTGGTCGGGGCGGTCGGCTTGTCGCCAAAGGCCGGCATGGCGGCCACGCGCAGCTCCCAATTGCCCTCGGCGGAAGCCGAAAGGCTGTTCTGCAGCGCACTGGTGTAAAGGAACATGCCCAACTCTCCGGCGGCCATGGCCTCGCTGGGGGTCGCGGGGTCGATGCGGGCATGGGCGCCGCTATCGACCATGTCGCGCAGCATCTGAACCGCCTCGATGCCTTCCTGGTTGGCGAAGGTGAGCGTATTGTCCTCGCGCACCATGCCGCCATTGGACATCAGGATCGCCTGATAGACGAAGGTGCCGTCGGCGGGGCCGTAGGCGCCGGGAAAGAACCCCTCGGCATCGGTGTTGGCGACGATCGCTTCGGCCGCTTCCTTGACCTCTTCCCAGGTCTGGGGCGGTTGGTCGGGATCGAGGCCCGCTTCGCGGAACAGGTCGGCGTTGTAGTAAAGGATCGGGGTGGAGAAGGTGTAGGCCAACCCATAGGTCTTGCCGTCGACCTTGCCCAGTTCCAGCCCCTGCGGGATCATGCCTTCGGTGAGCTCGGCATAGCCCTCGGGACCGGCCATGTCCTCGAGCGGATTGGCGCCGAGATCGGTGGAAAGATAGATGAGGTCGCGGAAGACGAGCTGGGCGACGTCGGGCTGACGACCGGCGGCCATGTCGGCCTGGATGCGCGTGATGATCTCGTTGGAAGGAACCGCGATGGTCTCGACGGTGATAAGTGGATTTTCTTCCTCGAAGCGGGCGATCAGCTCGCGCGTGGCGTCAGCGCCGGCGCTCGCTGAGGCCAAATTGTAGTTGTAGAAGGTGATGGTCACCGGTTCGGTGATTTCGTCGGCCATCTGGGCGAAGGCCGTGCCGGTAAGAGCAGTGGCCGCAAGTCCGGCGGCGGCCATCAGCTTGAGAAAAGTGCGCTTGATCATTGGTTGAGGATCCTTGTGGTGGGGAGGATTATTTTGCCGCTTCGGCCAAAGCCGCTTCCTGCTTGGCGCGCAGGGCGGAGAGGTCGTAACGGTTGAGTTCGGTGCGGGTCTGGGGCAGGGGCACAAGCGCCATGGTGAGGCCGGACGACCGGATCGTGCCGATGCCGAACGAGCCGCCATCGACCATGCGCAGCACATCGAGGGTGAGGATGTCGGTGGCCGCATGCTGGCCCATGCCCACGATCACCGGAATGCCATGCCAGACCGAGAAGCGGTCGTGGTGGATGTGGCCGGAGAGAATGCCCAGGATGTTGCGGTCTTTCAAAAGCTGCGCCAGCTTCTGGGACTGGTCGAAATCGATGGTGCGCCAATGGTCCCAGGGCGGGGTATCGCCAAGCGCGGGCGCGTGGTGGGCTACGATCAGCTTTGGGAGCTCGGGATGGGCGTCGAGCTTTCCGGCCAGCCAATCGAATTGTTCGGGGGTGAGGCTGCCGCCGATCTGGCCGGGCGTGGTGGTATCGAGCGTGATGATATGGACGCCAGCGATGACCTGGTCATGGTCGTAGGGCGCGTCGAGATCGGTGCTCTGCTCGAGCATGCCGCGATAGAAACCCTCGCGGGTGTCGTGATTGCCGAGCGCGTAGATGACGGGAAGATCGGTGGCCGCCATGATCGCCTTGAGTTGATAGTAGCTCTCGACATCGCCGCGATTGGTGAGATCGCCGCTGGCGATGATGAACCGAGGCGTCTGGTCCATGGTGCCGATCATCTCGAGCACGCGGGCCAGCGTTGCCGAGGTATCGGAGAACAGATGGTCGTCGGGGACGGCAGGGTTGCCGATATGGAGATCGGTGATGTGGATGAAAGTGGTTTCGCCCATGCGTCGTGCTCCTTGTTGTCGAGCACGACCTACGCCGAACCGGTCTCAGTGGCGTGACGAGTTTGGAACAGCGTTTGAATGTTTGCCCGGACGGGCCGTGAACATGGGCGCGGTGGCGGCGATGACCTGGGCGATGACGATTTCGGGATCGGCAAGATCGAGCGCGTGGCCGGTGAGTTCGTCGGTCCGCTCTCGGCTGCGCGTCATCTGCGAGCGGACGCCCAGCAGGCAGGAGATGCGAAAGCCGATCTCGACATCGCTCAGCCAGGGCGCGATCTTGCGGAAATGGGGAATGAACAGGCGGTGGTGATCGATATCCTCGATCATCGGCTTGAAAACTTCCGGGTGGCCGCTCGATTGCGCCAGGGTGGTCATGTGCCGCAGTACGCCATAGCTCGAATCGCGATCGAGGCTCCAGCGGATCGAGGGGCCGATCAGCGCTTCGATCAGATCCTCGACCGCTGCCGGGCCGGGATGGGCGCGCTGCTGGGCCGCATGGAGCAGCGTTAGCCGCTCGGCATTGAGGCGGCGATAAACCCGCTCGGCGACGGTGACGATCAGGTGATCGACATTGCCGAAATGATAGTTGATGGCCCCGATATTGGTGCCGGCGCGCTCGGCAATGCCGCGCACGGTCACCTCCTCGGGTCGACTGGCGGCCCTGAGCAGCTCCTCGCAGGCGGTCCGAAGCCTTTCCGGTGTCGTGCTCTTGGTCATGTCTCACCGCCGAAAGGCGCTATATCACACCGGTGGGTGACAGCGATGTGACCGCTCAAGCCGGCTGCGGCTGGGCGTCCCGGGGCCGGAACCGCCCGGCGACCGGCGCCATGAGGAAACTGAGGACCAGAAGGGGAATGAGCCCGGCAAACACCGCCGCGAGCCCCACATATTCGGCGACGTAGCCAAAGCCCGCCGGCACCCCGAAAGTAGCGATCAGCATGGCCAGTGACATCGCCGCCATGTTCTGCGACGGCGACCGCCCCGGCAGCCGCGAGATGACGGTGACCCCCAGCGGCGCATTGAGCGCCACGCCCGCCCCCAACATGAACAACCCCAGCCCGGCGACGATCGGACCCTCGGCCAGCAGCAGCGTCGTCATGCCGGCGATGCAGACCAGCGCGCTCCCGCGAACCAGAACCATTCCCGAAAACCGCGCCCGCAGCATATCCCCAACCATCCGCGTCCCGCCCATGCCCACGGTAAAGGCGGCGAAAACCACCCCCGCCGTCGCCACGTCGATCCCCACCACCTCCTGAAGATAGAACACCGACCAATCGTAAACCGTGCCCTCGGTGAGCGAAATCCCGATCACCATGGCGCAGACCAGCAGCACGGGAATGGTCGGCACGGCAAACAACGGCCCGCGCTCCGCTCCCGGCAGCCGCGACAGCGGAACCGAACGCGGCGCGATGGCGAGGAACCCGGCCATCAACACCAGCACCAACCCGCTGATGATCGCCTGGTGCAGCGCCGGAACCGTCCCGACCCCCGCGATCGCCCCCGCCAGCAGCGAGCCCACCAGCAGCCCCACCGACCAAAACCCGTGACTGCGCGAAAGCACCGACTTCCCCGTCCGGTGCTCGATCCCGATCGCCACCATGTTCTGGGCCACCTCGAGGATCGAGCGGATGAAGGTATAGACCGCAAACATAACCGGAATCGCCCAGCCCGGCACCAGCGCGAACAGCGGCATCATCGCCGCGTTGGCGCATAGCATGGAGGCGGCCGCCACGCGCGGCGTCAGCCGGTCGGTCACCGTGCCGGCGATGGGCAGCGCCAGCAGCGTGCCGACCGTGCCTGCCAGCATGGCGAGCCCCAGTTCGGCCTTGTCCAGCCCGGCGCCGGTGGCAATCTCCGGCAGGCGGATGAACAGCGTGATGTGCATGAGCGCGTTGGACAAAAACAACAGCGCCGGAGCGACGAGCGGATGCATTCGGAGGACTCTGAAACGGGGGTTACGCCGCGCGCACGGGCGAGGAAAGATCGAGCTCGGCCGCCCGGTGACACGCCACGTTCTGCCCGGGCACCGACTGCGCCAGCGCCGGAACGCTCGCCCGGCACGCCGGTTGAGCGTAGGGGCAGCGGCTGGCAAAGGCGCAGCCCTGTTCGCTCGCCCCGTCGGCGGGCGCATGACCCTCGATGCGTTTGTCCGCCACCCCGCGCCGCGACCGTCCCGGAATGGCCGCAAGCAGCGCTTCGGTATAGGGATGCTGCGGGCGGTAGAAGATGTCCTCGGTCCGCCCGATCTCGACGATCCGCCCCGCATACATCACCGCCACGCGGTCCGAGATGTTGGCGATCACCCCCAAGTCGTGGGAGACGAAAAGGTAGGTGAGCCCATGCTGGCGCTGCAGCCGCTTCATCAGATTGATGATCTGGGTCTGCACCGAAACGTCGAGGGCGGATACCGCCTCGTCGGCGATCACCAGCCGGGGGTCGGATGCCAGCGCCCGGGCGATGGCGACGCGCTGGCGTTGGCCGCCGGAAAAGGCGTGCGGATAGCGGCCGGCGTAGTCGGCGCTCAGCCCCACCTCGCCGAGCAGTTCCTTGACCCGCGCGTCGATCTGGCCGCGCGAGAGCGAGGTGTTGACTTCCAGAACCTCCCCGATGATGTCGCGCACCCGCAGCCTCGGGTTGAGCGAGCCGGAGGGGTCCTGGAACACCATGCGCATGTCGCTGCGCAACGCCTTGGCCACGCCGCCGCGCGCCGAGAGCACGTCGACCGGACCCTCCCGGCCGGCGAAGGTCACCTTGCCCGCATCGGCGCGGTGGATGCCGATCAGGGTCTGGGCGAGGGTCGATTTCCCGCAGCCGCTTTCCCCGACCAGCCCCAGGGTCTCGCCATGCCCGATCTCGAAGGAAATATCGCTCACCGCCCGCACATGGCCAACCGTGCGTTCGAGAAAGCCGGCCTTGATGGGGAAGAATTTCGAGAGATTCTCCACCTTGAGAAGCGGCGTATCGTCTCTGGCGTTCGCGGCGGCAGGCGTCGGCACGGCCGCGATCGCGGGCGTCGATACCGGTGCGGCGGTTTCGTCCGCCGCGTGGCAGGCGACCATGTGGCCGCTCTCCACCATTGTTGCCGCCGGCATCCGCGCATCGCAAACACCCTCGATGGCCAGCGCGCAGCGCGTATGGAACGGGCATCCCTTCGGACGGTTGGCGGGGGTGGGCACCATGCCGCGAATGGCACTGAGCGGAGCCTTGAAGTCGCCTTCGAGGCGCGGCATCGAGGCGAGAAGGCCGCGCGTATAAGGGTGCCGTGGGTTGGAGAGCACGTCGTCGACCGGTCCCTGCTCGACGATCTTGCCCAGATACATCACCGCCACTTCGTCGGCGATTTCCTCGACCACGCCAAGATCGTGGGTGATGAACAGCACGGCCATGTCCTCGGTTTCCTGCAGCCGGCGCAGCAGGTCGAGGATATTGGCTTGCGTGGTGACATCGAGCGCGGTTGTAGGCTCGTCGGCGATCAGCAGCTTCGGCTTGCTGACCAAAGCCATGGCGATCATGGCGCGCTGACGCTGCCCGCCCGAGAGCTGGAAGGTATAGCGGTCGAACTTGGCCTCAGGGTCCGGCATGCCGACTTCGCGCAGCGTCTCGATGCCGATGCGTCGGGCCTCGGCCTTGCTCACCTTGCGGTGCAGCATCAGCCCTTCGCTGATCTGGTTGCCGATCGTATAGAGCGGGGAAAGGAAGCTCATCGGCTCCTGATGGATCAGCGCGATCTCGCCGCCCCGGATCTGGCGCAGCAGCTTGTCGTTGGGGGCGAGGGCGGCGATATCGACGGGTCCGTCTTCCCGATCCAGCGTGATCGACCCCCCGGCGATGCGGCCAGGATTTTCCACTAGGCGCAGCAGCGCCTTGGCCGTCACCGATTTGCCGCAACCGCTTTCACCGACAAGGCACAGGGTCTTGCCACGGGGAATGGTGAGCGAGACGCCGTCGACCACCGTGACGGTCTGGCGGGGCAGGTCGAAATCGACCTTGAGGTCGTCGATCCGGACGAGGGGTGAGGGTGCAGTCATGGTGGGCGTCAGTTCTGATAGGGGTCGGCCGCGTCGCGCAGGCCGTCACCGAGGAAATTGAGGGCGAGAACGGCGATGATCACCGCCGCGCCGGGCAGCATCAGCCAGGGCGCGCCGGCAATGGTGCGCACGTTCTGGGCTTCCTGCAGCAGCACGCCCCAGGAGACGATCGGCTGGCGCAGGCCTATCCCGATGTAGGAGAGGGCGGTTTCCGCCAGGATCATCGAGGGTATGGCAAGCGTCACGACGGCGATGATGTGGCTGGTGAAGCTGGGCAGCATGTGCCGGAAGAGCACGCGCAGGGTGGAGGCGCCGTCGAGCCGCGCGGCCTTGACGAAATCGTCGCCGCGCATGGAGAGGAACCGTCCGCGTACGACACGGGCCAACCCCGTCCAGCCGATCACCGAAAGAATGATGGTGATGAAGAAATAGACCTGCAAAGGTGGCGTATCGAGTGGAATGGCGGCGGCAAGACCGATCCAGAGCGGGATCGAGGGTACGGACTGGATGAACTCGATCACGCGCTGGATGACGTTGTCGGTCACCCCGCCGAAATAGCCCGAAATCCCGCCGATCAGGATACCGAAGAACAGGCTCAGCCCCACCCCGATCAGCCCGATTGTCATCGATATGCGCGCGCCATGGATGGTGCGGGTGAGGATGTCCCGCCCCAGCCGGTCGGCACCGGCGAGATAGAAGGGCGCGCCTTCCTCGATCGTTCCGAAAAGGTGGATATCGGTGGGGATCAGGCCGAGCAGGCGGTACGGCTCGCCGGAAACGAAAAGGCCGATCTCGTGGATTTCGTCGGGGCTGGTTTCGAACACGCGCCGGCCGGAATCGTAGTCGATCACCGAATTGTAGGCTTTGACGTGGGGACGGAATTCGGTGCCGGTTTCGGTCTCGAGGAACAGGTGGATCTGCTGCGGCGGAGCATAGGTGTAGCTGGGGTGATAAACCTCCGGCCCGGTGGGCGAGAAGAACTCCGGCATCGCGGCGATGATATAGAGCACGATCACGACGACACCCCCGGCGACACCAAGCTTGTGCCGGGTGAACTTGCGCCACATGAGCGACCACTGGCCTTCATAGGCGGTGCGGTCGATCGCCGCCTCGCTGGCGTCGATCTCGGTTTCGATGGTGCGGTCGGGGAGGGCCTTGTCCTGGCCGAAGGGAATTGTGCTCATCGGGCCTATCCTTGGGCGTAGCGGATGCGAGGATCGAGCCAGGCGAGCAGCAGGTCGGAAACCAGCGTGCCGATGACGCCGAGCACCGACAGCATCAGGATGAAGCTTGCCGCCATGTGCATGTCCTGGGTCTTGAGTGCGTCGAGCAGCAGCGGTCCGGTGGTCTGCAGCCCGAGCACGATCGAAACGATGGTCGAGCCGGAGATCAGATCGACGAAGATGTCGTTGAGCCCCGAAACGAAGGGGTTCAGTGCCTGACGTACCGGGTATTTGACGAGCAGTCTGGTCTCGCCCATGCCCTTGGCGCGCGCGGCCGTCACATAGGGGCGGGGTAGCTCGTCGATCAGATTGGCGCGAATGGTGCGGATGACGCTGGCCGTGCCGGCGGTGCCCAGCACCACCATGGGGATCCACAGATGCCCCAAAAGGTCGAGCACACGGGCCCAGGACCAGGGCGCCTCCACGTATTCGGGCGAGAACAGCCCGCCCACCGCCTGGCCGAAATGGGCATAGGCGACATACATCATCACCAGCGCAAGCAGGAAGTTGGGGACGGCGACCCCGATGAAACCGAGCGTTGTGAATACATAGTCCGACAGCGAGTAGCGCTTGACGGCTGAATAGATGCCGATGGGGATAGCGACCACCCAGATGAAGATCAGCGATGCGATCGACAGGATGGTGGTAAGGCCCAGGCGGCCCCAGATGAGGTCGGAGACCGGCTGCTGCCAGGAAAAGGAATAGCCGAAATCGCCGTAGAAAACGATGTCGGTGATCCAGCTCCAGTATTGGACGATCAGCGGTTGGTTGAGGCCGTAGACTTCCCGCAGGGTCTCGATTTCGGCCTGGGTCATGTAGTCGCCCTTGTTGGCGGCTTCGATGGCCATCCGGTCGACGAAATCGCCGGGGGGAAGGGCGATAACGTAGAACGAGATGAACGAGACGGCGATCAGCGTCGGTATGATGTAGATGAGACGTCGCAGGATGAAACGAAGCATGGCGCGGTCCCGGTAAAATATCGATCGGAGCGGCCCCGTGGGGCCGCTCCGTGTAAGACAAGTGGCTCGGATCAGTCTTCGCGGTAGAAGAAGGCTTCGAAATTGGCGGGCGCCGGGCCGGGGTAGTACCAGCCTTCGATCAGCTCGGGCACGTTGTGGACGTTGTTGTCCACCGAGCGATAGAAGCCGCCGGGAGAGGCGATGCCGATGGAGAGGAATTCATCGGCCAGAAGGTCGTTGAATTCGTTCATCAACGCCACCTGCTCGTCGCCGACCGAGTTGGGGATTTCGGCGCGCAGCTCATAGAGGCGAGCGATGCTGGCCGGGGGCTCGACGGCCACCGTTCCTTCGGGAACGTCACGGGTGACGCCCAGACGTTCCTGATCCCAGGCACGCCAGCTGTCCCAGTTGGCCCATTGAGTGGTGCCGCCGTCGTTGATCATTCGCGAGGCGTTGAGCAGCGGAAGCTGGCCGCAGCCGTTTTCACCCACCCAGACCACGGCGTCACGCTCGGGGTCGTTCACATAGGTGCCGTGCAGGTCGTTGGCACGATAGTCCATGGTGACGTCCAGGCCGGCCTCGCGCCAGGTGCGTTCGACGAGCTGGAACACATCGACCGTATCGGGCTTGAAATCGGCATTGATGCCGACGCGGAACGAGAAGGGCTCGCCATCCGGACCCAGGCGCATGCCATCGGCACCGCGTTCGGGCATGATCTTGTCGAGATATTCGTTGGCCAGCGCCATGTCGAACTCGGTGTACTGGGTAGCCAGTTGCTCGTTGTAGAACGGTGAGTTCGGCAGGGGAGCGGCCTGGAACGGCTCGCCCTGGCCCAGATAGACCACGTCGATGATCTCGGGCCGGTTGATGGCGTGGCTGAGACCGATGCGGAAGTCCTTGCTCTGGAAGACTTCAGCCTTGGTTTCGTCGGGATGGTTCATGGAGAACCAGACGATGGCGTTGTTGAAGTCGCAGCTCTGGGCCGGGATCAGGCGGTAGTCGCCCTGTTCCTGGCCGTCGACGAACACGGCGCGGTTCTGCGGGATCGATACGTTGCGGCCCGACATCGAGACTTCGCCCTGAAGCGCGGCGAGCAGATCGACTTCCACATCCTGGCTCAGCGTCCAGGTGTGGGCGTCCATGTAGGGGAGCTGCTGACAGTCGGCATCGACCTTGAAATAGTAGGGATTGCGCTCGAACGAGAAGCGCTGCTTGTCGAGATAGCTCTCGGTGGGCACCCAGGCCATGACCGAGGGGCGCTCGGGATCGTTGAACTGGGCCTGGTCGTCATAGGAGCCGACATTGGCGCGCCACCAGGCGGTATAGTCGGTTTCCCCGTCTTCTTCCATCATCTCGGCCACGCCCTCGGGGTTGAGGTCGATGTCGAATTGGGAGACGTAATGCTCGGGGAACATCACGACGCGCTGGCCGTAGGGGGTGGCAAGGTGCTGGAGCAGCAGGCCGTAGGGCTGGGACCAGCTCATCTCGACGGTATAGTCGTCGATCACCGTCAGGGTCATGGGTTCGCCATTGACCACGAAGATATCGCGCGGGCCGCGCGGGTTGATCTTTTCGTTGGTCTCGATGTTTTCCCACCAGTAGCGGATGTCGTCGGCGGTGAAATCCTCGCCGTCCGACCACTTCATGCCTTCACGCAGGTGAAAGGTGTATGTGGTGGCGTCTTCGGACACTTCCCAGCTTTCGGCGACACCCGGAGCGATCTCGGAGCCATCGACGCTCCAGCGCACCAGCGGCTCATAGCCATAGTGCCGCATGTCGGCGACGCGGCCGCCGCCCCAGCGATCCTGGAACTCGCCGCCATAAACGCCAGGTCCGTCAGGACCTTCGACGACCAGCGGATTGGCCGGCAGGCGGTCCGCGGCGGGCGGCAACTCACCGGCGGCGACGCGTTCGGCCAGTTGCGGCGCTTCGGCAAAGCTCGAGCACTGCGCGGCGGGCGCGTCCTGCGCCACGGCGGGCAGCGCCGGCACGCCCGAAAGGGCGGTCGCGGCCATCAGGCCGGCGAGAGCCGCCATAGTCGGTTTCTTGATCATGTGTCTAACCCTCGTTTGACCAATGCTTGGTTCGGCAGGCGTCGGACGGCTGGGTGGAATCGAACCCGCGCCCGACGAAAGGCGAGGGCGGTTTATCGCCCCGACTTTGCGCAACGGTGACAGAAATCTTGAAAACGATTTCAAAAACTTTTAGGGTTTGGCGGCTGAACACGGGTGGCTTCAATACCGCCAACATGGGGCGAACCAGCCATTCAATACCGCCATCATGGCGGTTGCAGATGAACGTGTTACGACCACGAAGGGGAAGACGAGAATGATCACCATCAAGGACGTGGCGCGTCATGCCGGCGTCTCGATCGCCACGGTCTCGCGCGTTCTCAACGCCTATCCCCACGTCCGTCCACTGGTGCGCGAGCGCGTGCAGGCGGCGATCTCCGAACTCGGCTACGCCCCCAACCGCCTGGCCGCCAGCTTCCGGACGCAGCAATCCCGCGTCGTCGGCGTGTTCCTGCGCCAGCAGCGCACGCCGTTCTCGAGCGCATTGGCCTATGCCATTGAATCCGCAATGTTCGAGGAAGGTTATCGCGCCCTTTTGTGCTCGACCAATGGCGATCCCGACCGCGAGGAGACCTATGTGGACTCGATGCTGGAGCTGCGGGCCGAGGGCGTGGTGATCCGTCCCACCGGCTCGGCCGCGCGGACGGCGCGCAATGTGGCGAGGCTCAAGGAGGCCGGGATTGCCGTGGTTTTCGCGGACATGAAGCCGAAGATGAACCACGTCAGCGCCGTCATCTGCGACAATTATTCAGGCGGATACGAGGGCATGCGGCACCTGATCGGACTGGGGCACCGCAAGATCGGCATCATAGCCGGCCGGCAGGCCCAGACCTCGGGCGGCTATGGCGTCGGCAATGTCGGCAGCGAACGCATGCGTGGCATCACCCAGGCGGCAAAGGATCTTGCTGCCGACGTGGAACTCGTGTTCTCGGGCGCCTTCGACGAGGCCACCCTCGAAGTGGGTGCCGCCGAAGCCGACGCCCTGCTCACCCGCCGGCCCGATGTCACCGCCCTGTTCGGCACCACCGACATTCTGGCCATCGGCGCCATGCAAACCGCCCACCGCCGCGGTATCGCCATCCCCCAGGACCTCTCCATCCTCGGCTATGACGGCATCATGGAATCGGGCATCACCTTCCCGACCCTCTCCACCGTGCGCCAGCCCATCCACGAAATGGGCACCCTCGCGGCCCGCACCCTCCTCCACCACATCCGCACCCCCGAAACCCCCGTCCAACAGATCGTGCTCGAAAACGCTGTTCTCGTACGTGATTCTACGGGGTCGATACGGCATTGAAATCGTTTTCAAAAATACGTAACAAAACTGCAGCACCGCGTCCCTATTGCACTGCACGCTTCCTACGCAGTCCAGAAGAGAATCCCAAAAATGGCTTATGACGCGCGCGCTGCCGTGACCGTGCTTCCCACGCAATCCGACCTCGACCTCGCGCGCCGCGTTGCGCCGGTGATCCGCTTTGCGGCCAACGAACCTTTCCTGCCCTCCAAGGTGGGCATAACGGTGCTGGACCGGCCCGGCATCTCGCCCAGCGCGCCGCTGGACATCACGTTCGAACCCGGTGTCGCCAAGGTGATCGAATATGCGATCTGGTGGGATTGGGACATTCAGCACCTTTATGAACTCGAGCATGTCTGGCTCAAGCTGGACGAGAACGATCAGGTGATCGGCGTCGATGCGAGCGCACATGGCAAGCTCTATCCCATGCGCCGGGCCGATGGCGAGCTGCCGGTCGAAGAGGGTAGGGTGACGCTCTATTCCGAGCCGGGGAAGCACGCCTTTCACCCGGCGGCCGAGCCGATCATCGAGCGCCGCGATTGGTTGACCGCATGCTGCACGTCGATGACGAGCGCTGGACACGTGCTCATCAATGCCATGTTCCGCGAGGTCTTCGCCGACATCACGACCAGTGATCATCGCGCGATCCGGCGCTATCTGCAGAACCGCGCCTTTGTCCCGGCCTACGACTTTACCCAAGCCTTCGATACCACCGGGATCGACTACATGTCCTGGCCGGAGCTGCATGAATTCATCAGCGCGCGGGTGCCGCAGATCGTTGCCCAGGTGCGCGCCGACCAGCCGCTGATCAAGGCCGTGCTGCTCGACAGTGGCGATACTCTGGTTGACGAAGCTTCGGAAATCCGGGACCAGGACGATCATGTGATCGTTGCCGATCTGATCCCCGGTGCCAGGGAAATGGTCGAGACGCTCGCGGCCCAGGGTTACCGGATCGCGCTGGTGGCTGACGGGCGCGTCAAGAGCTTTGCCAATATCCTGGGCGGTCATGGCGTTTCCCAGCACTTTGAGGCGGAAATCATTTCCGAGGCCGAAGGATGCGAGAAGCCGGCGGCGCGGATGTTCGAAGCGGCGCTGGCCGCTCTTGGATTGACGCGCGAGGATGCCGCTTCCGTCGTCATGGTGGGCAATCATCTGGGGCGCGATATCAAGGGCGCCAACGCCATGGGGATTGTCTCGATCTGGCAGGATTGGTCGCCGCGCCGCCACAAGGTCCCGGTCGATGCGACCGAGCAGCCCCAATATACGATCAAGTCGCCGGGCGAGTTGCCCGTTCTGCTGGCCGAAATCGAATGCGCCATGGGGCGGCGGGCGCTCAATCCGAAAATGGCTTTTATGGAGAGCGAGGCATCGGCGGCCGAATAGCGGACGGGAAATTTCTCAAGGGGCGCCTCGGCGTCCCCGTTTTAGCGGCGGACGCATCAGGAAACCTGCCAAGGTTGGCGGCTGACAAATCGGATCGATTGCGCTACAGCACGCCTGCAAGCGGCCCCGTAGCTCAGCTGGATAGAGCAGTAGCCTTCTAAGCTATTGGTCGCAGGTTCGAATCCTGCCGGGGTCGCCAGCTCGCTTCTCATGGCCTGAATGGGCGTTTGCGCGGGAAGGCCTTGACTTTGAAGGCGCAAGCGACGATATGCTGCTTCGTGCCGTGCGCTGCCGCGTGAGCAGCCGCGCCGCCCGGAAGGGGCGGACCATCTAGCCGGCATGAATTCTCCCACAAGTTCCCAGATCACGCGGGGTTCTGACGGGGCTGACGCTCGAGAGACAATGTGGTTTCTCCGAGTTTGGGCGGCCCTGCAACCGCTTCGGCATACGTCCGCGTTCCATCGGGGCGCACGGCGATGTGTCGCATTTTTATCCGGTATCCCGGTGGGGGTGCCGGAAAGGATATCATTTGACCGACTTTCAGGCCCTCGGCCTTAATTCACATCTTCTTAAAACCCTCGGCATTCTGGGGTTCACCGAACCGACGCCGATCCAGGCCAAGGCGATCCCTCTGGCACTGGACGGGCGCGACATCATGGGGCTGGCCCAGACAGGGACCGGCAAGACGGCAGCGTTCGGGCTGCCGCTGATCCAACACCTGGCTGCCCAGCCCGGCAAGCCGGCGCCCAAGACCTGCAAGGCACTGATCCTGGCGCCGACACGCGAACTGGTGAACCAGATCGCCACCAATCTGCGCGCCTTCGCCAAGGGTGGACCGATCAAGGTCAACGCAGTTGTCGGCGGCGTTTCGATCGGCGCCCAGATCAAGGCAATGTCGCATGGCAGCGATATCGCGGTCGCAACGCCAGGACGGCTGCTCGACCTGGTCAAACGCCAGGCGATCCGGCTCGATTCGGCAAAGCATCTCGTCCTCGACGAAGCCGATCAGATGCTCGATCTTGGCTTTATCCATGCCCTGCGTGAGATTTCGCGCCTCGTGGGGCAGCCGCGTCAGACCATGTTGTTTTCGGCAACCATGCCCAAGCAGATGAGCGAGATCGCGTCCGCCTATCTCACCGATCCGGTCCGCGTCCAAGTGACGCCTCCGGGCCGGACAGCGGACAAAGTCGCCCAATCGGTGCACTTCGTGGATGGTGCCGGCAAGGTCGCTCTGCTCAAGGATCTGCTTTCGGCAGATCTCGACAACCTCTCGCTGGTCTTTACCCGTACCAAGCACGGTGCGGAAAAACTGACCAAGACACTCGAACAGGCAGGTTTTGCCACGGGTTCGATCCATGGCAACAAGAGTCAGGGACAGCGTGACCGCACCCTCAAGGCGTTCCGTGCCGGCGATATTCGCGTGCTGGTGGCCACCGACGTGGCGGCGCGCGGCATCGACATCCCGGGGGTGAGCCACGTCTATAATTTCGACCTGCCGCAGGTGGCCGACAACTACGTCCACCGCATCGGCCGGACGGCACGGGCAGGGGCATCGGGCGAAGCCGTGGCGCTGTGCAGCCCTGACGATTTCGGGCTGCTGCTTGCCATCGAGAAATTGACCGGTCAGACCATCGAAACCGCAAGCGGAACGCGGCCAGAGCGTGGCATGCGCGGCAACGGGCCAAAGCGTGCTCGCGGCAAGGGCGGAAAGCCCGCCGGCGCCGGCAAGCCTTCGGGCAAGGCCGTTGTGCGGCCGTTCGACCCCATGAAGGCCGCAAGCCAGCGTAACCGCAAAAAGCAACGCGCCAAGCGAGCTCGCCAAGCGGCGTAAGCTCACCGAGGTGACGGCCAATGCCCGCGTTCCGGAGACGGAGCGCGGGTTTTTCATGGCTGTTCACAGCTATGCGACTTTCGTCGTATTCGCTCTTGACATCGATTACAGAATGAAATGACTATGCTGAAATCGATTGCAAGTCGCCGTTTTATGGCGCTGTAATCGATTACATCTCCGTGTGGCGGAGAACCGTGTGTTGAGGAGCCGCGGTACGGTTGATGGAGGAAAAGGCCGCCTGAGGGCGGTCTTGGGAACCTTGGGAGGATCATTGAAATGAAGAATTTTGCCGTGGCCGCATCCCTTGCGGCTGGCTTGATGAGCACGACTGCCGTTTCGGCGGCCAATCTTGAAGTAACGCACTGGTGGACCTCGCCCGGCGAGGCGGCCGCGGTCGCCGAATTTGCTCGCGTGTTCGAAGAGCAGGCCGGTCATACCTGGGTCGACAGCGCACTGGCAGGCTCGGGGACCGGTGCCAACCCGGTAATCATCAGCCGTATCATCGGTGGCAACCCGATGGGCGCGACACAGATGAACACCGGCCGCGATGCCGAAGAACTCATCGAAGCCGGTCTGATGCGCGATCTCACGGACATCGCCGAAGAAATGGATATCGAGAGCTTCTACGTCGATCAGTCGCTGCTCGAACCGTGCACCTATGAGGGGCGGATCTATTGCTTCCCGATCAACATCCACTCGTGGGATTGGTTGTGGCTCTCCACTGCCGCCTATGAAGAAATCGGCCAGCCCGTGCCCACCAATTGGGACGAATACGTCGCCAGTTGGCCTGCGCTCGAGGAAGCTGGCATCCTGCCCTTCGGCCTTGCTTCCGGATGGCCGATTGCCGGTATCCCTGGTCCGCTGCAGGCCGCCATCGGTGGTAGCGACCTCATCCTGGCCATCAACCGCGACAAGAACGTAGAGGCTGTCCGCAGTCCCGAATTCCGTGCATATGCCGAAGCCTGGGACGCGATCCGTCAGGTGGTTTCGCCCGAAACCATGGTTCCCTCCTTTGCCGATGTGGGCAATCAGCTCCTGGCCGGTGAAGCTGCCGGCAACATTCACGGCGACTGGTTGCAGGGCGACCTGCAGATCGCAGGCGGTGTGCCCGGTGAGGACTATGAATGTCTGCCGGCGCTCGGTGTCGGCGATCAGCTCTCGGGTGGCGGTGACGCCTTCTACTTCCCGGTTCTGCCTGAAGGAACCGATCCCGAAGTGATCGAAGCCCAGGCGGATTTGGCCCGTGTGCTGATCTCGCCGGAGGCCCAGTTAGCCTTCAATCTCAAGAAGGGTTCGATGCCGATCCGGACCGACATCGACCTTTCGCAGGCCAATGCCTGCATGCAGAAGGCGCTCGGCCTTATCGAGAACGGCCTTCTGCCCTCGGGTGACTTCGCGCTTTCGAGCGACACCCAGCAGCAGCTCCAGGACCTCAATATCGAGTTCCTCGACAACGACTCCATCTCCGTCGACGACTATATCGAGCGCTACGCCTCGATCATCGAAAGCGCCAACTAAGCGCATTCGCGTCGCCTGACTGGACAGCGGCCGGCTTGCCTCCTCGGGCTGGCCGCTGTCCGCCTCAACGGAGGGATCGACCTTGACTGACGCTACGGCTCAAGGCGAGCGTGCCAGGGAGGAGAGCGGGATAGGGCGTGTTGTGCGCCAGATGTTCACCCGCAATCTTTCGGCCAAGATCGCCGCAACCCCAATGATCGCTACGGTGCTGGTCGTGTTCATCGGCTGCACGCTGTGGACCATCTGGTACTCGTTCACCGATTCACGTCTTTTGCCGACCGGCGACTTCGTCGGCTTCCAGCAGTATGAGCGCCTGTTCGGCACCTCGCGCTGGAACGTGTCGGTGACCAACCTCTTCTGGTACGGCATTCTCTCGCTGACCTTCACGCTCTCCATGGGTTTTCTGCTGGCCGTGCTGATGGACCAGAAAATCCGCTTCGAGAGCGCCTTCCGCACAATCATGCTTTACCCGTTCGCGCTTTCGTTCATCGTGACGGGACTCGTCTGGCAGTGGATCATGAACCCCACGCTGGGCCTGCAGGGGACGATGCGGAACCTGGGGTTCGAATGGTTCACCTTGGATTGGATCGCGCGTTCCGACCTCGTGCTCTATGGGTTGCTGATTGCCGGTCTCTGGCAGGGCACGGGCTTCATGATGGTTCTCATGCTCGCCGGGCTGCGCAGCGTCGATGAGGAAATCTGGAAGGCCGCGCGGGTCGACGGCATACCCACCTGGCGAACCTATATCTTCATCATACTGCCCATGATGCGCGGGGTTCTGGTCACCGCCGTGGTGCTGGCCGGATCGGGCATCGTGCGGCTCTACGACCTGGTCATCGCGCTCACCAATGGCGGGCCGGGCATCTCGTCGGAAGTGCCGGCCAAGTACGTCTACGACTACATGTTCACGGCCGGAAATATCGGGCAGGGGCTGGCCGCCTCGACCATGATGCTGGTCACCGTGCTGATCATCATCGTGCCCTGGGCCTATCTCGAATTCGGCGGACGGGGGAGGAAGTCATGAGCAATCCCGCGCAGCTTTCCACCCATGTCGCAATGGACGCGGTCAAGGGCGATCTGGCGCTCGATGGACCACATGGGCCGCGGCCCAAGCCGTTCTTCACGCCCAAGCGGATCGTGCTCTATTCGATCCTGTTCGTCGCGTGCCTTTATTACCTTTTCCCGCTCTACGTCATGGTCGTGACCTCGTTCAAGACCATGCCCGAGATCCGCTTCGGCAACATCTTTGCCCCGCCGGTGGAATTATCCGGCCAAGCATGGGTGAAAGCCTGGAGTGAGGCGTGCACGGGATTAACCTGCAACGGGCTTTCACCTGGGTTCTGGAATTCGGTGAAGATCCTCATCCCCTCGGTCATTGTTTCGACCGCGGTTGCGGCGGTCAACGGCTACGCGCTGGTCAACTGGAAGTTCAAGGGCTCGGAAATCTTCTTTGCCATCCTGATCTTCGGCTCGTTCATCCCCTATCAGGTGATGATCTATCCCTTGGTGATGATCACGCGCGAACTCAACATCTTCGCTACCATCTGGGCGGTGATCCTGGTGCATACCATCTTCGGCATGCCGATCTTGACGCTGCTGTTCCGCAACTATTTCGCCTCGATCCCGCCCGAACTGTTCAAGGCGGCTCGCGTGGATGGGGCCGGATTCTGGCGCATCTTTTTCGAAGTGATGCTGCCCATGAGCCTGCCGATCATCGTCGTGGCGCTGATCCTGCAGGTGACGGGGATCTGGAACGACTTCCTGTTCGGTGTCGTCTTCGCCGGCACCCAGAACTATCCGATGACCGTACAGCTCAACAACATCGTCAACTCGGCGCAGGGCAGCCCCGAATACAACGTCAACATGGCAGCCACGATGCTGACCGGCCTCGTGCCGCTCGTCGTCTACTTCGTCTCCGGACGCCTTTTCGTCCGTGGCGTCGCAGCGGGTGCGGTTAAAGGGTAAGGCATAATGACAACGAACACAGAAACTTCCGTCTCGATCCGCAACCTGTCTCTCAACTTCGGAGCCGTCCAGGTTCTCCAGGAGATGAACCTCGACATCAAGCAGGGCGAATTCTTGGTGCTGCTCGGCCCGTCAGGGTGCGGGAAGTCGACGCTGCTCAACTGCATCGCAGGACTGCTCGACGTTTCGGGTGGACAAATCTTCATCTCGGGCAAGAACGTCACCTGGGAAGAGCCCAAGAACCGGGGCATCGGCATGGTGTTCCAGTCCTATGCGCTTTATCCGCAGATGAGCGTAAAGAAGAACCTCTCGTTCGGGCTGCGGGTTGCGGGACTGCCTCGGGACGAGATCGAGAGGCGGGTCCAACGCGCTTCTGAGATGCTCCAGATCGAGCCGCTGCTCGAGCGCAAGCCTGCCAATCTTTCAGGTGGCCAGCGCCAGCGCGTGGCGATCGGGCGGGCGCTGGTGCGGGACGTGGACGTGTTCCTATTCGACGAACCACTGTCGAACCTCGACGCCAAGCTTCGTTCAGACTTGCGAGTTGAGATCAAGCGACTGCACCAGCGGCTTGAAAACACCATGATCTACGTGACTCACGACCAGATCGAGGCGATGACGCTGGCTGATCGTATCGCGATCATGCGTGACGGTATCATCCAGCAGCTCGATACGCCGCACGAAATCTACAATCGGCCGGTCAATCTGTTCGTCGCCGGCTTTATCGGTTCACCATCGATGAATTTCATCAATGGCGAGTTGAGCGGCGGCACCGTTACCGCCGACGGCGTGACAATGCCAGTCGAGCGCTATGGCTTCGAACCGGGCAACGAGAATCTCAAGGCGAAAGTCGTCCTCGGTATTCGGCCTGAACATGTGGTCGTCGGGGATGCGGCGGTCAGCCAGCCGGTGAGCTTTGATACCGAAATCGAGATCGTCGAGCCCATGGGCTCGGACACCATCGCCTGGGCCAAGCTCGGCGGACAATCTTTCACCTTCCGCGCCGACAGCGAACTCGATCTCGATACCGGCCAGAAAATCCGGCTCGGCTTTGATCCGGCCCGGGCGTCCATATTCGATGCCGCCAGCGGCGAGCGCATCTAGGAGTATCAAGTGACCGACTTTTCCTTTCAGCTCTACAGCGCCCGGAACTTTCCGCCTGTAGCGGATGTATTCAAGCTGCTCTCCCGGCTCGGTTATACCCAGGTCGAGGGCTACGGCGGGCTCTACGCCGATCCGTCGGTGCTCAAGGCCGATCTCGACGCAAACGGCCTTACCATGCCGACCGGTCATTTCGGGCTCGACCAATTGCGGGACAAGCCCAAGGCGGTCGAGACGGCGAGAACCATCGGCATAAAGACGCTGTTTTGTCCTGCCATCCCGCACGACAAGTGGAAGCAGCCCGAAGAAGACTGGGTGACTCTTGCCGCGGAACTTGGCGAGTTGGGCAAGTTCTACAAGGACCAGGGCTTCGGTTTCGGTTGGCACAACCACCATTTCGAATTCTGGCCGACCGCCTCGGGTCGGCCGCCCATGGACATCATCCTCCAGGGTGCACCCGAGATCGATTGGGAAATGGACGTGGCCTGGGTGGTGCGTGGTGAGAACGATCCCCAGCGCTGGATCGCGGAACATGCGGATCGCATCGTGGCCGTGCATCTCAAGGACATAGCGGCTGAGGGCGAGGCCACCGACGAAGATGGCTGGGCCGACCTCGGTCACGGCACTGTCCCGTGGAAGGAACTGTTCGCTTCGATCCGAGACAGGACGCCCGCGAAATATTTCGTGATGGAACACGACAATCCCAACGATCTGGAACGCTTTGCGTCGCGCTCGATCGCGGCGGCGAAGTCCCTTTAGGACGACCAAATGAGCAAGACCTACGGCGTCGGCATCCTGGGTGCCGGCAACATTTCGGCGGCGTATCTCAAGCTCGCGCCCCTGTTCAAGGGGATCGAAGTGCGGGCGATCGCCGATATTCTTCCCCAAGCGGCTCAGGCACGGGCTGCCGAGTTCAAGGTGACGGCACAAACGCCCGACGAGCTTCTGGCCAATCCCGACGTCGACGTGATCGTCAACTTAACGATTCCCGAGGCGCATTACGCGATCTCCAAGGCCATCGTCTCGGCAGGCAAGCACGCCTATTCGGAAAAGCCCCTCGTTCTTACGCTTGAGGAAGGCGAGGATTTGAAGGAGACCGCCGAGGCCAATGGCGTGCAGGTTGGCTGCGCGCCGGACACCTTTTTGGGCGGAGCACACCAGCAGGCCCGTGCCCTGGTCGATGAGGGGGCTATCGGCCGCGTGGTCGCCGGGACGTGCCACGTGATGAGCCATGGCATGGAGCATTGGCACCCCAATCCCGATTTCTTTTTCAAACCCGGGGCAGGACCGATACTCGACATCGGACCTTATTACGTGGCCAATCTCATCAACCTGATCGGGCCGGTGCGGCGTGTCACTGCGATTGCCTCGACACCGCGCGATCGGCGCGAGATTTCGAGCGAACCGCGACGGGGGCAATATGTTTCGGTTGAAACGCCGACCACCATCCATGCGGTGCTCGAGTTCCACAACGGAGCGTTGGTGACGCTAGGGGCGTCTTGGGACGTGGAGGCGCACCAGCACTCGAATATGGAAATCTACGGCACCGACGGCTCGCTCTACGTTCCCGATCCCAATTTCTTCGGCGGTGAACTGGTGCTCGCGCGGCGCAACGGCTTTCGGGAGGTGGTCGAGCCCTGGAAGCACCCGCTGGGGGTCGCCAATTGGGAGCGGCCAGAAGGCCCCCCCTTCGCCAATTACCGCACGGCGGGGCTGGCCGACATGATGCTGGCCATCGATGCCGGGCGCAAGCCGCGTTGCTCGCTGGAAACCACGCTCCATGGAGTGGACGTGATGACGTCGATCCTCAAATCCGCCGAGATGGGGCAGGCAATCACGCTAACGACCACATGCCAGCGCCCGGACGCGCTAGGCCCTGTCGAGGCACAGGCGCTGCTGGTCTAACCGATTTCTCCGCGGCGCCCCTTTGAGGTGCCGCGGAGACGACGAACTCCTCCCGCGCGACGTATGGTTGGGGGACCATACGTCGCGTTTTTTTTCTTGGATTGCGCCCCACGCCGCCATCGGCGTAGAGCGAGGCGCTGTTATCGAGCGAAGATCGCCGGGGCGGTCGAGGCGGTGAGGACCAGACCCGAGATGAACAGCAGGACGAGGACGAGCCGGCGAAAGGCGCGGGTATCGAGGCGTCGAAACAGCAGCGCGCCGAGCAATGCCGGCACGACGAGCGCCGCCGATATGAGCGCGAAGTAGCTCCATGTTTGGCTAGTGATGATCGATCCGGCGAGAAAATAACCAACCATCGTCGACACATGCATGGCTATATTGAACCCCTGCATGATGCCGCGTTGGGTGTCCTTGTCCATGCCGCGCAACGTGCACCAGAGCGTGGGGATAGGGCCCGCCATTCCTCCCAAACCGCCAAAGATGCCACCAAACCATCCGGCGATTCCATCTGCCCATCGGCCTCCGACGCGCAAACGGAAATCATGCGGCACGAACAGCATGAGCGGACAATAGACCACCATGAAAACGCCAAGCGCGAACTTGAAGCCCAGCGGATCGAGAACCCCAAGCAGCCAGATGCCGAGGGGAACGCCAACCACACCGCCGATGACGAACGGAATCATGCCTTTGAGGTCGAAATGCCGTCCCACGATCGGAAGCGTGACCACTTGCCCGACCAGCGATCCGAACACGGCCATCGGCGCAGCCAGTGCCGGATCAACAGCCCAGGCCCAGATGCTCAGGCTGACAAGAGCAAAGGCAAAGCCCGCGAGCCCCTGAATGAAGCCCGCGACGACGGCGCCAAGGATGACGATGAGCAGATAGGTATCCAGCCGCCGAACCTCCCACGCCGACCGGTAAGACCATCAGCCGATTCGGCGGAAACCCGAATAGGTTTGATCAATGCGTCCAGGGCGTCTTGCGGTCGTAGCGGAAATTGTCCGGATAGCTCACCTTCTTGATGGTGGGCTCCTGCGCGGGCTGGACGAAATAAGCAATGCCCTCGCGACGTGCGTAGGATTCGGCTTCTTCGAGGGTTTCAAAGCGCAGCGTGATCTGCTGCTTCATGTCGCCCGAGGAGGTGTAGCCCATCAGCGGCTCGATGGTGCGCGGCTGTTCCGGTTCGAACACCAGCACCCAATCCTGGCTCTTGCCCTTGCCCGATTGCATGGCGTTGCGGGACGGGCGATAAATTCGTGCAACCATTGTCGTTTTCCCTCGCATGGCCAATGGTCGGGGCAGCAAGATTCGAACTTGCGACCCCCGGTTCCCAAAACCGGTGCTCTACCAGGCTGAGCTATACCCCGACTTGGCCAATGCTGTTGCGATACACATTCTTTTCTGGCAGGGCAAGGCGTGTTCACGGCGGCGGCGGACTTCTGTGAACGAAATGATGGAGTGTCTAAGAAGTGCTCGCCCCCGAGACATTCACGGTTCGCTGGCTCAAAGCCGTCAGAGAGCGTCACCAACAGGCCAAGGTGCTGTTCTGGTGGCCATTGTGGACCCTGGTTGGGCTATTGGCGACGGCGGTGCTGCTCGATGCGCCCGTACTCGATGCGCTCCAGAACTGGCCGGACCACGAGCGCGCCTTCTTCGATTTCGTCACCGATTTCGGGAAATCGGACTGGCTGCTGTTTCCCACGCTGGTCGGCGTCGTCGGCGGCGCGATCGCCATGCGGGTGAGGCTCTCCTACAGTTGGGCCTGGGCGGTGCGCGGCATCTTCTCGCTTTCGGCCTATCTGTTTTCAACGATCGCCTTTTCCGGAATCGTCGTTCAGATCATCAAGCGCCTCATCGGCCGCGCGCGGCCGATGTATCTTGAGGAACTGGGAGTGCTCCATCTCGAGCCGTTCAGCATGCACTGGAGCTTTCACAGCTTTCCCTCCGGCCACGCCACCACCGCAATCGCCTTCGCCCTGGCGCTGCACACCTTGGTCAACCGGCGCTTCCACGGCTGGATCATCGCCTTTGGTTTTGCCATCGGGTTGAGCCGTATCGTCGTTGGCGATCACTATCTTTCCGACGTTCTCGCCGGTTCGTTCGTGGGACTGGCAAGCGCCATTCTGGTGCGCGACTATTTCGTGACCCGCCGTTGGGGCATGCGGATGGAGAACGGCAAGATCAACTACCGCATGTTTAAAGCCTTCAAGCCGCTGATGCGCCGGTTCCGCAGACCTTAACGGCCTGCGGAAGCCCGATAGCGCGAAATACCGGCTTCGAGGTCCGCTTTGAGGTCGTTGAGATCTTCGAAGCCCACATGGATGCGCATCAAATTGCCCTCGTGACCCCAGGGCACCGCCGTGCGGATGCGCTTGGGGTCTGAGGGCAGGATGAGGCTTTCGAACCCGCCCCATGAATACCCCATGCCAAAGATCTCCATCTCGTCCACCATCGCGGCGATCGCGGTGCGTGGCGCGGGCGGCAGGATGATCGAGAACAGGCAGCCCGACCCTAAAAAATCGCGTGCAAACAGCGCGTGATCGGGATGCGAGGGCAGGGCGGGGTGCAGTACCTCGACCCCATCCAGTCCTTCCAGCCATGAAGCGAGTTCGAGCGCGCGCGCTTCATGCTCTTTCATGCGCACACCCAGTGTGCGCATGCCGCGCGTTGCCAGATAGCTGTCGTCGGGCGAAGCGATGAGGCCCAGGGTGCGATGGGTGCGTCGCAATACATCCATATGCGCCTCATTGGCCGAAACGGTTCCCATCATCGCATCCGAATGGCCGACAAACATCTTGGTCGCCGAGTGGATGACGAAATCGGCACCGAGCGACAGCGGCTGGTAGAAGAGTGGCGTCGCCCAGGAATTATCGACGAGAATCGCGATATTGCGGCCCTGGAGGGCCTGGGCGATGGCGGGCAGATCCTGAATTTCGAAGGTCAATGAGCCCGGGCTTTCAAGGAACACCACGCGAGTTTTATCCGAAATCACGTCGGCGATGCCGCCGCCGATGCGCGGATCGAAATAGCGGGTGGTGATTCCCATCCGCTTGAGCACGGTATCGGCCAGAATGCGGGTCGGCTCATAGACCGAGTCGGTGATCAGAAGTTCGTCGCCTACCGACAAACACGTAAGGACCGCCAAGGAAATTGCCGACACGCCGGAGGGGGTGAGAACCGTGCCGGCAGCGCCTTCAAGTCCAGTGACCAACGTCTCGAGCCCGTCGGTCAGCGGCGTGCCTTGACGTCCGTAGCGATAGCGGATGGTGGCGTCGTCAAGTGCCTCCAAGCTGGGGAAAATCACCGTACTGCCCCGATAAACGGGAGTATTTACGAAACCGTGCTGGTGGGCAGGATCGCGCCCACCATGGGTGAGGAAAGTGTCCCTATGCGACTGAAATTGCCGGCTCTTTTCCGTATCTGACATGTTACCCTGACGATATTGGAGGCGAAATAGGTCAGTACTGTTGCTGTCAAATTAGGCGCTCGGTCAGGAGTGACTATTTTGGTGCCGTATTTGGCCTTGACGCAAACAGCAAAACTGGGGTTCGATGCTGCCCAGCAACACGCCCGATGGCAATAGGGCGATGCTGTCTCGCCGCAAGGCGAAACCAACGGGTCGGGCGGGAGGGTCCCGGACCGATCGAAAAGGGCTAGGAAACAAAGGCAAAACTATGAAAAAACAGCTGATCACTTGCGCAGTGGTAGCCGCAGTCGCCGGCACCTCGTCTGTCGCGTTCGCGCAGACACTCGACGAGGTCACCGAGCGCGGCTACCTGCAGTGCGGCGTGACCGAAGGCGTTCCGGGCTTCTCGTTCCCGGACGACAACAACAACTGGGCCGGCCTCGAAGTCGATTTCTGTCGGGCAATGGCCGCCGCGATCTTCGATGATCCCGACGCCGTTCGCTACACGCCGCTGACCTCGCAGGTCCGCTTCGAAAGCCTTGCCAACGGCAATGTGGACGTGCTTTCGCGTACCACGACCTGGACGATGAGCCGCGATACCGATCTCGGCATCAGCTTCACCGGCACGATGTTCTATGACGGCCAGGGCTTCATGGTCCGCGAAGATTCCGGCGTGACCTCGGCCACCGAGCTGTCCGGCGCCGCGGTCTGCATTGAATCGGGCACCACCACCGAACTCAACGCCGCCGACTACTTCGCGACCGAAGGCATGGATCTTTCGAACGCCGTCGTGTTCGTCAACCAGGACGAAGTTGTGCAGGCCTATCTCGACGGTCGCTGTGACGTGTTCACCACCGACGCGTCCGCGCTCGCTGCCGAGCGTTCGGGCTTCCCCGATCCCGACGCTCACATCATCCTGCCCGAGATCATCTCCAAGGAGCCTCTCGGCCCCTCCGTGCGCCAGGGCGACGTCCAATGGTTCAATATCGCCAAGTGGACGCTGTTCGCCATGGTCAACGCCGAAGAGCTGGGCGTGAGCTCGGAAAACGTCGATGAGATGCTTGGTTCGGACAACCCCGAAATCCGCCGCCTGCTGGGCGTGGAAGGCGATTTCGGCACGCCGATCGGCCTCCCCACCGACTGGGCCTATCGCATCATCTCGCACGTCGGCAACTACGGCGAGGTCTATGAGGCCCATGTTGGCGAAAACACCCCGATCGGGATTCCGCGCGGCATCAACAATCTGTGGACCGAAGGCGGCGTGATGTACGCCCCGCCGATCCGCTAATCGCCGATGGCTTTGGCCCGGGCACCATATGGCGCCCGGGCATTTTTACCGGACTGGCATAATCGCGCGGCTGAAACGCTCGAGGAAAGGTGGAGTGCACTTTTCCGCTCGGCAAGCGTGACGAACAGAGCCTTGGAGCAGGCGCGTTTTGAAAGCGCGCAAATGCTCAAGGCAAGGCCGCCGGCGCCATTGGGGTATCCGGCAGGTAGGGACCAATATGACAGATGTCTCGGACAAGCGATCGGGCGTGGCCGCCCGATCTGGCATCGATCCTTCGCTTTTCTATAATCCAACAGCGCGAGCCATCTTCTATCAGGCAGCGCTTCTCATAGCGGTTGCGTTGCTGTTCTGGTGGCTGCAATCGAACGCAGCCGCCAATATGGCGGCTCAGGGCAGGACCACAGGCTTCGGCTTCCTGTTTCAAACGGCCGGTTTCAATATCGGCTTTTCGCTCATTCCGTTCAACAGAAGCTCCACCTATCTCGATGTCTATATCGTCGGGGTTCTGAATACGTTGCTGGTAGCCGTGGTCGGCATCGTGCTGGCAACTATCTTGGGGTTCATCATCGGTGTGGCGCGGCTTTCGCCCAACTTCCTGATCCGCAAGCTGGCGATGGTCTATGTGGAAGTTGTCCGCAACATGCCGCTGCTGCTGCAACTTCTGTTCTGGTACTTCCTGGCGCTGAACGCCATGCCGGCGGTGCGGCAGAGCTATGAGTTTCCGCTCGGCGTCGTCCTTAACCAGCGCGGGCTCTATCTCCCGTTGCTGCAGTCGGATCAGCGCTTCCTGATCCTGCTCGGCATCTTCGTGGTCGCGGTGATCATTGCCCTGGTCTGGCGCCATCGCCGCGTACGGCGCATGGAAGAAAAGGGCGAACGGTTGCCCGTGCTTTTGCCGTTGCTGGGCATTATCCTGGTGCCGACCGTTCTGGCCTATTTCGCCCTGCAGGTGCCGATCGCCTTCAGCGTGCCCGAACTCACCGGTTTCAACTACACCGGCGGTTTCGTCGTGCCGCCCGAATTGACGGCATTGGTCATCGGCCTTGTCGTCTACACGGCTGCCTTTATCGGCGAGATCGTCCGTGCCGGTATCCAGGCCGTCAACTACGGTCAGGTCGAGGCGGCTGCATCGCTGGGGCTCAAGGATGGGGACAGGCTGCGGCTGGTTATCATACCCCAGGCCATGCGGATCATCATTCCGCCCCTGACCAGCCAATATCTGAACCTCACCAAGAACTCCTCGCTCGGCGCGGCGATTGCGTTCCCCGAACTCGTCAACGTGTTCATGGGAACCGCGATCAACCAGAGCGGCCGCGCGGTCGAGATCGTGGCCCTGACGATGGCGGTGTATCTCACCTTCTCGCTCACGACCTCGCTGTTCATGAACTGGTACAACTCGCGCGTTGCGCTGGTGGAGCGCTAAGCCATGAGTCAATCATCTCCCATTTTCGTTCGCTCCCAAATGGCCGAATCCCTGCCGCCCCCGCGGCGAGCCACCGGCATCGGCGCCTGGATGCGAGCCAATCTGTTCTCCTCCCCGCTCAACTCGGTGCTCACCGTACTGGGGCTGGCCCTGGTTATCTGGATACTGATCCCGGTCTGGAACTTCCTTATTGGCAACGCCGTATTCGCCGATCCCGAGGGGCTGCGCGGTGAAGCCTGTCGCTTCGAAGGGGTCGGCGCCTGCTGGATTTTCATCCAGGCGCGCTTCAACTTCTTCATCTACGGCTTCTACCCGGCTGAGGAAGTTTGGCGCATCAATCTGATGTTCGTGATCGGCATCATCTTGCTGCTCCCGTTGCTGGTCCCGCGCATACCTTTTACTCGGCTGGCCGCCATCCTGTTCTTCGGCGTCTATCCGTTCGTTGCCTATTTCCTGATGGCGGGCGGTGTTTTAGGACTGCAGGAAGTGCCAACCCGCCAATGGGGTGGGCTAACCCTGACGCTGATCATCTCGCTGATCGGCATCATCGTCTCGATGCCCGTGGGCATATTGCTCGCCTTGGGGCGGCAGTCGAAGCTTCCCATCGTCAAGGGGTTCTGCGTAGCCTTCATCGAGCTTTGGCGTGCCGTGCCGCTCATCTCGGTGTTGTTCATGGCCTCGGTGATGTTTCCGCTGTTCATGCCGCAGGGTACAAACACCGACGTGCTGCTGCGTGCCATCATCGGCATCTGCCTTTTCGAGTCCGCCTATATGGCGGAAGTGGTTCGCGGCGGCTTACAGGCCATTCCGCAAGGCCAGCGTGAAGCGGCCTATGCGTTGGGACTGAGTAAAGTCAAAACCACTGCGCTCATCATCCTGCCCCAAGCGCTCAAGCATGTGATCCCGGGCATCGTGAACACGTTCATCGCCCTGTTCAAGGACACAACGCTCGTGTCGATCATCGGCATCTTCGAACTGCTCAACACCGTTCGTGCCGCCGGCTCGGACATCGCCTGGCAGTTCCCGTCCGATGCCGTGACCGGTTATGTTTTCGCCGGCTTCGTTTTCTGGATCTTCTGCTTCGGCATGTCCCGCTACTCAATCTATATGGAAGACCGGCTGCATACCGGTCACAGGAGATAACCATGACCGCAACCATGGAAGCGCCGCAGGCCGACCGCACCAAGATGACGGTGTCGGACACCGACGTGGCTGTCGACATCGTCAACATGAACAAATGGTATGGCGATTTCCACGTCCTGCGCGACATCAATCTACGCGTGATGCGGGGTGAACGTATCGTCATCGCCGGTCCCTCGGGATCGGGTAAGTCCACCCTCATCCGCTGCATCAACAGGCTCGAAGAGCACCAGCAAGGGGATATCGTCGTCGATGGCGTGGAACTGACCTCCGACCTCAAGCGCATCGACGAGGTGCGCCGGGACGTGGGCATGGTGTTCCAGCACTTTAATCTGTTCCCTCACCTCACGGTCCTCCAGAACTTGACGCTCGCACCTATCTGGGTGCGCGGCACGCCCAAGGCCCAGGCCGAGGAAATGGCCATGAAATATCTCGAGCGCGTTAAAATCCCCGAGCAGGCCAACAAGTTTCCCGGCCAGCTTTCCGGCGGTCAGCAGCAGCGCGTGGCGATCGCGCGCTCGCTGTGCATGAACCCCAAGATCATGCTGTTCGACGAGCCCACCTCGGCCCTCGATCCTGAAATGATCAAGGAAGTGCTCGACGTGATGGTTCAGCTTGCCGAGGATGGCATGACCATGCTGTGCGTCACGCACGAAATGGGCTTTGCGCGCCAGGTCGCCAATCGGGTAATCTTCATGGATCAGGGACAGATCATCGAGCAAAACGAGCCCGAAGCGTTCTTTTCCAATCCCCAGCACGAGCGCACCAAGCTCTTCCTCAGCCAGATCCTGCATTAATTTCAGCAACATTGCTTGCGAGGGCCGCGTCGTCACCCTGGAGGGGCGCGGCCTTTTGCATTTCGGCGGTGAGCAGACAATTGACCGGGGAGAAGGGGTGCTGTTGCCTTGACCCGGCAAAGCACCGTGCCAATATGGCCTTCATTGAAAGGGACGGCTAGCGCCGCATTGATCTTGCTCATATTTTCGCGCTTTTTGCGGATGCTGGCCGGTACGGCCCTGGCGATGGCGGTGCCGCTCGGCAGTCAGACCGCGGCCATGGCGCAGTCGCAAGAGTCGCGTGTCAGCGTGCCCTTCACCATCTCCACGCTCGAGACGGTGCGCGCCCGTGACTATGTCATTTGCGCGGCGACCAATCCTTTACCCGGTTTCGCCCAGGTCAGCCCGGAAGGTTTATGGTCGGGCTTCGATGTCGACATATGCCGCGCGATAGCCGCGGCGGTATTCGGAGACCCATCCAAGGTGGCGTTCCGCCCGCTATCCGGGCAAAGCCGCTTTGCGCACCTGGAAATGGGCGAGGTCGATCTGGTGGTCCGAAACGCCCCTTGGACGATGTCTCGCGATACCCTTTATGGGGCGAGCTATGTCGCGACGTCTTTCTTCGACGGCCAGGCTTTCATGGTGCCCGAACAGCTCGGCGTCGTTTCGGCCTATGAACTCGAGGACGTGACCTTCTGCGTGGCCTCCAATTCGGATTCCTCGCGCCGTCTCGAGGAGTTCTTCTTTGCCAACCAGCTGAGCTACGACGAATTACTCTACGAAGACCGAGAGGATTTGGCGGTCGCGTATCGCTCCGGGCAGTGCGATGCCATAACGGCGCCGGCGAGTTGGCTGCAAGCCATCCGCAGGTCGATGCCCGAGCCCTCGTCGCATGCCATCCTGCCCGAGCGGCTGAGCAAGGAGCCTTACGGCCCCGTGGTGCGCGACGATGACGAGCAGTGGAAGACCATCGTGCTCTGGACGCTCTATGCGCTCATTAACGCCGAGGAATACGGGGTCACTTCGGTCAATATCGATTCTATGCTTTCAGCGCGCACTCCGGCAATTCGGCGCCTGCTGGGCGTGGAAGGCGATGTCGGCGCTCCGGTGGGGCTGTCACCCACATGGATGCGGGATGTGATCCGCAGCGTCGGCAATTACGGCGAGATTTATGCCCGCCATTTCGGCGGCGGCTCGGGGGCGCCGCTGCTGCGTGGGCAGAATGCGCTCTGGGTCAATGGCGGCCTGCTTTACGCTCCACCGATCTACTGAGGGCCCCGCGAGCCTCAAAGAATTGGCGAGAACAGCCGCGCGCCCTGGCACACCAGCCGGAACAGGAAGTTGCGGCGCTGCAGGTTTCGCTCGGTGGTGAGATAGGAGGCGGCGAAATCGGTTTCGAGCATCTCCGCGATCTTGGCGATCATGTCCGGATGCGTGAACCAGAGCGTTGCCTCGAAATTGATGTTGAACGAGCGGTAGTCGAAATTGACAGTGCCCACGCCCGCGATCTTGTCGTCGCACAAGATGACCTTCTGGTGCAGGAAGCCCTGCTCATAGCGATGCACCTTGATGCCATGCTCGACCATCTGGTCCGCATGAGCATAACTCGCCAGCCAGACGATCATGTGATCGGGCTTGCGCGGCAGCAGGATTCGTACGTCAACGCCGCGCAGCGAGGCGGCATAGAGAGCGGTCTGAATTTCGATGCCGGGCACGAAATAGGGGCTCACGATCCAAAGCCGTTCGCGGGCCCGGGCAATGACCTCGGTAAAGGCGATGGCGCAATCCTCGAGTTTGTCGGCAGGGCCGGTGGGCATGACCAGGATCGGCTGGTCGCCGGGTGTCGGCACATTCGTGGGATAATGCACGACAAGGTCCTCGCCTGTGGCCCAATGCCAATCTTCCCGGAACATGAGGACGCAAGCGAGCGCGGCGGGGCCGGCCACATGCACATGCGTATCGCGCCAACGGCCGAATTTGGGATCCTTGCCGAGGTATTCATCCCCGACATTATGGCCGCCGACCCAAGCCTCCAGCCCGTCGATGACGACGTTCTTGCGATGATTGCGGTAATTGATGCGGGTCAGTCCATAGAACCGCAGCAGTGGATGGCGGTGATTGAAGCCGTAAATGGAAATGCCGCTATCGCGCAGCCTTTGCTTATAGCTGTTGGGCAGCGCGTGGGTGCCGGCATCGTCATAGAGCACATAGACGCGCACCCCTGCCTTGGCGCGCTCGATCAGCGCATCGGCAAAGCGCCGTCCCAGATCGTCATCGCGAATGATGTAGAACTGGACGAGGATATAGTCCTTGGCCCGTGTGATGCCGTCGAAGATTGAAGCGAAGGTCTCTTCGCCGTCGATCAACAGATTCGCCGCGTTGCCGTAAAGAAACGGCAGCTCGGCGACCCTGCGTAGCACCGGCCAGTCGTCACTGGTGCCGCGATCGACGATGCGCAGATCCTCGGACCGCGCCAGACGCCAGCTCCGGCCGGAATGGATCTGGGATTCGGCATAATCGTCGAAGAACTTCCAGCCGAAGATAAGGTAGATGATCGTCGTGGGGAACGGCAGGATCAGTAGTGAGAGCAGCCAGGCGATGGTGCCTTGCGAGGTCCGCGAGTTCATGATCTCGCGGGCCGCGCATACGAAGGCCAGCACGTAGTTGGCTATATAGAGCGCTGCCCAGAAGCTGAAATTGTCGGTGATGACCCTGACGAGATCCACGTCGTCTCTTTATTGTGCGTCGGCCTCCAGCACCGAATTGACGTCGACCGTGGGGTCGGCTTCAAGCCATTCCGGCACCGGCAGATCCTTGGAGCGCAGGAAGGCCGGGTTGAAAAGTTTCGACTGGTAGCGGTTGCCATAGTCGCAAAGCACCGTAACAATGGTTTTGCCCGGCCCAAGTTCCCTCGCCAGCCGCACCGCACCGGCAATATTGATGGCAGACGACCCGCCCAGGCACAATCCCTCCTGCCTGATCAGGTCGAAGATGTAGGGCAGGGCCTCGGCATCGGGAATGCGGCAGGCATGGTCGACGGAAAGGTCCGCAAGGTTCGCCGTGATGCGCCCCTGGCCGATGCCCTCGGTGATCGATCCCCCGGACGATTTGAGTTCTCCCTCGGTATAATAGCTGTAGAGCGCCGCGCCTTCGGGATCGGCCAGCCCGATCTGGATGTCTTTGTTGCGCTCCTTGAGCGCCATGGCCACCCCACCGAGCGTTCCACCCGAGCCCACCGCGCAAATGAAGCCATCGACCTTGCCATCAGTCTGCGCGAAGATTTCCGGCCCGGTGGTTTCCACATGCGCCTGCCGGTTGGCGACGTTGTCGAACTGATTGGCCCAGATGGCTCCGTTTGGCAGCTCGGATGCCAGCCTTTCGGCGAGGCGCCCCGAGGCCTTCACATAATTGTTGGGGTTCTTGTAGGGCTTTGCGGGAACCTCGATCAGCTCGGCGCCGGCGAGACGGATGGCGTCTTTTTTCTCCTGACTTTGGGTCTCAGGGATGACGATGACCGTCTTGAACCCCATGGCATTGCCGACCAGTGCCAATCCGATTCCGGTATTGCCCGCCGTGCCCTCGACGATCGTGCCGCCCGGCCCGAGAGCGCCCCGCGCCACCGCATCGCGGATGATATAAAGCGCGGCGCGATCCTTGACCGACTGCCCAGGGTTGAGGAACTCGGCCTTGCCCCAGATCTCGCATCCGGTCGCCTCCGAGACAGCGTTGAGGCGAATGAGCGGGGTGTTGCCAATGGCTGCTGTAATGTCGGGATAGCGGGTCATGGTGCCTGAGAAGTGCTGGTGGGAGAGGCCGTCGATGGTAAAGCCCGGCCGGGTACCGGGCAAGGCGCAAGGCCTTGGCAGATAGGCTTTTTCACTTTGTGAGCGTGTGGCGCAAAGCTCTGCCACGACTCCCTTGGCCGACGGCAATAGCATTGCGCATCCCTCGCCTCGAGCGCCGTGCGAAGTGGAATGCGCCGCAAGCCTTGCCATGAAAAAACTTTCTCTCCTGCCACCGCAGGGAATGGGAAATTGGCGTCGATCGAGCGGGGCTGGAATTTTCCGGTGCCCGAGGTGGGGAAGAGGAGAAAGGGGGCGTCTGGAGCGGGCGGAGGAGCGCTGCATGCGGTTGTTTGGCTACCGCAAACGAAATATGTCTGCCCTCAGCAAAACGTCCCCGTTTAACAAGAAAATCGCCATGACCGCTCCCACTCCGCTGAGCCATCTTTCCCGTCTTGAGGCCGAAAGCATCGAGATATTCCGGGAGGTTGCGGCGAGTTTCGAGCGGCCGGTGATGATGTATTCGATCGGCAAGGATTCCTCGGTGCTGCTGCATCTGGCGCGCAAGGCGTTCTATCCCAGCCGCATTCCGTTCCCGCTGCTGCACATCGACACCACCTGGAAGTTCTCCCAGATGATTGCCTTCCGCGATCGGATGGCAGAGGAGTATGGGTTCGAGCTGCGCGTGCACACCAATGCCGATGGCGTCGCCCAGGGGATCAATCCGTTCGACCACGGCCCGGCCTATACCGACATCATGAAGACCCAGGCCTTGCGTCAGGCGCTTTCGGCCGGTGGGTACGATGCCGCCATCGGCGGCGCGCGGCGCGACGAGGAAAAGAGCCGCGCCAAGGAGCGCATCTTCTCGCACCGCAACGCCAACCACGCCTGGGACCCCAAGAACCAGCGCCCCGAACTCTGGCGGGTGTTCAACACCCGGTTGGCGCCCGGCGAATCCATGCGGGTGTTCCCGCTCTCCAACTGGACCGAACTCGACATCTGGACCTATATCTACGCCGAGGACATTCCCATCGTGCCGCTCTATTTCGCCCGTCCGCGCCCCGTGGTCGAGCGCTCGGGCACGCTGATCATGGTCGATGACGGCCGCTTCCGCCTCCAGGAGGGAGAAACCCCCACCGAGCAGGTGGTGCGCTTCAGAACGCTCGGCTGCTATCCGCTGACCGGCGCCATCCGTTCCAATGCGGCCACGCTCCCCGAGATCATCATGGAGATGCAGGCCAGCCGGACCTCCGAGCGCGAGGGGCGGCTGATCGACAGTGACCAGGCCGGTTCGATGGAAAAGAAGAAGCAGGAAGGGTATTTCTGATGGAGCGTTCGCAGCAAAAGCACGTCCTCGGGCTTCGACCCGATGGATGGGAACCGGTTTTGCGGTTCGCGAACGCGACCAGAAAGGACGAGCTATGACGCTTTCCTCTGCTTCGGTTCCCTCCGCCGATACTGATATCGACCTCTGGCTCGCCCAGCAGACCGACAAATCGCTGCTGCGGTTTTTGACCTGTGGCTCGGTCGATGACGGCAAGTCCACCCTGATCGGTCGGCTGCTTTACGACAGCCAGCTCATCCTCGACGACCAGCTCGCTTCGCTCAAGAACGACAGCCGCAACCGCCATGTGGGCGAGGAGGGGATCGATTTCTCGCTCCTGGTCGATGGCCTCGTCGCCGAGCGCGAGCAGGGCATCACTATCGATGTGGCCTACCGCTTCTTTTCCACCGACCGGCGCAAATTCATCGTTGCCGACACGCCCGGTCACGAGCAGTACACCCGCAACATGGCGACCGGGGCCTCCAACGCCGATGTGGCGCTGCTGCTGGTCGACGCGCGCAAGGGGCTTTTGACCCAAACCCGCCGCCACAGCTTCATTCTCTCCCTGATCGGGGTCAAACACGTGGTCCTAGTCGTCAACAAGATCGACCTTATGGACTACAGCCAGGCGGTGTTCGAAACGATCGAAGCCGAATACCGGACCTTTGCCAAGGATCTGGGCTTTGCCTCGCTGGCGGCCATTCCGATTTCGGCCTTGCGCGGCGACAACATCGTTTCCACTTCCGAACGCACGCCCTGGTACACTGGATCGCCGCTCCTGCCCTACCTCGAAGAGATCGCCGTCGACGAGGACCGCACGCAAACCCCGTTTCGCTTTCCCGTGCAGTGGGTCAACCGCCCCAATCTCGACTTCCGCGGCTTATCCGGCACCGTCGCCTCGGGCACGGTAAAGGTCGATGACGAGGTGCTGGTCGCATCCTCGCGCAAGCCGGCCAGGATCGCGCGCATCGTCACCATGGATGGTGATCTGCAACAAGCCGTCGCCGGGCAGGCGGTAACGCTCGTCCTTGACCGCGAGATCGACATCTCGCGTGGAGATGTGCTTACCCATCCCGGCCAGACGCCGGAGTTTTCCAATCAGTTCCAGGCCGAACTCGTCTGGATGGCCGAGGAGCCGGCCTATCCGGGGCGCTCCTATCTCTTGAAGATCGGCAGCCAGACCGTGCCGGCCACCATCACGGATCTCAAACACCGCACCAACGTCAACACGCTGGAAAAATCCGCCGCCAAGCGGCTCGAGCTTAACGAGGTCGGTACGGTCACCATCGCCACCGACAAGCCGATCGCCTTCGATCCTTACAAGACCAACGGGCTGACCGGCGGGTTCATCCTTATCGACAGGATCGGCAATCTGACGCTCGGGGCGGGCACCATCGCCTTTGGCCTGCAGCGGGCGCGCAACCTTTCCTACCAGTCCTTCGACGTCAATCGCGAGGTTCGCGCGTCCATGAAGGGGCAGATCCCGCAGATCGTCTGGTTCACCGGCCTTTCGGGCTCGGGCAAGTCGACGGTCGCCAACCTTTTGGAAAAGCGCCTCACCGCCGAAGGCAAGCACGCCTATATCCTCGACGGGGACAATGTGCGCCATGGGCTCAACAAGGATCTCGGCTTCACCGACGCCGCGCGGGTGGAAAACATCCGCCGCGTGGCCGAGGTGGCGCGGCTGATGGCCGATGCCGGGCTGATCGTCATCGTCTCGTTCATCTCGCCCTTTGCCAACGAGCGCCGCATCGCCCGCGAGATCGCCGGCGACATCCGCTTCCTCGAAGCCTATGTCGATACGCCCCTCGAGGTCTGCGAAGCCAGAGACCCCAAAGGGCTCTACGCCAAGGCTCGCGCCGGCCAGATCACCAATTTCACCGGCATCGACAGCCCGTTCGAAGTCCCCGAACGCGCCGACATCACCCTCCACGGCGCAACGAAAACGCCAGAGGAAATGGCCGAGAAGGTCTATGGGGTGCTGAAAAGGCTTTAACCGAAGAGGTCGAGGGTAAGCTCAGGTTCCGGAAGGGGCTTGGGCTTGGCTTTGGGTTTTGGCTTTTTCGCTTGGGCAGGTTCGACCGTTTCGATGGCTGTTGTTGCGGCCGCAGGCGCGTGTGGCGCCAGCCAATCGCGCAACGGGGCCAGGGCGTCGGATTTGAGGCTGTATAGCCGCCGCTGCTTGTCGGCTCTCACTTCCACCATTCCGGCGTCGCGCAGCACTTTGAGGTGCTGCGAAATGGCAGGCTGAGTCATGTTGGGAAACGCCGCGACGAAAGCGCCGGCGGGCAGTTCGCCCCCAACCAGCATGTCGATCATCTGCCGCCGCGTAGGGTCGGAAATCACTGCAAACAGATCCATAAGCGCCGATTTATACGCTTGGCCTGCCGTCGCAAGAGGCAGGTCCCTAACCCTCGGCCAATGCTGTGGAAATCTACTCGAGCAGCTCGGCCAGCGCGCTCAGGGCCTCGTCCCAGGCCTCAAGCGAGAAGATGCGCGATTGCGGATCGGCATGAACCTCGGCGATCTCGACGATGCTGATCTCCGTGCGATCGGCATCGAGCGGACGAAAGGTGACAATCAGCGTGCTGTCCTCCGAGGCGTCCGTTCCCTCGTGGTGCCAAAGCTCCACCAGTTTGCGATCCTGTTCGTAACTGGCCAGTGTGCCGGTGACGACGTGCACGGTTTCCGGCTCCTCGTCATCGGCCGTTTCGAACCGGAAGCGTCCCCCTTCGAAGGCTTCGAATTCGACGGTGTCGGCCTGCCATTGTTCGAGCAGCGCCGGATCGGTCCAGGCCCCGAACAGCTCCTCGGTCGGCGCGTCGATGGTCCGGGTGAGGGTGATGGAATTTTCGCCGGTTTCGCTCACGCAGCGCTCCTGTTTTTCGACGTGTCGGGCAGAAATGCGGTCAGAAGGCCCGCGATGGGCAGAAACGCGCAGATCTGGAACACGAAAATGATGCTTGTCCTATCGGCGAGCACGCCCAGCGTCGCCGCCCCCAGCGCGCCGATGCCGAAAGCAAACCCGAAGATGAACCCGGCAACCATGCCCACACGGCCAGGCAACAGCTCCTGTGCGTAAACCACGATGGCCGCGAAAGCCGACGAGAGTATGAAACCGATCAGCGCGGTGAGCACGATAGAAACTTCGAGCCCGACATAGGGCAGCACGAGGGTAAAGGGCAGGGGGCCGAGAATAGACACCCAGATCACCACCTTGCGCCCCACGCGATCGCCGATCGGGCCACCCAGAAAGGTGCCGGCCGCCGAAGCGCCGAGAAAGACGAAGAGGCAAAGCTGCGCGCTCGAAGCATCGAGACTGAACTTTTCGATGAGGAAGAAGGCATAAAAGCTCGTCATCGACGCCATGTAGACATACTTGCTGGTCAGCAGCACGGCGATGATGGCAAAGGCCCCGATCAGCGCATTGCGGCTCAGACCTGTGCGCGGTTTGACGACGGTCCGTGACCCGGCCCGCCGATGCTGACCGGCATACCAGGTGCTGACGGCAGAAAGCACGATGATTGCCGTCAAGGCGACTACCGCATACCAGGCGACGCTTCCCTGCCCGCGGGGAATGATGATGAACGCGGCCATGAGCGGACCGATCGCGGTGCCCAGATTGCCGCCCACCTGGAACAGCGATTGCGCAAAACCGAGCCGTCCGCCTGAAGCCATGCGGGCTACGCGCGACGATTCGGGATGAAAGATCGAAGACCCGACCCCGATCAACGCCGCCGACAACAGCAGCAATGGAAAGCTCCCGGCGCTCGAAAGCAGCAAGAGCCCACACAGGGTAAACCCCATGGCGATCGGCAGCGAATATGGCTTGGGGTACTTGTCGGTGTAGAAGCCCACCACTGGTTGCAGCAGCGAGGCGGTCATCTGATTGACCAGCGTGATCAGCCCGATCTGGGTGAAGTCGAGATCATAGAGCTGGGCCAGAAGCGGATAAACCGCCGGCAGAAGCGCCTGCATCAAATCGTTGAGCAGGTGCGAAAAGCTGATGGCGAAGAGGACCCACAGTGAAGTGGTCTGTTGTGCCGGCTGGGGTGCCGCGGCGGTCGTGGTGGTCATGACGGACGTCCAAAAAGATACGCGGCGCAGGAACACTGCGCCGCGCTGGTTTTTCAGACTTACGACCGCCCCGGAGAGCCGTCAAGCGCCCGATCAGGGGTTGGGCGCGTCGGTACTCTTGAGTTCCTCAGGGGAAATGGGCTTGTCCTGCTCTTCGAGCGGCGGATCGTTGCGCGTCTTCCAGAGCGAATAGGCGATACCCGCCGCCAGCGTGCCCACGGTGATGAACAGCGAGAGCAGGGTGGGGATGTGGTAGCCCAGCGGCACGAGGAAGATCTTGATGCCGACATAGATCAGAACGATCGCGAGAGCGGTCTGCAGGTACCGGAACCGGGCCATGGCCGCCGAAAGCGCAAAGAACAAGGCACGCAGGCCGAGCACCGCGAACACGTTCGAGGTGTAGACGATGAACGGATCCTGCGTGATCGCGAAGATCGCCGGCACCGAGTCGACGGCGAAGATGACGTCGACGATTTCGACCATCAGCAGCGCAACTGCGAGCGGGGTCAGCCAGAGCACCATCTTGCCAGTCTTGGGATGCGGCTGCTCGACCAGGAACTTAGTGCCGTGGAACTGCGGAGTAATTCGGAAGTGCCTGCGCAGGAACTTGAGGATCTTGTTGTTTTCGATGTCGTCGTCTTCCTCGACCTTGCGGAACATGCGCGCGCCAGTGAAAACGAGGAAGGCGCCGAACAGGAACAGGATCGGCTCGAACGCGTGGACCAGCGCCACGCCGGCACCGATCAGGATGGCGCGGAACAACAGCACGCCGATGATGCCCCAAAACAGCACGCGGTGCTGATAGAGCCTTGGCACGCCCAGGAACGCAAAGATCGACGCGATGACGAAGATGTTGTCCATCGCGAGCGACTGCTCGATGATATAGCCGGTAAAGAACTCGAGCCCCGCCTGGGAGCCGCGCACATACCAGACCCATGCGCCGAACGCACAGGCCACGATCACGTACATGCCGTAGAGGATGAAGCTTTCCTTGGCGCTGATCTCTTTCTGCTCCTTGTGGAGCACGCCGAGATCAAGGACGAGGATAGCTATGACGACTGCGAGAAAGGCGAACCAGAACCAGACAGGCGTGTCCAGAAAGGTGCCCAAAAAGAATGATGCGAAATCCATCGCCGGACCTTCTCCATAGTAGGGTGGAACAGTTCCGACATCACGCAGCGATCAAGAGCGCTACGCCAGAGGGGCCCGGCACTGCGCGGCCACATATAAGCCTTTCGCGGGGCGATTTAAAGAGCGTCGTTCTGAATGTGAACGCTTGCACAACCTCCAATTGCGGGAACCAAGCCTTGTCCGCTCCGTTGCTGTGCCACTGTTTCCATCGAGGAGTTGGAGATGCGGAAACTATCGTTTTGGGGCCGGTACAGCTACCTTTGGGTGACGCTGGGGTTCTTCTTGATTTCAGCGGCAGGCCACTGGCTGTTCGGATGGTTCACCTATGTTGGTGAACAGCAGGATCACCACGCTCCCATAGAAGTCTCGCAATACGCATTCCAGATGCTGGAAGGCACTTTCGAAAACTGGCAGTCCGAATTTCTTCAGCTCATGTGGCAGGTGGGCGGCTTGGCCCTGCTGCTGTTCGTCGGCTCCCCGCAATCGAAAGAAGGGAGCGACAGGGTCGAGGCAAAGATCGATGAAATCCTCAGGCGTATCGATCCGGAAAAGGGTGAGGACGTCATCACCGAGCTCGACGAGGCCTATATGGGGCGGCACACCGATCCCGTAGAACCCACCTGAAAAAGAAAAGGCGCCCCAGATCGGGGCGCCCAGATCATCAGGCCGCCTTAGGGTTGGCTTCTGTCTCTGCCAATTGCGTGAGCTTTTCGTCGGTGGCCTTTTCTTCGGCCAGCGTCTGCTCGAGAAGCCGCGCGGCGTCGTTCATTCCAAGCTGCTTTGCCCAGGTGACGAGGGTGCCGTAGCGGGCGATTTCATAATGCTCCACCGCTTGGGCAGCCGATGCCAGGCCTGCATCGATGGCTGGGCTGCCCTTGTACTCGTCCATGATTTCCTTGCTTTCCTCGATGATCCCGAGGATGGCGTCACACGTCTTCCCGCGCGCCCGCTTGTCAAGCATCTCGAACACCTTCTCGAGCCGCTCGACATGCGTCTCGGTTTCCTCGCGATGCTGTTCGAAGCCGGCGGCGAGCTGCTCGGAATTTGCAGCCTTGGCCATCTTGGGTAGCGCTTTGAGGATCTGGCGCTCGGCATAATAGATATCGCGCAACGTATCTTCGAACAGGTTTTCGAGCTTCTTTTCAGCCATCATTATCTCCAGCTAAAGGGCAATCGCTCACTGCCCGGCAAGGCAATGCCAGGAAAGTGTCGTTCAGGGTTTCGGCGCAATGCCGGTGGGTTGCCGGGCGCAGGGGTAAAGGACCCTCCCATCGCTGTACCCGTCGGCAGGGGCGGCCACCGACTGACTTCTGCGCTCCTGTGGCTGGAATGCCCGATACCGGCTTTGGTTCCCCGCCGACGACTCCGCCATGCAAATCCCATCATCGGACAATTTCGGGCGTCGGGGTTTCCTTCTTCACGTCTGGGCGAGGAGCCGCGCCTTACAGCTTGAATTCACGAGGTGCAGCACGTACCAAGAGGCCAGTCCGAAGGAGTTGCGACGGCAGGCTAAGCGTTGACCCCGATTGAACTGCAGATCGAGGCCATAGCGGCCAATGTCCGAATGGCTGCCCGCAACGCCGACGGCGCCTTGTCGGTGGTTGAACTCGTCGACCTGCTCGGCACCCACTCCCACACGGTCGTCATCCTGCTCCTGAGCGTGCTGAGCATGATCTGGGGACCGCCGGGCTATGCCGTCCTTATGGGCATAGCCATCGTCACGGTCTCTACCATGATGATGCTCGGCAAGCCGCTGCGGCTGGGCCGGTGGATAAGCTCGCGGCGCATCCCAGGCAAGATGATTACCGGCATGATGGAACGGCTCGCCTTTCTCGCCAGATTGCTGGCCCGGCTGTCGCGCCCTCGTCTCGAAGCCCTGGCCGGCGAAAGCGCTAAGATCCCCACCGGCTTGCTGGTCATGCTGATCAGCCTGCCCATGGCGCTGCCCATCCCGTTCATCAACGCCGTTCCCAATGTCGGAATCGCGATAATTTGCGTCTCACGCATCAATCGCGACGGGCTGGGCGTTGTCATCGGCACGGTCGTCGGGCTCTTGGGCGTCGGAATCGCCGTTGCGATCTTCTGGGGCGCCATCAGTTTGGCGCAGAACGTTCTGGCATAACGAAATGACCGACACCGAGAGCCGCCCGGAGACGCATCGCTCAAGCGCTGGCCACCGGATCTGGCGCTCGCTTCGTGCCATCGGGCAGGGCGCGCGCGATATGGGCTGGACGTCTACCGGCGGCCTGTTCTTGGGCCTTGTGTTTTTCGCTCTTTCGTTGACCCCGAGCCTCATTCCCCGCCACTACGTCCTGCAGGGCATTCTAAGCGGCTGCGTGTTCGCTGCCGGCTATGCAGTCGGGGTGTTCATAGAATGGCTTCTCGACTATCTCGGCCTCGTCGCGCGCGACAAGCCCTGGTCGAAATGGGTGAGGATCGTGCTCCTCAGCGGCGCGGGACTGCTTGCCCTGGCGTTTCTCTGGATATCGACCGATTGGCAGAACTCGATCCGCATAGGCATGGGCATGGCGCCAGTCGAGAGTCACGAGCCGGTGCGCATCGCCCTCATTGCCATGCTGCCGGCGCTGATTCTGGTGGGTTTGGGAACGCTGATCGTGCGTGCGGTTCAAACCGTTTCCCATTGGCTGGCGCGCATCGTCCCCCCGCGCGTGGCGCTGATCGGCGGAATCATCATCGTCGCCGTTCTCTCGAGCACGATCGTTGACGGCGTGCTCGTACGCTGGATTCTCGCCGCCGCCGATCGGACCTATGCCGAATTCGACCAGCTCGCCGGCAGCCAGGAGCCGCCGCCCGCCGATTCATTGCGCTCGGGCAGTGCCGCCTCGCTTATTGCTTGGGACACGATCGGCCGTGACGCCCGCGCCTATGTGCAGTCCGGCCCCACGCGGGAAGAAATCGAAGCGATGACAGGCCGGCCGGCCGAAACGCCCTTGCGGGTTTATGTGGGCCTGCGTTCGGCCGAAACGGTGGCCGACCGCGCCAGATTGGCGCTTGCCGAAATGCAGCGGGTAGGGGCATTCGAAAAATCGGTCCTCGTGCTGATCATGCCGGTGGGCACCGGCTGGGTCGATCCGGCGGCAATCGATACGCTCGAATTTCTCCATAGCGGCGATGTCGCCAGCGTCGCCTTGCAATATTCCTATCTCACGAGCTGGCTGTCGCTGGTCACCGAGCCGGATGTGGGCGTTGCCGCCGCGCAGGCTCTGTTCAACGTCGTCTATGAACACTGGACCAGCCTGCCGGAGGGATCCCGTCCCAAGCTCTACCTGCATGGCCTGAGCCTAGGCGCCTACAGCTCGCAAGCCTCCGCTTCGCTTTACGATATTCTGGGCGATCCGTTCGATGGCGCACTCTGGGTGGGGCCGCCTTTTGCCAGCGTGACCTGGCGCAATCTCACCGAAAATCGCGACTCCGATTCCCCCTGGTGGCTTCCCAATTTCGGTGAAGGCGCGACCGTACGCTTCGCCAGCCAGGGAGAGGTCCTCCAAGCCGCCGGCCCCGATTGGGGACCGACGCGGATCCTCTATCTGCAATACCCAAGCGACCCCATCGTCTTTTTCGAACCCACGATGCTCTACCGCCCGCCCGAATGGTTGTCGGGAGAACGCCCGCCCGGCATTTCGACGCTGCTCAACTGGTATCCGGTCGTCACCTTCTTCCAACTCCTGCTCGACATGGCTCTCGCCCAGACCTCACCCATCGGCTTCGGCCACGTCTACGCGCCCACCGACTATCTCGACGCCTGGCTGGTCCTTACCGAGCCCCCCGGATGGACCCAGGCCGAATTCATGGATTTGCGCGAAAAGCTCACCCGCCATGGCGAACGCATGGCCATCGATCCAGGCTGGTTCCGGCAGCAAGCGCAGCGGCCAGCCTCTGACGGAGACAGTCTCGGATTTGAATTGGATGAGAAAAGTGGCTCCCCGGGCCGGATTCGAACCAGCGACCAACCGGTTAACAGCCGGTTGCTCTACCACTGAGCTACCGGGGAACGTGGTAGCCTGCTCGGCAGGTGGCGATCATCTAGCCAATTTGATTGCGCTTGCCAACCCCCAAATTGCCATTCATCGATCCTCCGTCTTGAGCCGGAGGTCGAGCGCCAGCAAGTCCGACAGCTGGTTGATGCCGGCAAAGGGATTGGCGGCTACCCCGTCGGCATAGTCGAGATGGCGCGCGCCTAGGGCCGACTGGATGTCGCGTAGCCGCGGACCGCGTGGGGCAGGGGGAATGGTGACGAGATGGGCCAAAAGGTGGTCGGGGCGCCAGAGCGCATTGGTGGGATAGTCCCGGCCGTCATAGGCGCCCACCAAGCAGCCGCACTCGGCAGCGAGCAGCTCTAAGGCGCGGGAAACGAAATCGGCGGGGAAAAACGGCGTATCCACCGACACCGACACCAGCAGCGCCCCCGGCGCGCGCTCGGCGCACCACTTCGCGCCGGCCAAAAGCCCGGCCGCTGGTCCCGCGAGCCCATCAGGAGAATCGGGAAGAACAACGACGTCGCCGTCTTCCGCATTTCGCCCGGCCTCGACGGAAAGGAGAAGCGCCGCGCATTGCGGCGCCAGCCGCCGGCGGACATGATCAAAAAGCCGCACATTGCCCAGCCTGACGTCGTCCTTGCGCACGCCTCCGAGCCGTTGCCCGCCGCCGCCAGCGAGAATCAAGCCGATAATCTGCGGATCGATCAGCATCGCAACTGTCCCCCTTGGTGAGGCGGCCGCTTCTACCATGGTTCCAGAGATCTGATGACGCGTAAATGAGCCAAGGTTCTATTGAATGCATCTGCTTGAGCATTGAGGAGGCAGTCATGTGTCGGCCGCAACCCGGCTGCCCAAAGGCTCGCCGCGGGCACCGCGGGCATGCAGGAGCCCGAATTCAGCGCCGTGAGGCGTTTGTGGTCGAATAGACGATAGTAAGGAATGCAGGACGCACGCGTCTTAAAGCGCGGTGTCGATCAGCGCGAGGCCGACGTCCGGATTGAAGCGCTTGCGCAAATAAGTGGGAGCCTCGGTGAGGATGATTTCCAGCGTCGGCCGCACGATGCCGCTTGTCACATGCCCGGCGATCGCGCGGCCATCCGACGTGCCGAGCACCGCATGCGCATGGACGGCCGGGTTCCCGTCCGGACCCATCGCGATGTCTCCCGTCAGGGACGCGACTTCCACCTGCTCGCTCACATTGATCTTGAAATAGCTCTTTTCCTGCCAGTCGAAGAAAGCAAGCGTAGCCTTTTCGAACGCGCCGATAGCCTTGAAGCTTGCAGCATTGAGGCCTTTCTGGGTGGCGAAGGTCTCAAGACACGACATCACTTCGTCCCCGAGATCGAGAATGATGGCATAGGTCTGCGCGCCATCGGCATCGTGAATGAGTTTGCTCTGCATTTCGGAGCTCCTTGCTGACCGTCGATCACGGGGGCGTACGGCTTCGTACTCCGCCCATAACCGTTCGGGCCCCCACCAGTTCCCGACTGGGGCAAGTCTTTGCAGCCGAATCGAACGCTTATGTGACAGCGGCGAGCGCTGCGGGCGCGCCATCGGATGCATGGAATTCAGAAAATTTAGGATGCTCGCCTTCGGTGCTTGCGCAAGTCTCCGGAATTGCTCTACAAGCCCGGTTCAGAGGCCTCGTGGCGGAGTGGTGACGCAGCGGATTGCAAATCCGTGCACACCGGTTCGATTCCGGTCGAGGCCTCCACTAAATTATCTAGCAAAAACAATAGCTTACAGATAATTTGGTGTCCTGATCCGCCAAAATCATGTCTCCATTTGTTGCCAAATAGCCCCCGGATTTCCGGCGATTCCGACTGTCTCCGGCGAATCCTGGCGACATATTGGAGACATGGCGACATGAAAAACCCCACCGCATTTCTGCGATGGGGTCCAGCCGGGGACAATGAGGAGGAAACCCCGGCTTTGTGTTGGCGATCCCGGTGCGAGTCGAACGCACTTTAGGCGATTAGAAGTCGCTTGCCGATCCAGACGGCGGGACCAAAAGGTACGGCGAGCGAGGCGGTAGTTTAGAGGAGAATCCGCACGTAATGCCCCGCCCGCCGATTCGGTTAGGCGGCCATCCGCTCGATGTCAGCGGCAAGCGATGCTGCCAGCTCCTCGATGATAGTGGCCAGTTCCTGCCTGATCGCCAACTTCAGAATTACGCCCTTCGCGGTCAGATCTGCCATGTCATTGGCTGGAGATTTGGTGGCCTTCTCGAACAGGTTGATCTCAATATCTCCCATTCGTTCCATTGTGGTGTCGGAAAAACGGGCGCCACGATACATCGAAATGAGGGCTTCGAGATCACCGGCGGTCGATTGAAGTATGGTGCGGCTCATGCTGCTGTACCCTCTTTGGGGACGTGATTGACAAAGTACCTCGCCTCCTCTGCTCCCCACTTCTCCTGCGAGACATAGAGCAGTGCCGCCTCGTGTGTGATTTCGCCCTCGGCGAAACCGCCATTCTTGAAGCGCTGGCTGCGCGCCACATGATGCAATACCTGTACTCGCCATCCAGGGTATTTTTCAGCCATAGCGCTCTCGATCTCCCGTAAGGCGAACGCAATGCGATCGTCCGGTGTTTGGGCGGATGCTGCAAGCGCAGGAAGCGCCCCAAGCAACGGCAGGCCCGCGAGTGCCGCAAGAATAGTTCGGCGGGAGGTGGGCAAGCATTCGGCTGGCGCCGGAATCAGGTTCGGCATTGGTGTTGCTCCTTGCGGTGCTTGTGATTACACCTTATGTGTAATGTGATGCCCGCAAGGTGTCAACTATAGAATGTATATTTTTACACTTGAGGTGTCTTTTGCTGACGTCGGAGCAGATCAGGGCCGCTAGAGCGATTTTGAGGTGGGACCAAAAAAGGCTGTCCGCAGAGGCCGGCATCTCGGTCGAAACAGTGAAAAGGCTCGAAAAGATGAACGGGCCGCTGCTCGCGGCAACAGGCACCACCCTCACCGCCATCCGCACCGCCCTGGAAGCCGCCGGCGTGCAGTTTCTCGATGACGGAGACACGGCGGGCGGGGCCGGTGTGGCCCTACGGGATTAAGGGCTGGACAGCAGCAGGGGCGGGTGCTTGAATTCCCCCATTGGGGGATCATATGGCTATAGCATCACCAGCAATCGCAAAGGGCATTACGCGGTTCATCGTTCTCGATACCGAAACAACCGGCGTCACGCAGTGGGAAAAAATCGTCACCATTGCCGCCCTATGTTTCGAGAACAATCGCATCATCCAGCGATCGCTCTATCTTTGTTTCGACCCTCGCAAGAATAGCAGTCCTGAGGCCGAGAAAGTTCATGGCTGGGATAACTGGACAACGCGCTTTCAGGATCTATTCGAGGACCACGCGAATGACGTGCGATCGTTTCTTGAGTGGGGCGATACACTGGTCATGCATAATGCTCGATACGACATGCACTATGTTCAACGCGAATTCCGTAAGGCCGGGCACGCCCCTATTGATGTGCCGCAATTCTGCACCTTGGAACATGCTCGCACTGTATGGCAAGGTCAGGGCAACAAGCTGGATGACTGCGTAGGACGCATAGGCCTACCCCGACGGCCTGGACGTCATAACGCACTTCAAGATGCATTCTATACAGCCGCCCTTCATCTTCACTTCCAGGGCGAACGCTTCTACGTCCCGGAGGTCGAACGATGGCCTATGCCACGAAATTATCGCGAACCGGATCCGCGACCGGAGGGCGATTTACCGCGCCGGACTAAGAAAAAGCCGAGAGGGGGATAGGGTATGGACTGGTACGAGAAACTCAAAAAACATGGCGACCTCGCACAGAGCTTTGCCCACAAAGTGGCCGAAGTCCTCAAGGACGACACTCTCACCATAGATCAGGCGTCGAAGTTATACCGCACCGTATCAGCTGGCGCGCAGACCTTCGACGACTTCTCATCCGAGATGGACGAGTACGATCTTCACGAATCCATGTTTGAGGCGGCTGAGGCCATCGAAAGCATATGGGATAAACTGACGGTCGCCGTTGCCAATCGAGTCAGGACCATGCAGGGCCTTGAGCCGATCGAGATGCCAGACGACGAGGATTAAGGGGCAGCTAAGCCACCTCAATCTTCTCTCCCACCACGTCGGGCCATTCATGCACTCGCTCGATGCGCACGCCGTTCTTGTCGACCACGCACCAGTCGATGTGGCCCCCCACGTAGTGGCCGAAGGGGACCTCTTGGACAGGCTGACAGGGCTTCCGGCGCATAGCTTCCAGGAGGCGCACTCCACCCTCACGCAAGCTTTGGGTAATGTCCGCCCCCGATGCCCTCATCTCGTCCATGGATAGCTCCGGCCCGATTGCGTGCGAATCCCAATAGGGCCGGAGCGTCTTTCGCTCGTTGTTGTATTCCCATATCTGGCCGCCCGACGATTCCGAAAAGGCGACGATGGTAATCGAAGAGGGAGTCGACCGGCGCTCGACCCGCGGGAGGTCGGTGTGTAGCCTTTCGATGACTTCATCGACAGTCGAGCAGGCTTGCGTTGCCTCCAGGACGGCAACCTTCAACAGGGCGATGTCGCCCACGACGCCAACGCCGACCACCGCCAGGGGGAGAAGATCACTGGGTGTAATCTTGCTCCGCATGGCTTCGATCTTGCCATCAAAGTCAAACGAGGCTCCATCGCTCACCATCTCGACACGCCCCGGATAGCAAGCAGCAATATACGCACTCATGCGTTCACCTGCGTTTTTATGAAATCCATCACGTTGGTCGCCTCTCCGATGTATGGTGTTCCTTGCGCCATCAGGGTCAGTTCCATTTCCAATAGCTCATTCGCTTGCCTCTGCCTGGCCATGGCCTCTTCAAATCGATCGACGGGGCTACTTCCACCTCCACCCGACCGCGCCGACTGGGCCAGGCGCATTTGAGCGAGACGCTTCGCCTCGGCATCCCCCAGCGTCACGCCGGCCGCGGCGGCCCGCTCCTTCTCGGCCGCGATGGCCTGCTCAAGAGATAACTGTTCTCGCGAGAGCCCGAGCAGGCGGTCCTGCTCGGCGAGGTATGCCGCCGCGGCCTCTTCGGCTTCAATGCGCGCCCTTCGCGATGCACCTGCACCACCACGGCCAGCGCCGTCACCAGTCGGGCCGCCGGGCATATTCAATGCTGCGTGCATTTCGTTGGCGGCGGCTGTGACAGTTCGGATTTCAGCCGCAACGCCGGCCAACTGCCCTATGACCAGTCCGAAATCGGGGTTCGTGCTGGCCAGATCGAGAAGCGCAAGGCGTGCCTCCTCCGCACTGGATTCGCCCAGCAGGAGCTTGTCCACCACCGCTTGAATTTCGCCTGGAAGCTCCGGCGCGAACACCCTCATGTTCTCCAGGAGGGTGAGTTCTGCAGCCATCTCAATGAGCCGCTGCCTGGCGTCTCCAACGGCTTCGTCGAGGATTTCGAACTCTTCGCGGTTATCCTCGACTTGTTCGGAGAGAATACCGAGCTCGCGGGAAAGACCGGCGGCCGCTTCCATGAACTTCAGGACCGGGACGTCGCCCTCCTGCCAACGTCGAGCGGCTTCCTCGATACTGTCGGCGAGGAGGATGATTTCCCCGGCAAGCCAGCTGGTGGCGCCGGTAGCCTGGTCGATCTGCCCGAAGAACTGCATCACCGAGTTGCCGAGCAGCACGAAGCTGTCCGTCAACGTCGCGGGCATTTCATCGGCTTCGCGTCGCAACTGCTCCAACTGGCTCGTTACGCCATACATCACTGAAGTCGTAATCTTGCCTTCTGATCCGAGCTTGCGGAGCTCGTTCGTAGAGACGCCCATTGAGTCAGCCAGGGCCTTGGTCAGGCGCGAAGAGCCTTGAATTACCGAGTTGAGATTGTCGCCACGAAGCTCGCCGAGAGCCAATGCCTGCGACCATGCCCGCATGACGCTATCCGCCTGCTGACCGCGTGTCGCGGAGATAACCAGGGCGTTGTTCAGTGCCTCAGTCAGGTTCAGTTGCTGGGTGGTATTATAACCCAGTTCGGTGAGGGCCGTGGAGTTCTGAAGAAATGCCTCGGCGGTCTGTCCGAGCGACGAATAGGACCGGCGCGCCATCTCGGTAATGCGGCCCATGACCTCTTCACCACGCGACATACTGCCGACAGCGTTGGCGACGCGAGAATTCAGATCGGACCATTCCGAGGTAAGGTTGGCGATGGCTCCCGCGCCAAGACCTATCCCAGCCATGCCCAGCGCGCCACGAACCGCACCGAATGCCCCCGATACCCCGGAGAAGCCTCGGCCGGCCTTGGCCATTTTCGTTTCGAGGTTCCGCGAAAGTTTGTCGGCCTCTTTCTCGATGTCTCTTCGGGCGCGCTGTGTCGATTGGGTCGCCCTGCGCATGCCCTTTTCAAGGTCATTGACCCGCGCCTCAACGAGGACCAATAACCGATCTCGTTCAGTGGTCATTTCTTCATTGCTTTCTTAATGGCCCGTCTTCCCGCAGCCTTGATGGCGCGCGCGGCGGGCTTCCTGTTGCTTCTGACAGCGGGGAAAAAGAACGGCTGCGCGGGTGCGTCATGCGTTCCAAATTCCACAAAATGCGCATGCCGGGCGTTGGTGTTACCGGCTGTCACAGCCGCTGCGCCTGGGGGCACGACATATGCTCCGCCAGCGCTGTATGACGGGGTCGAACCGCCTGCGGGGGTGACTGTGATGCTCTCGACCAGCGCGCCGGTATCGCGCGAACGCTCGGCAAGGCGGCGCATGTGGTCGGCGGTTCGTCCGGCTGCGCGGACAGCGGCCGCCTCGGTATCTTTCTGCACCTCGTCGGGAAGCGCTCGAAAGCGCGCTTCCATTTTTTCGAATCCCCTAGTCTTACGCGCCATCGGAATCGTTCCAATGGGCCTCATCGTCCGGGATCCCGAACAGAGCAGCGGTCAATACCAGCGCCGCCAGCCCAGCCATTGGCGCAGGAGGTTTCGTCGAAAGCGCCTCATCGAGCCAGGCGGGGGTAGGAATTGCGATGCTCGGAACGCCGAGCGAGCCAGCGAACTTGGCCAGTTTGGCCAGACGTTCGCGGTCGACGGCTGGCATGGCTGCAAAGGCCAGAACCTTCCGGACCAGATCGACGGTCCAGTCTCCACCGGTCAGGGCACGCAGGGCGGCGTAGGCCCCGCCATTTGCGGCTTCGAACGTCGGGATATCTTCCGGGACGATCTGCAAGCGGCGCTCGCGGCCGTCGATGTGGGCCGCGATCCATTGGGCGGCCTGGCGGTCGGATTTTGTGCGCACGGGGAGGGCGTCTGCGGCCTGCATCTGGGAGCGTGTGACGGCTTCGGCAGTGGCTTGGGCGGCTTTGCCTAGCACTGCGCTATGCTCAGCAGCGGACGCGGCGAGGCGGTCGGCGAGATCGTCGACTTCGGTCATGTTTCAATCTCCATGAATAATTGAGTTGCGTGAGGCAGGGGGGCGCCTTCAAACTCACCGGCATCGCTTCCCGCTCACCGGCGCGCACCCAAAATGCGCATATCCCCAATTGAAAATATGGGGGGTGCGGTGTGGGAAAAACTTTCGAAAACCTGCGGGATCACGCGTTGCATTCCGGCGCCGGTGCGGGGCTCGTGAGACCCCAGACTTCGCGATGCCCCTAGACCTCGGCCACCGGCAGCAGCTCCAGGTCAAGCGCCCGCAGTCGGCCCGACCGCGAATCCGTTCCCATACGATACGAGAAGGCCATACCCTTTTCGGGACTGGCGACGCCGGCCTTGGCCATCTCCGAAAAGTGAAAGAACGCGGTGTCGAATGGCGGGGCGTCAGACTTCAAGAATCCAAAACCGCGCTCGGGATTGATGTGAACGATGCGCCCGTAAGGCATAATAGCTCCTCGAAAAAGAAAAGGCCCGCTCCGGTTAATGGAGCGGGCAGTGGGTGGCGGGCCGACGCCGAAGCGAAGTGGATCTACCGCGCTCACCCGGTTCCCTGCGAACGACGCTAGGTTCCCAATCGGCGGCAACGTCGTTGCGCTCTCGGCCGGGGTTCGACCCTTCACATAGCCGCCTTGTTTGGTTACGAGCCCGTGCTGTACAGATCACCGACGATGAACGAGCCGGGATGATAAACGGCCAGCGCGAGACGAGACTCCACGCGCCCAGTCCAACGGTTACGAACAAAGTCGTCTTCGTTCTCGGTCGAGATCAGGAACTCAACCTCCTGACGGTCGAAGATTTCCGCCGCCATGTTGAACGAGCCGACAAGGAATTGACCTGGAGCAAGAGCACGGGAGGGAACGACAGGGAGGTCCCAAACGCGGCGAGCGGTCGTGCCAAAGGCGCCATTCGAGAGGAAATGGCCGTCGGTACCGCGGACGTCGAGCAAGCGGCGCCAATCGCGAACCGAAAGCACAATGCCGTCCGGATCGTAATCACTCTCTTCGCTCTGAGCGATGGCGTGGTTAATGATCGACAGTTCGTCGTCGCCGGTCGCTGTGCGGCTGGTGTCATAAGCCGTAGCCTGCGGAATGATGCCGTGAACGTTCTGGCCAGTGCCGTTGCCGTTCAGGAGCTGGTTTTCCTCGACGAGTTTCAGCCCGTAAGTACCGCGTCGATCGATGTACGAAACGAGAGCGGGGGAATCGTCGAGGATCTGGCGCGAACCCTTAAAGATGTGCGCAATGGTGCGCACGTGCGCAGAGCGCATCTCAAATTCGAGGTCGGACTGCGGCTTCGACGTCTCGGGATTTTCCGCGACCGGGGCGGCCGCATTGGTGAACTCCGTCTCTTCGGGCCACTCGATCAAATTCGACGTCGTGGTCGACTGCCGCAGAAGGTCGCGAACAGTAAATTTGCGCTCGGGTGGCGTCACGATGCCGGGACGACGATCCGCAACAACCAGGCTGGTCGAGCCGCTAGTGCTCGAGCCGACCGTGCCGGTGCCGGATGTGATGTCGGCGCGATCACCGTTGATCTTCACCACGGCCCGGCCGCGGAAATCCGACGTGAGCTTTTTGACCTCGTTGTCGTTTGCGACGATCGATCCGAGGGTCTGGCGGGTGCCGGGTGCCGCGCCATTGTCGTTATCGGCCATGCGCGCGAAGCGCTTCTCGATTTCCGAGAGGCGGGTGTCCATCGCGCCGGTGATTTCTTCGACGCGGGTTGCGATGGTCTCAAGGTGAGGATTGGTCATAGGTAGTCCTGTTCTTATGGTTGGTAGCCGGTCGCTAGCAGCGCTTCACATTGAGCGCGTGCCTTTGAGCGAACCGAGTTAGAGACACGGGCGACATCCGCCGGGTCAGGGTTTTCTGCGAGAGCGGTGCCGTCGATGCCGAGCGCCTTTTCAAGGCGAGCTAGGTCGTCATCGCCTTCCGAGCCGAGGGCCTTGAGGACCGCCAGTTCGGTGTTAACCGCGCGCCAAAGGTTGATGCGCTCTGGCGCGTTGCGCGGCGTCGAGCCTGAATAGCCGAAATGCTTTCCGGCGAAGTCAGCCAGGGCGGCTAGCGCCGTGGGATTGGAGGGCAAGGCGAACAGGTCGCTTCCCTCGATTTTTTCGACTGCTTTAATGGTCATTTGAATCCTGGGTTTGAGAATGCGTGCCCCACGCTGGGGCTCGCCGAGATTCTGGCCAGCGCCACGAGTTCATCGGCTTCTGCCGGCGTGCGGCCTTGGAATTCGAGCCCGATGGCCGCGAGGGCCCGGCCCGGCACCACAACGTGCCGTCCCGCGGCGCCCGCCGGTGGCTCGGGGCCGAACCGCCGGAAGTGCCCTCCGGCCGTGAGCGAGGCCGTGGCTGGATCGAGCCGGATGATCAGGTCGCCGTGCACCGCGCCGGCGAGGGCTGGGCCGTGGCTGAAGAGATCGGCGAGCGCGGCGTGCAGCGTGGTCGAGCCGTCGGTGAGGGCGGAGAAGGTCGAGACCTGCTGCGGCACCTTGCCGAGCCCATCGTCGGTCAGAACGGCGAGCAAAAAAGTCACCGCTTCCGCGGTTGAAAGCTCGGGCGGATAGCGCCGGGAACCTTCCGTCACCGGAAGCAATCCAGCTTCGGCGGCGCGCTGCCCGATGCGTTCGACGCGTCCGGGTTCGAGATTGAGACGACGTGCGAACACGTCGCCGAGTGCGGACCTGCGCATTCGTCACCTCATTTTTGGGAGATTGGGAAATAGGGGGCGAAATAGAAGCGGCACCCGAGGTGCCGCCCAGGGTGCCGCTTTGAGGAGCGCTTGGCCCCTTCACTAGGTAAAGGTCACGAGCGCTAAATTAGGTGGCATTACAACGGCTGTCGTATTTGCCATAAGCCTCGATCAGCGCCTCGAGTGCCAGGCGCTGTAGTTCGGCGCCGACCGTTTGGGCATACTTTCCGTTGTGGCCTCGGCTTTCACCAATGACCTCAGCGGTAGCGCCATCTACGGATAGATCGAGGACGTTCCATAGGGAAGATGGTAGCGTTTCCTGCAGGTAGTCGAGGGTCTTTTCGGCGTAGATGCTATTGACCAGCCCATGCTCCGGCGAATGCCAAGTCCGCACCTCTCCTGCTGGCTTCATCATTGCGCCGGAAAATAGGTGGCGAGCAGATTTTGCAGCATTGGGAGCGGATGGCCAGGCGGCGCCGGAGTATCGCCCATTGAGCTCGGCTTCGACCTCCGCAGGATATTGGGGCTGTGCTGGGCCGCGTGGTCCGCGGAGCCGATCCTCGATTTGGTAGGAAACGTTTCCGTCGGTCTTGTGCGGCACCACCTCACCATCGCGCGAGGGCAGGTATTCTAATTTGCCAGCGATGTAGAGCGCGACCAAGTGCTCCGGCGTCGGTCGCTCACGCTTGAGGTCTGTGCCGTAACCGACTTGGACATCCTCATTGATCGACGCATCCGGTGACTCCGTGGTCCATGATGCGCACCCTCCTGTCGCCTCCATGTCTCGGCGAAGTCTAACGAGTGCGCAAAGCGCTTGAACATTATCATCGGGCGTTCGCATCAGGCGTCCGGCTTTAAGTCGGCTATAGGCCGGCCATTCCCATTTTTGGTTGTCGTTCGCCGGGATGGGCGGAGTTGGGGTGAGGGCTGGTTTGGGTGCTGCAGTCAAGGTTTTCCTCCTGGGCGGCGTGGAAGGGGATATGTCAACTTGTGCTTTCGACGGGCCGGCAGGCTAATTACCGGCCTTACCAGTGTGTTTTTGTCGACAGCCGAAACCGTCAATCAAAGCGTACCGAGATGGCGCGCTGAGACGCCACCGAAGGCCCAAACTTTTTTCTACAGCTTTTGAATCGCGCTCCCCCGCCGCCGGTCCCGGTGGGGCAGGGCTGCGACTTTTGCGGTGCCCCCGCCACCAAACTTTTTCTTTTTCATTTTGCACGTGAGAGCACCAAAAGGGGCGAAAAGCCCAGTTTTCCGGGACCAAGTTTTTCTTGTGATTTTGGTTACGCGTGCGTGCCCTTGGTGGCGCGGGTCTGGGCCGGTCCGGACGGCGACTTGAATCCCGGCCCGTACCCTTTGATTAAAAAATCAAAGCCCAGAAAAAAATGCGCGCGTGAGGGGCAGGCGGGTCTGCGGCTGGCAGCGTGCGGCGAGTTGGGTTGGCCCCTATGCGGCTCGCTCGACCTTACCGTTATCATTGGCAGGCCGGCGGTCTGGTCGCATCCGATAAAACTCGGCCCACGACATACGCCGGCCGCGGAAGGGGCGGTCGGTGTCGCTGCCGGGCTCTTGGGTCTGGGTGCGGGTTGTTGTGGTGGTCATGCTCGGGCCTCCGCTTTCCATCGGACAGCCTCGGTTAGCCGGGGGAATTCCCAGCCATCGATTGTCTCGATGCACACCCATCGAAGGCGGTCCACGCCTTCGATTATTCCGACCACTTGCACTTCCCGAAGGTCGGCATCACCGGGGCCTTCATTGAAAGCCGCTTCTGCCATGAATGGCGTCACAGATAACATTTGATGTTCCATTTCCAATCTCCTCATGGGTTGATGGTGCCCGTTCGAAAATTCGAAAGATGGTTTGGGATATGCAGATTGAGGGGCAAAAAGCCGGACTCAAAAGCATATTTCGAATACTCGAACGAGAGATTTTATTTTATATAATATATTGAAATATATGGTATTTTTGTTCGCCGTTCCGTTCGAAACGACTTCGAACGCGCCTCGAAAATTCGAACGAAAAAGCTGCTTTGGGAGCCGTTTCGTTCGAAAATTCGATTTCGTTCGAACGGTTATTCGGCCTGTTTTCGAACGAACTTAGACCCCTTGCCGGGCATCGGCCTACCGTTAACGTCCCGAATCTGGTCAGACGCTACGAGCCAATGCAATGCATCGCTCAGTTGGCGATGATCCGCCGTCGCAACGCCCCGCTTCTCGAGCAGCTTGCTATACGGCAGACCGCCTTCGCCAGCTTCTTCGACGTGAGCAAGGATGGACTTGCGGAGCCTGTCGGCAGGGCTCTCCGACATATGGCGTCGAACTCCATCGCGGATGGCCGTGATGGATGCATGAACGACGCCCCAGGCCCAGGCGACGTCCCCCCGACTGACTTCGGGCTTGGCGGGGCAGCGCGATATGGCGCGGAGAGTAGCTAGCCTGATCGTGTTCTCGGCAGCGCGCCCTATGATGTTGCGGGCATCTCCCTTCCAGAAGCGGTCGTTCTGCCACCGGAAGATTTCCGCCCACAGTGCATAGGCCGGGCCTTCCTCGCCCCCCTCCATCGGCACCGTATGCTTACGGATCGACAAACCTTTGTCGGCCTGGGGGAAGTGGGTGAGTGCCTCCTTGAGTGCATCGCTCAGGTCTCTCGGCACGCGTAGGGCGCGCTTTAGGCTGGGAGGGCGGATCTCATCCACACGGCCAGCCGTGACGAACAGAAACCGGTTCAAGAAGCCGTCCGACACCGACGCCTCAGAAAGTCCGGCATACAAGGTTTCCGTCGTCGTCATGCCTAAGACGGTTAATGCCGGGCCGGCTATAGGTTCGGCATCCTTCTTGGTTTCCGCGCTGGCGTAGATTCGGCCGTCGAACATGCTGTTCGATTGGTCATAAACCGCCAGAAGGAACTTCCTGATCGAAGCCGCGACACTGTTGCGGTTCTTGGCGTTGATGTCCTGCAAGGTCAGCCCGAACTCGTCCATGACGATGGCCGTGGACGGCGAGCGCCGCAGGGTCCGTTCTATCGCTGCATAGGATGTATGGTCGCCGTTGGTCACGGCGTCCTTGCCCGTGGCGCCCAAGCCGGCAGCTATCTGGCGAATGGCTTTTGGCGGATGGCCCTTGCCTCCGGCTGTATCCATTAGGGTGGTGATATAGACATTGACGCCCGCATCGGTGGGGGTCAGAGCCTTCCCACCGAACAGTCCACCCATCAGGGCGATTGCCGCCGATAGGGACAGCTCGGGGACGGGCACGATTGCTGTGTCGGTAATCCACCTGGCGATGTCCCCCAATAGACCGCCAGCCGCCTCCGGCGTGAACGGATCAGGGTGCATTCCTGGTGGGGTGGGTTCCGGCTCATTGTCATTGGCTGGTGCGGGAAGTTCGGCGTTTTCGGGGAGCAGTGGGATCATGCGCGGGCGCATCCCCAGCTTCCGGGCAATAACAAGCTTGCCGATTTCCTTGTCCTCAACCGGGCCGGCAATTTGCCGAATTGCTGGCGCATCACCGTGGGCTGGAGAGAAAAACGCGATGAACGAACTTGACGGATCGCAGGCCTCGACGGCGCTCACCATCACACACCAGCATAGCGCCTCGGCGGGGCTGGCCGGATCTTTCAGACCGGCTTCATTGTAACCGGCAGGCCGGAGCGTATCCCGCGTCGCCTTTTTCCAATCGCCGCCACCGAACTTGTGTTCTGGCGCCACCATGATGTCGCCGCCAAGTATGTCGGCAAGGCCCCAGTACAAGTGGCCAATTCGAGCGGTATCGGTCGATTGAATAATATCGGAAATGGATTCGAGTTTAGTCTGCGCTTCGGTCATGCCCGGCAACCTGCCCCTCGTAAATCTCAACCGCCTGGGCGGTTATCTGGTCATAGACTTCAGGTGCGACTCGAGCGGCACTTCCGCGCGTGTCACGCGTTTGCGGCGGGAAAGTGCGAAGCTGTCCCGATCGACTTCTTTTGAGGTGCCAGTCCAGTAATTCGACTTCGGGCGATAGCCGAACATCGAAATAGGCCAGCACGCCCGCGTCCCGCAGAGGACGCAGGTTCGTGATCTTCATTGTCTGGGTTCCTCCGTTTTAGGCGGCTTGGCCGGCGGCTTGCGTTTGCCTTGCAGGCATCACGACGTTGCCGATCTCCGCGAACACCTCCGCGAACCTCTCCGGCTTGGTCCCGAAATAGCAGAATGCTTGTCCCATCACGGGCGCCGCCTTCTCACCCTTCGGGCTTTCAAATCGAATGCGTCCGGTGGTGAAACAGATTGCGACAGCGTGTTCGAACAATGTTCCGAACCACCCTGTGTCGGTGCTGTTATTGGTCAGCACTATCGCCTCGGTGCAACGTCCTGATTGGTATTCCTCGACCAGCTTGTCGATGAAGTGAACAATTTCCGGCTGACTATACGGCGGGTTCATCCAAACCTTGCCGCGCCAGTCCTTGTCGAGCCCGTTGGTCTCTGCTGTGTAATAGGTTTCGGCCCGCACGGTTTTTTGAGCATGGTCATTGCTGGCGGGGTCGACGTCGATGCTGCCCATGACTTTGCGGGCAAGTTCGATGTAGCGGGCCGGGGTGTACCATTCATTGTCGCCTGTGAAGTTGGTCCGATATGTGTTTGGGCCGGGTGCGTTCTCGTTCGCCGCAACGATGGTTCGCCCGACAAGTACGGCGACCTGCTTTTCCGGCTCCGGCTCCTTCGCCGCCGCGAGCAGCGCGGTTCGGTTATTGTCCAGGCCCGCGTCTACCGCTGCCGCCTTAGCCTCGGCCGATAACCCAGCCACCTTGACCGCTCGCCTGGCATCTGGCTCGGATAGGCCCAGCTCGCGTGCCGCTGCTCGCACGCCACCCTCGGGGCGTCCGGGTTTTGCGTCAGGTTGACGCGAAATCTCCCCAGCCTCCCGGCGGGCCGTGGTCAGCTCTATCCATCTGGCGATTTGTTCGCTGCGCTGGAGCGCGGTCAATTCGGCTCGGTGAAGGTTCTCGGAAATTTCGATAAGTTCGGCGTCGATTTCGTCGGCGTCGATCTCCTGGCACCGGATAAAAGTGTGGCCCAGGGCCTTCATCGCTTCAATCCGATGCGCACCGGCGACCAGCACCGGCACGTTATCTAGAATGTCGCCATCCACCTCGATGCCGTCGCGACGGGCAACGATGACGGGGGATAGCAGGCCCACCTCGCTAATCGACTTCGCGAGCTCTTCCGCCCGGCTGCCGTCAACCGCCCGCCGTCCGACCGGGACGTGGATGTGGTCAATCAGCAGGTCGGATATTTTGCCCGAGCGATAGTTCTGGGCCGCATCTCGCTTCTGGCGCTGCTCGGCGCGTACTTCCTCCCGTACATCGTCGATGAACCGGGTATCAACCTGGCTCATGCTGCCACCCTCGCGGCAGGCCGGTTATCGTTCGCCGCCTCCTGAGCCGCCACCCATGTTAGCAACGTAGACTTGCGGGCGCATATCTTTGCCCCGATGCGGAAACAGGGCAGGGTGCCGGCCTCGATGGCATGATAAATTGAGCGAGCCGGAAGGCCCATGAAAGCGGCGATCTCTTTCGCCCCGTTGAGCAGGTCGTCGGCCAGGTCCATGTTTTTCGTCCTCCTATGAAAAAAACGCTTGACAGGTTTTTGGCGTTCAGCTAGTTTACTGAGATAGGGCGTATTTTGCCCGAAATCAGCAAAACGACCGGAATATACGGATTTCTTGGCTTCTTGTCAAGCGTTTTGTGCTACCGTGCTTCATGTTGCACAAAATCCGTACACAGCTATAATGGCCTCGCATCTGAATCGGGGGCAGCAATGGCTGTGAAAAAACGGGTCTGGACGACGGCGAAGGGCGAGCACCGCGAAGCGTGGGTCGTCGACTACCGCGATGGCAACAAGAAGCGCCGGCTAAAGACATTCGCCAAAAAGCGCGATGCTGATGCGTTCGCGGCTAGCAGCAAAATTCAGCTCAAAGACGGCACGCACATTCCAGACAGGGCGGGCGTGACTATCGCGCAGGCCGGCGAACTGTGGATTGAGGCCGCGCAACTGGCCGGCCGCGAGCAGACCACCATCGCGCAGTATCGGCAGCATCTTGACCTGCATATAAAGCCGCTCATTGGGGAGATGCGCATCACCACCTTGACCATTGCTCAGGCGAGGCAATTCAGTGACGATTTGCGCGCCAAGGTTTCCCCCGCGATGGTTCGAAAGGTTATGACTTCACTCGGATCGCTGATCGGTGATGCGATTGAGCGGGGCCTTGCCACAAACAACGTCGTGCGCGATCTGCGGACACGTCGCGGCGCGATCGACAACCGGGCGGCGAAGCGCGCCAAGCGCCAATTGAGAGTGGGCGTGGACATACCCACGCGCGACGAGATTAAAGCCATCCTGGCGCATGTCCCGGCCCGCTATTACGCCGCCATCGTTATGGCTGCCTTCACCGGGATGCGGGCGAGCGAATTGCGCGGGCTCCAGTGGACTGCGGTGAACCTCAACAGCAACAATGTCCACATCTACCAGCGGGCCGATCGGTTTAATAACTTCGGCCCGCCGAAAAGCGATGCCGGTGAGCGGATGATTCCCCTGCCACCGCCTGCCGTGGATGCGCTCAAGGCCTGGCGCAAGAATTGCCCCAAGGGCGACCTAAACCTCGTCTTCCCAAATCTCGATGGCGGCGTGCTGTCTCATACCCAGCTGCAACGCGATGGCTTCGAGACCGCACAAGTCGCGGCCGGTGTAACGCGCCCTGGAAAGGATCGAAGAGGCAAGGCCGTAGCGCTGCCGAAGTACACTGGGCTTCACGCGCTCAGGCATTGGTTCGCCTCGTGGTGCATTAATTCGGTGGCCGACGGCGGCCGCGGCCTAGACGCGAAACGGGTGCAGGCATTGCTCGGTCACAGCTCGATCAAGATGACGCTCGATTTATATTCCCACCTGTTTCCAGCCAAGGACGATCACGAAGAATTACACCGCGCTACGGCCTTTTTCATGGAGTCCGCGCCATCCGATGGAGACATATTGGAGACACAAACGTAATTACGTGTGCTATATCAAGTAGTTACGTAGGATTGCAAATCCGTGTACACCGGTTCGATTCCGGTCGAGGCCTCCACTTTCCTTTTTTGCGGTCGGAGCAGGGCTTAAGAGCCTTTCCCGTTGTTGTGCTGCCGATCTTCTTCGGTCATGCCCTGGCGACTGACCGACATTTCGCTCTGCCGGGCGTCGGGCTTTCGCGGCGCTCGACTGTGGGACCGCTCAGGATGCTTGTCGGGCGCGTCCCCCTTGGGCACATCGGATTTGCGTTCCAAGGTCCTCTCGAACTGTTCGTGGGTCTTCTTGCCTTGCATGGTGAAATCTCCTTGCTCGGGTTCGGTAGAGTAACCCCTCGAGCCGGCAGTGCGTTGCAGGACGATCGGATTGGGCAGCCCAGATTAACGCTCCATGCGAGCCGCTGTGCGTCACGTCCTCAACGGAACTCGCCGCGTCGGCGTTGCGTTTGCAAGTCGATGTCCAAAAGGAATGCGGCGATGCTCGCACGGTGCCCAAATTGCGGAGCGACGGTCTCGAGCCGTTCGATCTATTGTCCCCAATGCCACGGGCGTTTGCAAGGACCGCGCAAGGATGCGGCCAGCCTTGTATTCGCTTGGGCGTTCGTGGTCTTCAATGCGTTGATGGTCGCCTGGATCAGCTTCTACCTGATCACCGGTCGCACGACCCTGCGCACCGTCGGGATCGAGGGACAGGCGGCTGGAACGCCGGTTCCGGGCGAGCTGGGTGTCGGATTTCTATTGCTGCTTTGGGTGCTGGGTCTGCTCATCCTGGGTCTTTGCGCCATGTTTAATTTCGCGCACCGGGCAACGGACGAAAAGCGCCACCATCATCACGTGACGAGATAGAGATGAGAACCACGACTATCTACACGCCTTTGCCCGCCCCTGATTCCGTCCACAAAGCCACCCGATGGCCCCACGGCGTCCTAGACGCGGCGCACACTGTGCTGATTGTCGCAGGCTGCGTGGTTCTCGGCACCTTGTTGCTGGCCGTCAATCTCATTGCCTTTCCCATTCGCTTGGCGCGCCGCCTGGTGCGCCGGTAGGTGATCGAAGCTATTCGCCTCCGTTGGGGCGGGAGAAAAACACCATATTTTACGATAGGTTAACCACGAATACGTGGCATTTGAGCAACATTGTCGGCTTGCCCTATTCCTGCCATGGGCTGGCCCCACTTCGTCCGCACTCGAAACCGAAAGTCCGGCCCATCGCATTGGTGCGGATCCCGAACGGTACGGTTGTAGCGGCAGGGCAACACTCCCGGCCCATACCGCGGAGCGGCGGCCTTCGGATCGGAACCAGTGCTAACCGGCACCCATTTGTTGCACATCAGCCGGTACAAAGGAGAATACATATGAACACTCTCAAGAAAGTGGCCATTGCAGCCCTTCTGTCCACGACCGCTTTCGGCGGGGCGTTTGCCGCCGACGCGATCGGGGTTCCCGCTCCCGCCATTCCGCCCGCTCCCGTTTTTGACGACGCCAGCGGCTTTGACTGGAACGGCTTTTACGCCGGTGCCAGCGTTGGCGCCCAGAATGACATCGAAGAAGACGTGACCAATTGGACCCTGGGTGCCCAGGCCGGTGTGAACGCCACCTTCGATTTCTTCCTGGTTGGTGCTGAAGTGGCGATCGACGGCGTCTTCGGCGAAGACGAAACTTACGCCTACGGTTCGGCTCTGGCCCGTGGTGGTGTGCTGGTCACCGAAGACCTGCTCGCCTACGGTGCCATCGGTTACGGCACCGACTTCGATGCGGACGCCGATGTTGGTCAGGGCGATCACGTCCTCGCCGGTGGTGGTCTCGAATTCGCCGCGACGGACAACGTTTCGGTCCGTGGCCAGTATCTCTATGGCTGGGCGACCGACGACGTGGCGACCGACTCGGACATCCACAAGTTCCAGATCGGTGCGAACTTCCACTTCTAATCGCAGCGCAAGCAGCGATTGCTCGAACGGCCCCCTCGCGGGGCCGTTTTTGTTTACGCCTTGTTAGGAAACGACTTAGTTCTGTGCCCGAAAGGCAACAGATGTGCATTTGATGGCGGTTTAGTGCCGATTTGGGGGTCAAGAAACGGCAAGGGGGGTTGGAATCAGACGAGAGTTGGGCAATATCACAACAACCAACCCCCGTGCTGTGAGGTACTTGAAATGAACGTACTTAAGACTGCTCTGCTCGCCGCTGCGTCGATGACCGTCGCTTCGGCTGCTTTTGCCGCTGACCCGATCATGCCGGCTCCTACCCCCATCGTACCCGTTGTTGATGACTCGTCCGTTTGGGATGGCTTCTATGCTGGTGTTAACGCTGGCTATGGCTGGGGCGAGTTTGACGATGGTGCTCTCACCACCGACATCGAAGGCTGGCTCGGTGGCGCTCAGCTCGGTTACAATGCTGCTTTCGGTGGTGTCGTAGTTGGTGTTGAAGGTGACTACCAGTTCTCCGACATCAAGGAAGGTGATCTGGGCATCAATCACTTCGGTACCGTCCGTGGTCGCATCGGTGCTGACCTGGGTGGCTTCCTGCCCTACATTACCGGTGGTATTGCCTTCGGTGAACTCGACAACGATATCGATGATGCCGAATATGGCTGGGGCTGGGCCGCTGGTGCCGGTGTCGAAGCCATGGTCATGGACAACCTGTCGGTCAAGGGTGAGTATCTCTACACCTCGTTCAACGAAGTTGAGTTTGATGCCGGGGACGCTGACGCCGAAGCTCACATCGCTCGCGTCGGTCTGAACTTCCACTTCTAAGATTTATGCTGGCGACGCGGGGGCACCGCCAGCTTGATCTGATCGTGAACGGCCCGGCTTCTGCCGGGCCGTTTGCTTTTGCGGGGCGCTCGAAGATCTTTGTAATTTTAGTAAAGTCTTATCCACGTTGAGAGGCTTGGCTTGGAGCGCTGTGCGCTCGCCGCGATAATGGCGTCAATTAACCTTAATGGAGTGACGCCCCATGTCTCTTGCCCTTCGCCTTGCTGCTCTTTTGACTGCCACCACCGCGCTCACTGCCGCGGCACAAGCGCAGGACTATGGTCCATATGGCTATGGCGGCGGCGGAATGGGCGGATATGGTTTCGATTGGGACGGATTTTACGCCGGCGTCTATGGCGGCGGCGTCCCGTTCGGTGAAACCTCATTGAATGCGGGTGTCTTTACCGGCGTCAACGTATCACTGGATTCCGCGGTGTTCGGCGTTGAGGCGCAACTTGGTGCTGACTTCGCCGATGATTCGACCAGCTTCGACGCCCTGGTCCTGGGCAAGGGCGGCATGGCCTTCGGTGACGCCCTAGCTTACGCCACCGGCGGTCTGGGCGTCGTCTCGGGCGATTGGGGCTATGCCGTGGGCGGCGGCGTCGATTACGGCTTCACTGATTACATGAGCGTTCGCGGCGAGGTGCTGGGCACCGGCCAATGGGGCGACATGCCCGATGATATGCGCGTGTCTGCCGGCGTCGCGTTTCATATGTAGCAGCCGCGCAAGCGGGCAGGGCGATCGCTCGCGAATCGATCTCGGAAATGTGTTCATCGCTGATGGGCCGGAGCGTGTGGTTTGCGCCCCGGCCCGTTGGTGTGTTCGCGCCGAAATCGTAGGTTTGCGCTAGCGAAAGCCGTGTGTATACAGGCAGTTCGCGCGCTTAAATATGATTATTTTTATCAATTTTATGCCCCCTTGAAACCGCATAGGGGGTGGGATAAGCCCTGTGCCAACGACAAGGGCTCGCGTAGCCGCGAGTCCTCTACGCCCCGGCGCCCGCCGGGACTTCAGCGAAGGCTTGGCTGTCTATGAACGAACTGCTTAGCGCTTACCTGCCGATTCTGATTTTTGTTGGGCTTGCCGCTGTTATCGGTTTAGCGCTTCTGGTTGCTCCGTTCCTGATCGCCGTAAAACGCCCCGACCCGGATAAGGTCTCGGCCTTCGAATGCGGTTTCGATGCCTTCGAGGATTCGCGCATGAAATTCGACGTGCGCTTCTATCTCGTCGCCATCCTTTTCATCATCTTCGATCTCGAAGTCGCTTTCCTGTTCCCCTGGGCCATCGCGTTTGGGGAAGTGGGTTGGTTCGGATTCTGGTCGATGATGGTGTTCTTAGGGGTGCTTACTATCGGCTTCATCTATGAATGGCGCAAGGGAGCTCTTGAATGGGATTGAGCGACAATACGACGCTGGTGGCGCCTAAACCCCGCGGTGTCATCGATCCGGCCACCAATGCCCCCATCGGCGCGACCGATCCTTATTTCGTCGACGTCAACAACGAGCTGGCCGATAAGGGCTTTCTGGTTACGGCGACCGATGAGTTGATCAACTGGGCCCGCACCGGCTCGCTCATGTGGATGCAGACCGGACTGGCTTGCTGCGCCGTCGAGATGATGCAGATGTCGATGCCGCGCTACGATATCGAGCGCTTTGGCACTGCCCCGCGCGCATCCCCGCGCACTTCGGACGTCCTGATCGTTGCCGGCACATTGACCAACAAGATGGCGCCGGCGTTGCGCCGGGTCTACGACCAGATGCCCGAGCCGCGCTATGTGATTTCGATGGGAAGCTGCGCCAATGGCGGCGGTTACTATCATTATTCCTATTCGGTCGTGCGCGGCTGCGATCGCGTCCTGCCGGTCGATATCTATGTGCCGGGGTGCCCTCCGACCGCCGAAGCGCTGCTTTACGGCATCCTGCTGCTGCAAAAGAAGATCCGCCGCACCGGAACGATCGAGCGATAGGGCCAGCCGATGGACAACTCTCTTTCCGAACTCGGCGAGTACATTGCGCTCAAGCTTGGCGAAGCCGTCGAAGGATATGGCGTGGCCTATGGCGAGCTGACCCTTGAGGCCAGGCCCGATGCCATCGTCAACGTCATGCGCACCTTGCGGGACGATCCGCGCTGCCAGTTCATCTCCATCATCGATGTCTGCGGCGTCGATTATCCCGACCGCGCGCAGCGCTTCGATGTCCTTTATCACCTCCTGAGCCCGCACCAGAACAATCGGATCCGCGTGCGGGTGATCGTGGATGAATTCACCCCCGTTCCTTCGATCACCGGCGTATTTCCCGGCGCCAACTGGTTCGAGCGCGAAGCTTACGATCTTTACGGAATTTTGTTCTCTGGCCACCCCGACTTACGTCGTATTCTCACCGACTACGGGTTCGACGGGCACCCTCTGCGCAAGGATTTCCCGCTCACCGGCTTTGTCGAGGTCCGCTACGACGAGGAACGCAAGCGCGTGGTCTACGAGCCGGTGCAACTGGCGCAGGAATTCCGGAACTTCGATTATCTCTCGCCCTGGGAAGGCACCGATTACGTGCTGCCCGGTGACGAAAAGGCCAAGCAATGACGCAAGCTGCTTCTGAAGTCGACGTCAGGACCTTTACTGTCAATTTCGGTCCTGTGCATCCGTCCGCCCACGGCGTGCTGCGTCTGGTTCTCGAACTGGATGGCGAGGTCGTCGAGCGCGTCGATCCCCATGTCGGCCTGCTTCATCGCGGAACCGAAAAACTCATAGAGCACAAGACCTATCTTCAGGCCGTTCCCTATTTCGACCGCCTCGACTATGTGGCGCCGATGAACCAGGAGCACGCTTTCGCGCTGGCCGTCGAAAAGCTGCTCGGCATCGAAGTCCCGTTCCGCGGGCAGTTGATCCGCGTGCTGTTCTCCGAGATCGGCCGTTTGCTCAGCCACTTGATGAACGTCACCACTCAAGCCATGGATATCGGAGCGCTCACCCCGCCGCTGTGGGGTTTCGAGCAGCGCGAAAAGCTCATGGTGTTTTATGAGCGGGCCTCTGGTGCCCGCATGCACGCTGCCTATTTCCGCCCTGGCGGCGTCCACCAGGATCTGCCGCAGACGCTGATCGACGATATCGCGAAATTCTGCGAGGATTTCCCCAAGGCGCTCGACGATATCGATAGCCTTTTGACCGAAAACCGCATCTTCAAGCAGCGCAATGCCGATATCGGTGTCGTGACGCTCGATGAAGCGTGGAGCTTCGGGTTCTCCGGCGTCATGGTCAGGGCTTCTGGCGCCGCATGGGATCTGCGCAAGGCCCAGCCCTATGAGTGCTACGATCGGCTCGATTTCGACGTTCCGGTTGGCCAGCATGGCGACTGCTATGATCGCTATCTCATCCGCATGGAAGAGATGCGTCAGTCCAACAAGATCATGAGGCAGTGTATCGAGCTGCTCAATTCGCCCGAAGGGCAGGGGCCGGTTTCCACCACCGACGGCAAGGTCGTTCCGCCTAAGCGTGGCGAGATGAAGCGTTCCATGGAAGCGCTCATCCATCACTTCAAGCTTTACACCGAAGGTTATCGCGTTCCCGAAGGCGAGGTCTATGCCGCCGTCGAGGCGCCCAAGGGCGAGTTCGGCGTCTATCTTGTCTCCGATGGCACCAACAAGCCTTATCGCTGCAAGATCCGCGCACCCGGATTTGCTCACCTCCAGGCCATGGATTTCCTGTGCCAGGGGCATCTGCTCGCTGACGTCACGGCCATCCTGGGTTCCCTCGATATCGTGTTCGGAGAGGTTGACCGCTGATGAGTGTGCGCCGCCTAGCAGACGAATCCGTCCAGCCCGCCAGTTTCGCGTTTTCCAACGACAATGCTGCCTGGGCGCAGAAGCGCATCGCCATGTACCCCGAGGGCCGGCAGCAGTCGGCGGTGATCCCGCTGCTCATGCGTGCTCAGGAGCAGGATGGCTGGATTTCCCGGGCGACGATCGAAACCGTCGCCGACATGCTCGACATGCCCTATATCCGCGTGCTGGAAGTGGCGACCTTCTACACCCAGTTCCAGCTCCAGCCGGTGGGCACGCGTGCCCACATCCAGGTCTGCGGCACCACCCCTTGCATGCTGCGCGGGGCCGAGGACATCAAGGCCGTCTGTCAGAAGCATATCCACGCCGACCCGCACCATCTCAACGCAGATGGCACGTTGAGCTGGGAAGAGGTCGAATGTGCCGGCGCCTGCGTCAACGCTCCCATGGTCACCATCGGCTTCGACACCTATGAGGACCTCACCCCCGAGCGCTTCGAGGAAATCCTCATCGCGTTCCGCGACGGCAAGGGCGATACCATTAAGCCGGGCCCGCAAAACGGGCGCAAATTCTCCGCTCCGCTTTCGGGTCAGGTGACCCTGCTCGAGCCGATCCGTCCCGATGCACCGCATCGGCAGTCCGGAATTGTCGAGGAGCCCGATGCGACGGCTCCCGGCCGGATGCGCGACATTCCTGAGGAGGCCGCTCCCGCGCTCAGGACGCCCGTTCCCGAAGAGGACAAGGCGAGCGTGGAGGAAGTCGAAGCCGAAAAAAGCGAAACGATGGGCGACACCAGGCGCGAGCCCGATCAGGCTGGGCGCGAGGGCGCGACTGGCGCTGAATCGCCGGCCATCGAAAAAACCGGCAGCGAAACCGGTGAAGAAACCAAGACGACCGGCCGCAGCGGCGATTCCGAGAACCGCCCGCTGGCCACGGCGCTTGGCACAACGCCTGACAGCACGCCCATGTTCGAGCGCCCGGCTGGCGCACCGGACGATCTCAAGCTGATCTCGGGCGTCGGTCCCGGCATCGAAGCCAAGCTCAATAGCTTGGGCATCATCACCTATGCCCAGATCGCCGCGCTGTCGGATGCCGATAGCGAGCGTGTCGAAGCGGTGCTGAATTTCAAGGGCCGCATGAACCGTGACAATTGGAAGGGCCAGGCCAAGGCGCTCGTGGACGGTGGAATCGACGAATATGTCCGCGTCTTTGGCAAGAAGCCGCGCTAGGGGATTTGAACGATGCTGAGCGACAAGGACCGCATTTTCACAAATCTCTATGGGCAGGACGATTGGGGCCTTGAAGGGGCCAAGCGCCGTGGCTCCTGGAGCGGCACCAAGGATCTGCTCGACCAGGGGCGGGAATGGCTGACCAACGAGGTCAAGGCCTCCGGCCTGCGCGGCCGTGGCGGCGCTGGGTTCTCGACCGGCCTCAAATGGAGCTTTATGCCCAAGGTCAATGATGGGCGCCCGCATTACCTCGTCGTCAACGCCGACGAATCCGAGCCGGGCACCTGCAAGGATCGCGAGATCCTGCGCCACGACCCGCATCATCTGATCGAGGGCTGCCTGATTGCTGGCCGCGCCATGGATGCCCACAAGGCCTTCATCTATGTGCGCGGCGAATTCATGCGCGAGCGTCACCGGCTCGAAGCTGCCGTGCAGCAGGCTTATGACGCGCGCCTGATCGGCAAGGATAATGTCCATGGCTGGGACTTCGATATCGTCGTCCACCACGGCGCAGGGGCCTATATTTGCGGCGAGGAAACCGCGCTTCTGGAATCGCTTGAAGGCAAGAAGGGACAGCCGCGTCTAAAGCCGCCGTTTCCGGCCGGTATGGGCCTTTATGGTTGTCCCACCACCGTCAACAACGTCGAATCCATCGCCGTTGTGCCGGAAATCCTGCGGCGCGGTGCCTCCTGGTTCGCGGGGCTCGGCCGCGAGAACAACACCGGCACCAAGCTCTTCTGCGTCTCGGGCCACGTCAACAATCCGGCGACCTTCGAAGAAGAGATGGGCACGCCCTTCGAGGAATTGATCGAAAAGCATTGCGGCGGCATCCGTGGCGGCTGGGACAATCTCCTGGCGGTCATTCCCGGCGGCTCCTCGGTTCCCTGCGTTCCCGGCGAGAAAATCCGTACCGCTTACATGGACTTCGACGGACTTCGTGAAGTGGGATCTTCGCTCGGCACCGCCGCCGTGATCGTCATGGACAAGTCCACCGACATCATCAAGGCCATCTGGCGCCTCTCCGCTTTCTACAAGCACGAAAGCTGCGGTCAGTGCACGCCCTGCCGCGAAGGCACCGGCTGGATGATGCGCGTGATGGAACGCATGGTGCGTGGCGAAGCGCAAAAGCGCGAAATCGACATGCTGTTTGCCGTCACCAAGCAGGTCGAAGGCCACACCATCTGCGCCCTGGGCGACGCGGCCGCTTGGCCGATCCAGGGCCTGATCAGGAATTTCCGTCACGTCATCGAAGAGCGGATCGACGCATACACCTACAAATCCACTTCCGACGGTGCCGTTCCGTCGGTTGCGGCGGAGTAAGCCAATGGCGCAAATCAAGGTCGATGGCGAACTGATCGAGGTTCCCGATCACTTCACGCTGATGCAGGCTGCCGAGGCGGCGGGCGCGGAAATTCCGCGCTTCTGCTACCACGAGCGCCTCTCGGTCGCCGGCAATTGCCGCATGTGCCTTGTCGAAGTGAAGGGCGGGCCTCCCAAGCCCCAGGCGAGCTGCGCCATGAGCGTGCGCGACCTGCGCCCTGGGCCCAATGGTGAGCCACCCGAGATGTTCACCAACACGCCCATGGTCAAGAAGGCCCGCGAAGGCGTGATGGAATTCCTGCTCATCAACCACCCGCTGGATTGCCCGATCTGCGATCAGGGCGGCGAGTGCGACTTGCAGGACCAGGCCATGGCCTATGGCGTCGACACCTCCCGCTATTGGGAGAACAAGCGCGCCGTGGAAAACAAATATATAGGCCCGCTGGTCAAGACGATCATGAACCGGTGCATCCACTGCACTCGTTGTGTGCGCTTCACCACCGAAGTCGCCGGCGTCTCCGAGCTCGGCCTGATCGGCCGCGGCGAGGATGCCGAGATCACCTCCTATCTCGAACAGGCGCTGACCAGCGAATTGCAGGGCAACGTCATCGACCTCTGCCCGGTCGGCGCGCTGACCTCCAAGCCCTACGCCTTCCAGGCTCGCCCCTGGGAGTTGAGCAAGACCGAGACGATCGACGTGATGGACGCCGTCGGCTCGAATATCCGCGTCGATGCCCGCGGCCGCGAAGTCATGCGCATTCTCCCGCGCACGCATGAGGGCGTCAACGAGGAGTGGATTTCCGACAAGACCCGCTTCGTCTGGGACGGCCTGCGCACCCAGCGCCTCGACCGGCCATATGCCCGCAAAAGGGGCAAGCTGCAGCCCGTGGATTGGACCGAGGCGCTGAACAGCGCCGCCAAGGCATTGGGCGGGGCAAAGAAAGTCGCGGGCCTCGTCGGTGATCTGGTTTCCACCGAGGCCGCCTTTTCGCTCAAGGCCCTGGTCGAAGGACTGGGGGGCAACGTGGAATGCCGTGTCGACGGGGCCAAGCTGCCCATCGGCAACCGCTCGGCCTATGTCGGCAACGCGGCCATCGCCGATATCGACAGCGCGCAGATGATCCTGCAGGTGGGAGCCAATCCGCGTGTCGAAGCGCCGGTCATCAACGCCCGGATTCGCAAGGCGTGGCTCAATGGCGCCAAGATCGCCCGCATCGGCGAGCCGGCCTCGCTCACCTATGACGTGAGCGACATCGGGAACGATCGCGCCGCGCTGATCAGGCTCGCCGACATGGACCACGACGACAAGCACGGCGTGGCCGGCGTCATGATCGTCGGGCAGGGCGCCCTCACCGAAGCCGACGGCGAAGCGGTGCTGAGCCAGGCGATGAAGGCGGCAGACAAGGCCAAGTCCAAGTTTCTCGTGCTGCACACGGCCGCCTCGCGCGTTGGCGCGATGGATGTCGGTGCCGCGACCGATGGCGGCCTGGAAGCGGCAATGGATGGCGCCGATGTCATCATCAACATGGGTGCCGACGAGATCGAGATCGCGCCGGGCGCCTTCGTGATCTATATCGGCTCGCACGGCGATCGCGGCGCCCATCGCGCCGATCTGATCCTGCCTTCGGCCGCCTATACCGAAGAGTCCGGCATTTTCGTCAACACCGAGGGCCGTCCGCAAATGGCCCAGCGCGCCGTGTTCCCTCCGGGCGATGCCAAGGAGAGTTGGGCCATTCTGCGCGCTCTATCGGGGCATGCCGGCACGGTTTTGCCGTGGAACAGCCTCGCGCAATTGCGCAGCGCAATGTTCGAGAAGCACCCGCATCTGGCGCAGATCGATGCGGTGCCGGACAATGGCTGGAAGCCGATCCGCGCGAAAAAGCCGGGCGATGCGGCCTTCCGCAATGCCGTCAGCGATTTCTACCTCACCAACCCCATAGCCCGCGCATCCGCCACCATGGCCGAATGCTCGCAGCTCATGGCGGGTCTGAAACAGGCCGCAGAGTAAGGCAGCGATATGGACTGGATTATCTACGCGCTCGACTATCTCTTCGGTGTGCCCATCATCGGTTTGGGCACCATGGTCGGGTTTGTCTGGAAGGCACTGCTGCTGCTCGTCGCGCTCCTGGTCTTCACGGCCTATATCCTGCTGGCCGACCGCAAGATCTGGGCCGCCGTCCAAATCCGCCGCGGCCCCAACGTGGTAGGTGCCTTCGGTCTGCTGCAGAGCTTCGCCGATCTGCTCAAGTTCGTCCTCAAAGAACCGGTGATCCCCGCCGGCGCCGACAAGGCCGTCTTCATCCTCGCCCCGCTGGTCACCGTTCTTCTGGCGCTCGCCGCCTGGGCCGTGGTTCCGCTCGACGAAGGCTGGGCACTGGCCGATATCAACATCGGCATCCTCTATATCTTCGCCATCTCCTCATTGAGTGTCTATGGCGTCATCATGGCGGGCTGGTCGTCGAACTCGAAATACCCGTTCCTGGGCTCGCTCCGCTCGGCAGCGCAGATGGTCTCCTACGAAGTCTCCATCGGCTTCGTCATCATTACGGTGTTGCTCTGCGTCGGCTCACTCAACCTCACCGACATCGTCCTCGCCCAGCAATCGGGCGGACTTGCCACCATGCTCGGCGTCCCTTGGCTGACCATTCTCAACTGGTACTGGCTGCCGCTGTTTCCGATGTTCGTGATCTTCTTCATCTCGGCGCTGGCCGAAACCAACCGCCCGCCCTTCGACATGGTTGAAGCCGAATCCGAGCTCGTCGCCGGCTTCATGACCGAGTACGGCTCCACCCCCTACATGATGTTCATGCTCGGCGAATATGTCGCCATCATCCTCATGTGCGCGCTCACCACCATCCTGTTCCTGGGCGGCTGGAGCGCGCCGGTGGACCTGCCCCCCTTCACCTGGATTCCCGGTGTCGTGTGGTTCGTTCTGAAGGTCTGCCTCGCCTTCTTCATGTTCGCCATGGTCAAGGCCATGGTGCCCCGTTACCGCTATGACCAATTGATGCGTCTGGGCTGGAAGGTCTTCCTGCCCATCTCGCTGGCCATGGTCATCATCGTCGCCGCCGTCCTCCAGCTCACCGGCTGGGGCTGGCATGGCGGCATGGCATAAGGAGAGAGCCCATGAGCGCCTTGCGGTTCCTCGACGCCCTGTTCCTGCGCGAGTTCGTGTCGACCTTCTTTTTGGCGATGCGCTATTTCTTCTCGCCCAAGCCCACCATCAACTATCCCTTTGAAAAGGGTGCCGTTTCCCCGCGCTTCCGTGGCGAGCACGCCCTGCGCCGCTATCCCAATGGCGAAGAACGCTGCATCGCCTGCAAGCTCTGCGAGGCGATCTGCCCGGCCCAGGCCATCACCATCGAGGCCGGTCCGCGCCAGAACGACGGCACGCGCCGCACGGTCCGTTACGACATCGACATGGTCAAATGCATCTATTGCGGCTTCTGCCAGGAAGCCTGCCCGGTCGATGCCATCGTCGAGGGGCCGAACTTCGAATTCGCAACCGAGACGCGCGAAGAGCTCTATTTCTCCAAGGAGCGTCTCCTGGCCAATGGCGATCGTTGGGAGCGTGAGCTCGCCGCCAACATCGCCCTCGACGCACCGTACCGTTAGGAGCGACAGGTGACCTTGCCGCTGTTTTTCTTCTACCTGTTCTCGGCCGTCGTCGTCGCCTCGGCGATCATGGTGATTTCCTCGCGAAATCCCGTGCACTCGGTGCTGTTTCTCATCCTCGCCTTCGTCAACGCCGCCGGCATTTTCATGCTGGCGGGCGCGGAGTTCCTCGCGCTCATCCTGGTCGTCGTTTATGTCGGCGCCGTCGCCGTGCTGTTCCTGTTCGTGGTGATGATGCTCGACGTCGATTTCCGCGCGCTGCGCCAGGGCGTCATGCAATATGCGCCCATCGGCTTCGTGGTTGGCATCATCCTGTTGCTCGAACTGCTGCTGGTCGCCGGTTCGGCGTTCATCGTTCCCCAGGCGGCGGGAACCGGGGCGCTCCCGATCGATGCCGGCGTTGAAAACACCAGGGCACTCGGGCAAGTGCTCTACACAAATTACATTTATCTGTTCCAGGCGTGTGGCCTTGTGCTGCTGGTGGCCATGATCGGGGCGATCGTCCTCACTCTGCGCCATAAGCCCAACGTCAAGCGCCAGGACATTGCGGCCCAGGTCGCGCGGGGCAAATCGGGCGTTTCGACCGTCAAAGTCGAGAGCGGAAAAGGGTTGTAGGGGGAATAAAAGATGACACCGGTTATCGGGCTCGGTCACTTCCTGACCGTAGCGGCCATTCTGTTCACCATCGGGGTGTTCGGAATCTTTTTGAACCGCAGGAACATCATCATCATCCTGATGTCGATCGAGCTCATCCTGCTCGCCGTCAACATCAACCTCGTGGCCTTCTCTGCCCATCTGGGCGATCTGGTCGGCCAGGTATTCGCGCTTCTGATCCTGACCGTCGCCGCCGCCGAGGCCGCCATCGGCTTGGCGATCCTCGTGATCTTCTTCCGCAACCGCGGCTCCATCGCGGTTGAGGACGTCAACATGATGAAGGGCTAGAGCATGATCCCGAAAAGTGAATACCGGTTTTCGGAAAAGATCATGCTCCAACAAGAAGGTCAGCCATGATCCAGGCAATTGTCTTCCTGCCGCTGATCGGCGCGCTGGTCGCCGGCCTGTTCGGCCGCGTCATCGGCCACAAGCCCGCTGAAATCATCACGACCTCGTTGCTCATGGCTGCTGCCGTGCTCTCGTGGATCGTCTTCCTGCCGTTCTTTTTGGGCGATGGGGAAGCCTACAAGGTCACCGTGCTGACCTGGATTCACGCCGGCGATCTCCAGCTTGATTGGGTTCTGCGCGTCGATACGCTCACCGCCATCATGCTGGTGGTGGTCAACACCGTCTCGAGCCTCGTGCACCTCTATTCCATCGGCTACATGCACGAGGATCCGCATCGGGCGCGGTTCTTCGCCTATCTCTCGCTCTTCACCTTCGCCATGCTCATGCTGGTGACCGCCGACAACTTCGTGCAGATGTTCTTCGGCTGGGAAGGCGTCGGGCTGGCCTCATATCTCCTGATCGGCTTCTGGTATCAGAAGGAATCCGCCCGCGCCGCCGCCATGAAGGCGTTCGTGGTCAACCGCGTTGGCGATTTCGGCTTTGCGCTGGGCATCTTCGGCACCTTCTTCTTGATCGGCACGCTCGGGTTCGATGAAACCTTCGCGGCTCTGCCTGGTGTGGCCGAGGCGACCATCCCGTTCCTGTGGTGGGATGCCCACGCCATGACCGTCATCTGTCTGCTGCTGTTCATGGGCGCCATGGGCAAGTCGGCCCAGTTCCTGCTCCACACTTGGCTGCCCGACGCCATGGAAGGTCCGACCCCGGTTTCCGCGCTCATCCACGCCGCCACTATGGTGACCGCCGGCGTCTTCATGGTCGCGCGGCTCTCGCCCATGTTCGAGTTGAGCGAAGCGGCAACCCTGTTCGTCATCTATATCGGCGCCATCACGGCCTTCTTTGCGGCGACCGTTGGTCTGGTGCAGAACGACATCAAGCGGGTCATCGCCTATTCCACCTGTTCCCAGCTCGGCTACATGTTCGTCGCGCTCGGGGTAGGGGCCTATTCGGCGGGGATCTTCCACCTCTTCACTCACGCCTTCTTCAAGGCGCTGTTGTTCCTTGGCGCCGGCTCGGTCATCCACGCGATGCATCATGAGCAGGATATGCGCAATATGGGCGGCATCGCCCGGAAGGTGCCCATCACCTACGCGATGATGATGATCGGTACCCTGGCATTGACCGGGGTGGGCATCCCCGGCACCTCGCTTGGGTTTGCCGGCTTTTTCTCCAAGGATTCGATCATCGAATCCGCCTATGCCTTCGGCGGCTCCACGGGAACGCTGGCCTTCTGGCTGCTGGTCATCGCGGCCATGTTCACGAGCTTTTATTCCTGGCGTCTCGTGCACCTCACATTCCACGGCTCGACCCGCGCCGATCACCATACGTTCGATCATGCCCATGAAAGTCCGAACGTGATGCTGATCCCGCTCTATGTCCTGGCCGTCGGGGCGGTGCTCTCGGGCGTCATCTTCTATGACTCCTTCTTCGGCCATGCCGAGCATATCGAGCATTTCTTCCACGGCGCCCTGGTCGTCGACGGTGGCATTATCGATGCGGCTCACCATGTGCCGACCTGGGTCAAATGGTCGGCAACGATCGCCATGCTGCTCGGGTTCGTTGCGGCCTGGTTCATGTATATCCGCAGCCCCGAAACGCCCAAGCGCCTCGCCGAGGAGCATCGTGGGCTCTATCAATTCCTCTTGAACAAGTGGTACTTCGACGAGCTCTATGACCGCATCTTCGTGCGGCCGGCGCGCTGGATCGGCACCGCGCTCTGGAAGGGCTTCGATGACTGGCTGGTCGACCAGACCCTGGTCGAAGGGCTCGGGCGCCGCGTCAAGCAGGCCACCGGTTACGTCACGCGCCTGCAGTCGGGCTATCTCTATCACTACGCCTTCGCCATGCTCATCGGCGTTGCCGCGCTTATCACCTGGGCCATCGCTGCCGGGGGGCTTCTGGGATGATCCTTGAAAACAACATCCTGACCATCGTTACCTTTCTGCCGCTGGTCGGGGCCTTCTTCATTCTGCTGACCCCGGGCCGCGACGCGGTCTCCGAGCTCAACGTCAAGCGCATCGCGCTGGCCACCACTGTGGTGACCTTCGTCTTCACGCTGGTCATGTGGGGCATGTTCGATCCCGAGACGGCGTCGTTCCAGTTTGTGCAGAATCATCAATGGCTTGGGGACGTCATCGGTTACCGGATGGGCGTGGACGGCATTTCCGTGCTGTTCATTGTATTGACCGGCTTGTTGATGCCTATGTGCATTTTGGCGAGTTGGGATTCGATCTCGTTCCGCGTCCGCGAGTACATGGTGTTGTTCCTCGTGCTCGAAACGCTGATGATCGGCGTCTTCGCGACCCTCGATCTGGCCATGTTCTATGTCTTCTTCGAAGGCACGCTGGTTCCGATGTTCTTGATCATCGGCATCTGGGGTGGCAAGCGGCGCATTCAGGCCAGCTATAAGTTCTTCTTCTACACCTTTGTGGGCTCGGTGCTGATGCTGCTCGCCATCATGGCGATGTACTGGTACGCGGGGACGCTCGATATCGCGCGTCTGCTGCGGGTCGATTTCCCGCCCGAGATGCAGTTCTGGCTCTGGCTGGCGTTCTTTGCTTCGCTGGCGGTCAAGATGCCCATGTGGCCGTTCCACCGCTGGCTGCCCGAGGCGCACGTCGAGGCGCCGACGGCTGGCTCTGTCATCCTGGCGGCGATCCTGCTCAAGCTTGGCGGCTATGGCTTCCTGCGCTTTTCGCTGCCCATGTTCCCTGATGCGTCGGCCTATTTCTCGAACTTCGTGTTCGTGCTTTCGGTCGCCGCCATCGTCATCACTTCGCTGGTCGCGTTCGTTCAAACCGATATCAAGAAGCTGATCGCCTATTCGTCCGTTGCTCACATGGGCTTCGTCACCATGGGCATCTTCGCGGGCAATGTGTATGGCGTGCAGGGCGCGATTTTCCAGATGATCAGCCACGGCATCGTCTCGGGTGCGCTGTTCCTTTCGGTCGGCGTCATCTATGACCGCATGCACACCCGCGATATCGAGGCTTATGGCGGGCTTGTCGAGCGGATGCCCAAATATGCCTTTGCCTTCATGGTGTTCACCATGGCCAATGTGGGCCTGCCGGGCACCTCGGGCTTTGTCGGGGAGTTCCTGACGCTTCTGGCCATCTTCCAGGTCAACACCTGGTTCGCGGTGATCGCCACCACAGGCGTGATCCTTTCGGCCTGCTACGCGCTCTGGCTCTACCGCAAGATCATCTGGGGCGCGCTCGAAAAGGAAAGCCTGAAAGGCATTCTCGATCTCAACGCCCGCGAGATGGTGACGATCGTGCCCCTGATCGTCCTGACTATTCTCTTTGGTTTCTACCCCGCGCCGCTGATGGACGCGATGGCCGTCTCGGTCGATGCGCTCGTCGAGCAGTATCAGGCCGCCGTCGGCATCGAGCAGATCGCTCCAGCGGTCGAGATTCAAGTGCCGGCCGAAGCGGCCGCGCCAGCGGCTCATTAGGAGGTGAACATGTCCGAATTTACCGGTTTCGCCTCTCTGGCGCCTGCCTATCCCGAAATGCTGCTGGCCATCGGTGCGCTGGCACTGTTGCTGCTGGGCGTGTTCTCAAAAAAGGAGAACTCGACAGTCGTCACCGGCATTGCCATCGGGCTCATGCTGGCCGTCGCCGTGATGATCGTCTTCCGCTCGACCGAAGGCGTGATCTTTTCCGGCGGCTTCATCAATGACGGCTTTGCCCGCTTCATGAAGGTTTTGGTCATCGCCGGCTCGGCCTTCGCGCTGATCCTTTCGGTTTCCACCGCCTCGGACAACGGGCTCAACAAGTTCGAATATCCCGTGCTCGTCGTCCTTGCGACGCTGGGCATGATGATGATGGTTTCGGCCAACGACCTGATGAGCCTTTATGTCGGCCTCGAACTGCAGTCGCTGGCCCTCTACGTCGTTGCCGCCTTCAAGCGCGACAGCGCCAAGGCCACCGAAGCGGGCTTGAAATATTTCGTCCTCGGGGCGCTGTCCTCGGGCATGCTGCTCTATGGCGCGTCGCTGGTCTATGGCTTCACCGGCCACACCCAGCTTAACGAAATCGCCCAGGCCGTCGCGTTGGGCGACCGCAACCCCGGCGTCATCTTCGGGCTGGTCTTCCTGCTTGCCGGCATCGCCTTCAAGATTTCCGCCGTGCCGTTCCACATGTGGACGCCCGACGTTTACGAAGGCGCGCCGACACCGGTTACCGCCTTCTTCGCGTCGGCTCCCAAGGTCGCGGCCATGGCGCTGCTGATCCGCATCGTCTTCGATGCCTTCGAGCCCATCGCCAGCGATTGGCAGCAAGTGGTGATCTTCATCTCCATCGCTTCGATGGTGCTGGCCTCCTTCGCGGCCATCGGCCAGAATAATTTGAAGCGCCTTCTGGCTTATTCCTCCATCGGCCATGTCGGCTTCGCGCTTGTCGGGCTCTCCGCCGGCAGCCTTGTGGGGGTCGAGGGCGTCGCCATCTACATGGCGATCTACCTGACCATGACCATCGGCACCTTCGCCTGCATCCTCGCGCTCAAGAACGAGGACGGCTATGTCGAAACCATCGACGATCTCGCCGGCCTCGCCAAATCGAGGCCCTTCGTGGCGGGCATCCTGGCGCTCTTCATGTTCTCGCTGGTCGGGTTGCCGCCGTTTGCCGGGTTCTTCGCCAAGTGGCAGGTCTTCCTCGCCGCCATGGAAGCCCAGCTCTTCGTCCTTGCCGTCATCGGCATGCTGGCCAGCGCGGTTTCGGCCTTCTACTACCTGCGCGTCATCAAGGTGATGTATTTCGACGAGCCCACGGCTGCCTATGCGGTCCCGGCGGTCGAACTGCGCGTCGTGATCGCCCTCACCGGGTTCCTGATCCTGACCTATTATGTAACGGTCGGCCCGGCCCTGACCGCGCTGGCGCACACCGCCGCCAATTCGCTGTTCTAGCGTGGTCGCGTTCCCGCTCCCGCCAAAGGCCATCGAAGCCGGTTACCGTGTGATCGGCTTCGATACGGTCGGCTCGACCAACGCCGAAGCGATGAACGCCGCTCTGGCCGGCGATGCCGGAAAAATCTGGTTCGCCGCCCTGCAGCAGACCGAGGGCAGGGGCCGCCGCGGTCGCAAGTGGGAAAACCCCCACGGCAATCTCGCCGCTTCCCTGCTGATCGTCCCCGACGCTCCGGCGGCAAATCTCGCCAGCCTCGGTTTCGTTGCCGGCGTCGCCCTCAATGCAGCGCTCGCCCGCCTGATGCCTGCCGCCTCCATCCGCAGCGGCATCGACGGCGCTGATGGAGCGTGGTCGGGAAAAGTTGGAGACTTTTCCGGTTCGACCGCGCGACAAGACGAAAATTCCACGAGCGCAACGGGCAGGGCGCGCATCGCGCTCAAATGGCCCAATGACCTGCTCGCCGACGGCGCCAAGCTCGCCGGCATCCTGCTCGAAGCCCAGAAGCGGCCCGACGGCAAGACGGCCATCGTCATCGGCATCGGCGTCAACGTCGTCGCCGCGCCCGAGGGGCTGCCATACCCGGCCACCTCGCTTGCCGCCCTTGGCGCGCGCTTCGATGCCGCAGCGGTCTTCGAGGCACTGGCCGAAAGCTGGGTCGAGTGCTACCAGAAGTGGAACAATGGCCAAGGCACAGCCGATATCATCCGGGCCTGGCGCGGCAGCGCCGCCGGCATCGGCACCGAGGTCGCCGTCCAGCGCAACGATGGCGTGTTGCGCGGCGTTTTTGAAACGATTGATGATGCGGGCCATCTGATTGTCCGCGACGACGAAGGGCATCGCATCGCGATTGCGGCGGGCGATGTCCATTTTGGAACCACGGCAACGCTGCGCTGAACGGGCGATTGCCGCATTTTTTAGAGGACGCGGCCGCACTCCGGCCGCGCTATTGGCTTATGGCAAAAAGCAATTCGGGCGCCGACGAACTGGTCTTCGTGCCCTTGGGCGGTGTCGGCGAAATCGGCATGAACATGGGGCTGTATGGTTTCGGCCCCGAAGAAAACCGCAAATGGCTGGTCGTCGATTGCGGCGTGTCCTTCGGCGGCCCCGAGTTGCCCGGCATCGAACTGGTGATGCCCGATCCCTCGTTCTTAGAAGACGAATCCGACAATGTCGTCGGCCTCGTCCTTACCCATGCCCATGAAGACCATTACGGCGCCATCCTCGACATCTGGCCCGCCTTCGACAAGCCGGTCTTTGCCGGCCGGTTCGGCGCGGCCATGCTCAAGGCCAAGCGGATTTCCAACAACATCGAGGACGATGTCGAGATCCAGATCTTCACGCCAGGCATTCCCTTCCAGGTTGGACCCTTCAAGGTCGAAGCCATCGAGGTTTCTCACTCGATCCCCGAATCCAACGCCCTGCTGATCGAAACGCCCGCCGGCCGCGTCCTGCACACCGGCGACTGGAAGATCGATCCCGAGCCCGTCGGCACCCCGCCCACCAACATCAAGCGTTTTCGCGAACTCGGAGCGGACGGCAAGCCGCTCGCGCTGATCTGCGATTCCACCAACGCCATGAAGGATGGCGACAGTCCCTCGGAAACCGAAGTCGGCGTCAATCTCGAGCGCCTGATCGCCACGGCCAAGAACCGGGTCGCCGTCACCATCTTCGCCTCAAACCTGGGCCGCATGATCTCCATCGCCCGTGCCGCCGCCAAGGCCGACCGCCAGGTGGTGGCCGCGGGCAGGGCGGTGCATCGCATCGCCGGCATTGCCCGCGAGCTGGGGCTGATGGAAGGCGTTCCCGATTTCCTCGACCAGGATGCCTATGGCTACCTGCCGCGCGACAAGGTTGTGCTGATCTGCACCGGTAGCCAGGGCGAGGCCCGAGCCGCTATGGCCCGCATCGCCGACGGCTCGCATCCGGTCATCGACCTTTCACCTGGCGACATGGCGATCTTTTCCTCCTGGGCGATTCCCGGCAACGAAAAGGCGGTCCTCGATATCCAGAACAAGCTGGTCGACAGGGGGGTCGAAGTGGTCACCGGCCGCGACGAGATGATCCACGTCTCGGGTCACCCGCGCCGGCACGAACTGGCGCAGCTTTACGATTGGCTGAAGCCGGACGTGCTGATCCCCGTCCATGGCGAACCCATGCACCTTGAGGCCCACGCCACGTTCGGGCGTGAAAAGGGAATCAAGACGGTGATGTCAATCCGCAATGGCGACATGGTTCGGCTTTATCCCGAACCCAAGCACTTCCCCGGCGAGGTTCCCACGGGCGTCCTCTATCTCGATGGCAACCTGCTGTGCACGCCCGAGGAGTCCAATGTCCGCGATCGCCGCCGCCTGGGCTTTGGCGGCGTGGCCATCGTCTCGCTGGTGGTCAACGCCAAGGGACAGATCGTCTCAGGGCCGGTATTCGATCTGGACGGCATTCCCGATCTGGCAGACGATGACGATCCGTTGAGTGCGGTCGCTCACGATGCGGTGAGGGGCACCATCAAGAGCTTCCCCGAAAAACGCCGTGGCGATACAGGCCGCTTTGCCGAGGCCATTCGCCGGGCCGTGCGCTCCGAGCTCAACGCCGCCTGGGGCCGCAAGCCCATCGTCAAGGTGTTCGTCCACAAAGTGTGATCAGGAGGGTTGCCGGAAGCGGCTTTTCGGTTCGGGCAACGCGACAAGGAACAAGTTCATGCAGCCCTTCACCTATGTCGCCATCTATTTCGTCGTCTGGTGGACGGTCCTCTTCGCCGTCCTCCCCTTCGGCGTGCGCGGGCAACATGAGGATGGTGAGTTCGTCCAGGGCACCGAACCCGGCGCGCCGGTCAAGGCGCATCTATGGCAAAAGGTGCTGGCGACGACCGTGATTTCCGCCGTCGTCACCGTGCTGCTGTTCTGGGCCCTCTCCAATCCCGCGCTGCAGGAATACTGGAGCTAGCCGAAGGGCCGGTTCAGCTTTCGCGGTTTTCCGGTCAATTCGGGATCAAAGCCCGAGAATGACGCGCGCCGGAAAACACAGCCCCATTGGAACCTCAACCGCTCTCCCGGTCCTGGACCCGGAGACCCGCAAGGCCTCTTGCGGCAGCGGAAGAGGTGTGACCTCCGGCGCGCGCCCCGCATCCCCCGATTTTCCTCACGTAAAATAAAAAAATGCAGGGCTAAGCCCTGCATTTTAAAAAAGTTTCGCGACAATCCACTGGTCTTACAGCGCGCAGATGGGCGGCCAGTGCTCCTCCCTTGACGTTGTCAGCGTCGGGCGGGTTGTACCCGCCGTTCGTTTTATGGGGCGGACCCTACCAAGGACATTTTGCCGCGACAAGAAGAAAATGCGTGGATTTGTCACACCGCGTCAAAAAACTGTCATAGGGGCAAACAAGGGTCCGCCTTGCCATCGTGCACTCCATTGCGCTTGATGGTTCCGCCCGGTATTGAGCCATTGTCGATTCTCGGCAGCTCGGAGTTTTCATGCGCCTCTCACGCTATTTCCTGCCCGTCCTCAAAGAGACCCCCAAAGAGGCAGAAATCGTTTCTCACCGCCTCATGCTGCGGGCGGGCATGATCCGTCAGCAGGCTTCGGGGCTGTATTCCTGGCTGCCGCTGGGGTTCAAGGTGCTGCGCAAGATCGAAAAGATCATTGAAGAGGAGCAGAACCGCTCCGGCGCCATCCAGCTCCTGATGCCCACCATCCAATCCGCCGATCTCTGGCGCGAGAGCGGGCGTTATGACGCCTATGGCAAGGAAATGCTCCGCATCGAGGACCGGCACGAGCGCGACATGCTCTATGGGCCCACCAATGAGGAGATGATCACCGACATCTTCCGGACCTATGTGAAGTCCTACAAGGATCTGCCGCTCAATCTCTATCACATCCAGTGGAAGTTCCGCGACGAGGTGCGCCCGCGCTTCGGCACCATGCGCGCCCGCGAATTTCTCATGAAGGACGCCTATTCCTTCGATCTGGACAAGGAGGGCGCGGTCAAGGCCTATCAGCGCATGTTCGTGGCCTATCTGCGCACCTTTCACCGGCTCGGGCTCACCGCCATTCCCATGCGCGCCGACACCGGCCCGATCGGCGGCGATCTTTCGCATGAATTCATCGTTCTGGCCGATACCGGCGAAAGCGCCGTGTTCTGCCACAAGGAACTGCTCGAAAAGCCGATCCCTTCCGCCGACACCGATTTCCGCTCCGACCTGAGCCCCATCGTCGACGATTGGACCTCGCTTTACGCCGCGACCGAGGAAATGGTCGACATGGCCGAATATGAGCAGAACGTGCCCGAAGATCAGCGCGTTTCCGCGCGCGGTATCGAGGTGGGGCACATCTTCTATTTCGGCACCAAATATTCCGACCCCATGGGCGCCAAGGTGATGGGCCCCGATGGCAAGGAAGTCCCGGTGCATATGGGCTCCTACGGCATCGGCCCCTCGCGGCTCGTCGCGGCCATCATCGAGGCCAGCCATGACGACAACGGTATCGTCTGGCCGGTTTCGGTCGCCCCGTTCGAAGTGAGCCTCATCAATCTCAAATCGGGCGACGCACAGTGCGATGCGGCCAACGACAAACTCTATGGCCAGCTCCAGGCGGCCGGCATCGAGGTTCTCTATGATGACCGCGAATCCGGCGCCGGGCAGAAATTTGCGACCTCCGATCTGATCGGTATTCCGTTCCAGTTGATCGTCGGCCCGCGCGGGCTCGCTTCCGGCGAAGTCGAAATCAAGCACCGCAAGACCGACGAGCGCGAAACGATCGGCATCGAAGACGCCGTTGCCCGTTTGAAAGCGCTGATCGAACCCGAACGCAGGGACAACGTTTGACCTCCACCGACGCCGCCCGGCGGCAAAAGGGAACGCGACCGTTTTCGCGCTTTGAATGGATTCTGGCCGGGCGCTATCTGCGCGCCCGCCGCCGCGACGCCTTCGTTTCGGTCATCGCCATTCTGACCATGGTCGGCATCATGATCGGTGTCGCCGCTCTGATCGTCGTGATGAGCGTCATGAACGGCTTTCGCGGCGAGTTGATCACCCGTACCTTGGGGCTCAACGGCCATTTCACGGGCTTTCCCATCGAGCAGCAGTTCACCGATTACGAGCAGGTGCGCGCCAATCTCGAGGGCGTGGAAGGCGTGGTTTCCGCTGTCGCCTTCGTTGAAGGGCAGGCGTTGGTTTCGAGCCCCTACAATTCCTCGGGCGCCAATATCCGGGGCATGTCGCTCGAAGATATCGAGAAGCTCCCCTTGCTCTATCAAAGTGTCGAGTATGGCGGCTGGGAAGATTGGGACGAACTGGAAGGGGTGGCCATCGGCTCGCGCATGGCCGCCAATCTGGGCCTTGCGATCGGTGATCCGCTGACCATCGTTACCCCTAACGGTCCACGCACGCCGCTTGGTTCGACGCCGCAGATCCGCACATATCCCGTCAATGCGATCTTCGATGTGGGCATGGTCGAGTTCGACTCGCTCTTCGTCTATATGCCCATCGATGCGGCGCAGACCTATTTCCGCCTCTATGAGGATAGGCTGCGCGAGGGCTTCGAGGAACTCGATCCGCTCGCCACGGACGAGGAAATCGATGCTGCCTACGAGCGCGTCGGCATGGCAACGGCGGTCGAGGTGTTCCTGGCCGATCCCGATGCCACGGCGACCATGCAGCGTCCGCTCGAGGATGCTGCGGGCCGCCCCATGGTTTTCACCGATTGGCAGACGCGCAACCAGACGCTGTTTTCCGCGCTCCAGGTCGAGCGGGTGGTGATGTTCACCATCCTGTCGATGATCATCCTGGTCGCCGCCTTCAACATCATTTCCAGCCTCATCATGCTGGTGAAGGATAAGGCCGCCGACATCGCCGTGCTGCGCACCATGGGCGCCACCCGCGCCTCTATCATGCGGGTGTTCTGCATCACCGGAACCGCCATCGGGTTTATCGGCACCATTCTGGGCTTCATTCTCGGCGTGGTCATCGCCCTCAATGCCGAGGCCATCCGCGCCTGGATTTCCAATCTGCTCGGCATCACCCTGTTCCCGCCCGAGATCTTCGCCTTTTCGGAACTGCCGTCGCGGGTCGATCCGCTCGAGGTCACGGTGGTTCTCGCCGTGGCGCTGGGGCTCTCGTTCCTCGCAACGCTCTACCCGGCCTGGCGCGCCGCCCAGTATGACCCCGTGGAGGCGCTGCGCTATGAGTGATGTCCTTTTGAGCCTCCGCGACGTGCGCCAGACCTATGGCGACGGGGAGGCGGCGGTGAATGTCCTCACCGGCGCCAGCCTTACCATCAATCGCGGCGAGATCGTTGCCCTGGTCGCGCCCTCGGGCGCTGGCAAGTCTACTCTGCTCCATATCTGTGGCCTGCTCGAACGTCCCACTGGCGGCGATGTCGATATCGACGGCGAGCGCACCTCGAAGCTGGCCGACCGCCAGCGCACCCTCCTGCGCCGTCACCGCATCGGCTACGTCTACCAGTTCCACCACCTGCTGCCCGAATTCAGCGCGCTGGAAAACATCACCATGCCCCAGCTCATCGCCGGCGAAGGGCAGGGGACTGCCGACGAGCGCTCCAAGGCACTGCTCGACATCATGGGCATCGGCCACCGGGCCCATCATCGTCCCGCCGAACTCTCGGGCGGCGAACAGCAGCGCGTCGCCATCGCCCGCGCCGCCGCCAACCGTCCCAGCCTGGTGCTGGCCGACGAGCCGACCGGCAATCTGGACCCGGCGACCTCCGACACGGTCTTCGCCGCGCTCTCGGACCTGATCCGCCAGCAGCACGCCGGCTGCATCATCGCCACCCACAATCATGACCTCGCCCGCCGCGCCGATCGCGTGGTGACGATCGTCCAGGGCAAGGTCGAACCGCTGGTTCTCTGACCTCAGTTGAATCGACCCGAATACGTGTCCCCGGTTGGTTTCCCAGCCGGGGCTTTCGTATGGATCCGCACGTGCCGACCCGCATTTACCCGCACCCGTCCGGGCCGCTGCACCCGTATCCCGGCCTTTTCGCACAACGGTGTCGGCAAACGCCGGGTAGACCCTGCGTAACTTTTCTTTAACCAGCGATCTCAAGGCCGCTATGGTCCATATGGACAGGAACAAAAAATGAACTTATAAGAACAAACCATAAACACAGGAGAGATCCCATGCTCGATTTCGTCAAGGACTTCATGGCCCTGGTTTCGCTGACCGCCTTCGGTGGTGTGACGCTGTTCTATTTCGATATGATCACTTATCTCGCCTGATTCCCCCTGTGCAAAAGCCACCCTCAGGGTGGCGGCAACAGGTTTGGAATGGCACAAGGAAACATCAGCTTTTCTCGGGTTTACGCTCCTAATGTCCGGTCCCGGCTTCGTTCATCTCCACGTCCATTCGGCCTTCTCCCTTCTCGAAGGCGCACTGCAATTGGGCGCGATTCTGGAGATGGCAAAGGCCGATGGACAGCCGGCAATCGGCATTGCCGACACCAATAACCTCTTCGGTGCATTGGAGTTTTCCGAAAAAGCCTCGGGCAAGGGTATCCAACCCATCATTGGGTGCGAACTCACCCTCGATTTCGGCGCCGACGCTGAGAAGCCCTCGGACCGCATCAACCTGGGCAAGGGTACTGTCGTCCTGATCGCCACCAATTCGATCGGCTTTGCCAATCTTTCCGAATTGGTTTCAAAGGCTTACCAGGTCGGTTGCGATGGCCGCACCGCCGCTCACATTGATTGGGTCGTCGATCACGGGGCAGGGCTGATCTGCCTGACCGGCGGCCCGGAAGGCGCCATCGACCCCTATCTCGCCGCCGGCCTCGACGCCCAGGCGGAAGCCCGGCTCGGCGTGTTGTCCCGCATCTTCGGCGACCGGCTTTACGTCGAAATTCAACGCCATGACCGGGCCATCGAGAATTCGGTCGAGCCTCGCCTGATCGATCTTGCCTATCGGCTCGACCTGCCTCTGGTTGCCACCAACGAACCCTATTTCCCCAAGCAGGACGATTTCGATTCCCACGACGCGCTCCTGGCCATCGCCGCGGGTTCCGTCGTTGCCCAGACCGAACGGCGCCGCCTGTCGGATCAGCACTATTTCAAGACGCGCGGGGAGATGATCGCCCTCTTTGCGGATCTGCCGGAAGCGATTGAAAATACGGTTGAAATCGCCCAGCGCTGCAGCTATCGCCCGCGCACGCTCGATCCGATTCTTCCCAAATTCGCCGCTGCCGAAGGGGTAAGCGAAGCCGAGGCCGTGGCCGCCGAAGGCGAAGAGTTGGCCCGGCAAGCACGCGAAGGTCTCAAGCGCAGGCTCGAGGTTTACGGCCACGCGCCGGAGCGCACCACGACCGAATATGAGGAACGGCTCGAATTCGAGCTTAAGGTCATCCGGGACATGAAATTTCCCGGTTACTTCCTTATCGTTTCGGACTTTATCAAATGGGCCAAGGCGCACGATATCCCGGTCGGCCCCGGCCGTGGCTCGGGCGCGGGCTCGCTCGTCGCCTATGCCCTGACCATCACCGATCTCGATCCGCTGCGTTACAATTTGCTGTTCGAGCGCTTCCTCAATCCCGAACGCGTATCGATGCCGGACTTCGACATCGACTTCTGCCAGGAGCGCCGCGAAGAGGTCATCCGCTACGTCCAGGACAAATACGGCTACGAGCAGGTCGCCCAGATCATCACCTTCGGAACGCTCCAGCCGCGCGCCGCCCTGCGCGACGTGGGTCGAGTGCTCCAGATGCCTTACGGCCAGGTCGACCGTATCTGTAAGCTCGTCCCGAACAATCCCGCCAATCCAGTGACCTTGGCGCAAGCCATCAACGACGAACCGCGCCTGCAGATGATGCGCGACGAGGACGAAACGGTCGCCGAATTGCTGCGCATTGCCGGCAAGCTCGAAGGGCTTTACCGCCACGCCTCGACCCACGCGGCGGGTATCGTGATCGGCGACCGGCCGCTGCAAAAGCTGCTGCCGCTCTATCGCGACCCGCGATCCGACATGCCGGTCACCCAATACAACCTCAAATGGGTGGAGCCTGCGGGTCTGGTGAAGTTCGACTTCCTGGGGCTCAAGACGCTGACCACCATTCGATACGCCGTCGATATGGTCAAACAGACCGGCGTCGACCTCGACATCGATGCCATCCCGCTCGACGACGCGGCGAGCTACAAGCTTTACGCCGATGGCGACACTTACGGCATCTTCCAGTTTGAAAGTCCCGGCATGCGCCGGTCCCTGGTCGAACTCAAGCCCGACCGCATCGAAGACCTGATCGCCATGAACGCCCTCTATCGGCCTGGCCCGATGGACAATATCCCAAGCTTCATCAACAGAAAGCACGGCCGGGAAGAGGTCGAGTATCCGCACGAATCCCTGGCGGCCGTGCTCGACGAAACCTATGGCATCATCGTCTACCAGGAACAGGTGATGCAGATCGCCCAGCTTCTGGCCGGATATTCGCTGGGCGAAGCCGACATGCTGCGTCGCGCCATGGGCAAGAAGATCAAGGCCGAGATGGACAAGCAGCGCGTCCGTTTCCAGGAAGGCGCAGTGGCGAACGGCCTCAAGAAGGGCCAGGCGGATACCATCTTCGACCTGCTCGCAAAATTCGCCAATTACGGCTTCAACAAGAGCCACGCTGCCGCCTATGCCTGGGTTTCCTACCAGACGGCATATTTGAAGACCCACTTTCCGCAGCAATTCTACGCCGCCTCGATGACCCTCGACATGGCGCAGACCGACAAGCTGTCGGATTTCCGCCGTGAAGCGCAAAAAAAGGGAATCGAAGTCATCCCGCCCTGCATCAACCGCTCCGAGGTCAATTTCTCGGTGCGCGAGGGCCGCATTCATTATTCCCTTTGCGCGGTCAAGGGAGTCGGCCGTCAGGTCGCCGAGCATGTCGTCGAAGTTCGCGGCGATCGGCCGTTCAAGGATCTTGCCGATTTCGCATCGCGTATCGACCCCAAGATCATCAACAAGCGCACGCTGGAAACACTCATCAACGCCGGTGCTTTCGACGTCATCTCCAAGCGTCGCGAGCAGTTGGTCGAAGTGATCGACACCGTGGTCAACACCGCCCAGCGCGAGGCCAATGGCCGCGCCGACGGGATCGTCGACATGTTCGCCTCCAGCCAGCCCCAGGCGATCACCTTGCCGGAACATGTGACCCCCTGGAGCCTTACGGAACGCCTGGCCCGAGAGCATGCGGCCATTGGTTTCTATCTCTCCGCGCACCCGCTCGACGATTATTCCGAACTTTTCGACAAGCTCCGCGTGCAACGATGGGCGGCGTTCGAGCGTGCGGCGCAGAACGGCGCGGTCGCCGGGCGCTTGGCGGGAACGTTGATTTCGCGTCAGGACCGCCGCACGCGGAAGGGTTCGACCATGGCGATCATGATGTTCTCCGATCCCAGCGGATCATATGAATGCATCGCTTTTTCCGAGCAGATCAACGATTTCGGCCGCTGGCTGGAACCCGGCAGTTCGGTGGTCATCGAGGTTGGCGCCGAAGCCCGGCCCGACGGCGTGCGCTTGCGGCTGATCAATTGCGAGCCGATCGATGCGTCGGTCGAAAAGCTCGGCCGCCGCATGACGATTTTCGCCGGCAACGAAAAGTGCCTGGGCCCAATAAAGACGCAGCTTCAGCCCGGAGGCGAGGGGGTCGTCAGCCTCATCCTTGTTCGCGACCAGGGCGAGCGGGAATACGAGATCGAGCTGCCGGGCCAGTTCCGCCTGACACCGCAATTGGCCGGCGGCCTCAAGGCCATTACCGGCGTCGTGGATGTGCGGCTGAATTAGGTTGGCCAAATCTGCGTTCGTTGCGGCTCTGGGCTGGATTCCGGGAACAGTCCCGGAATGATAAGGTAGGGTGGCAGGCGCGGTTCTTCCATATGTCTCCGGGATTTATTACCGGAACAGAGCCAACTGCATTGGCCCAGCCCCGCACCCGTTGAAATTTGGCCCCAGTCGCACCATTTTAACATGCGTCGCAGAGCCAGGCAGCGCTTGCCTTAGTGCCAGCTCTCCTGTATAGGCCGCGACGTCAAATCCACATGCAGAGGCGGGTCTGTGCCTGAACAGATCCATCCGGTGGTGGGGCAACCCACCTCTTTTCCTTTGCAGAGGCATAACCGGTAAAGGAGTTACCCAATGGCATTGCCCGATTTTTCCATGCGTCAGTTGCTTGAGGCCGGCGTTCACTTCGGCCACCAGAAGCACCGCTGGAACCCCAAGATGGAACGCTACATTTTCGGCGTTCGCAACGACATCCACATTCTCGACCTGAGCCAGACGGTTCCGGCGCTTTATCGCGCCCTGCAGCTGATCAGCGACACCGTTGCCGACGGTGGCCGCGTGCTGTTCGTTGGCACCAAGCGCCAGGCTGCGCCGCTGGTTGCCGAAGCTGCCCGCCAGAGCGCGCAATATTTCGTCAACTCCCGCTGGCTCGGCGGCATGCTGACCAACTGGCAGACAATCTCGAATTCGATTGCCCGCCTGCGTGAACTCGAAGCTCTTCAGGCTGAAGGGGCCACCGGCCTCACCAAGCGCGAGCGTCTGCAGCGCAGCCGTGAACAGGAACGCCTCGAGCGCGACCTGGGCGGCATCAAGGACATGGGCAACATCCCGAACCTGCTGTTCGTGATTGACACCAACAAGGAAGCCAACGCGATCAAGGAAGCCCGCCGTCTGGGTATTCCGGTGGTGGCCATCGTCGACACCAACTGCGACCCCGATGTCGTCGACTACCCGATCCCGGGCAATGACGACGCCGCCCGCGCCCTCGAACTCTACCTGTCGCTGGTCTCCAAGGCCGCGATCGACGGCATTTCGCGTTCGTCCGCTTCGCTGGGCCGTGACCTGGGCGCCTCTGAAGAGGTGATCGAAGAGCCTGCTCTCGAAGCCGAGACGGTCGAGCAGCCCGCAGAAGAGCAGGCAGCGCAGGCCTGAGGTCGGTCGTTTCTGTAGAGAACGAACGCTAAGGATTCCGCGCGTCATCTCTCCGACACGCTTTTTCTATTATCCGTGCCCACCCCGCGCTGTTTCGCGCGGGGCCAGGGCAGACAAAGAGGTACCGAGATGTCAATCAGTGCAGCAGACGTAAAACAGCTCCGTGAAATGACCGGCGTGGGCATGATGGACTGCAAGAAGGCGCTCACCGAAACCAATGGTGACATTGAAGCCGCCGTCGACTGGCTCCGCGCCCGTGGGCTGGCCAAGGCCGCCAAGAAGGCCGACCGCGTGACTGCCGAAGGTCTGGTGGGCGTTGCTGCGGCCGGCAAGCGTGCCGCCGTGGTCGAAATCAATTCAGAAACCGACTTCGTTGCTCGCAACGAACAGTTCCAGTCGATCGTGCGCAACACGGCCGAGGTCGCCCTGGATGTCAATGGTGACGTCGAAGCCCTGGCCGCCGCGGCCTATCCCGGCACCGGCCGCACGGTCTCCGAGGAGCTGACCGAAGCCATCGCCAAGATCGGCGAAAACATGACCCTGCGCCGCGCCGCCGTGCTCGAAGTGAGCGAAGGCGTTGTCGGAACCTATGTTCACTCGGCGATTTCGGACGGCCTGGGCCGCATCGGCGTGCTTGTGGGGCTGGAATCCACCGGCGACAAGGCCAAGCTCGAAGCGCTTGGCAAGCAGATCGCCATGCACGTCGCTGCCACCAAGCCGCTGTCGCTTTCCTCCGAGGACCTCGACCCCGAGGCCGTCGAGCGCGAGCGCGCCGTGTTCTCCGAACAGGCCAAGGCCTCCGGCAAGCCAGACAACATCGTTGAAAAGATGGTCGAAGGCCGGATCCGCAAGTACTACGAGGAAGTGACGCTTCTGGCCCAGACCTTCGTCATCGACGGCGAGAACTCGGTCGAGCAGGCGGTCAAGAATGCGGAAACCGACGTTGGTGCGCCGATCAAGGTGACCGGCTTCGTGCTCTTTGCCCTGGGCGAAGGCATCGAACGTCAGGAATCTGACTTCGCCGCCGAGGTTGCCGCCGCTGCAGGCACCGCGTAACGTATCCGCCACAATCGGATTCGTTAGCTCTTAAGCCTCAACAGCGGGACTTGCATGTCCAGACACGCCTTTTCACGCGTCTTGCTCAAGGTCTCCGGCGAAGCCCTCGCCGGAGACCAGTCATATGGAATTGAGCCTCAATTCCTCAACGCCATCGCGCGCCAGGTCGTGGACCTCACGCGGCAGGGCATCCAGGTGGCCATCGTCATTGGCGGCGGCAACATTTTTCGGGGCATGGCCATTGCAGCCAAGGGCGGCGATCGGGTGATCGGCGACCACATGGGCATGCTCGGCACCGTGATCAATTCGCTGGCCCTGGGCGATGCTATCCGTAGGGCAGGGGGCAGGTCGCACGTCTTTTCCTCGGTTTCGATGCCCTCGATCTGCGATACCTTCACCCAGCGCGCCGCCATTGCCGCGCTCGAAGGTGGGGCGACAGTGATCTGCGCGGGCGGAACCGGCAATCCATTCTTCACCACCGACACCGCCGCGGCGCTGAAGGCGATCGAATTGCGCTGCGACGTGCTCTTGAAGGGCACCAAGGTCGATGGCGTTTATTCGGCGGACCCCGAAAAGGACCCGTCAGCCACCCGGTTCGACGTCATTTCCCACGAGGAGGTGATTGCACAGGACCTGCGGGTGATGGATACGGCTGCTTTTGCGCTTGCGCGGGATAATGGCTTGCCGATAATCGTTTATGCCTTGTCGGACAAGGATGGTCTGGTGGGCGTTCTCGATGGGCGCACCCCCAGCACGCGTGTCGGCTGACCCGCGCATAGACAACAAGATTTTCGAGCAGCGCGCGCTGGCAAGGGCGACCTGCTCCAGACGACCGGGAGAAACCTGATGTCCGAAGCGTTCTCACTCGACAGCCTGCGCACCAGGATGAAGAAATCGATCGAGTCCATGAAGGGCGATCTCGCCGGCCTGCGCACGGGCCGCGCCAGTGCCAGCCTGCTCGAGCCGATCATGGTCGATGCCTATGGTTCGATGATGCCCCTCAACCAGGTGGCGACAGTATCGGTGCCCGAGCCGCGCATGCTCAGCGTCCAGGTTTGGGACCGTTCCATGGCTTCGGCGGTCGAAAAGGCCATTCGGGAGTCCTCGCTGGGACTCAATCCCATGGCTGAAGGGCAGATCATCCGCGTGCCGCTTCCCGAACTGAACGAGGAGCGCCGCCGCGATCTTTCCAAGGTTGCCCACCAATATGCCGAGCAGGCCCGCGTGGCCGTGCGCCATGTGCGCCGCGATGGCATCGAGCTGCTGCGCAAGCTCGAAAAGGATGGCGCCATGGGACAGGACGAGGCTCGCGCCGAAACCGACAAGGTCCAGAAAGCGACGGACGAAGCGATCGCCGAGATCGATCAGCTCGTTGCCGCCAAGGAACAGGAAATCATGCACGTCTGAGCGGAGCTCCGCTTGGTCCCGTTCCGAGGGAACCGATGTCCACCAACCCGGCAGCAGCATCTATCGAACCCGAGCGCGATCTCAAGATCCCGCGCCATATCGGGGTCATTATGGATGGCAACGGACGCTGGGCGCAGCAGCGGGGGCTCGGCCGTTCGGAAGGTCATAGGGCCGGGGTAGAAGCGGTTCGCCGGATTGTCGGATTGGCCAGGGACTATGGCGTCGAATGCTTGACGCTGTTTTCGTTCTCTGCCGAGAACTGGCGCCGTCCGCCCGATGAAGTCCGCTTTATTTTCAGCCTGTTGCGGCGTTTCGTTGCGTCCGATCTCGATAAACTCGACCAGAGCAACGTCCGCATACGCATCATCGGCGAGCGCGATGGGCTGGAGCGCGGACTGCGCGGCATCATCGACGAGGTCGAAACCCGGACCAGGGACAACACGGGACTCGATCTGATTATCGCCTTCAACTACGGGGCCAAGGTTGAAATCGTCAACGCCACCCGCGCCATAGCGCGCAAGGTCGCGGCTGGCGAACTGGCCCCCGAAGAGATCGATGAGGCGACCGTAGCGCATCATCTCGACACCTCCGGCCTGCCGGACCCGGATTTGATCCTGCGCACGAGCGGCGAAATGCGGCTCTCCAATTTCCTGCTCTGGCAATCCGCCTATGCCGAACTGGTCTTTGTTCCTGAAAACTGGCCCGATTTCGATGAATCTGTTTTCGTTCGCGCGCTGAGAACCTACACTGAGCGCGACAGGCGGTTTGGCGGAATTCGGACGTGAAGGACCAGGAGGGCAGGGGAACATCGATCTATGCGAGGCTATGGCCTTTCGGACCGGACCTGTTGCCGCGCCTCCTCTCTGCCATAGTCCTCATACCCCTGACCGCGGTCGCCCTGGTTGCCGGGTGGATTCCCTTCGCATTGCTGATCGCGCTGGTGATGGCCGGCGCTTATCGCGAATGGGAAACCATGATCACCGGCCAGCAGGCGCGCTGGCCGGCGGCGTTTTTCATGGGGCTGATCGCGCTGGTCGCTATTGCCCATCCCATGAACGGCGCATGGGCCAGTGCGGTCGTTTTCGGCGTCGCCGTTGTCGCGGCGCTATTGATCAAGGCGCCCAACCGCCACTGGCGGATCGGCGGGCTGGCATTTTTCGGGCTTTCCACCATCGCCTTCCTCGCCATCAGGGGCAGCTCTGGCGTAGGGATCTGGGCCGGGGTCTTTCTCGTTTCTATCGTATGGATGACCGATATCGGCGCCTATTTCGTCGGTCGAATCGTCGGGGGCACCAAACTGTCCCCGGAAGTATCGCCATCCAAGACATGGTCGGGAGCGGCCGGCGGCCTGTGCGCGGGCACGCTGAGCGGCATCGCCGTGTGGTTCCTCGCCGGCTGGGTGCTCGATACGCCGTCACCCTTCGCTATCGGACTTTTGATCTCGGTGGTGATCTCGATTTCCGGGCAATTGGGGGATTTGGCCGAGAGTGCGGTCAAACGCCGCTTTGCCATCAAGGACAGCGGCGACATAATCCCCGGACATGGTGGCCTGATGGACCGAATCGACAGTCTTACTGTCGCCGGTATCGTGCTTTGGTGCATAGGTCTGGCCAATCGCGGGCTGGGCGCGGTGCCACAGGGTATTCTGTTCTGGTAGCTCTATAATTGGACACATTGGCATTCCAAAAGCCATGTGATCGCATCGACCGAAAGGGACTTCGATGATCGGCGAGCTTCCGTTCTTTCTCAATTATATCATCCCCTTTCTGGCGGTGCTGACCGTCATCGTCTTCGTGCACGAGATGGGCCATTACCTCGTCGCCCGCTGGAATGGCGTGGCGATCGACGCCTTCTCGGTCGGCTTTGGACCCGAACTTTTCGGCTGGACCGATAAGCATGGGACGCGCTGGCGCCTGGCGGCGTTGCCGCTGGGCGGCTACGTCAAGTTTACCGGCGACGCCAACGAGGCCAGCGTTCCGGACCTCAATGCGCCCGAGCAAAACGATCCCGCGCTCGCTCCGCGCCTGTTCGCCAATAAATCGGTGTTCCAGCGCATGGCTGTCGTTGTCGCCGGCCCCTTGGCCAACATCATCTTCACCTTCCTGATTCTCTATGCGCTGCTTTTGGGCTATGGCCGGCTGACCCTGGCTCCCGTCGTGGGGGAGGTCGCCCCGGATTCCCCGGCGGCGGTCGCCGGTCTGGAATCGGGCGATACGTTTATTTCGGTCGACGGTTATGGCATTCGCGGTTTCGAGGACGTACAGCGCATCGTTTCGACATCACCCGATCGGCGAGTTCCCGTGGTGATCGAACGGGACGGCGAGAGGCTGGACGTGACGCTGGTTCCGCAGCCGGAAACGACGACAACGCGCTTTGGCCGCGAGATCGAGGTGGGCCGCATCGGGGTGAGTCGCGAAGTCGGGGAGAACGATATCGTTCGCTATCAGCCCGACCCTCTCGAAGCGGTCGGCATGACCTTCGAGGAAATCTGGTTCATTATCGACCGCACCCTGATTTTTTTGGGTGACATTTTCATTGGCCGAGCCGATCTCGATCAGGTGGCCGGACCTGTTGGCATGGCTCAGGTATCAGGAGAGGTTGCGACCCTCGGCTTGTTAGCATTGGTTAACCTAACTGCACTTTTATCGCTCAACATCGGCATAATTAACCTCTTCCCAGTACCAATGTTGGATGGTGGTCACCTGATGTACTACCTCTTCGAGGCTGTGCGCGGTCGACCCCTGAGCCAGCGCGTTCAGGAAATCGGGTACCGCATCGGCTTTGCTCTGGTGTGTACGCTCATGGTCGCGACGCTTATCAACGACCTGATCTAGATCGGGCGCGAGGTATCAAGGGGTTAGCGAGTGTTGCACGAAAACATGCATAGCCATCTTTTGGCCGCAGAGCGTGGGGTTTCGCCTTGCTCGCGGATCAAAAACAGGTAAAACCTGTCGTCGGAGTATGGGGGAATCCATGTCTGGAGACGATTCCCGGCACAAGTCTCACAAGGCAAGCAAGAACAATCATGACCAAATCAGCCAAGCTTTTGCATAGCGTCCTTCTCGCCACGGCGCTCGTTTCAGTTGCGCCGTTTGCGGGGAGCGTGGCGCTGGCGCAGGCGCAGGTGGCCGAGGGAACTCAGGTCGCTGCGGTCGGGTTTGACGGCAATAGCCGCTTCAACGACAACCAGCTCACCGCGATGGTCGATGTTGCAATTCGCCGGGTCTATACCCAGTCGGGCATTGCTACTGACATCCAGACAATCCAGGCCGCCTATACCCAAGCCGGCTACTCCAACGTGACGGTGACCCATCGGGTCGAGCCGACCGCAGATGGTCGCGTCCGTGTGTTCTTCGATGTCAACGAAGGTGATCGCGCGGGGATCGCTGCAATCAACTTCACTGGCAACAATTCGATCAGCTCCTCGGTGCTCGAGGGTGTCATCACCACCAAGGAAACGCACCTTCTGAGCTGGTTGTTCCGCGACGACGTCTATGCGGAGGATCGTCTCGCCCTCGATCGTGAACGCATTCGCCTCTATTACGCCAATCGCGGTTTCCCCGATGCGCGCGTGCTGTCGGCGGTTGCTCAGTTCGATGCCGAACGGAATGCCTATTACATCAACTTCACGGTTGATGAGGGGCAGCGCTACAATTTCGGCAACATCGCCATCGAGACCTCGATTCCTGGTCTTAATGCCGATGCGCTGCGCGGCAATATCTCGACTGGTAGCGGTAGCCGCTATTCGCTTTCGGACCTTTCAGAGAGCACCAGTGATCTGGCAATCGCCGCGACCAACCAGGGTTATCCGTTTGCCGAAGTGCGCCCGCGCATCAATCGCAACCCGGAAGCCGGAACCTTTGACGTGACCTATCTGGTCGATGAGGGGCCGCGCATCTATGTCGAGCGCATCAACATTACCGGTAACACCAAGACCCGTGACTACGTTATTCGCCGTGAGTTCGACTTTGCCGAAGGTGATCCGTTCAACCGCGCTCTGGTGACCCAGGGGCGTGCCGACATCGAGGCTCTCGGTTTCTTCCAATCGGTACAGGTGACTTCGGCTCCGGGCAGCGCGCCCGATCGCGTGGTTCTCAACGTGGCCGTGGTCGAAGGCAGCACCGGTAACTATGGTGTTGGCGCCGGCTACTCTACCCGCGACGGCATCTTTGGTGAAATCTCGCTCACTGAGCGCAATTTCCTCGGTCGCGGTCAGTATCTCCGCGCTGCCATCGGACGTTCGGAAAGCGGTGAAACCTACGATTTCAGCTTCACCGAGCCTCGTTTCATGGGGTTGCAGGTTTCGGCCGGCATCGATCTCTATCGCCGGGTGACCGACGAAGGAAACAACTTCACCTACGGTACGGCGACGACCGGTGGTCAGCTTCGCTTCGGCCTGCCGATCATTGAAGACCTCACGCTGACCACTCGCCTCGGCATCGAACAGGTGGAGTTTACCGACGACGAGAGTCCCTTGGCACCCGCCTACATTGGCGGCACACGTGACCGTCTCAATGTCGGCTACACGCTCACCTACGACACTCTGGACAACCAGCGCCGTCCGACCGAAGGCATGATCCTGTCCTTCTCCCAGGACTACACCACGCTCACCTCCGACTTCCTGACCACTGAAGTCCGAGCTCGCGTCTATTATCCGATCTGGGAAGAGATGGGTGTGGTCGCGAGCCTGCGCGGCACGGCGGGTACCGTCACCGACGTTGATGGCGGCGGCATCCACCCGACCGATGCCTTCCAGCTCGGTCCGGATCTTGTACGTGGTTATCGCTACGGTGGCATGGGTGCTCGCACCACTGCCAGCGACGATCCTGTCGGCATCCTTTCGTATGCTGGTCTTTCTGCCGAAGTCGACTTCCCGCTCCCCTTCCTTCCGGAAAATTGGGGTCTGCGCGGCGCGGTCTGGGGTGACGCCGGCTGGATTGACGGTATCCCGGATACTGAAGGTGTGGAGACCACAGGCCTGGGCGGCGAATTCAAGTCGTCGGTCGGTGGCTCGCTGATCTGGGAATCGCCGTTAGGCCCGCTGCGTGGCGACTTCGCTCACGTCATCGACCCGAACGATCAGGACGAAACGCAGGTCTTCCAACTCACGTTGTCGACCCTGTTCTAATCGTCCAATTCATGGAAAAAGCTGAAGCCGCGGCGTACCAAAGCCGCGGTTTCTTTTTCAGGCGGTCCAATGATCGACAAACGCTTTCATGAATGCACCGGGCCTGTCCGGCTGTCGGATCTGCTCACCTCTTCCGGTCACCACGATCTGGCGGCCACGCTTTCGATCGATCCGCTAATCCAAGGCGCGAGCGATCTCTCGGACGCCGGCGCCGATGCCATCTCCTTTGCCGCAAGCAAAGCGTATTCCGATCAGCTCCCGACCAGCGGAGCCGGTGTCGTTCTGGTAACGGCGGATCTTGCGGAGGCCGTGGCAAAAGGTGCGCTCGCCGTCATTTGCGAGAATCCCTATGATGTCTTCGTCGACGTGCTCAATGTGCTGTATCCCAATGACAGCGCAGCGGTCATCCAGGCATCGATACGTTCCGAACCCGCGCCTTTTATCGAGCCGGGCGTTACGATCGGGGCGGGTGTGGCAATCGGTGCCGGCGCGCAGATCGGGTCAGGAACGGTTATCGGCGCGAACACCACGATCGGGGCAGGGGTGGCGATCGGCCGGAACTGCGTCATTGGCCCCAACGTATCGATCGAGTGCGCCTATCTGGGCAATGAGGTGGTTCTTCAACCCGGCGTGGTGATCGGAGCGGAAGGATTCGGTTTCCAGTTGCGGGCAGACCGGCACCGCAAGATTCCCCAGCTTGGGCGTGTTATCATTCAGGATCGCGTTGAGCTGGGTGCCAATACCACAGTCGATCGCGGCACGCTTGGGGATACTGTCATTGGCGAAGGTTCCAAGATCGACAATCTGGTTCAGATCGGCCACAACTGCCGTATTGGACGCAATTGCGTCATCTCGGGCATGTGCGGGCTAAGTGGCTCCACCATTCTCGAAGATGGCGTTGTGATGGGCGGCAATGTCGGAAGCGCCGGCCATCTGCGTATCGGCGCGAACTCGCGCATTCTCGCCCGGTCCGGCATAACCCACAGCTTTCCTGCCGGCTCCAATATTGCCGGAGCGCCGGCACAGGATGTAAGGATGTGGAAGCGCGAGGTCGCCGCGATCAGACGATTGACTAAAGGGGATAAGGTTTGAGTACGCTCAGTGAGGATACGGCCCGGCAGGGGGGCGAACTCTCCAGAATGGAGATTGACGCGATTCTCAAGGCCCTGCCGCATCGCTATCCCTTCCTGATGATCGACCGCATCATCGATATCGACGGCGATGAGTCGGCAATCGGCATCAAGAATGTGACGTACAACGAGCCGCAGTTCCTCGGCCATTTTCCGGGCGAACCGATCTTTCCGGGCGTTCTGATTATCGAAGGAATGGCCCAGACCGCGGGGGCGATTGTCATCAACCTCGAAAATCAGTCCGGCGCCCGGCACATCGTCTATCTGCTGACGATCGACGCGGTAAAATTCCGCAAGCCGGCCAAGCCCGGCGATCGCCTTGAATATCACATAAAAAAGATCCATCGGCGTAAGACCGTCGGCCGTTACGAAGCCAAGGCCATCGTGGATGGAACCGTGATTGCCGAGGCCGAAATCGGTGCGATGATCGTCAAGGAACAAGAGTGACCGCAAAAATCCATCCTACGGCCATCGTTAGCGAGAAGGCGACGCTGGGCGAAAACGTTTTGATCGGGCCCTACTGTATCGTCGGCGATGACGTGACGCTCGGAGACGAGGTCGAACTTGTTTCGCATGTGTCGGTCGATGGCCGGACAGCAATCGGGGCCCGCACCAAGATCTATCCGTTTTCCTCGATCGGCCACCCGCCTCAGGATCTCAAATTCGAAGGCGAGCCCAGCACCGTGACGATCGGTGAAGACTGCGTGCTTCGCGAATACGTCACCATCAATCCCGGCACCGCGGGCGGGGGAATGGAGACGCGTGTGGGCAACCATTGCCTGCTCATGGTCGGCGTGCACATCGCGCATGATTGCCGTGTGGGGAACTATGTGGTCATGGCCAACCAGGCCTCGCTGGCTGGTCATTGCGTGGTTGACGATTACGTCAGGTTCGGCGGCATTTGCGGCGTGCACCAGTTCGTCCGCATCGGGGCGCATGCCTTTGTGGGCGCCATGTCGTTCGTCGAGAACGATGTTATTCCGTATGGCTCGGTGCTCGGAAATCGCGCCTATCTCGGCGGGCTTAATCTCGTCGGTCTCAAGCGCCGTAAGTTCGACCGCGAATCCATTCATGCGCTCCGAGCCGCCTATCGAATGGTTTTCTCGAACGAAGGCACGTTGCGCGAGCGCATCGAGGATGCAGCCGAAATTTTCAAGGGCGAGAAGCTCGTCGAGGACGTTATCAACTTTATCCGCAAGCCGTCCGAACGCGCGCTTTGCATGCCGCGCAATGGTAACGGCACGACAACCGAAGAATGAGCGCCCCTGGGCGGCTAGCGCTGGTTGCAGGCTCGGGAGACCTCGTGCCCCAAGCGATCGCTGCTGCTCGTGCCGCCGGCTGGGAAGTTCGCGTTCTGTCGCTGCGTCCACGTGCCGATCTTGCCGATGAAAACCCGTTCCCAATCAAGGTTTCGAGGCCCGATCAGGTCCTCCGCGAAATACGCAAGTTCAAAGCCACCCATGTTTGTGCCGTGGGCGGCATGCACATGTCGGACCGCGAACGCGAGACTTTCGCCGAGTTTGCGGGCGAAAAGGATGCGACGGCCAAGGGCGACAGCAAGCTCTCGCAGCTCGGCGCGGCTCTCCTCAAGATTCTCGGACTGCCGTTCATCGGTGTGCATGAGATTGTATCCGATCTCCTGGCGCCCGCAGGGCAGATCGGTGCCGTGACCGCCTCTGATGAAATCGCTCGCACTGCCGAATTTGCTTTCGATGCTGCGCGAAAGGCAGGTGCCCTGGACCTGGGCCAGGCGCTAGTGGTGACCGGCGGCCGCGTTATCGCTACCGAGGACATTGGCGGCACTGACGAACTGCTACACCGCTGCCGGACCTATCGCGAGCGGGGACTGATCGGAAACGGGCGCGGCCATATCGTAATGGCCAAAACGTCCAAGCCGGGACAGCCGCTGCACGTCGATCTGCCCGCCATCGGCAAGCGCACCATAGAATTGGCCCGCGAGGCAGGAATCGAGGCGATCGTCGTTGAAGCGGGGCGCACATTGTTGATCGGGCGCGCCGAGCTCGTCTCTGCTGCCGATGCCGCCGGTATAGCGCTCATCGGCCTCACGGCTTCCAATGACTAGCGTTTTCATTCTCGCCGGCGAAGCTTCGGGTGATCGCATTGGCGCGAACCTCATGGCCGGCCTTAAGAGCAGGCGACCGGAGCTCGCTATTTTCGGCGTGGGCGGCGACGCCATGGAAGGCGAGGGGCTAACCTCGCTTTTTCCCATGGATGATCTTGCCGTCATGGGGTATCGCGACGTCATTGTCCGCCTGCCGCTCCTCCTCTGGCGCGCGAGGCAGGTGGCTTCCACTATCCTACGCCAGCGACCGGCGGCAGTCGTTTTCATCGATGCCCAGGTCTTTTCCAAGGTGGTGGCGCAATCGCTGCGCAGGCGCGGCTATCGCGATTCGATCATTCTCTACGTCGCCCCGGCCGTCTGGGCGTGGGGTGCGGTGCGGGCCAAAAAATTGGCGGCGGTCTTCAACGAAGTTCTGTCCGTTCTGCCGTTCGAGCCCGAGGCGATGCGCCGGCTGGGAGGTCCGGAGACCGCCTATGTAGGCCATCCGGCGCTCGAGCAATACCCTATGCGTGCCTCGCAGCCCGCGTCTGGACCGGTTTTGCTGCTTCCTGGCAGCCGTTCTGGCGAGATCGCCCGGCATCTTCCCATGCTGGGTGCCGCCGCCGCGCAGCTTGCCGACCTTCCATCGGTTACCGGTTTCGCCATTCTTTCGACGCGCTCCCAAGCCGCGCGAATCAGCAGCGTCGTCAGCCGATGGCCGCTCTCCGTTTCCGTGCTCGTGACCCGCGAGGAGCGGCACGCGGCGTTGCACGAGGCGGTTGCCGCCATCGCCGCCAGCGGCACAGTCACCCTCGAACTTGCTCTTGCCGGTGTTCCACAAGTGCTCACTTATGTTGCGGAGGGCGCGCAAGTACGCATGTTCGAAAAAGCCACCACGCAATTTATCGGGCTGCCCAACATCATCGCGGATCGCCAGGTGATTCCAGAGGTTTTGTTTGCCCACAAGGGCGAAACCGATAAGCTCGTGGGTATTGCCAGATCGCTGATCGGCAACCCGGAAGCTCTGGCTAAGCAAGTTGCCAGCTTCCGCGAAATCCGCGCGGTCATGGAAATAGGGGCACCCGAGGCGCCCCTTCAAGATCCTGTCGAAAAAATTCTCGGCTACCTGCCGACTTAGAGCCGAGGATTTGATCGACTCAAATTCTCGGCTCTAAGCCTTTGTTTTGGCGCGTGTCCGAACCGCAAAACCGTTTCCACTTTTGCTGGACACACTCTATCTAGCGCTGCGCGATATCCACGTAGTCGCGTGTCGTGGCACCATGATAGAGCTGGCGCGGACGACCGATCTTCTTCTGCGGATCGCCGATCATTTCCTTCCACTGTGCGATCCAGCCGACGGTGCGCGACAGTGCGAAAATGGCCGTGAACATCGAGGTCGGGAACCCGATGGCATCGAGAATGATGCCGGAATAGAAGTCCACATTGGGATAGAGCTTGCGCTCAACGAAATAGGGATCTTCGAGCGCGATCTTTTCGAGCTCCTGGGCCACCTGCAAGGTGGGGTTGTTTTCAACGCCCAACAGTTCGAGAACTTCGCGTGCCGATTCCTGCATCACCGCGGCGCGAGGATCATAATTCTTATAGACCCGGTGACCGAAGCCCATCAGGCGGAATGGATCGTTCTTGTCCTTCGCGCGCTCGATGAACTCGGGAATGCGATCGACGGTACCGATTTCGCGCAGCATGTTGAGCGCGGCCTCGTTGGCGCCGCCATGGGCGGGACCCCAAAGGCAGGCAACGCCAGCCGCGATGCAGGCGAAGGGATTGGCGTCCGACGAGCCCGAAAGCCGCACGGTCGAAGTCGATGCATTCTGTTCGTGATCGGCATGAAGCGTGAAGATGCGGTCCATCGCCTTGGCGACCACGGGATCGACCTTGTACTCCTCGGCCGGCACGGCAAAGCACATGTGCAGGAAGTTCGATGCGTAATCGAGATCGTTGCGCGGATAAACGAAGGGCTGTCCCACCGAATATTTATACGCCATGGCGGCAATGGTCGGCAGCTTGGCGACCATGCGGATCGAGGCGATCTCGCGCTGCATGGGGTCGGAAATATCGGTGGAGTCGTGATAGAACGCCGCCATCGCGCCAACCACGCCGGTGACGATCGCCATGGGGTGCGCGTCGCGCCGGAAGCCGCGGTAGAAATAGTGCATCTGCTCATGCACCATGGTGTGCCGTGTCACGCGGTTTTCGAAATCGGCCAGTTCCGCCTTGCTGGGGAGTTCCCCGTAAAGCAGCAGATAGCAGACTTCGATGTATGAGCTCTTGGCCGCCAATTGTTCGATCGGGTAGCCGCGATAGAGCAACTCGCCCTTGTCGCCATCGATATAGGTGATGGCGCTGTCGCAGGCTGCCGTCGAGGTGAAGCCCGGATCGTAGGTGAAGAGACCTGTCTTGGCATAAAGCGACCGGATGTCGATCACGTCGGGTCCCACCGTGCCGCTGAGCACCGGGAACTCGTAGGTCTCATCGCCCAGAGTTAGCTTTGCCGTAGTTTCGCTCATGAAGTGCCTCCCGGTTCATCGGCTCAGCGCCGTGGCGAGCAGTAGGGCCCGTCCGATCTGAGCACGCACAACGACTTCGTAAAAATGCTTCGCTTGGGTATCCGAATTTGCAGAGCCATGCAACTGCGTCATGGCTCTTGACGTATAGGTAAGCTGGCGATCAGGCGCCACTCAGGCGCCGGCACGTGCATGTGTTACGTCGGCCAGTCGTGCAAGGCTTTCGTCCCTGCCGATCAGGACCATCACCTCGAAGATGCCGGGCGAAATGGTGCGGCCCGTAAGCGCCGCGCGAAGCGGCTGCGCTACCTTACCGAGCTTCAGCCCCACGCCTTCAGCATAGGTCCGAACCGTGGCGTCGAGGCGTTCCACTGTCCATTCATCGAGCCTACCAAAGGCGTCGGTAAGCGCCGTGAGATGCTCCAGGCTTTCCCCCGTCAGCAACTGAGCGGCTTTTTCTTCGATCGGCAGCGGGCGTTCGGCGTAGATGAACTGGGCAAGATCGATCAACTCGAGCACTGTTTTAGCGCGCGGCTGCAGCTCCGGGATCGCGGCCAGCACTGTGTCCTTGTTCGAGACCAGTCCGGCGTAGTCGGCGTTCCGGCCGGTTTCGGACGCGGTGTCGACCATGATGTCGTAGAGGCGGGACGGCTCGGCCGACCGGATATAGTGTCCGTTGAGATTGTCGAGTTTGACGAAGTCGAAGCGGGAAGGGCCCTTGTTGAGCGCTTCGAGCGAGAACCACTCCACCATCTGCTCGGTGGAAAAGATCTCGTCGTCTCCATGCGCCCAGCCCAGCCGCGCCAGATAGTTGCGCAGTGCTTCGGGGAGGTAGCCCATCTGACGATATGCTTCGACGCCCATGGCGCCATGCCGCTTGGAAAGCTTGGCGCCATCGGGGCCGTGGATCAGAGGGATATGCGCCATTTCGGGCACGTCCCAACCCATGGCCTGATAGATGACGATCTGCCGGGCGGCGTTGGTCAGGTGATCGTCGCCGCGGATGATGTGGGTGACGCCCATATCGTGATCGTCCACCACGACCGCATGCATATAGGTCGGCGTTCCGTCCGAGCGCAGGATGATGAAATCATCGAGATTTTCGGCTTTGAACACCACATCGCCCTGCACGTGGTCCTTGACCACGATGTCTCCGGACTGCGGCGCCTTGATACGGATGACCGGGTTGACGCCCTCGGGCGCTTCGGAGGGGGCGCGGTCGCGCCAGCGCCCGTCATAGCGCGGCGGCCGGCCTTCGGCGCGCGCCTTTTCACGCATCTCGGTGAGCTCTTCGGGCGTGCAATAGCATTTGTAGGCGTTGCCGGACTGCAGCAATTTGAGCGCCACCTGAGCGTGCCGGTCGGCGCGCGCGAACTGGCTGATCGGTTCACCATCCCAATCGAGCCCGAGCCAGCTCATACCATCGAGGATTGCCGCCACGGCCGCATCGGTCGAGCGTTCCCGATCGGTGTCCTCGATGCGCAGCAGCATGGTGCCTCCCATCTTCCGGGCGAAGGCCCAGTTGAAAAGAGCCGTGCGGGCGCCCCCGATGTGCAGGAAACCTGTGGGAGAAGGCGCAAAGCGCGTAACGACGGGTTTGGACATAAGGCTTACCGCTTGGAGATTTGTTGGCCCCGTGTGTACCATAGCATCCGCCGAGCGCAAGGGCGGGGGGTGTGCGCAACGATGGTTGACTTTCCGGTCGCCAGAAATTTCGACGGGCAGCGAGGCGTCGGCCCATCGGGCAAGCTCTTGCGGGTATCCGCGACCCTCATCGGCACCCTGGCAGACGCTGTCTCCGACGCTGCCACGCAAAGACGCAATCTGATCCTTTGGCCCTTTATGATGATCGCCGGGCTGATCGTCTATCGTCTCTTGCCGACTGAGCCAACGCTGTTGACCTTGAGTGTCACCATCTTCCTTGCCGCCGCCTGCGCCATCGTGGGACGCAATGATGCAAAGGTGCGCGAGCCGGCTCTGCTCGGCGTGTTGGCGGGGCTCGGAATGATGCTACTGCCCATCCATGGCGCACTGTTCGGCACATCGATGCTCGAGACCGCGCGGTACGGAACCTACACTGCCCGCGTAGACGCCGTGATCTTCGACGACGGCGAAAACCAACGCTGGGTTCTCTCGGACGTCGCTGCCTCAGGAGAATCCGAAGAGTGGATGGTGCCCGACGTCCGGTTGGCCCGCGTAAGCGTCCAGGGTGACTATGCGGTTTCACCCGGTGATGTCATCGAAACGCGTATCCGCTTCTATCCCGTTCCGGCACCGGCGGTTCCTGGAGGATATGACGCTCAATTCGTGAGTTATTTCGATGGTATCGGCGCGTATGGTAATGTGTTGGGCGAGGTTTCCGTCACATCGGCGGAAGAAGCTGGATTGAGCCGGTTCATCAAGGATATTCGAGCAGCGATCACCGCCAGACTAGTCGCTCAGCTTGGCGACAGGATCGGCGGAATTGCAGCCGCGCTCATCACTGGCGACCAGAGCCGGATCAGCGAGGCGGACTATGACGTCATGGCCGAGGCCGGTATCGTGCATGTGATCTCGATCTCCGGCCTCCATTTGACCCTCGTGGCAGGGACGATGTTTGCCGCCATACGCTTCGTTCTTGCGCTCAGCCATCGCGTGCCGCAACTGTTGTCCGTCAAAAAGATCGCGGCTGGCTTCGGCATCGTTACGGCGCTGGCCTATATGCTGCTTTCCGGCATGGTCATTCCGGCGGTGCGTTCGACCATTATGCTGGCACTGGTTTTCGCAGCCATCATGGCCGGGCGCCAGGCACTGACCATGCGCAATGTCGCGATTGCTGCCCTAATCATCGTCGTCTTCGAGCCTTCAAGCGTATTCCGCGCTTCGTTCCAGCTCTCCTTCGCCGCGGTCGTTGCCCTGATCGCCGCTTATGAACTGGCACGCCGGCGGCGGGAAGAGCGTGAAGCGCCCGCCCGGGCCAAGCTGTTCCGACTGACCGTAGATGTGGCCATGACCAGCCTCGTCGCCGGATTGGCCACCGTGGTTTTCTCGGCCTATCATTTTCAGCAGACCGCGCCATTCGGCGTTGTCGGCAATCTCATGGTCACCCCGGTCGTAAGCCTGGCGATGATGCCATCGGCGCTGCTTGGGACATTGCTGATCCCTATCGGTCTGGATGGCCTGCCTTACGCTGTGCTCGGCTGGAGCATCGAAACGATGCTCTGGTGCGCTGGATTTGTCAGCGAAATGAGTGGCGGCTTCGATCCGAGCCCTATTCTGGCGCCCGCCGCATTGGTTGTTACACTCGCCGGGCTGACCTGGCTTGCCTACTTCCGCGATAGAATGCGGCTGGCGGGGCCGTTATTGGTGGTCCCGATCATCGCCCTGTTCTGCATGGAACGGGCGCCGGACATCTTCATCGCCGATCAAAGCCAGGCGGTTGCAATACGTCACAATGACAGCGTGGCACTGATCGCCGGCCGCAACGGCACCTTCGCCACCAACATATGGTCCGAACGCTACATCACGCCGATCGCCGACGGGCACGAGGCCACCAGTTGCGACAGCTTGGGGTGTGTGCTCGAGACGGATCAGGGGTATTCCGTTGCGCTGGTCAACGCACGCTCGGCCTTCGACGAGGATTGCCGCGTCGCCGACATCGTGATCGCGCGCATGGACGCACCCGAAGCGTGCCGGGCCACCGCACGTCTCGTGATCGACGCAACCGATCTCGCCCGCCACGGCGCACATATGATCGATTGGAATGGGCCCGACGCCCCGCCGCGGCTGCGCACTGCCATCGATACTCCCCTCCGCCCATGGCGCCTGGGGATAGAATAGCGACTCCCAGGCCTCTAAAAAAAACGCCCCGCTAGGCGGGGCGTTTTCATTCTAACCAAGCCCGAGGCGGCGTTGCCACCAGCCGACCTTTTTAGGCTTTTCTTCTGTTGCCTCGCTGGCAGAGGATACGACGATCTCGTCAGCCGGGACGACCTTCTTGCGGCGGCCGCGCGTCTCGGCTTCTTCTGCCGATTCCGCGGCAACGGCAGCGGTCTCCTGTTCGGCCGGTACCGGTGCGGGTGCTTCTACCGGCTGTTCGGCGGCGGTTTCGGCTTCGACCTTCTTTTTGCGTGGCGCGCGCGGCTTGCGGGCCGGCTTTTCGGGCGCGGCTTCGGCAGCAGCAGGTGCCTGCTCTGTGCTTTCGACGGCCTCTTGAGCCACAGCATCGGCGGACGCGTCAACCGCCTTGGCCTTGCGGGTGCGGCGGACCTTCTTGGGCTTTTCTTCCGGCGCAGGTTCCTCAGCGGGCGCTTCGGCGGCGGTGACCGTTTCCGGCGCGGCGTCGGGAGCGGGAAGGCTATCGGCCACGGCCGGCTCGCGTTCCTCTACGGCATTCATGGCCTCGGCATCACCGCCTTCTTCCACGGCTTCGCCAAAGCCGCCCTCATTGGGGCGCTTGTTGCGGCGTCCACCACGGCGACCACGGCGACGGCGCTTGCGCGGCTGGTCGTCTTCGTCGGCAAAGACCGCTTCGCCGCGGGGCTCGTCCTCGGTATCACCGGATTCCGCATCGGGGGTGGCAAGCTCGGTCGCCTGGACGGCCCCGTTATCGCGACCGCCACGACGGCGACGGCGACGGCGCTTGTTGCGTCCGCCCTGGTTTTCTCCAGAGGCTTCGCGTTCGGATTCGGCTTCTTCGGTAGCCTCCTCCTCGACCTCGGGCTCGTCATAATCCTCGATCGAGGCTGCATCGGCGCGGATGTGCTGGACGGGCGCAGCGGCGACCGGAGCGCGGGTTTCACCGCGTTCGATGTTGAACTGAGAACCGACAAGGCCGCTCTGGGCAGAGATGGTGATCGAAAGGCCGTATTTGGCTTCGAGCGCCGTCAGCGTATCGCGCTTGGTGTTTAGGATGTAAAGCGCGACTTCGGCCGGCATGTTGACGTTGATCGACTGACCGGGCTTGCGCAGCACGTGGTCTTCAATAGCGCGCATGATCATCAGCGCCAGAGAGGACACCGAACGGACCAGACCCGTGCCCGCGCAGGTGGGGCAGGAATGGGTCGAGCTTTCCAATACGCCGAAGCGGATGCGCTGGCGGCTCATTTCCATGAGCCCGAAATGGGAGATGTGGCCGACCTGGATGCGGGCGCGGTCGTTCTTGAGGCAGTCCTTGAGCTTTTTCTCGACGGCCCGGTTGTTGCGCCGCTCCTCCATGTCGATGAAGTCGATGACGATGAGGCCGGCCAGGTCGCGCAGGCGGAGCTGGCGGGAAATTTCCTCGGCCGCTTCCAGGTTCGTCTGGAGAGCGGTGTCCTCGATATTGTGTTCCTTTGTAGCGCGGCCCGAGTTCACGTCGATCGAAACCAGCGCTTCGGTCGGGTTGATCACGATATAACCGCCCGAGGGCAGGGTCACCTGCGGATGGAACATGGAGTCGAGCTGGGACTCTATGTTGTAACGCGAGAAAATCGGCGCATCATCTTTATAGGCCTGCACATTCTTGGAGTGCGACGGCATAATCATGCGCATGAAGTCCTTGGCCTCGCGATAACCGGCATCGCCGGCGACGAGGACTTCCGTGATGTCCTTGTTGTAAAGGTCGCGGATGGTGCGCTTGATGAGGCTCCCTTCCTCGTAGACGAGGCAGGGAGCAGAGGATTCGAGCGTCAGGGTGCGCACGTTCTCCCAAAGGCGCATCAGATATTCGAAGTCGCGTTTCACCTCGGCCTTGGTGCGCGAGGCACCGGCCGTGCGCAGAATGACACCCATGCCCTCGGGGACATCGAGATCGGTGGCAATTTCCTTGAGGCGCTTGCGGTCGGCGGCACTGGTGATCTTGCGCGAAATCCCACCGCCACGGGCGGTATTGGGCATCAGCACAGAATAGCGGCCGGCGAGGGAAAGATAGGTGGTGAGGGCTGCGCCCTTGTTGCCGCGCTCTTCCTTGACGACCTGGACGAGCAGCACCTGACGGCGCTTGATCACTTCCTGGATCTTGTATTTGCGCAGATTGCGGCGGGGACGCTCCTGCAGGTCTTCGAGCGCGTCGCCTTCACCGATCTGCTCGACCTTCTTGGTCTCGCGCGGCGCATCGAGGTCGTCGTCGCCGTTTTCTTCAGTGAGATCGTCTTCACCCTCGACAGCTTCGACCTCTTCCTCATCGGCAGCATCGACGTCTTCCTCGTGCGCTTCCTCTTCGGCGCGCATCAGGGCTTCGCGGTCGGCGACGGGGATTTGGTAGTAGTCGGGATGGATCTCTGAAAAAGCGAGGAAACCGTGGCGGTTGCCGCCATATTCGACAAAGGCGGCCTGGAGCGAGGGTTCGACCCGCGTCACCTTGGCGAGGTAGATATTGCCCCGCAATTGCCGCCGTTCGGCGGATTCGAAATCGAATTCCTCGAGCTTATTACCGTTGGTAACGACGATCCGTGTTTCTTCCGGGTGGGTGGCATCCACCAGCATTCTTTTCGTGGCCATAAAATAGAACTCCGCGCGCTCGCGCGCCGGACCCGGCCTGCCTTCTTGGCAAACCGCCGGCGCCATGCGAGGCGAATGACAGTATCGTTGAGACGCCGTTGGCGTCAGGGAGGTATGGGGGAGGGGTCAGGGAATGGGACAGCGGGCAGCGGCGCGCCGGAAAAGCGATCGTGCCGATTGCCGCAAACAAACCCATTCGACCTCGTCCTAGAGAGGCAGAGCCATTCCGGTTCTGCCATTCGGGTTACCAAAGCCGGCAAGCCCGATATTCGTAAATCGATGCAAGTCGCGCGTCACATGCCCGGCTAAGCCGGCTTGTCGCGCCGGAGGCGATATGGGCTTGGGCGCATACTCTTTGGCACCGAATTACAGTCCTTACGGGTGTTCCTGCAAATTGGCAATAGTCAATCGCCGGGCGACCCGATGCGTCGGATGTGGCGTTCGAGGTGGGAAAGTTCAAGCGCAGCACAGGCGATTGCCATGGCTTTGCCGCTCAAGATCGCCTTCTTGCAATCGCGAGGGGGGAAATCACGTCCTTGCCTAATTTGGCCGGAGAATCGCATAAGGTGCGCCCGAATTGGAGTTTTCGATGATCTTTCCTGCAGTGCGTGCAAGGCTGATTTTTCTCGCCCTGGTGTGTGTGTTCCTCAATGCGCCGCCGGTCGCGGCGCAGGAGGCCGCTCCTGCCGAGGCGGCGGGCAATACGAACGCGGCAACGCCGCCTGCGCTGCTCGACTCCCGGGTCACGGCCACTCAGGACCGCGCACGGCTAGTACTGGACCTGACAACGCCCACCGAATTTGCCGTTCATACGGTTGCCGATCCGATGAGCGTGGTCGTGGAACTGCGGGCCCAGACCGGCGACGCCGAGGATACTAATCAACCGGCCGGAGACGGATTGATCACCAGCTATACCGTGGACACACCGGGCAGCCAGAGAGTTCGCGTCACGCTCTCGCTGGCCGGACCTGCCCAAGTGCAGCAATCTTACATTCTCGATGCCTTCGAGGATCAGCCGGCGCGGTTGGTGATCGACCTGGTGCCTGATACGGCGGAAAATTTCGCAGCAAATGTGCGCGACACGCAGGCTGAGGAGGCCGAAGTCGAAACGACCCCGACGGAAACGGCGCTCGACGGTCGGCAGACGGCGCCCGGTGAGACCGCAACGGCGACCGACGCCGTGCGGCCGCTGGTGGTCATCGATCCAGGGCATGGCGGGGTGGATGGCGGCGCCAGGGCCACCAATGGCCTGGAGGAAAAGAACATCGTGCTGGCTTTCGCGCTCAAGCTACAAAATCTGCTGGTCGAAACTGGGCGGTTCGACGTGGCGCTGACACGCGATACCGATGCCTTTCTGACGCTTTCCGAGCGCGTCGCGCTCGCGCGACAGAACCAGGCCGACCTGTTTATTTCTCTGCATGCCGATTCCTTCGATCAGGCCGATGTGCGAGGGGCCTCGATCTATACGCGCGGCGATCTTGCGACCAGTGACCTAGATCGGGTGCTTGCCGAAAATGAGAATCGGGCCGATCTCGTGGCGGGGTTTTCTCCGCCCGAGGATGAGGGCGCCGTGGACGTTCTCGTCGATTTTCTCGCCCGCGAAACGCGGAGGCAGTCCTATCTGGCGGGGCAGGCGCTGATCGAACAGCTCGAGCCTTCCGTGCAACTGCGCCGTTTCCCGCTGCGGCAAGCGGACTTTTTCGTTCTCAATTCTCCCGATATTCCGTCCGTCCTGATCGAACTCGGATTTCTTTCGAACTCGGACGACACGCAGAACCTTACGACCGATGCATGGCTGGACCGCGTGGCAGCCGCACTGGCGCGGGGCGTGGCTGTTTATTTCGACGGGCGGCGCACCGGGCAATGAGATAATTGCTGTGCGAGAATTCGGGGGTAGCGCTTCGGGAAACTTGAGGTATTTGCTTGGACGGCACGAGAAATCGCCCGTTCCGTCTCCTTCGAGCCACTGGTTGTGGCGTGTCTCCACCGATCTGGTGTCGAGTGCTATCGTTCTTTCCGGGCAGGCGGATGGACACACCGTTTTGATGGCAAGATCGGGGTTTATCCCCACGGACGGCGGGATTCTGTTGGAACCGTTGAGGATTTGATTGCTTAAAATCCTCGGTTCTAACCCCTTGTTATGTCGCGTGTCCGAACCGCAAAACCGTTTCCACTTTCGCTGGACACGCTTTAGAGTAGGAATCGCGGGGATCAGTGCGAAGCTTTGGGCACGAGCCCGCGTGGGAATTGGATGGTTCGACTTTTAAGCTGGTTGTTCGGTTTTGGCGTTTTCTGCGGCGTCATCGTTCTGGGCGCAGTTTCCTACTATGTTTGGTCCCTCAGCGAGGATCTCCCTGATTATACGGTGCTGATGGATTATCAGCCGCCGGTCACCACGCGCGTGCATGCGGCAGACGGGACGCTACTGGCCGAATTCGCGCGCGAGCGCCGGCTGTTTCAGCCGGTAGAGACCATCCCGCCCATGGTGATCGAGGCGTTCCTGTCGGCCGAGGACAAGGACTTCTATTCCCATTTCGGGATCGATATCGCCGGTGTTTTCCGTGCGGCGCGCGACAATGTCATGCAGACGATCGATGGCGGGGCGGGCAATCTCGTCGGCGCTTCGACCATCACGCAGCAGGTCGCCAAGAACTTCCTGCTTACCTCCGACCAGACATGGGATCGCAAGATCAAGGAGGCCATTCTTGCGCTTCGCATCGAGAATGCGATGTCCAAGGACAAGATTCTCGAGCTCTACCTCAACGAGATCTATCTCGGGCTCAATTCCTATGGCGTGGCGGCGGCGGCACTCAATTATTTCGACAAGGGCCTCTATGAGTTGACCTATGCCGAAGCGGCCTATCTGGCTGCACTGCCTAAGGGGCCGTCAAACTACCATCCGTTCCGGCAGCCTGAGGCGGCGATCGAGCGGCGGAACTGGGTGCTCGATCGCATGGCCGAGAACGGCTATATCACGCTCAATGAGGCCGAGGTCTATAAGGCCGAAAATCTCAACGTCATCCCGCGCCAGGGTGGCTCGCAGCTTTATTCGGCCGAATACTTCACCGAGGAGGTGCGGCGGCAGCTCGCTTCGATCTACGGCTTCGATGCCCTCTATGGCGGGGGCATGTCCGTGCGCACCTCGCTCGATCCGCAAATGCAGCTCCATGCGCGCAAGGCGCTGATGGATGGGCTGATCGCATACGACCAGCGCCAAGGCTTCCATGCGGTCGAGGCGACCATTGAACTCGGCGACGATTGGGGGCAGGCGCTGGCGGAGGTATCGCCTCTTTCGGACGTGCCGGAATGGACGCTGGCCGTAGTGATCGAGATGGAGAACAATTCCGCGCGCATCGGGTTGCGGCCGACGATCGACGTCGATGGCGGGGTCAGCCCCGATCGCGTGACGGGAACTCTGCCAGGATCGGCCGTGTCCTGGGTAAGCCGGCCCCTGAGCGAACTTTTGAACGTCGGCGACGTGGTCTATGTCGAGCCTGTAGCGGGCGAGGACGGTGTTTATACCTTGCGGCAGGTGCCCGAGGTTGGAGGAGCGCTGGTAGCCATGGATCCACGCACAGGGCGTGTTCTGGCCATGGTCGGCGGGTTCTCGTTTGCCGAGAGCGAGTTCAACCGCGCCACGCAGGCGATGCGCCAGCCGGGATCCTCATTCAAGCCTATCGTGTACGCGGCGGCGCTGGACAACGGATATACGCCGGCCTCGGTTATCCTCGATGCGCCGCTGTCGATCGCCAATGCCGACGGCACTTTCTGGGAGCCGGAAAACTATGCGCGCCAGTTCTATGGCCCGCAAACCTTGCGGCGCGGCATCGAATTGTCGCGCAACGTTATGACGGTGCGGCTGGCACAGGATCTGGGCATACCGATGATCGAGGAATATGCTCGGTTGTTCGGGGTTTATGACGAGATGCCGAACGTTTTGGCAATGGCGCTGGGTGCGGGGGAAACCACCGTGCTGCGCATGACGGCGGCGTATTCCACCATCGCCAATGGCGGGCGCAAGATAACCCCCACGCTGATCGACCGCATTCAGGATCGGTATGGCGAAACGATCTACCAGCACGATGAGCGGCTATGCGAAGGCTGTGAGCAGCCTGAATGGCAAGGACAGGGTATTCCCACGATCATTGATACCCGTCAGCAGGTGCTTGACCCGATGACGGCTTATCAAATCACGTCGATGATGGAAGGTGTCGTCCAGCGAGGGACCGGCACGGCCGTGCGTTCGGTGGGCCGGCCGGTGGCGGGCAAGACCGGCACGACCAACGACTACAAGGACGCCTGGTTTGTGGGCTTTACGCCCGAGCTCGCGGTCGGCGTTTATGTGGGTTACGACACACCGCGCAATATGGGTTCGAGCTATACGGGGGGCGAGCTGGCGGCGCCGATTTTCGCCGATTTCGTATCAGCCGCTCTGGAAGGTGTTCCGCCCACCCAGTTCCGCATGCCGCCGGGCATGCACACGGACTGGATCGATCCCGTCACGGGCGTGGGAATCGTGGCTGGAGGCTCGGGGGTCGAGGAAGCGTTCAAACCGGGGACGGGACCGAACCTCACGACCTCGGTGATCGGCATCAACTCCCAGGCCTTCGACAACATCCAGACCGGTGCGACTCAGCAGCCGGCGTTCAATCCCGGCGGGCTGTTCTGATCGGCCGGCAGCGGTTGATTGTGCCGGTCAATGCCGTTAAGTCACCCCTGAACTTGAATACGCGGAAAGAGATATGCGCGCAGACGTTCTCAAGACGGTCGACGAAATCAAGCAGGCCCTAAGCCTGCTGAGGAGGCATCTTTGACTGGGATACAGCCGAAAGACGCCTCGACGAACTGAATGCCCGTTCCGAATCGGGTGATCTCTGGAATGATCCCGACCAGGCCCGCAAAGTGATGAGCGAGCGCCAGGCGCTGGAAGTCGCCATCACGGACGTGCGGACACTTGAATCGGGTCTCAACGACAATATCGAACTGATCGAACTGGGCGAAGCCGAGGGCGATAGCGAGATCGTGGCCGAGGCCGAGCGTTCGCTGGTCGAGTTGCAGGGCACGGCGGCGCGCATGCGCGTGGAAACGCTGCTGTCGGGCGAAGCTGATTCCAACGACTGCTATCTGGAAGTCCATTCCGGAGCCGGTGGCACCGAGAGCCAGGACTGGGCGCAGATGCTGTTCCGCATGTATACGCGTTGGGCCGAGCGGCGGGGCTTCAAGGTCGAGACAATCGAATACAGCGCTGGAGAAGAAGCCGGGATCAAGGGCGCGACGATCCTGATCAAAGGCCATAATGCCTATGGCTGGCTCAAGACCGAAAGCGGTGTGCATCGGCTGGTGCGCATTTCGCCCTATGACAGCCAGGCGCGGCGCCATACGAGCTTTTCGAGCGTTTGGGTTTATCCGGTAATCGACGATTCGATCGATATCGAGGTCAACGAATCGGATGTGCGGATCGATACGTACCGCGCCTCGGGGGCGGGCGGACAGCACGTCAACACCACCGATTCAGCCGTGCGGATCACGCACATCCCGACCGGCATTGTCGTGCAGTGCCAGAATGAGCGATCCCAGCATAAGAACCGGGCGCAGGCCTGGGACATGTTGCGGGCGCGGCTTTATGAGCTCGAGCTGCAAAAGCGCGAAGAGGCGGCCAATGCCGAGGCTGCATCCAAGACCGAAATCGGCTGGGGGCACCAGATCCGCTCCTATGTTCTGCAGCCCTACCAGTTGGTCAAGGATCTGCGCACGCAGGTTGAGAGCACCTCGCCGTCGGACGTGCTCGACGGCGATCTCGACCAGTTCATGGAAGCCTCGTTGGCTCAGAGGCTGGGCACGGATACCGAGGATGCCTGATTAGAGATATGCAGCCAGCGCCCGGCCAGCGGCGATGAAGCGGGTCGGGTCGATGGCGCTGCCACTCCGGCGGACTTCGAAGTGGAGGTGGGGCCCGGTCGAGCGGCCAGTGGAACCCGCAAGGCCGATGCGCTGGCCGCCTGTGACGGTCTGGCCAATAGCAACGGCGATCTGGCTTAAGTGGGCGTAGCGGGTGGCATAGCCATTGCCGTGGTCGATCTCCACCATATTGCCGTAGCCGCCATTGCCGCCGGCAAACTTCACGGTGCCGCTCGCGGCGGCGAGGACTGGCGTGCCGGTGCTGGCGCGGAAGTCTATGCCGGCGTGAAAGGCGGCGCGCTTGAGGAACGGATCGGTGCGGTTGCCGAAATTGGAGGTCACGGTTCCCGTGCCGGAAATGGGCGTCTGCACAGGAGCTTTCAGCAAGGCGTGTCGTGCGGATTGATAGCGGGCGAGGGCATCGGCGACGGCATTGGCTTCATCGATGATCGAAAGGCCTTCGCCCTGGGCGGGAATGAACGGACCGCCAACACCTTCTGCCGCCAGTTCCGGCTCGATGCCGACGCTCCGCAACTGGGTGAGAATGTCATTGGCCGACAGCGTAGCAGCATCCGACAACGATACGAGCGCCATGCGGGTATCTTCCTGCATGGCGATCAGACTTTCGGCCAGCGCGGCCGTGTCGCCCGAAAGGGGCGGTGTGGGAGCAGTGACATCGGCCGTCGCAGCAGGGACTTGGGCAATGCCCATTTCCCGCGCCATTTGGGTGAGGGCCCGGACATATTCATGCTGCTCGGACAATACCTCCTGCTGCTGGACCAGTTCGTGCATCTGCAGGTTCATATCGCCCATCTGCGCGTATTGACGCGAATGCAGCCGGTCGACTTCCAGCCGCAGTTCGGTGATGCGCTGCTCGTAAGCAGCAAGCAGAGCCGAATTGTCGTCGCGCATTAACGCGCTGATCTCAGGCGTGAAATAAAGAACCAGTGCGGTCAATGCATTAGACACGAGAAGAACAGTGACGATCCCCATGTAGAGGATGTAAGCGCCGATGCGGCGGCCAGATCGCACTCGGACCTGCTGCCGGCCCAGCGTAATGGACTGATCGCCCGCCTGCACTGATAGCCCCCAAAGACGCAAAACGCACAGAGGGGACTATGGCGTTCTATGGTTAATGGCGAGCTAACCCAAGGCCTTGACCACGCGTTCGACATGGCCTTTGGCGCGGATATTGGGCCAGATCCTGGCGATCTTTCCGTCGGCGTCGATGAGGAAGGTCGAGCGGATCAATCCCTGATAGGTGCGGCCGTAATTGGTCTTTTCGCCCCAGACGCCGAAGGGGCCGATGGCCTTGTGATCAGGATCGGAAAGCAGGATGGGCGAAAGTGAGTAGTCGGCACGAAAACGTGCAAGCTTTTCAACACTGTCGGGGGAGATGCCGACAAGCAGGATGTTGCGGTCGGCGAACCAGTCAGCATGGGCGGTGAAGGAAAGATTCTCGTCATTGCAGGCCGGCGTGTCGGCCTGGGGGTAGAAGTAGATGAGCACCGATTTACCGCGCTGATCCGAGAGGGTGAAGGGCGCTCCGGTATCGGTTTGGAGGGTGAAGTCCGGGGCGGCTTGTCCGGCGGCCAATTGGGTCATGTGCGTTCCCTCCGAGTTGTGTGCAAGCGTCAGTTTTTCCGAAACCAGCTATCTGCGCCATATTCAAGCCGATATGGTCGGTAAGAGACAGCTTTAAGAGCCGATTCTCCAGCCCTTTTGGCGGATTCTATGGAACCTGCACCTGACAGTGATTGAGACGACACGTCCCTGGCAAGCCATCTCGGGAGCGCAACGGCGGCTGGCGCTCAAGGTGCTGGCCTGGATCGGCATCGGATTGTTCGTCGCCTTCTCCGTTCTTTATGTGCGCCTGCTGTTCGGGCCAATCTCGCTCAACTTCCTGTCCGATCGGGTCAAGGGCGCGATTGCCGGTGTCGTTGCGGAAAACTTCGTCGTTGACTGGCAAGACTTCGGACTGTCGCTGACCGGGCCGGTGAGCATCGGTTTCCATTTTTCGACGGTTACGCTCACCGAGCGAGCGACGGACGCGACAATCGGGATGGAGGCGTTGGAAATCGGGCTTTCTCCCATCGGCGCCGCCATGGGGCGCCCTGACGCGCGGGTCATTTTGATCGAACCGAAATTTCAGATGCTGCAGAACCTGCTCGGCCCGCGCCTTTCCCGCTTCGAGTTCCTCGAAGTGGAGGGGACCGGAGAAACAGTAGTGCGCATTCTGGAGGGGGAAGAGAGCGCACCGGCAGTGCAGATCGGCGATGACGGCATCTCACTGGGGGAGGACCGGGCTGCCGACCTCGGGCTGCGCTCGGACAATGACTGGATGGTGCTCAATGTCCAGGCGCTCAATCAGTCGCTGGCTCAGCTTGCCGAACAGGCGATGGCGGGGCAGGTGCGCCGGGTGGAAATCCGCGACGGCTCGATGGGCGTTCTCGATACCGTTTACGGGCTCTATAAATCCTTCGATCAGGTCAATGTGGATGTGCGGTCCGGGCGCATCGATGGGCGCGTGGCCGTCGACTTTTCGGCGCGCATCGCCGGTAATGTCATGGAAGGCGAGATCGTCCGGGAGATCGGGGACGACGGTGCGCAGATCGAGGCAGGCATTCGCAATCTCGATTTTTCGACGATCGTGCCGTTTCTCGATGATGCAAAGGGCTTGGCGGCGCTGCGCGGTGCGGGGGAGCTTGGACTGTCTGTCGACTTCGGACCGGGAGGCGAGGACAGCAAGGTGGAAACCGGCCGCATCACTGTCGATGTTTCAGGCACAGAGCTGCGGCTCAACAATGACATGTTCCCGGTTTCGGCCGATCCGATCCTTGTGGAGTGGGATCCGGAGCAATCCCTGTTCAGCGTCGCCGACGTCGAGGTGGCGATCGGGCAAAGCACGGCGACGATTGGTGGCGACATCGTAATGGGCTTCGACGACCAGTTCGGGCCGACGCTAGGCATGTCGATCCGGGCGCGAGACGTGTGGCTGCATCCTGACGACCTCGAAGCTCCTGCTGAACCGTTCGAGGAAATCCATTTCGAGGGATGGTCGGCGCCGCTCTATGGCGCGCTGGGCATCGACAGAATGGTCGCCGCCAAGGAAGGCGTAAGCGTTGTTCTGCAGGGGCGCATCGACATGGTACGCGAGGGCGTTGGGCTTGACGTAACCCTGAGCGGACAGGGCGCTTCTGCCGACGATATCAAGCGGCTCTGGCCCTACCTGTTCGCGCGTGAAGGCCGGGAGTGGTTTGCCGAATATGTGGCTGACGGGTCCGTCCAGTCGGCCGATATGCACTTCAACTTCCCAGTTGGCAGCATCTCGATGGATGGCGAGCCGCGACCGATGCCTGAGGGCGCTATGCGAGTGGACCTCGTGGGGAGCGGCGTGCAGCTTTTGCCCATCGACGGACTCCCTGAAGTCCAGGTCGAGGGAGAAGCGCGGCTTACCGTGCGCGACAACCAGCTCACCATGGCCTTCGAAAGAGCCCGGGTGCCCGAATTCGGTGATGAGGTTGCGATCACCAATGCCGCCTATATCAACCAGGATATCTCGGCAGCCGAGCAGATCTTTGAGATTTCCGGGGACGTGACAGGCTCGGTGCCGGGGATACTGGAAATCGCCAGTGGAGAAACGCTCGAACTGCTTGAGGATTTCAATATCGGCGTCGATATCGAGGATCTCGCGGACGATCTGACCGGGCAGGTACAGTCGACCATCATTGCCACGATCGAAACCGACGATACCGGGCGATCGACCAAAACCGACTACACGCTCAACGGCTCGATCACCGATCTGGCAAGCAGCCAGCCGATACAGGGCGTCGCGTTCGATGATGGCGATTTCAATTTTACGGCATCGCAGGCCGGGTTCCACGTAACCGGGGATGCCAATGTCGGGGAAGCGGAGGTCGACATCGAAGCCACCCAGTCGGGCGCAGGAGCACCCGAGGTGCTTATTGGCTCGACGTTCGATGTTTCCGATGCCGCGGCCCTGGGGATCGATCTTTCCGAATTCATGGGCGGATCGGTTCGGGTGGTGGCCAAGCCGCTCAACGACGGAACGATTGAGATTGCCGCCGACCTGACGGAAACGGAACTCACGATCAGGGACATTGGAATCACCAAGCCCGCCGGTACCAGCGGCGGTCTTGAAACGATTGTCGCGATAAATGAGGAGGAGATTGCCATCTCCGACGTGACGCTGGCTTTTGGAACGGCGCGGCTGGAAGGCGATATGACGCTCACTGCGCAAGGTGAGCTCGTCTCGGCCGATTTCCCGATCTTCCAGGTGAGCGAGGGCGACAGTGCGCGCGTGAGCATGACGCCGATCGAAGGAGGCTATGCTTTCAGCCTGGAAGGTGAACAGCTCGATATCAAGCCTGTGCTCGGGCGCTTTTTCAACCTGGATGGAAATGCCAGTGCCGAGGCGAGCGACGATCTCGATGATCAGATCTTCAACGTCAGCGTCGATCTTGATAGGGCCCTCGGTCACTTTGGCACGGCGGCATTCAACGTGGACCTCGATCTGTCGGTACGGGGGGAGCAATTGCGCAGTGTCAACCTGGCTGCGCAATTCAGCGGTGGCAGGTCGGCATCGGCCACCACCAATCCGCTGCCTTCGGGCCGCGTGATTTCGTATGCGACCAACGATCTGGGCGAGACCCTGCGCTTCATCGGCATCTACCCGCGTCTGGTGGGTGGCGAAGGCAGCATGGTGATGCGGTTCGATGAGGCGCACGAGGCTGATACCGGTGAATTCGTCGTGCGCAATTTCGCTGTCGTCGATGAAGCCAATCTCGATGCCATCGTGGGTTCGCATGACGAATCGCGCGAAGTGGTGGGCGGCGCCTCTGCAATCGAATTCGACTATGGTCGTGCCGAATTCGTGCGATTTTCCGACCGGATCGAACTGGTGGATGCAGCCGTTTATGGTGATACGGTCGGAGGAACGATCCGGGGAAATGTTTTCACTGACGCGGGACAATACGACCTCGCCGGAACCTATGTGCCGCTGTTCGAGGTCAACAATTTCTTCCAGCAAATTCCAGTCCTCGGACCCATCTTCGGGGGGCGAGAGGGGGAGGGACTTATCGGAGTGACGTTCGCGGTGCGCGGACCGCTCAGCCAGCCCGAATTGCTGGTCAATCCGGTTTCGATCCTCGCGCCGGGCGTGTTCCGAACCCTGTTCGAATACCGGGCGGCGAACCAGCGCAATTGATCCGCGGGAGCGGTGTTATGCGAATTTTATGGTGGCTCATCATAGTTGCCGTTGCCTCGGGTGCGTTCCAAACCAAGGCCGGAGAGTTTCCGGCCGTCGTCGAACACGCGCTGGGGCAGACAGTTGTGCCGGCGGAACCGGAGCGCATCGTAGCGATGACCAACCGGGACGCGGAAACACTGCTGGCGCTTGGCGTAGTGCCGGTGGGTATTCAATCCCAACTTGGCTTCGAAGGCGGGGTCGGGCCTTGGGCGGAGCCGCTGCTGCGAGATGCGCGGCCGGAGGTCTGGCTGGGCATGGAGATCAACTATGAAGCCGTCGTGGCTATCGATCCCGACCTGATCGTCTTTGCCAATTCCGGCCTGGATGCCGAGGTGTATGGACGCTTGAGCGCCATTGCTCCGACTGTGGCCCTGCCTTCGGGTGCGGTGCCTTGGGCAGCAACGCCGCAGGAGATGACGCTGACCATCGCGCAGGCGCTGGGGCGTGAGGAAGATGGCACTGCGCTCAACGCTGAATTGGGGGCCTACCTGGCAGCGCAGCGGCAAAGATATCCGGTGTTCGGGGCCATGACCCTTTCGTACCTCGACATCTTCCAACGCTCGATCTTTGCCTATCCCGCCGACAGCATCGTGACCAACATCCTGCTCTCGGTCGGCTTTAAGCCCAGCGCCGGTGTCGCCTCGATACCCGAAAACGCTTCATATCTCGACGTGTCGGAGGAAAGGCTGGCCGAGTTTGATGCTGACGTGCTGATCATCGATGGGCACGGCCAGTCGCTGGAAGCACTGCAAGACGAATTGCCAACCTTCAGCAGGCTCAGTGCTGTGCAGGAGGGCAGGGTGTTGCTGATCGAGGATATGGCGCTGGCGACGAATTCGCAGCTTTCCATCCCTTACGCGCTGGATCGGCTATTGCCACGGATCGCGGAGGCGCTGGAAGCCGGGGAGTGATGTCCCGGCTTCCTTTGGATCAGACCGGCTTTAACAGCACGTGGCGCTTCTTGCCGATCGAAAGCTTGATGACGCCTTCGGAGAGAACCTGGGCTTCTCCGAGGCTCATCTTCTCGTCGGTGACCGTATCGTCGTTCACCCTCAGCGCGCCGGCCTGGATGTGCCGGCGGGCTTCACCGTTTGAAGCAGCGAGACCGGCAGTAACCGTAGCGGCGAGGATGCCAAGGCCGCCGCGCAGAGCCGACCAGCCGATCTGGATGGTTGGCAGCGAGAGATCGAGTTGTCCGGCTTCAAAGACCGCGATGGCGGTCGCTGCGGCTTCCTCGGCAGCGGAGCGACCATGGACGAGCGCGGTGACCTCGGTCGCCAGCACCTTCTTGGCTTCATTGATGTCGGTGGCGACGCCGCTGACAACGCGGGCGATCTCATCGAGCGGAAGCGCGGTGAAGAGCTTGAGGAAACGTTCTACGTCGGCATCCTCGGTGTTCCGCCAGTACTGCCAGAAATCATAGACCGAGAGCGCATCGGCGTTGAGCCACACCGCGCCATTGGCGGTCTTGCCCATCTTCTGGCCGGAGGCCGTGGTGAGCAGCGGCGAAGTCAGCGCGTAGAACTGGGTGTCGAGCATACGATGGCCCAGATCGAGGCCGTTGACGATATTGCCCCATTGGTCCGAGCCGCCCATCTGCAAAGTGCAGCCGTAGCGCTGGTTGAGCTCGACGAAATCGTAGGCCTGCAGGATCATGTAGTTGAATTCGAGGAACGAAAGCGACTGCTCACGATCCAGCCGCAGCTTGACCGAATCGAAGCTGAGCATACGATTGACCGAGAAATGCCGGCCCACGTCGCGCAGGAAGGCGATATAGCCCAAATCGAGCAGCCAATCGGCGTTGTTGGCCATGATGGCCGGGTTCTCGGCGCGATCGAAATCGAGGAAGTTGGAGAACTTTTGCTTGATGCCTTCGATATTGGCGCCGATGCCTTCGACGGTCAGGAGCTTGCGGGCCTCGTCCTTGAAGGAGGGATCGCCGATCATGCCGGTGCCGCCGCCCATGAGCGCAATGGGGCGATGGCCGGTCTTCTGCATCCAATGGAGCATCATGATCTGCATGAGGTGCCCAACATGCAGCGAAGCCGCCGTCGGATCGTAGCCGATATAACCGGTGACGATCTCGGTCGAGAATTTCTTGTCCAGTCCCTCGGGATCGGAGATCTGGTGGATGAAGCCGCGCTCGGAGAGCGTATGAAGGAATTCGGATTTGAAATGGGTCATTGGTCTTGATTCCAGAGCGTTGAAGCTGCCCGGCGATCTTGCGCCGGGCGGGTTGGGCTCGAAATCATCCCCTTGGTCGGGCGCCCTTGCCGCCCAGGATGAGATTCGCGAGGAGCCTTAAGGCTCCCAAACGATCGCAGGGTTAGCGTCCGCCGCCGGCGGCGATCTCGGCCCGGCGACGGTCGAGGTACTCGCCGCACGCTTCGATCAGTTCATCGATCCGGTTTTCGTAGAAGTGGTTGGCGCCTTCCACGATCTGTTGCTCGATGGTGATGCCCTTCTGCAGCTTGAGCTTGTCTACGAGTTTCTGAACGGCCTCGGGAGGCGCAACGCGGTCCTTGTCGCCATGGATGATCAGGCCCGAGGAGGGGCAGGGCGCCAGGAACGAGAAATCGTAAAGGTTTTCCGGGGGCGAAACCGAAATGAAGCCCTCGACTTCGGGACGGCGCATCAGGAGCTGCATGCCGATCCAGGCGCCGAACGAGAAGCCAGCGATCCAGCACCCGCGGCTCTCGCGGTTCAATGCCTGCAGCCAGTCGAGCGCGGCGGCGGCATCGGAGAGCTCACCAATGCCGTGGTCGAAAATCCCCTGTGAGCGGCCGACGCCACGCGAGTTGAAGCGCAGCACGGCGAAGCCGCGTTTCACGAACATATAGAAGAGATTGTAGACGATCTGGTTGTTCATCGTGCCGCCGAATTGCGGGTGGGGATGAAGAACGATCGCAACGGGCGCGTTGGGCTCCTTGCCGGGCTGATACCGGCCTTCGATCCGGCCCTCGGGTCCGTTGAAAATCACTTCAGGCATCTACTCTTACCTTTATGCTCTTTGTGCCGCATGGGAGCTATGCGTGAGGCCACGCCTCGGCTTGACGAACGGGCTGGGTGCTCATAAAACTGACCATGAAAACCAGTTTAGAATAATTCCAAATGGTTTCGAGCCGGCTCCCCGGCGTTTGTGAGCGCTCCTTTTACTTAAGGAGTGAGTCGAATTTCAAGGATTGTTTGCTGTGGCAAGTTCCAGCCGGACGCCGCAGCGAGTTGATGGATCGATGAGCGCATACCTCGATCATAACGCTTCGGCGCCTTTATTGCCGCGCGCGCGCGAGGCGATGGTGGCCGCGCTTGCCATGACGGGCAATCCATCCTCGGTCCACCGGCCGGGCCGGGCTTTGCGTGCCCTGATCGATGCAGCGCGGGATAAGGTGGCGAAAGCGGCTGGAGCCGAGGCCAAGCAGGTGGTGTTCACCGGCTCGGCCACCGAGGCTATCACCCAGGCTATCGTCGGGGGCGTCAAGGCGTTCGCGATCGACAGAGTGATCGTGTGCGCCACCGATCATGCGGCGACGCTCAAGGCCGCCGAAGCCACGGGCGTTTCGGTGCGTGTGGTCGGTGTCGATAAGGATGGACTTATCGATATCGAGGCGCTGGGGCGGCATATCGAGACCGCCAACCTCGCCGGTGAAAAGCTGCTGGTCGCCTTTTCCTGGGTGAACAACGAGACCGGTGTTATTCAGCCGCGCGGGCGGATCGAGGCGATGGTGGGGCCTACACCCCATATTCTCGTCATCGACGCGGTGCAAGCTTTTGGCAAGCGCGATCTGGACTTTGCGGCCTCGGCTACCGATATGATGGCCATCTCCGCCCACAAGATCGGCGGGCCGGCTGGGATCGGCGCGTTGCTTGTCAAAGGGCACGCCGATACCGTGCGGCTGGTTCCGGGCGGCGGACAGGAACAGGGCCGGCGCGGCGGCACCGAATCGGCGGCGCTGATCGCGGGGTTCGGGGCGGCCTGTGAAGGGTTTAATGAGGCCTTCTCGGTCGAGCGCATCGGGGAGCTTGTTGAGCAGTTCGAGGAACGGCTTCTGATGGTCGCGCCCGATGCCGTGATCTTTGGCCGAGAAACCGAGCGGATCGGCACGACCGTCAATTTCGCGGTGCCGGGGCTCAAGAACACTGTGGCGATGATGAGCCTGGATCTGGCTGGCATCGCCGTTTCGTCCGGTTCGGCATGCTCGTCGGGCAAGGTGGGACGCTCTCATGTGCTTAGCGCCATGGGGGTAGCGCCCGAGTTAGGTGAATGCGGCCTTCGGGTCAGTTTCGGCTGGTCTTCGATCGCCGAGGAAATCGACGCCTTCTTCAAGGCCTATGAAACGGTGCTGAGCCGCCATCGCCAAAAAGGCGCGGCGGCTTAGAAAGTGGAGACTACCATGTCAAATTATGCCGACATTCCGACGCTCAAGGAAAATATCGATCGTGACACGGTCGATCAGGTTCTGGCGCTCGACGTCGACAAGTACAAATACGGCTTTGAGACGATCATCGAATCCGACAAGGCACCCAAGGGGCTGACCGAGGAAACGGTGCGGTTCATTTCGGCGCGGAAGAACGAACCCGAATGGATGCTTGAATGGCGTCTCGAAGCGTTCCGCCGTTGGCTGACGCTAGAAGAGCCGACCTGGGCGCGCGTCTCCTATCCGGCCATCGATTTCCAGGACCAGCATTACTACGCAGCGCCGAAGGGCGTGAATGGGCCCAAGTCGCTCGACGAGGTCGATCCCGAGCTGCTGGCGACCTATGAAAAGCTCGGCATTCCGCTGTCAGAGCAAAAGATCCTGGCCGGCGTGCAGGATGCGGGCGAGCCGCAGGGCACTCCGTTCAGCGGCAATGTTGCCGTCGACGCCGTGTTCGATTCGGTGTCGGTGGTTACGACTTTCCGTGAGGAATTGGCCAAGCAGGGCATTATCTTCTGCTCGATTTCGGAAGCTGTGCGTGAGCACCCCGAGTTGGTGAAGAAATATCTCGGTTCGGTGGTGCCCGTGACCGACAATTTCTACGCTACGCTCAATTCGGCGGTCTTTACCGACGGATCGTTCGTCTACATTCCCAAGGGCGTGCGCTGCCCGATGGAGCTTTCCACCTATTTCCGCATCAACGAGCGGAATACGGGGCAGTTCGAGCGCACGCTGATCATCGCCGAGGAAGGCTCCTATGTGAGCTATCTCGAAGGCTGCACGGCGCCCATGCGCGACGAGCACCAGCTACATGCGGCTGTTGTCGAACTGGTGGCGCTGGATGATGCTGAGATCAAGTATTCCACCGTCCAGAACTGGTATCCGGGCGACAAGGAAGGCAAGGGCGGCATCTACAATTTCGTCACCAAGCGTGGCGATTGCCGCGGCAAGAATTCCAAGATCTCCTGGACACAGGTCGAAACCGGTTCCGCGATCACCTGGAAGTATCCGAGCTGCATCTTGCGTGGCGATGGCTCGCGCGGCGAGTTCTATTCGATCGCCATTTCCAATGGAAAACAGCAGGTCGATAGCGGAACCAAGATGCTGCATTTGGGCAAGAACACGTCCTCGCGCATCATCTCCAAGGGTATCGCTGCGGGCAATTCCGATAACACCTATCGCGGGCAGGTTTCGGCGCATCGCCGGGCGACGAACGCGCGCAACTTCACCCAGTGCGACAGCCTGCTGATCGGTGACCGCTGCGGGGCGCATACGGTGCCCTATATCGAGAGCCGTAATTCCTCGGCGGTGTTCGAGCACGAGGCGACGACCTCAAAGATCTCAGACGACCAGATGTTCTACTGCCTGCAGCGCGGACTCTCCGAAGAAGAGGCCGTGGCGCTGATCGTTAACGGTTTTGTGCGTGACGTGCTGCAGCACCTACCGATGGAGTTCATGGTGGAAACCCAGAAGCTCATCGGCATCTCGCTCGAAGGCAGCGTAGGCTGATCGGTCGCAACAGTTTTCGCCCTCACGGGGCACCAACCATATGGGACGGCCGCTGGCCGGATTTGAAATGACGACACCTTTGCTTGAAATCAAGAACCTGCATGTCCGCGTCGAGGACAACGAAATCCTCAAGGGGGTGAACCTCACCCTCAATCGCGGCGAAGTGCATGCCATCATGGGCCGGAACGGCTCGGGCAAATCGACGCTGTCTTATGTGCTGGCTGGCAAGGAAGACTATGAGGTCACCGACGGCGAGATTCTGTTCGACGGCGAAAATCTCCTGGAAATGGAAGCCGACGAGCGCGCTGCCGCCGGGCTGTTCCTGGCTTTCCAGTACCCGATCGAAATTCCGGGCGTCGCGACCATGACGTTCCTCAAAGCCGCCATGAACGCCCAACGCAAGGCGCGCGGCGAGGCGGAGCTTTCGACGCCCGAGTTCATGAAGGCGGTCAAGGACGCTTCGACACTGCTCGATGTGCGGCAGGAGTTCTTGAAGCGCCCACTCAATGTCGGGTTCTCGGGTGGCGAAAAGAAGCGCGCCGAAATCCTGCAGATGGCACTGCTGAAGCCCAAGCTCTGCATCCTCGATGAAACCGATTCCGGTCTCGACATCGATGCGCTCAAGGTGGTGTCGGAAGGGGTCAACAAGCTACGTGCGCCGGAGCGCTCGATGCTGGTCATCACCCACTACCAGCGGCTGCTCAACTATATCGTTCCAGACGTCGTGCATGTGTTCTCGGCCGGCCGGGTGGTTGAGACCGGCGACAAGTCGCTGGCGCTCGAGCTCGAAGCCAAAGGCTATGCCGACTTCGACGAAACCAACGCTGCCTGAGGATTTGACGCCGTGAACATTCAAACGCCAGTTCGCCTGAGCGGCGCCGAGGAAAGCCTCGTTGCCCAGCTCGAGAGCGTCGGGGCCGCCGATGCGGCCGAGCGCCTGCGCGTGATCGGCCTGCCGACTCGTCGGGTCGAGACCTACCACTACACTGATCTCAAGAGCTTGCTGAGCCAGGTGCCGCCGCTTGCGAAGGCCGCAAATGAGGCAAGTGCGCCCGCGATCGACATTCCCGGTGCTTACCGCGTTGTCATCGCCAACGGGGTCGTGCAGTCCGCAGCGACGGCCCCGGCCGGCGTGATCGTCGGCAAGGCAGCGGGATCGGTGTTGACCACGCGCGACGATGTCATCGTTCGGCTCAATGCTGCAATGGTCGCTGAATCGCTGACGCTGGAGCTTGCTGGATCGGTCGATCCGGTGATTCATGTCGACCGACGGCTCGAAGGCGAGGCCGCTCACGTGCAGTCGGGTGCCAGGATCAATGTCGCGCCCGGCTCCAAGGTTACGATCGTCGAAACCATCTCGGGTAGCGATGCAGCGCATATGGGCAATTCGGGCAGCTTCGTCTCGCTGGGCGAAGGTGCCGAGGTCACCCATGTGCTGGTCGATCTTTCGGCTCGGCAAGCAACCAATTTCGCGACCGTCGAATACCGCATCGCGGGGGACGCCAATCTCAAGTCGATCGTTATCAATGCCGGCGCGCATCTAGCCCGGGCCAATGTGTTCGCCGATTTCGTCGGTGAAGGTTCGCACGGGGATTTCTTCGGACTCAACGTTGTCGATACCGACGAACACCGCGACATCACGCTCGATGTGACTCATGGCGTGCCCAACACGACTTCGGCCGAGCTCTATAAGCAGATCGCACGCGGGCGTGGCCGGGCGGTGTTCCAAGGCAAGATCAACGTGGCAGTCGATGCGCAAAAGACCGACGCCAAGATGATGACCCAAGGGCTGATGCTCTCGGAAGAAGCGGAAATCCTCGCCAAGCCGGAACTCGAAATCTTCGCCGACGACGTGGTCTGCGGCCACGGCGCAACCTGTGGCGATCTTGACGAGACTTCGCTGTTCTACCTGATGAGCCGCGGCATTCCCAAAGCAGAGGCCGAGACGATGCTGATCCGCGCCTTCCTGGAAGAGATCACCGAAGCGGTCGACGATGAATACGTTGCCGAAGCGCTGTCGGGAATTGTGGAGCGCTGGCTCAAGAAGGACGCCTGATGGCTTTCGATCTCGCAGCCGTTCGCGTGGATTTCCCAATTCTCGAGGAGAAAATCCACGGGCGGCGGCTGGTCTATCTCGACTCCGGTGCCTCGGCGCAAAAGCCGGTGCAAGTGCTCGACCGCATGGACCATGCCTACCGGCATGAATATGCCAACGTCCATCGCGGACTTCATACGCTGGCCAACCGGGCGACCGAAGCGTTCGAGGCAGCGCGCGAGAAGGTGCGGGCCTTCCTCAACGCGGGCCGGGTCGAGGAGATTGTTTTCACGCGTTCGACAACCGAAGCGATCAATCTCGTCGCATCCTCCTTCACCGGTCCACGGATCGGGGAAGGGGACGAGATCGTTATCTCGATCGCCGAGCATCACTCCAACATCGTACCCTGGCATTTTCATCGCGAGCGCAAGGGCGCGGTGATCAAATGGGTGGATGTGGCCGATGACGGGAGCTTCGATCTCGATGCTTTCGCGGCTGCGCTGACCGACCGCACGAAAATGGTGGCGATCACGCACATGTCGAACGTGCTCGGCAGCATCAACCCGGCTAAGGAGATCGTTGAGGTCGCACACGCGCGCGGTATTCCGGTGCTGATCGATGGCAGTCAGGGCGCCGTGCATACCAAGGTCGACGTGCAGGATATCGGCGCGGACTTCTACGTCTTTACCGGGCACAAACTCTACGGCCCAACTGGAATCGGCGTCCTCTACGGCAAGTACGAGCTTCTGGCCGAGATGCAGCCCTTCCTTGGGGGCGGGGAGATGATCGAGGAGGTGACTACGGATATGGTCACCTACAACGCGCCGCCGCACCGCTTCGAGGCCGGGACGCCGCCGATCGTGCAGGCGATCGGGCTGGGGGCGGCCATCGATTACGTTCGCGAACTTGGACGTGATGCGATCGAGGCGCACGAGCATGAAGTGGCGAGCTATGCTGCCGAGCGGCTGTCGCGCATCAATGCCTTGCGCATGATCGGAACGGCGCCGGACAAAGGCGGGATTTTCGCCTTTACGCTCGAAAACGCCCACGCGCACGACGTTTCGACCATTCTCGACCGCTATGGCGTCGCCGTCCGCGCCGGCACCCATTGCGCCATGCCGCTGCTGCAAAGATTTGGGGCAACCTCTACATGCCGCGCTTCGTTTGCCCTATATAACGGGAAGGACGATGTGGACGCGCTTGTCGAGGGGATCGAAAAGGCGCAGTCTTTCTTTTGATATTGGACCGTCATGACTGATACCGCACCGGAAAAAACCGAAACCGAAGCCAAGGGCTTCGTGGAAGGCGGCTCCGCATTGCCGCCGGAAGATGTGGAGCGCATCACCGCTGATCTGATCGCCGCGCTCAAGACGGTGTACGATCCGGAAATCCCCGTCGACATCTACGAACTCGGGCTGATCTACAAGGTCGACCTCGACGACGATCGTAAGCTCACCATCGACATGACCCTCACCGCGCCTGGCTGCCCGGTGGCCGGCGAAATGCCGGGCTGGGTCGAGAACGCGGCGCGGTCGGTAGAAGGCATCCAGGACGTGGAAGTCAACATGGTGTTCGATCCCCCCTGGGGGCCGGATAGGATGAGCGAGGAAGCGCAGGTTGCGCTGAATTGGTGGTAGATATGGCCTTCGCGATCATGCAATTGACCGATGCCGCTTCCGAGCGCATCAAGGAAATTATCGAAGACAGCGAAAAGCCGGTGATCGGCGTCCGCGTCGGCGTCAAGAACGCCGGCTGTGCGGGCATGGCCTATACGTTGGACTATGTAACCGAACCAGTAGCGGGCGACGATCACATCCAGGATAAGGGCGTCGATGTTTGGGTGGAGCCCAAGGCAACGCTGTTCCTGTTGGGTACGGTTATGGATTTCGAGGAAACCAAAATGTCCTCCGGGTTCACGTTCAATAACCCCAATCAGGAAGGCGCCTGCGGTTGCGGCGAGAGCGTGCAGCTCAAACCTGCCGATTTGGCCGAATTGGCCAAGGCTAGGGCTGCAGCGGCAGTTTAGGTCATTAGGCGACGTCGGAGGCAGTCGCTGCCCCTGGCACGTCGCGCTCACTCATCACGCGATTTCGTCCGGCGCGTTTGGCCGCATAGAGGTACTTGTCCGCCCGCTCGATTAGGCTGGCAACAGTGTCGCCTTCTCGCCATTGGGCAGCGCCCACCGACAGGGTGATGCGCCCAAGCTTTTCATTGGTAGAGCGCTTGAGAAGTTCCTTTGCCTGCACCGACCTACGGATGTTTTCGGCCACCGAGATCGCGCCATCAAGCGATGTCTCGGGGAGGATGGCAATGAATTCCTCGCCGCCAAACCGGGCAGGCATGTCCCGGCCCTTGAGATTGGCTCTCAGCACCTGAGCGACCAGCCGCAGCACTTGATCGCCGGTCAAATGGCCATAGGTGTCGTTGAACGCTTTGAAGTGATCGATATCGAACACTAATAGCGAGAGCGAAGCGTTGGATGACTCCATCCGTTCCAACTCTATGGCGAACTGTTCATCGAAGCGTTTGCGGTTGGGGATCTTGGTCAAGGGATCGAGCATGGATTCCTTGCGCACCTCGTCAAGGTCACGCTGGAGCAGCGATATGTCGTCCTTGGAATTTTCCAGTTCCGCTTCAAGACGTCTGTTCATGTCCTGCATGCGCCGCGTTTCCTGGAGCAGGCGCGAGGACAGCATCTTGAGTGCGTCCTTATCTATGCCGGCCTCGAGATCACCCGAAGCCTGTTGCAGCGAGCCGGAATAGGAATCGGCCGTCTCCATAGCGATATCGATCGCTTGGTTTACGTCCGAGATCTTCTGGCTCATCATCTGCGAAATGGCGCGCAGCTTGTCTTCTATATCCGAAATCTTGAGGAAGCGCTCGCACAGTGCCGAGGCCGTTTCAATGCTGAGCGGGCCTTGCGCCAATATGGCGTTGATCTCGGCGTTGAGATCGGTATTGGCGCCGGTCGCGTAGGTATAGAAAAGTTCGAAATAAACCGGAAAGGGAGGGATTTGCGAGCGCTTGAGCAATGCAAACGCCGCATTTGCAAATCCCGAGGCGCGGTCAAAGTCCAGGTTCGTCACGATGCGTCAACCATCACCTGTTCTGGCCCAATCGTAGGCCGGGATGGTTTAAGCGCGCCTTAAAGCGTCCATTGCAAGTGCTACGGAGATCGATAACATCCGAGCCTCAGCTCGTGCAGATCAAACCTGTGCATCGCAATGTGCAACTGCGTCCGAATGCGCTCGCGGCCCCCCGGCTCGGAACGATCGACTAGCTAGAGTCTGGCCGCTTCGTTGTCCAGTTAAAATGTGTTTGCGTAGCAATGGCATAGCGCTCCTGTAGGGGCAGCGCGCTATTTGCCCACGGGACGGAGCAAAAAGGCCGGAATGTGCCCTTCGGTCTTGAAGCTTGCCGGACCGTCGTCATTGCTGCCACGCCGGGAGGTCTCCCGACGTTTGGGTTCGGCGGACTTGCCTTGCCGGGGCTGATCTTCGGCGGGTCGCTTGCTCTTCTGGCGCGAGCGTTTCGGCGCGGCTTCAGATTGAGCATCGCCACCTTGAGAAGGTGCACTCACCGGAGCGGCATCGAGCCATTCGATGTCGCGCTGGATCAATTTGGTTATAGCGTCGACATATTTGCTCTCGCCGGGTCCCACCAGCGTGATCGCCGAACCTGAGCGGCCAGCACGGCCCGTGCGCCCGATGCGGTGCACATAGTCTTCGGCATGGGTGGGCACATCGAAATTGAAAACATGGCTCACGGCGGGAATATCAAGGCCGCGGGCCGCGACGTCCGATGCTACCAGGATGGGCAACGATCCTGCGCGGAAGCGATCGAGGGTCTCCATCCGCGATTTCTGATCCATGTCGCCATGCAGGGCGCCTGCGGAAAAACCATGGCGCTCGAGTGAGCGCGCCACCGTGGCGACATCGCGCTTGCGATTGCAGAAGATGATGGCGTTTTTCATCTCCTTGGCGCTGCGGATCTGGTCACGCAGTGCGGCACGCTTTTCGGCCGGGGTTTTGCCGACCTTCAAGAGCTTTTGATCGATATTCTCGTTTGTCGAGTTCTGCCGGGCAACCTCGACCTTCACCGGATCGCGAAGGAAGCGCTGGGTCAGTTTCTGGATTTCCGGCGGCATGGTTGCCGAAAAGAACAGGGTCTGCCGGCGCGGCGGCAGCAGTCCGCAGATACGTTCGATATCGGGGATGAAGCCCATATCGAGCATGCGGTCGGCTTCGTCAATGACGAGAATATCGACCCCGGTCAGAAGCAGGCGCCCGCGCTCGAAATGATCGAGCAGGCGGCCGGGCGTGGCGATCAGGACATCAGCACCCCGGTCGAGCTTCTTGTTCTGGTCTTCAAAGGAGACGCCGCCGATGAGCAGGGCGACGGTCAACCGGTGGTTCTTGCCGTATTTCTCGAAGTTTTCATGAACCTGCGCTGCGAGTTCGCGCGTGGGCTCGAGGATAAGCGTGCGGGGCATGCGAGCCCGGGCACGGCCTTTTTCAAGCAGCGAAAGCATGGGAAGCACGAAGGACGCGGTCTTGCCCGTACCGGTCTGGGCTATGCCGATCAGGTCCTTCTTCTCGAGGACGTGCGGAATGGCCTGCGCCTGGATATCGGTCGGCTTGGTATAGCCGGCTGCGGCGACTGCTTCGGTGACTTTATCGCCCAGGCCCAGCTCGGAGAATTCAACAGTCAAAATCGGGTGTCCATCATGTTCGTGTCAGATGCCACGGAAGCCATTGGCCATCGGCCTCTGATCATCCCATTTCGAGGTGTCGCCAGCGGAAACGGTACACTTCATCCACACTTGGAGCTCTTCACGCTGGAAAACGCTTAGCTCGAACCCTGCATGGAATACGCAAGCGAACGGGTGTGGCCTCTGACGAGCGGGACCATAAACTACATTAGGTTCAAGTCAATCTTGATTTGGCCATCAAGATTAATGCGAGATGCCGCAATGCCGATCAAACATCGACATCGGTCACAAAGGCCGCCTTTTCAGAGATAAACTCGAAACGGGCTTCAGGCTTGTTGCCCATCAGCCGGTCGACTGTTTCGGTCGTTTCGCCACGATCGGAAACGACACGGACCTGCAGCAGCGTTCTCGATTTGGGGTTCATCGTCGTTTCTTTCAAGTGGGCGTGAGGCATTTCGCCCAATCCCTTGAAGCGAGTGACTTCGACCTTGCCGCGGCCGGTGAATTCTTCCCTCATGAGCCGTTCCCGGTCGGCATCATCCATGGCATAGGCGGTCTTGGCGCCTTGAGAAAGCCGATACAAGGGCGGCAACGCCAGGTAAAGGTGGCCCTGCTCGATCAGCTTAGGTAGTTCCTGATAGAAGAAGGTCATCAGGAGCGAGGCGATGTGGGCGCCGTCGACGTCGGCGTCGGTCATGATGATGATCTTGTCGTAGCGCAGATCATCTTCGCGATATTTGTCGCGTGTGCCAACGCCAAGCGCCTGCAACATGTCGGCGATGAGCTGGTTGGCCGCAAGCTTGTCGCGGCTGGCGCCGGCGACATTGAGGATCTTGCCGCGCAAGGGCAGAACAGCCTGGCTGGCGCGATCGCGTGCCTGCTTGGCGCTGCCGCCGGCGCTATCGCCTTCTACGATGAAGAGTTCCGCGCCCTGAGCCGCCGATTGACTGCAGTCGGCCAGCTTGCCGGGCAAGCGCAACTTGCGGGTGGCCGATTTGCGGTCGATTTCCTTTTCCTTGCGCCGGCGCAAGCGGTCCTCGGCCCGCTCGATGGTCCAATCGAGGAGCTTGTTGGCTTGGTTGGGCGCTGCGGTGAGCCAGTGGTCGAAGGCATCGCGGATGGCGTTGTCGACGATGCGCGTGGCCTCACCAGACGCGAGCTTATCTTTTGTTTGCCCGACGAATTCGGGTTCGCGCACGAATACTGAGAGCATGGCGCCGCAATGACCGAGCACATCTTCGGAGGTGATGACCGAAGCGCGTTTGTTTCCGACAAGATCGGCATAGTTCTTCAACCCGCGCAGTAGCGCGGTGCGCAGGCCAGCTTCATGCGTTCCGCCATCAGGCGTGGGCACCGTGTTGCAATAGGATGAGGTGAAACTATCTCCGATATACCAGGAGATGGCCCATTCCACAGAGCCGTGGCCGCCTGGTTTGCCGGTCTTGCCCGAAAAGACGTCGTCGATGATGCGCGTCTTTCCTTCGATGCGGCGCTCGATGAAATCGCGCAGCCCGCCGGGGAAATGGAAGATGGCCTTAGCCGGCACATCGCCTGTAGCGAGGGCTTCGTCGCAGGACCAGCGGATTTCCACGCCGCCGAATAGATAGGCCTTGGCGCGCGTCATCCGGAAGATGCGGTCGGGAATGAATTTGGCGGAAGCGCCGAAAATTTGCGGATCTGGGTGGAACCGGATCGTCGTGCCGCGCCGGTTGTGGACGCGCCCCATGTTTTCCAACGTCGATGTCGGAAGGCCACGCGAATAGGTTTGGCGGTAGAGAGTCTGGTCGATAGCGACTTCGACAATCAGATCATCGGTCAGGGCATTGACCACCGAAACGCCGACGCCATGCAAACCGCCCGAGGTTTCGTAGGCTTTAGAGTCGAATTTGCCGCCCGCATGGAGGGTGGTCATGATGACTTCAAGCGCCGAGAGGTGGGGCCGCTTGGGATGGCTGTCGACGGGAATGCCGCGGCCGTTGTCGATGACCGTTACGTATCCATCCGCGCCCAAATGCACTTCGATACGGGTCGCGTGCCCGCCGATCGCCTCGTCCATCGAGTTGTCGATGACCTCAGCGAACAGGTGATGGAGCGCGTTGACGTCCGTACCGCCGATATACATGCCCGGGCGGCGGCGCACGGGTTCAAGTCCTTCGAGAACCTCGATATCAGCGGCCGTGTAGGATCCCGACGGCGCCGGCTCGCGGGCCGGAGCCGGCCGCTGCGGCTGGGGAGCCGGCGAGGGGGGAGTGTCACCGAAAAGATCGTTGTTGTCCGTCATGGGCCTCGAACGTCGCGCAATGCGAATCAGGGGAAGAAACCTGGCCTATCATAAGGCAATGAGATAGGGCGGAGACACCATAGTTTCCGCGCCATTTCAACTGTTTTGACGTATGCGCCGGAAGCGGCGTGGGTGCCGCCTCAATCTCAACTTGGGACAGTTGGTGGAGCGCGAAACCGGGTTCCGTTTACTTTCGGTTTGCCACTCGTCAGCACTTTCTTAAGTCTGATGGACTAGAAATTTCTTCATACGGTTCATGAGTTTGGAGTTGCCGTATGCCTGCCGAGCTTGCCGGGGATGCTGCGTATCATGCACCTGGTGCGGCACGCGAAAAGTTCAGGGGGGCTAGGCCGGGTTGAAGAGTTCTGCGTACCGGCTTGCCCACCTATCTCTTCCCAAGATCGTGCTTCTGCCAAGCCTTGTGGCGGTGTTTTTCCTCGTCTGATTGCTCTGTGCCATTGCGCGCCTAGGCGGCGGGCGATAACAAGTGGCCGAGATGTTCCGAGGAGTTCCGCGTGTCCGAGCCGCAGGCAAAGCCCATTCGTCCGCTGTATTTCGTCGCCTCGTACCCGCGGTCGGGCAGCAATTGGGTGCGTTCGGCGATCTTCCTGATGATTGCGATGGCTCAACCCAATCCGCCCAAGCGGATCGACATGCGCAACATCGACAACATTATTCCGCTCGACTCCCAGGGCCGCTTCTATAAGGAGGTGACTGGCAAGGATGCCGGGGCGCTGGGGGAAGAGGAAGTGGCCGAAGCGCGGCCGCTCGTGCATCAGTTTTTAGCGAGCCAGCACAAGGGTTTCCCCGTGGTCAAGACCCACGCGATCCGGGGAACTTTTCATGGCCATCCCACCTTCAACACCAAGGTTTCCGTGGGCGGAACCTATGTTGTGCGCAACCCGCTGGATGTCGCGGCAGCACTGGTGGAGGCAACCGGATTGCAGCCGGTGCGGGTGATTGAGGCGATGATGACGAAGGATCGGCGGGTGAAGGCCAATCCACATCTGGTTTCCGAGCCGCAGGGTTCGTGGAGCCAGAACGTGGCGAGCTGGACGGCGCAGCGGCAGCCGGCGGTGCATGTTATTCGGTTTGAAGATTTGCGCGCCGATTCCGCCAAGCAACTCAAGGGGTTGGCGGCGCATATGAAGATTCCGGTTTCCGACAAGGGGCTTGCCACGGCGGTCGGATTGCTGGCGGAGACGCATAAGGCGCGGGGGCGCGAAGCGGGGGATCGGGACTATCGCGAGACGCTTAAACCCTTGCACGCGCGAGCAATTATCGAAGCGCACGGGGTGCAGATGGATGCCCACGGGTACCTGACCGACAAGGTGCTTCAGTATGCCGACATCGACCGGCAGGCGGCTCTGGTTCTGGCGCAACGGCACGCGCCAAAGATCGCAAACTAGGCTTGCCCAGCACTCCGCATATTGCCAATATACGGGTTGAGATCGGCGTTTAAAGTAATGGGAGGACACCGTGGACGGCATTTGGCGACACTGTCGTGCGCGTGGTCCTGTTTTGGCCCTGCAGCAGATGTTGCAGGGCTGACCTCCCCGGACATTCCGTACTCGTTTTTCCGCAAGGGTCTGCCCTGATCGAGCGCTGGCATCCATCACGTGATGCGGCGAGGCAGAAATTCGGCGTGCCCATTTGGCCGCCAACACCCTTCGAGACGACAATGACGACGATCACCCTCAAATCAGCCGGCGTGACCGGCAAGACGCAATTGTTCAATGACCTGACCCTCACGGTCGGACCCGGCGACCGGGTCGGGCTGGTGGGCGCGAACGGCGCGGACAAATCCACACTGCTCAAATGCCTTACCGGCGAGGCCAATCTGACGAGCGGCGAGGTGACACTCTCGCGCGGGGCGCGGGTGGGGCAGGTGCCGCAGAGCGTGCCGGCAGAAATGCTCGAGCTCAGCCTGTTCGACGCCGTGGCGACCGGGCTGGAACCGGAAACGCTTGCGAGCGAAAGCTGGCGTGTCGACGTGGTGCTGGACTCGCTTTCAACACCTGAGGAACTGCGGGATCGGCGCGTGCGGGAACTGAGCGGGGGCTGGCAGCGGCTGATGCTGCTCATGCGCGCCTGGGTGACCGATCCTGACGTTCTGGTGCTCGATGAGCCCACCAACCATCTCGACCTTGAAAAGATGGCGCTGCTCGAAAGCTGGTTTTCGGGGATCGGCAACGTGCCGGTGATCGTCGCCAGCCACGATAGGAGCTTTCTCGATGCGGTGACCAACCGCACGCTGTTCCTGCGACCCGAGATGTCGCGTGATTTTCCCTTGCTTTACACCAAGGCCAACGCGGTGCTGGCGGGGGAGGACGCGAGCGATGCGGCCAAGCGCGAACGTGATCTGAAAGAGGCGAACCAGCTTCGGCAGCAATCGGCCAAGCTCAAGAATATCGGCATCAATTCGGGCAGCGATCTTTTGCAGAGAAAGCAAAAGCAGCTTCGTGAACGGGCCGAGAAAATCGAAGCGCAGGCTAAATCGCTGCACAAGGAGCGCAGCGGGGATATTCGACTCGCCAATCGCGGAACGCATGCCAAGGTGCTGGTGGCGATTGAGAATCTGACGGTCAAAACGCCAGATGGGCGGAAGTTGTTCGGAATCCCCAAGCTGCATATCTTCCAAGGCGACCGGACCGTGCTCCTCGGGCGAAATGGCACGGGGAAATCGACGCTGATCGAGATGCTGCGCTCGGTGCTGCTGGCCGGGCGCGCCATCGAAGGCATCAAGGCGACGCCGAGCCTTGTCACCGGGTATATGGATCAGGCACTCGATTTCGTGCCGGAGAAGAAAACGCCGTTCGGCTATGTCTCGGCGCTGGGGCAGACCGATCAGCGAACGCGGGCGCTGCTGGCGGGGGCGGGAATCGACATCGAGGCCCATTCAATGCCCATCGCCAGGCTGTCGCAGGGGCAGAGGGCGCGGCTTGGCTTGCTGGCGCTGCGGCTGATCGAACCCAATTTCTACCTGCTGGACGAGCCAACGAACCACGTGGACATCGCCGGGCAGGAGACGCTGGCCGGCGAGATCATCGAGCACGAGGCCAGTTGCGTTCTGGTTTCGCATGACAGGGCCTTCGTGCGCGAGGTGGCTAACCGGTTCCTGGTGATAGAGAGGGGGCGGCTGGTGGAAGCCGAGGACGCCGAAGAGTTCTTCGCGGCAATGGCGGCGCCATAACCAACTGTCCCGCGCCGGCAGGCGCGGGACAGGGTTTGCGTCACCGGCTATCGGGCGCCTTGCCATCGCGGTAGAAGATCATGCCGCCATGGTAGAGGACATCGTCAATGAATTCGCCGTCGGCGGTGAAGCCGGTGTCGTCCCAGTAGTCGATGTGATTGCCGGACACCTCGTAGCGGCCCTGATAGGCGCTCTCGCGGGTGCCGCGGGCCTCATCATAGCGGCCGTTTGGCAGGAGTTGCTGGCGAACGTGCCCATCGGCGGTGATCCACATGCCGACATAGGGGTGCGTTTGGGTCATGGTTTGCTCCGGTAGTACGGGGGTGGCAAACGCGATCGCGGTGATCGCTGCAAGGATCGCGAGGCGGCGCATCAGTGCGCCGCCGCCGTTGGACGGATAACGATTTCATTGACGTCGACATCATCGGGCTGCTCGATCGCGTAGCGGACCGCCCGAGCAATGGCGTCGGGCTGCATGGCGATGGCGCGATAGTCTTTCATCGCCGCCGCTGCGGAGGGCTCTGTGATGGTGCTTGCCAACTCGCTTTCCACGACGCCGGGATGAATGCAGGTCACGCGCAGATGCGTGCTTTCCTGGCGCAGGCCATCCGAGATTGCCCGAACGGCGAACTTGGTGGCGCAATAGACGGCGGCAGTGGGCGAAACGACCAGCGCACCCACCGAGGCGATGTTGACGATGTGACCGAACCCCTGGCTGTTCATCGTCGGCAGGACAGCGCCAATGCCGTTGAGCACGCCCTTGATGTTGACATCGACCATCGCCTCCCATTCGTCGAGCTTGAGCGCGGCCATGGGCGATAGGGGCATGATCCCGGCATTGTTGATGATGACGTCGATCCGTCCCCACAGGGTCCGGGCGGCTTGCGCGAAGGCATGAACGTCCTGCCTGTCGGTGACGTCGAGGCGGCGGGCGATCGCCTGGCCTCCGGCTGCGTTGATCTCGTCGGCAAGCGCTTCGAGCCGATCCAATCTCCGAGCGCCCAGCATGACTTTTGCGCCGGCGTGCCCGAGTTCGCGGGCGATAGCCTGACCGATGCCGCTGCTCGCGCCGGTTATCAGGATGACCTTGTCGAGAGACATTGTTCGCTCCTTGTTTGGATGAAGATGGTGTGAAGTTAGGCAGAGGTGATTGGAGCAACAATCCGTGCAATAGTGTATGGCTTGGTAAGTGGAGCTAACCAATGAGCGACCTTAACGCGATCACCGTGTTTCTGGCTGTTGCCGATCTGCGGAGCTTTCGTGGCGCAGCGGAACGGCTCGGAGTGACCCGGTCGGCCGTTAGCCAGGCGATCCGGCGCCTGGAGAGCGATCTGGGCCTTGCCTTGCTCCAGCGCACGACCCGGAGCGTCAATCTGACGGAGGCAGGGCAGGCATTTCATGCGCGGGTCGCGCCGGCCATGACCGAGATCGACGTCGCTCTCGCACACGCGCGGGACCGGGAACAGACGCCGCGGGGATTGTTGCGGCTTGCCGTCTCCACCATCGCAGAAAGCTTCCTGTCGGGCCCGCTGCTTGCCGGCTTTGCCGAACGCTATCCGGATGTGGCTCTGGAAGTGACAGTGACCGATCAGGAGTTCGACATCACGGCACAAGGGTATGATGCCGGGGTGCGGTTGGGTGAAGTCATCGAAAAGGACATGATCGCCATTCCCGCCTCGCCGGACCAGCGGCAGGTGGCCGTTGCGGCTCCGTCCTACCTCGCCGCGCATGGCGCGCCCGAACATCCACGCGATCTCGCCGCTCACCGCTGCATCGGGTGGCGTCCGGTGCCGGGAGGGGCACCCTATCGCTGGGAATTTGCCGAGGACGGGCGTGCTTTCGACGTGGAAGTCGAGCCGGAGGTTACGACCAACGATATATGGCTGATGGTGCGGCTGGCGCGAGCAGGGGCCGGAATAACGTTCGGCATGGAAGAGACCTTCGCCCCCTATATCGGAAGGGGAGAGCTGGCCACGGTATTGGAGCGGTACTGCCCCGCATTTCCGGGATTTTTTCTCTACTACCCGAACCGCAGGCACCTAGCGCCAAAGCTGCGTGCGCTGGTCGATGACGTCCGCCGATGGCAGAAAACCGCGACAGGTTGACAATGTCAACCTCGCTTGCTAGGTTGACGATGTCAACTTAACGGAGCGTGGGGCATGCCTACAGTTCTCATCACCGGGGGTCATGCGGGCATTGGCTTGCAATGCGCCATCCGGCTCGCAACTCATCATCGGTCTGACCTGATCCTGGCGGGGCGCAGCGTTGAGCGCATGGAGCCGGCGGCGCAGCAATTGCGCGCTTATGGCGTCAAGGTATCCACGGTCGTACTGGATACGTCCTCGCTGGCGTCGGTCCGGTCGGCGGCGGCTGCCATTGGGCAATTGATCGAGAGCGAGGCGATCGGCGGGCTCGATGCGATCGTCTGCAATGCGGGGGCTTCGTTCGCCGGACCGGTGGGCTACAGCGTCGATGGTTATGAAAGAACGTTCACCACGAACTATCTGGGACATTTCCTGCTCACCGAACTGCTGTTCGATCAACTCCGGGATACGGGGCGCATCGTGATGGTGGCGAGCGGCACGCACGATCCCGATACGATGGATGGCAGGATGGTGGGGCCCGCCGTGGAACCGGACGCCGTTGCGCTGGCCAATGTCGGCAGGAACGGGTCAAAGCCATTGTCGGGCGGCAAGCTCTATGCGACGTCCAAGCTGTGCATGATCCTGATGGCCTATGAAATGGATCGCAGGTTGCGCCGCGCGGGGAGTTCGATTGCTTCGATCGCCTTCGATCCTGGCGCAATTCCGGAGACCGGATTGACGCGCACCATGCCAGGACCGATCCAGAGCCTGACCCGCTCGGCACCGGTCAAATGGTTCCTGACGCGGATCGGCATCACGGCGGGATCGCTCGAATTCTCAGGAAATGCGCTTGCCGATGTGGCTATTGGGCCTGAATATGCCGATGATTCCGGCAAATACCTGCAATCGAACAACAAGCGACTGCAGGCGACGAGATCGTCCCGGATGTCCTATGACGAACGACGGGCGGCGAAACTATGGGAAGAGTCAAAGCGGCTGGTGAAGCTGCAGCCGGAGGAGGAGCCGGAACCGCTGCGCTGACGACGGCAGAAAGGCTAGTCGCCGCCGCGCTGGCGCTGCTCGATGCGGGGGGCGAGGAAGCCGTCACCATGCGCGCGGTCGGCCACGCCTGCGGGCTTTCCCACAACGCATCGTACAAGCATTTCAAGAGCCGCAAGGCCTTACTGGCCGCTGTGGCCACGGCGGAATTTTCTTATCTCTCACAGAACCTTGAGGCCGTTCTTTCATCCAAAACTGGTGCGGAAGAGAAGCTGACCCGGGCGCTCGATATCATCATCGAATACAATTTCGCCCATCCAGCTCGCTACAAACTCCTGTTCGTGGCCGATCCGGGCATTGTGGGCGAGGACGAGGAATTGAGGCGGGCGGCGGGTGCCGCTTTCGCGACGTTCCGGGCCATCGTTAGCGAATGCCAGGCCGATTGGGGTCTGCCGGCTGGTGCCGATGTGTCGATTGCCGGCCTCATGCTGGCGACGCTGCAGGGGCTGGTGGCACAGGAAGCCAATGGGCGGATAAACGCCGACAAGGGCCAGATCGGCGTAAGAGCTGGAATGAACGTGCTCGTGCGGCTGTTGTCGCGGTCGTGACGCTCCCAGCAAAAGTGTGCCCACTTTTGCTGGAAGTGCTGGTCGAGCGCTATCCGCCGTTTTCCGTTTCCTCCACCGCTTCGACGATATCGCCCAGCAGCGCGTGCAAGCGGTCGCGGTAACCATTGCCGCCGGAGGGGTTGGTGGGATCGGAGGTCATCACCACGGTAAGGTCGAGATCGGGGACGATATAGAGCATCTGGCCGCCATAGCCCCAGGCGTAACGGGTGGGGTGGCCGGCGATGTCCGAGAGGAACCAGCCATAACCATAGCCGTGGCCGCCGAAGCGGGAGGTGGTGCGCTGCTCCCAGGATCGCTCGATCCATTCTTCTGAAACGATCCGCTCGCCATCGGCAGTGACGCCGCCATTGCGGATCATTTCGCCGAAAGCCAGGAGCGAGAGGGGCGACATGGCCAACTCGTTGCCGCCCAGATAGATTCCTTGCGGATCGCGCTCCCAGGCGGAGATCGAAAAGCCTTCGATCGGATCGAACCACTCGCGGGCGAGGGCGAGACTGGATTGGCCGCCGACTGCGGTGAGAATGGCCGAAAGCAGATGGGTGGAACCCGTGGAATAGATCATTTCGCCCCCCGGTTCGTCGACAAAGGGCTGGGCGAGGGCGGAGCGCACCCAATTGCTACTGGTGACCCAGGCGCCGTAATTGGCGCCCGATGTGGCGCGCAGGCCCGCCTGCATCGACATGAGGTGGCTCAGTGTGATGTCCTCGAGGCGAGGGTCAGGGGATTGGGGAAGGTCATCGGGGAGCAGGTCGGCGATCGGCTGGTCGGGGCCTTCGAGCAGGCCCCGTTCGATGGCGATGCCGATCATTGTGGTGACGATGACCTTGGATGCGGATTTGATGTTGGTGGGCTCGGTCGTCGCGTAGCCGTCATAGCCGCGCTCGGCGATGATCTCGCCATCGGCGGAGATCACCACGGTGCGCAGAGCAACGAGGTCGGCGGCGGCCTCAAGAATATCGGCCAGCGTGGCGTCCTGGGCGAAGGCCGGGAAGGGGACGGTTAGGAGGGCGGCTACAGCCAGGGCGCAGGTTTGGCTGGTGGAGGGCAATGCCGGCATGTGGGTGAGATCCTCGCGAGGGCTGGAGGGGATCGATTGGCGTGCAAGATGGGTATTTGTGCGGCTGAACCGGGGCACCAAAGCAACTTTTTGCGAGCCTCATGTCACACCCGCCTTGCCTGGCTCGTCTTGTCAATCGCGACAACATTGCAAGGAGAACCACAATGACCTCCAGACCCAACCCGTTCCAGGGGCATTTCGCTCTGGTGAAGCCGCTGATCGATTTCGGAACGACCAACCAAAAGGAGCTCGATCCCACGATTGCCGAACTGGTGAAGATCCGCGCTTCGCAGATCAATGGCTGCGCGACCTGCCTGCAGATGCACACGCGGGAGGCGCGCAAGAACGGAGAGAGCGAAGAGCGGATCTACCTGCTCGACGGGTGGCGCGAATCCCCGCTCTATAACGACAAGGAACGGGCGGCGCTGGCCTGGACCGAAGCGCTGACGCGGGTCGACCGCGAGGGCGGTTCGGACGAGGCGTACCAGGCGCTCAGCAGCCAGTTCAGCGAGGAGGAGCAGGTGAGGATCACCCTTCTGATCGGCGCCATCAACGCCTTCAATCGCGTCAATGTCGGGCTGCGCGTGCCGTTGGCGGGCACCGTGGGCAAGAAGGTCGCTTGATGGCGGGCACGTTGCATCAGGACGCAGCGGAGAGCTTTTCTCCGCTGCGGCCCAAGCTGATCCGCATCGCTTACCGCATGCTCGGTTCGGTGGCCGAGGCCGAGGACGTGGTGCAGGACGCGTTCGTGCGCTGGATGGCAGTCGATCAGAGCACGGTGCGGGATGCCGAGGCGTTCCTGCGCCGGATCGTCACGCGGCTCAGTCTTGACGTGCTCAAATCGGCGCGGCGGCAGCGGGAGACCTATGTGGGCCCCTGGTTGCCCGAACCGGTGGTGGGGCCCGAGCTGGACGAGGTCGACGACGTGACGTTGCCGCTGATGATGGCGCTGGAGCGGTTGACCCCGCTCGAGCGTGCGGCGTTTCTGCTGCACGATGTTTTCGGGATCGGCTTTGACGAGGTGGCGCGCACCATCGGGCGCGATCCGGCGGCGTGCCGGCAATTGGCCAGCCGGGCACGCGCCCATGTGCGGGCCGAGCGGCCAAGGTTCGAGGTGACGCGCGAGCGTGGGTTCGAGATCGCGCAGGCGTTCTTTGCGGCGTCGCGGGAGGGGGATATGGGGAGGTTGCGGACGCTGCTTGCCGACGATGTGACCGCCTGTTCGGACGGCGGCGGGAAGCGTTCGGCGGCGGCGGTGCCAATCGTGGGCATCGAGGACGTGGTGCGGGTGCATGCCGGGCTGGCGGATTTCTTTGCCAGGGACAACAACATGTCGAAGCTGGTGCGCTATGACGTGATCAATGGGCTGCCGGGGTTTCTTACCATCGAGAGCGATGGAACGGTGCAGACGACGGCGCTCGAAATCGTCGATGGGAAGGTGGTGGGCATCTATATCGTGCGCAATCCCGACAAGCTCCGGCATCTGAACGGCGGCAAGCTGCACTGAGCGCGGCAACCTAGGATGGGGGAAGGAACGGTTGCCTGTCGCGGAGGCTTCCTCCTTGGCTGTTCCAATGGGAGACCGATCTTATGGCTCGATATGTTCACCGTCATGGACACACCGTCGTTTCGGATCGCTTTTGGGGCGAAACTCCGGGACTGAGCCGGCTGGGTCGGCCGGACCCGCGCGGGCGATCAGGGGGCTATTACGGCTCCAACGAGGACGACGAATACGACCCCTATGATTTCGATCTGCCGCGTGAGGGGCCCGAGGGCCGGCCGCGGAGCAACCAGGGGATCAAACGCCCCACCCATGTGGATGTAGGGTACGAGCCCGACCAGCCGGTGCCTGGTGGCTGGGGGCTGGCCGATCCGGCAGGCGAGCGGCACCGTCGAGGCTATGCCGGGCGGGGGCCGAAAAGCTACCAACGAAGGGATGACCGTATCCTCGAAGACGTTTCGGACCGGCTGATGGAGGATCCCTTTCTCGACGCGTCTGGGATCGAGGTCAGCGTCAACGCCGGGGAAGTGCGGCTGGATGGAAGCGTGGATGCCCGGGCCGACAAGCGGCGGGCCGAGGACATCGCTGAGACGGTGTCGGGGGTAGGCAATGTTCAGAACAATCTGCGGGTTCAGCACCGGGATGTTTCCCGCTCTTGAGGAGGCGTTTTCCGATGAGCACCGATTCCAAATATACGCCTTCGGGCAAATCGACCAATTCGGACAAGTCCGCTGGTCCGGCTCACAAGGGCGGCAGCGGTCAGCAGAATGCCGAAAAGTGGGGCGGAGGCAGCAAGGCGGCCAAGGGCGGAGTGTCCAAGGCCGACAAGCATAACGAGAATTCTTCGAGCAAGAGCTGAACCGGAGTCGTCCCGTTCAGCTCTCCCCGATGGTCAGGCGTTGCCGACGGTTTCCCCGGATGCCCAAAGCGTGCGGATATCCTCGTTCAGCGCCGCGCGCACCTTTTCGGCCTGGCCACGATCGATGTGACGGTCGAGCACGCGGTACACCGATTTGACGGCGTCCTCGGCATCGATCGGACGGGTAAACTGCAGATCGTCTTTAACGGCCTGGAGGAACTCGTCACGGGTGCGCAGTTGGCTGGGCTGGCGTGCCGGCTGGTACTGGTCGTAATAGGCGCCTCGCACGAGCAATGGGAGTTGGCCGCCCAAGTGCGCTGAAAGATCGGGCGGAAGCTTGTCGCGCGTGGTGCGCAAAACACTGCCCAGGATGTGCCAGGCCACCTGTCGGTCGGGGCCGTGCTCGGCCATGATCTCGTCCAGCCAGATGTTGGTGGTCTGCAACGTCTTGTCGAATACGTCGAGTCCATTGGCGCTCATGGCAAATGTCCTCCTCTCGATGTGACGGATTGCGCCGACGCCCAAGGGTGGGCTGTCGAACCGAAGGGGAACGGGCACGCGCCGCCAAGGTTCGGCGCCTTAGTCAGAGGTTAATCTGTCAGATGCTGAGGAGCGCGTAGGGCTTGCCGTCGGGCTTGGGGATCGGGGCGGCAACGTTATAGACCGGTGCGCCGCCCGGGGTTTTCCCCTGATAGCTGCCGTGATGGGCGTGACCGTGCACGATGGCGCTGACCTTGAAGCGATCCACGGTTTCGGCAAGGCGGGACGAACCCAGGAAGGGAAAGATCTCGACCGGCTCGCCCTGGAGCGTTTCGGAGATGGGAGAATAGTGCAGCACCACGAGGACGCGGTCGGATTCCACGTGCCTTAAAGCATTTTCCAGGTTCATGGCCTCGTGGGTGCTTTCGCTGACCATCGCCTTGATGGCAGGCTCGCCGAACGAACTCAGCATGTAGCGGCCAAAGCCGCCGGCAAATCCCTTGACGCCCACGAAATCGACGCCGTCGATGGTGGTGGATTGCCCTTCGAGAAGATGCACGCCGGCATCCTTGATGATGGCGGAGACTTCTTCGACGGCACCGCATTCGTAATCGTGGTTACCGAGGACCCCAACTACGGGAATGGAGCAGGATTTGAGCTGGCCGGCGAGCATTTCGGCTTCGGCCGGCCGGCCGAGATCGGTGATGTCGCCGGCAAGGACCAGCACGTCGGCCACTTCGGAAATCTCGCTAAACAGCTCGCTATAGGAACGGCTGCCATCTTCCTTGACGTGCAGATCGCCAATCGCCGCCACCTTGAGGGACTTGCGGGCCTTGGTCATCGCGTCCTCCTTATTGCTCGCGCCACTCGCCTTCGCCGCCGACATCGGCAAAGCCCCATTCGGCGACATCGATCTCGTAGTCGGCACGCGAAAGCATGCGGCCGCGGCAAACCTTCATTTCGGGCAGGGGGAGCTGGCGCTGGGCGTGGAGGCGGTCGAGAAGCTCGTCGAGCAGCCAGGCGGGAATGCGCTCGCGCTCGGTGGGATAGATCCAGCGGAAGTTGAGAAGGTGGACGAGAAGCACTTCCCAGTGCACTTCCATATAGGCCAGCAGACGCTCCCAATCGATCTCCTCATGGGTTTTGAGGATGAGGTGAGCGACGTCGGCGCCATCGTAGCGCGTACGGTTCTGGATGAAGCATTTCGACCAGATGAGTTCCGTCGGGGGCACGATCGAGACGCGGCTGCCGAACAGCTCGATGGTGTGGGCACCCTCGAACCAGGCATCACCCACCGGCATGGTGCCGTTCGAAGACGCAAAGATCACGTCAAAGAAATGTTCGCCTTTGCAGACCTTGCCGAGCCAGCGGTCGTCCTCGATGCGGATCGAAAAGCCCAGCTCACGGAAATGGGAGAGGATACGGGTGTAGTCCCCCGCCTTGCAGAAGATGTCGAGATCCTTGGTCTGGCGGGTGATGCCGGTATAGGCGCTCACGGCATAGGTGCCGCTCACCAGAAAAGGGCACTCCAGTTCGAGCAATTGGCGAAGAGCATGGGTGTAGAACGCTTCGGCGTCGGGATTGACGAGAGTGGGTGATGCCTTTGCATCCATTTGGCGGCTCGATCCATCGAGTGGTTTGGTGTTGCCAGAGCCAAACGGAGAGCAGTGGAAGGACGTTCCACCGCCAAACGCATGCCGCAAAAAGAAAAAGGGCCCCGTGCGGGGCCCTTCCTCGTTCGATAAGCCGAAGCTTATGCCGAATAGTACATCTCGTATTCGACCGGATGCGGGGTGTGCTCGAACTTGATGACTTCTTCCATCTTGAGCGCGATGTAGGCGTCGATGAAATCGTCGTCCATCACGCCGCCAGCCTTCAAGAAATCGCGGTCCTTGTCGAGGCTGTCCAGCGCTTCACGCAGCGAGGCGGAGACGGTCGGGATATCCTTGAGCTCTTCCTTGGGCAGTTCGTAGAGATCCTTGTCCATCGGGTCGCCCGGGTGGATCTTGTTCTTGATGCCGTCCAGGCCAGCCATCAGCAGAGCGGTGAAGGCGAGGTAGGGATTGGCGAGCGGATCGGGGAAGCGAACCTCGACGCGCTTGGACTTCGGCGACTGGCCGAAGGGAATACGGCAGGAGGCCGAGCGGTTGCGGGCCGAATAGGCCAGCAGCACGGGCGCTTCGAAGCCGGGGACCAGGCGCTTGTAGGAGTTTGTGGTCGGGTTGGTGAAGGCGTTGATGGCCTTGGCATGCTTGATGACGCCGCCGATGTAGAACAGGCAGGTTTCAGACAGACCCGCATAGCCGTCGCCGGCGAAGAGCGGCTGACCGTCCTTCCAGATCGACTGGTGGCAGTGCATGCCCGAGCCGTTGTCGCCATAGACGGGCTTGGGCATGAAAGTCGCGGTCTTGCCATAGGCCTGGGCGACCTGATGGACGCCATACTTATAGAGCAGGACCTGATCGGCCGACTTGATCATCGGGGCGAACTTGATGCCGAGCTCGTGCTGGGCCGACGCCACTTCGTGGTGGTGCTTTTCAACGGTGACGCCCATGGCGGCCAGCGCTTCGAGCATCTCGCCGCGGATATCCTGGGCGCTGTCGAGCGGAGGAACCGGGAAATAGCCCTTCTTCAGACCGATGTGGTGGCCGGTGTTGCCGCCCTCGTAATCGGCATTCGAATTGGCCATCAGCTCGCCGGCGTCGACCGCAAAGCCCACATTGTAGGTGGTGGTCGAATACTTCACGTCGTCAAAGAGGAAGAATTCTGGTTCCGGGCCGAAGACGACGGAATCACCGATGCCGGAGGTCGCGACATAGGCCTCGGCCTTCTTGGCGATCGAGCGCGGGTCGCGGTTGTAGGGCTGATAGGTGGCGGGCTCGAGAATGTCGCAGTTCACGCACAGGGTGGGCGCCGAGAAGAACGGATCGACATAGGCGGAATCGTTGTCGGGCATGAGCACCATGTCGGACTCGTTGATTGCCTTCCAGCCGGCAATCGAGGAACCGTCAAACATTACGCCTTCTTCGAACATGTCGGCATCGACGACCGAGGCGTCCATGGTGACGTGCTGAAGCTTGCCGCGCATGTCGGTGAAACGAAGGTCGACATATTTGATGCCTTCGTCCTTGATCTTCTTCATCAGATCGTTTGCTGAGCTCATAATAGATCCCCAGTTTGAAGTTTGTTGTTTATCGCGCGTTTGTTCGGGAGGAGGTTTCGCGCGCCTGTCTCTAATTGACTACGCCCTTAAAGGGCTTCGTCTCCGCTTTCGCCCGTGCGGATTCGAATGGCCTGTTCGACCGTCGAAACGAAAATCTTGCCGTCGCCGATGCGGCCGGTCTGGGCCGCGTTGCGAATGGCCTCGATGGCCTTGTCGGCCAACTGGTCGGGCACGACGACCTCGACTTTGACCTTGGGCAGGAAATCGACGACGTATTCGGCGCCACGATAGAGCTCTGTGTGGCCCTTCTGACGGCCGAATCCCTTGGCTTCGGTGACCGTGATGCCCTGAAGCCCGACCTCTTGCAGGGCTTCCTTGACCTCATCGAGCTTGAAGGGTTTGACGATGGCCTCGATCTTTTTCATGTCCACGTCTCCTCTTTGGTTCGGGACCGGTTGGCCGGTTGAATGCATGGGCTGTGCCAGTCGGAAGTCCGGGGATAGAAAACAAGTCCCATCAATGTCTTGTTGGAATATGCTAATCACCCCTCACAATTCGCCGTCGCCTCCTTTGCGCAAAAAACGGGCAACTTGCACAAACGTTGTGCAGATGAGTTGGCGCTGCGTTGCGGCAAATGACTAAGAAGGCGGCAGAGGCGGAAACCTCAGGGCCACCCCACGCCGGGCAGGGTGGTTTTCAATCAAGCTTTGACTGGAAAGGGAAGTTGGGCTAGGACGCGTGCCAACTCGGCGCCCGGCGTACGAGATCACGCGGGTGTGGCGGAACTGGCAGACGCACTGGATTTAGGTTCCAGCGCCGCAAGGCGTGGAGGTTCGACTCCTCTCACCCGCACCACTATCGCCGGCCAACCTCGAATATTCAAAGACGGGATCGAACAGAAATGAATGTGACTGAAACTCTGAACGAAGGGCTGCGCCGCAAGCTCGATGTGACCATTCCGGCGACGGTGCTCGCATCCAAGCTCGACGAAAAGCTCGACGAGGTTCGGGGCAAGGTTCAGCTCAAGGGCTTCCGGCCTGGCAAGGTGCCGACCGCGCACCTCAAGAAGGTCTATGGCCGTTCGCTGATGAGCGAAGTGCTCCAGGATTCGATCAACGACACCGTCAACAAGACGCTCGAGGAACGTTCGGAAAAGGCCGCCAGCCAGCCCGAGATCGACCTGTCCGAGGACCAGGCGGTGATCAACCGCGTGCTCGATGGCGAAGGCGATCTGCAGTTTTCGGTGAGCTACGAAGTGCTGCCGCCTGTCGAGCTGATGGATTTCTCCACCATCAAGCTCGAGCGTCCGGTGGTCGAGGTGACCGAGAAGGACATCGACGAGGAAGTCGAGAAGTTCTTCAAGCAGAACCGCGGTTATGAGGACAAGGGTGACGAAGGCATCGTCGAAAATGGCGACCGCGTGGGTCTTTCCTTCGTCGGCAAGATCGATGGCGAGCCGTTCGAAGGCGGTTCTGCGGACCACACCCACCTGGTCGTGGGATCGGGCCAGTTCATCCCCGGTTTCGAAGAAGCTCTGATCGGCATCAAGAAAGGCGAGGAAAAGACCATCAAGGTCACCTTCCCCGATGACTACCAGAACGAAGAGCTGGCCGGAAAGAAGGCCGAGTTCGACGTCAAGATGCTGCATGTCGACGGACCCAAGGCCGATGTCGAGCTCAATGATGAGTTCGCCAAGACGCTCGGGCTTGAAGACCTCGCCGCTCTCAAGAAGGCGATCGGCGACCAGATCGAGGCGCAGAACAAGAACCTCTCCCAGCAGCGGCTGAAGCGCCTGGTGCTCGATGCGCTGGATGAAGGCCACAAGTTCGACGTGCCCGAAAAGCTCGTCGAGGCGGAGTTCAACGCCATCTGGAACCGCGTGAAGCACGAGGTGGAGCACCACGGCAAGACCTTCGAATCCGAAGGCACCACCGAGGAGAAGGCCCGCGAGGACTACCAGAAGATCGCCGAGCGCCGCGTGCGCCTGGGGCTGGTGGTTGCCGAGATCGGCAATGTTAACGATGTGACGGTGACCGACGAAGAGCATCAGCAGGCGCTGATCGCCGAGGTCCGCCGCTTCCCCGGCCAGGAACAGCAGGTCTACGACTACTACCGCAAGAACCCCAATGCGCTGGCAAGCCTGCGGGCGCCGATCTTTGAGAACAAGGTTGTCGATTTCGTGGTGGAAAAGGCCGATGTCACCGACAAGCCGATCGGCCGCGAAGAACTGGTGAAGCTGGTTCGCGAGGGCGAGGACAGCTTCGACATCGACAACGATCACGAGCACTAGGCTCGCACGTTTGTTGGGTTTGAAAAGGGGCCGCGAGGCCCCTTTTGGTTGCGGGGCGCCGAGGATGAAGCGACGTGTGGCGTTTCTTCCGATGCAACGCTGGATTTCGGGAACAAGAATGACGGTTGGAGGTGGTCGGCTGCAGCCAAGCCACCGCTGTTGCTTGCGATCACGGCCACGTTATCGACACAGACATGATTTCAAACGGGCTCCGCAACGCTTGCGGGGTCCGCTTCGTTTAGGGGAGCCCTATCAGCTTCGGAGTTCCTTTCGCGTGCAGGACCTGCTTACTCCAAAACAGATGGCCCTGGCCGACAAGCTCGCTGTCGAAAACGGCGTGGCGTCGATGACGCTAATGGAGAATGCGGGGCAGGCGGTCGCTTATGAGGTCAGCCAGCGGTTTCCGCTTCAGCCGGTGCTCGTGCTCTGCGGGCCGGGGAACAATGGCGGAGATGGTTTCGTGGTCGCGCGCCTGCTCTCGGAGCGCGGATGGCCGGTGCGGTTGGGGCTGACCTGCGCCAAGGGTGAGCTCAAGGGCGACGCGGCGATGATGGCGCGGATGTGGGGCGGGAGCATCGAAAAAGCGCAGCCTCAGATGTGTTCCGACTTCGGGATCATCGTCGATGCGCTGCTCGGCGGCGGATTGTCGCGGGACGTCGACGAGGAGATGGCCGGACTGGTGGAGGCCATCAATGCCAGTGGAGCGCAGGTGATCGCCGTCGATATTCCGACAGGGGTGGATGGCGAGAGCGGCGAGATCCGCGGCGTGGCGGTCAAGGCGAACCTGACGGTGACGTTCTTCCGGCACAAGCCCGGACATCTGCTCGAACCGGGGGGCGGGCTGTGCGGGGAGGTATTGCTGGCCGATATCGGTATTCCCGATGCGGTGCTGGCGGAGATAGACGTCAAGCTCTTTGAGAACGATCCCCGACTATGGCGATTGCCGGTGCGTGAAACCGCCGGGCACAAATTCGATGCGGGACATTGCGTGGTGGTGTCGGGAGACGCGCTGCACACCGGAGCGACGCGGCTTTCCGCCATGGGCGCGGCGCGGATCGGGGCGGGGCTGGTAACGCTGGCCGGCGAACGCGAGGCGTTGATGGTGCATGCGGCGCATGTCACCGCGATTATGCTGGCCGAGGCGGCGGACGCGGAAGAACTCGCTGAACTGTTGGAAGATGTCCGCAAGAACGTCGTCGTGATGGGGCCGGGGATGGGAGTCGACGTCCGGACGCGGGCGATGGTGCTGGCCGCGCTGGAAAGTGGGGCACGGTTGGTGCTGGACGCGGACGCGATGACGAGCTTCGAGGGCGAGTCCGAGACGCTGTTCAAGGCGATCGGCAGGCGCGAGCCGGGATCGGTGGTGCTGACGCCGCATATGGGGGAATTCAAGCGATTGTTCGGGGAAATCCAGGGCGCCAAGACCGAAAAGGCGACAGCGGCGGCTGAACGCTCGGGTGCGGTCGTGCTGCTCAAGGGCTCCGATACCGTTATCGCCCATCCTGAGGGGCGAGCGGTGATCAATACGACGGGGACGCCGCTGCTGGCGACGGCGGGGGCGGGCGACGTGCTGGCAGGGCTGATCGGAGGATTGCTGGCCCAGGGGATGGACACGCTCGGAGCTGCATGCGCGAGCGCTTATATTCACGGGCGAGCGGCCACGGCGTTCGGCAAGCGCGGCATGGTAGCCGAGGATCTGCCGGGGATGGTGCCGGTGGTGCTGGACGATATCGCGCTTTATTAGGCGGGGCTTATTCTCGGCAATCCTCGGGCCGAGCCCGAGGGGAGAGCTCCGAAAAGGCCGCATTGCGGCCGCTTATGCGCTGGCGAGCTCGAGTTCGGCCTGCTTGCGCTTGAGGAAGGGGTCGTTGAGGAAGGTGCCGAAGGGGAAGAAAGAGGCGATCGTCGTCCGGGCCCATTCGAGCGGAGTGAAGCCTTTGCCCCAAAGCGCGGCAATCATAGCCACGATGTAGGCGATGAAGGCCCAGCCATGGATCATCCCCACCGGCGGCACGAGGCCGGGGGTGTCGAACCAGTATTTCAGGGGCATGGCGACGAGGAACAGCGCCAGGGTGGTTACGCCCTCGATAAGGGTGATGATGCGGAAGATTTTGAACATGAAACTCTCTGCTTAAAATCAAGGCGCTAAACGATATTCAGCGCGCGGCGGTATGGCTGGTTTCCGGGATCAAGCCAGGCTCGGCTTGCGGCACACCTGTACCAAAATCCAACCATGAACGGTCTGTCAGCGTGACCGGTCGTCGCGGTTACTGCCTATTTGAAGACTGACATTGAGCGGCTGGCGTAAAGCTGCGACAGCGCAAACTGGCCATGCCCCCCGCCTTGCCATGGCCGGAAATTTCGTTAGGGAGAGGCAGATCAATAAGGAGAGCATCGTGAGCGACCTTACCGTTTCCCAGGCGATCGACGCCATCTACGCCTCGATCAAGAACGACAATGAAGAGCTCGACGCCCATGTCGCGACCCTCAAGGCCGCCATGGCGCGCGAAGGGGTCAAGGAAGCCGTGTTCGAAACCGCAAAGCTCGCCCAGCCCAACCGGCAGGGGCGCAAGCTCATGCAGTCGTATTTCCGCAAAAAGGGCGTGGCCATCAGCTTTGAGTGAACCGGGCTGGGCATTAAGCATGCGTCATAATTGGGCCACTGTGAGGCTTGCTATTGAAGTCGAACAGCGCCAAGCCTATGTGACTTTTACCAGCCCTTAAGCAGCGTTCGCCTGCAATCTGGCGACATGCCGAATCTTTCCCCGGGGGAGTTACCCAATATGCGAGATCCCGTCGATCTTTACATGAACACGCTCGTGCCGATGGTGGTCGAGCAGTCCAATCGCGGCGAGCGAGCCTTCGACATCTATTCGCGCCTGCTGCGCGAGCGCATCATTTTCGTGACGGGCGTCGTCGAGGACAATATGGCCTCGGTGATCGTGGCGCAGCTCTTGTTCCTTGAATCGGAGAACCCGAAAAAGGAAATCGCGATGTACATCAATTCGCCCGGCGGGGTGGTGACGGCAGGGCTGTCGATCTACGACACCATGCAGTTCATCCGGCCCAAGGTGCAGACCCTGTGTCTGGGGCAAGCGGCTTCCATGGGCTCGCTGCTTTTGACTGCCGGCGAAAAAGACATGCGCGGCTGCCTGCCGAACGCCCGTGTCATGGTTCACCAGCCTTCGGGCGGTTACCAGGGTCAGGTGACCGACATCATGATTCACGCTCGCGAAGCGGAGAATCTGAAGCGCCGGCTCAATGAAATCTACGTGAAGCACACCGGCATGGAGTACCAGCAGGTGGAAGACCTTCTCGAGCGCGACAAGTTCCTCAGCCCTGAAGAAGCCAAGGAACTCGGCCTTATCGACCACGTTCACGAGAAGCGGGCACTGCCCGAAGGCGGAGCATAAGTCTCGCCCTATATAAAACTGGTGGCGGGCGCCAAGAATGCGCCCGTGCCGATTGCGCCCCGGCTTATCGATCTTTATGGTCGGAGTGACAAATTGTTCATGTGTCGTCGGCTAGCGTTGTAGGTCGGCGAAACGAATACTCAAGCGTTTGCAACGCTTCCGGAGTTGCTAGATGTCCAAGGAAAATTCGAGCGGAGAATCCTCAAAGAACACGCTGTACTGCTCGTTCTGCGGGAAATCCCAACACGAAGTCCGCAAGCTGATCGCCGGACCCACCGTATTCATCTGCGATGAATGCGTGGAATTGTGCATGGACATCATCCGCGAGGAATCGAAAACCTCGATGGTCAAGTCCGCAGATGGCGTGCCGAGCCCGGCCGATATCTGCAAAGTGCTCGACGATTACGTGATCGGCCAGCGGCGTGCCAAGCGCGTGCTGTCCGTTGCGGTTCACAACCACTATAAGCGCCTGCACCATGCGACCAAAAACCAAGATGTGGAGCTTTCTAAATCCAACATCCTGCTGATCGGTCCGACCGGCTGCGGCAAGACGCTGCTGGCCCAGACGCTGGCGCGCATTCTCGACGTGCCCTTCACCATGGCCGATGCCACCACGCTGACCGAAGCCGGTTATGTGGGTGAAGATGTCGAGAACATCATTCTGAAGCTTCTGCAGGCTGCCGACTACAATGTCGACAAGGCCCAGCGCGGCATCGTCTATATCGACGAAGTCGATAAGATCTCGCGTAAATCCGACAACCCCTCGATCACCCGTGACGTTTCGGGCGAGGGCGTGCAGCAGGCGCTTCTCAAGATCATGGAAGGCACCGTGGCTTCCGTGCCGCCACAGGGCGGACGCAAGCATCCGCAGCAGGAATTTCTGCAGGTGGACACGACCAACATCCTGTTCATATGCGGCGGCGCGTTCGCCGGGCTCGAAAAGGTCATCGCGGCGCGCGGCGAGGGGTCTTCGATCGGCTTTACGGCTGCCGTCAAGGACCCGCAGGATCGCCGCGTAGGGGACGTTCTGGCCGAGGTCGAGCCCGAGGATATGGTTCGGTTCGGACTGATCCCTGAGTTCATTGGCCGTCTGCCCGTGATCGCGACGCTCGAGGACTTGGATGAGGATGCGCTGGTGCAAATCCTGTCCGAGCCCAAAAATGCGCTGGTGCGCCAGTATCAGCGGCTGTTTGAGATGGAAGACGTGGAACTGACCTTCCACGAGGACGCGCTCAAGGCCATTGCGCGGCAGGCCATTGCCCGCAAGACCGGTGCGCGCGGCCTGCGCTCGATCATGGAAGCAATCCTGCTCGACACCATGTACGATTTGCCTTCGCTCGAAGGTGTCGAGGAAGTGGTGATTAGCCAGGAAGTCGTCGAGAACAAAGACGTACGGCCGCTCTATATCTACGCCGAGCGCGCCAAGGAAGACATGAAGTCCGGCGCTTGATCCAGTGCCAAGCGACTGAAATGACGGGTCCGGACCGAAAGGTTCGGACCCTTTTCGTTTCCAGAGACGGAATTTGGCTTCGCGGCGGTTTTCCCGATCGGTAAAGCCGATTATTGTCCCTGAATGATCAAGCGCTGATGATTTAGGGGACGGACATGAAGCTCTCGAAATATGCACTCGCCATCGGTGTGCTGCTCGCAGGCGCCGGTACCGCAACGGCACAGCCGCAGACGAAACTGGTCAACGGGCTGGACAAGGCTATGATCCAGGCGATCTGGTGCAGCGCTCTGTTCTTCGAAGAATCTTATTATCACGAGGCGGAAAGCGATGAGGCGCTCCGCTACGAAGATCTTGCGTTTGATCTAGGTGCCGATATCGACACCCTCCTTTTGGATCACGGCATGCGGCAGGAAGAGGTCGATGAGATTTGGTCGATTTTCGATTCGGCTGCCTATGATCTTGCCGAAATGGATGACGAGAGCTTCCTGGTTCAGGTCGAAACATGCGAAAGCAATTACGACAACCTGCTCTGAGAGTAGATTTCCTTCGTTTACCCGAATTTGCAGGGTCTGCGCCCAGCGCATGCCGCCTTTGCCGTACTTGAAACGAGGAAATCGGCAGCGGCGAACTTGTGAACGCGCGCCATTGCCCTATCTTAGTGGACGAAGAGTCGTTTCGGTTGGCAGATCCTACACAGGGTTAGGCGCTTACTGAACGCAATACACTACAAGTTGCCGGGCACATTCCTCCCAATCCGGCAACGGCGAAAGGATAGTCCATGTCCGATACCACCAAACCCTCTGCAGTCCCGTTCGACCGCGACAAGGTGTATCCCGTCCTGCCGCTGCGCGACATCGTCGTGTTTCCCTCGATGATCGTCCCGCTGTTCGTGGGACGCGAGAAGTCCGTGCGCGCGCTCGAAGAGGTGATGCGCGAGGACAAGCATATTCTGGTGGTCACCCAGAAGAACGCGCAGGAAGACGATCCGGCGCCCGACGGCATCTACGAGATCGGCACGATCGCGTCGGTGCTGCAACTGCTCAAGCTGCCCGACGGCACCGTCAAGGTGCTGGTGGAAGGCCTGCATCGCGCCAAGATCGAGAACTACGTCCAGACCGAGAATTATTTCGAGGCCCAGGCCGAAGTCCTGCCGGTCGAAGGCCATGACGCAGTCGAGGCCGAGGCCCTGGCGCGTTCGGCGGTGACCGAGTTCGAAAACTACGTCAAGCTGAACAAGAAGATCTCTTCAGAGGTTGTCTCGGCGGTCACCCAGATCGAGGAGCACTCCAAGCTGGCCGACACGATCGCCAGCCATCTGGCCGTCAAGATTCAGGACAAGCAGGATATTCTCGCGACTCCGTCCGTCACGGAACGGCTGGAGCGGGTGCTGGGCCTCATGGAAGGCGAGATCGGTGTGCTGCAGGTCGAGCGGCGCATCCGCAGCCGGGTCAAGCGCCAGATGGAGAAGACCCAGCGCGAATACTACCTCAACGAGCAGATGAAGGCGATCCAGCGCGAGCTGGGCGATGGTGAAGAAGGCGCCAATGAGCTCCAGGAGCTCGAGGAGCGCATCGCCAAGACCAAGCTTTCCAAGGAAGCGCGGCAGAAGGCCGACGCCGAGATGAAAAAGCTCAAGCAGATGAGCCCCATGTCGGCCGAGGCGACCGTCGTTCGCAACTATCTCGACTGGATGCTGAACCTACCCTGGGGCAAGAAGTCCAAGATCAAGCGCGACCTTAAATTTGCCGAGGGCGTGCTCGATGCCGATCACTATGGCCTCGAGAAGGTCAAGGAGCGCATTGTCGAGTACCTTGCCGTTCAGAGCCGGACCGGGAAGCTCAAGGGGCCGATCCTGTGCCTTGTCGGTCCTCCGGGTGTCGGTAAGACCTCGCTGGCCCGCTCGATCGCCAAGGCGACCGGACGTGAATATGTCCGCATGAGCCTCGGCGGCGTTCGGGACGAAGCGGAAATCCGCGGCCACAGGCGAACCTATATCGGGTCGATGCCCGGCAAGGTGATCCAGTCGCTCAAAAAAGCAGGCAAAGCCAATCCGCTGTTCCTGCTCGACGAGATCGACAAGATGGGTCAGGATTTCCGCGGCGATCCGTCGTCGGCGCTGCTCGAAGTGCTCGATCCGGAGCAGAATTCGACGTTCAACGACCATTACCTCGAAGTCGATTTCGACCTTTCGGACGTAATGTTCGTGACGACGGCCAATACGCTCAACATCCCCGGGCCGCTGCTCGACCGCATGGAGATCATCCGGCTTTCGGGCTACACGGACGAGGAAAAGTGGGAAATCTCCCGCCGGCACCTCATTCCCGAGACCCTCAAGGAGCATGGGTTGCGGGCGGAAGAGTTCGAGCTGCCGGACGAAAGCCTGACGCTTCTGACGCGGCGTTACACCCGCGAGGCCGGTGTGCGTAACCTCAAACGCGAGATCGCCAACCTGATGCGCAAGGCGGTCAAGGATATTCTCCTGACCGGCAAGAAGAAGATCGTGGTTACTCCCGAACTCGTCGAAGAGTATCTGGGCGCTCCGCGGTTCCGCTATGGCGAGATCGATGCCGAGCCGCAGGTGGGCGTCGTGACCGGGCTGGCCTGGACCTCGGTGGGCGGCGAGCTGCTGACCATCGAAGGCATCATGAGCCCTGGCAAGGGCAAGATGACCGTCACGGGCAACCTCAAGGACGTGATGAAGGAGTCGATTTCGGCTGCCGCCACTTACGTCCGTGCCAGAGCGCTCGACTACGGGATCAAGCCGCCCCTCTTCGAGAAGCGCGACATCCACGTGCACGTGCCGGAAGGTGCGACGCCCAAGGATGGACCTTCGGCTGGCATCGGCATGGCTACTGCCATCGTTTCGGTGATGACGGGTATCCCCGTGCGCCACGACGTTGCGATGACCGGTGAGATCACGCTTCGTGGTCGGGTATTGCCGATCGGCGGGCTCAAGGAAAAGCTTCTTGCCGCTCTGCGCGGCGGTATCAAGAAGGTGCTGATCCCAGAAGAGAACGTGCGTGACCTTAAGGAAGTGCCGGCCAACGTCAAGGAAGGCCTGGAGATCGTTCCGGTGAGCCGGATGGGCGAAGTGCTCGAGCATGCGCTTCTCGAGATGCCGCAGGCGATCGAATGGACCTTCGATGATGACGCCAAGCCGGTGCCGGCCAGCGAAGGCGACGACACCGGCGCGGCACTGCCGCACTGATCCTTCGGTACGAAAAACCCAGACGGCGCCTCCTTGTGGGGCGCCGTTTCGTTTGTTGGGCCAGATCGGTGCAGATGCGTCGACGGTGGCATGATCCTTTGAGACCGGTGGCGGCGAATCAAGGCCAGGCCATGGGACCAATGATGGAATAGCGACTGATGAGAATCGCAGGCTGACCGGGGTTGTGACTGATTCGCCGGGCGGGAGCGCGTTTTGTGGTTAACTTTATCGCGAGGGGCTTGCCACAATTTGAGGGGGAGGGGGATTTCAGGCCGTTTTGCACGTCAAAACCGCCTGAATCCCGCAGTTTTCCTTGCTTTTGCCCTGGAATCGTAAAAGGGTGATGCCGCTTCCGCTCGTCCTTTGACGGATGGGCATATCATTGTGAGGAAACGCTATGAACAAGAACGATCTGAGCGCGGCGGTCGCCGAGAAAGCTGATCTCACCAAGGCCCAGGCGGCAGCGGCAGTCGATGCTGTTTTCGATGCCATCACCTCGGCGCTCAAGGGCGGCGACGAAGTGCGTCTGGTGGGCTTCGGCACTTTCGCTGCCAGCCAGCGCAAGGCCACCAAGGGCCGTAACCCGGCGACTGGCGCGGAGATCGATATCCCCGCTTCCAACCAGCCCAAGTTCAAGGCCGGCAAGGGCCTCAAGGACGCGCTGAACGCATAAGTTCTGCTTTTAGCGGCTTTTGGCGACCCCGGTCGGTTTTCGATCCGGGGTCTTGCCTTTTCTTCCCCTCCGCTTGGCCGGACCGCTATTGACGGGACGGGGGATTGCGCCTAATCAGGCGCGGCATTCGCGCCGGCGATATTTCAAGCCCGCGCGCTTCCGCATTTTGCGGCAAGGGCGATTAGCTCAGTTGGTAGAGCGCCTCGTTTACACCGAGGATGTCGGCAGTTCGAGTCTGTCATCGCCCACCATCGCTTTTAGGCGATTTTCGTTTTCTTCTTCACAGCCGAGATTTGATGCGGGCTCTTGGGTTGGTAGCCGATGAGCCTTCCCCAATTTAGACTGCGATTCAATCGACCGATGGCTTACGTTGCCGCAGGGCCTTTACCGCGCCGCGGCGGGTTTTTGTGTCCATCCGCCGCTGCTTGGAGGCGAGGGTGGGGCGTGTGGGACGACGCTTACGGGGGATGATGGTGGCAGAGCGGATCAGTTCGGCAAGACGGGTGAGCGCGTCGGCGCGGTTGAGGGGCTGAGTGCGGTGTCGATCGGCGGTGATGATGATGACGCCATCGCGCGTGGCGCGGGCGCCGGCCTTGGCAAGGAGCCGCGTCTTTACCGGTTCGGAAAGAGATTGAGAGGCCGGCACGTCGAAACGGAGCTGCACCGCCGTTGCGACCTTATTGACGTTCTGGCCGCCAGGCCCGGAACTGCGCACGAAACTCAACTCCAACTCGGAGAGCGGAATCGAAAGCGTGGATGTGATTTCGAGCTGTTCGGGCATTGGCTGGAAGTCAGTCGAGCTTGACGGCGGTGCCGTAAGCAAGAATTTCGGCGGCGCCTTGGGAAATGGCAGAGGTGGAGAATCGCATGGCGATGATGGCTTCCGCTCCCATGGCCTGAGCGCTGGCAACCATGCGGTCATAAGCCTGTTCACGCGCCTCGGCGAGGAGTTTGGTGTATTCGGGCACTTCACCCCCGACGATATTGCGCAGGCCCGCGACGATGTCGGTGCCAACATGGCGGGCGCGAATGGTGTTGCCGCGAGCGATTCCCAAGGTCTCACCAATCGTGCGACCGGCGATGGTTTCGGCTGTGGTGACGATCATCGGGCAGCTCCTATTTGTCGACAGTCCTGTCGTAGTGGTCATCTTCGGCATTGTTGAGCCGCTGATGGATGACGACGGCCAGCAATCCAAAAATCACAGCAATGAGAACAAGCCCGAACACGCCAAAGGGCACGACGGAGAGCATGCCAGTGATCGCCACCCCCAGCCAGAGGAGCGCAAAGACAATGACGATGGCGAGCGCTATGGCATCGAGTCGCATAAACGGTGCTCCGACCAAGGGGCTAACATTATTTTAGCAGTGTCAGGTGCCATGCGACAGTTTTTTGAAAGGAAAGGAGCGCGCCAAATCAAGGATTTACGGATGTTTTGGGGTGCCGTCGGAGCACGCGAATGGGGAAAGCGCATTTTCTTGGCAAAAGGGGAGGGGAAGCCGCTTGACTTGGGCAGGGGACCCCGTTAAACGAAGCCCACCTTGCGGGGGCCGAAGCGCTTCCGACACGCAAGGGGGTGTAGCTCAGTTGGTTAGAGCGCCGGCCTGTCACGCCGGAGGTCGCGGGTTCGAGCCCCGTCACTCCCGCCACTTTCCTCCAGTATTACGATGATCTGACAGTTGCATGACAGGTGTTCAACGCCTGCAAACGCGGCTGGATGTTGTCCGTTACTACGGACAAAATGGGGCCCGGCTTGAACCGAACCCCATTCGTTCGCATGATACGAAGTCTAGGCGTCAGCGCATTTCTTCGGAAATCGCCACGCCGGCAGCGCCACCACCGGCTGCGCCGAGAATCGCGCCGGGAGTCCCAGCGACCGCGCCGCCCACGGCGGCACCCGTCGCGCCACCGATAGCGGCACCCGCCATGTTGTGCTGAGTCGACGTGCAGGCGGTGAGCGAGAGAGCGCCAACAACGATCAGCGCGGCAGAAGTGAGCTTTTTCATTAGTTTAATCCTCCAAAGGATCATTCAAGCGCACAAGCTCTAGGGGCCGAGCTTGTTTCAACCGTGACGATTTTTTGGCAAATGATAGTCGCGCGCATTATTGCGTGAATTCGTGGAGCGTGCCGTCCTCATAAACGAGAGCGCTGACACAGGCGATGGTGACGATATCGTCGGGATGGAGTTGCTCAAGCCGTTCGAGCACGGTGCCGGCGACGACATCCTCGTGAATGTAGGGCCGGGCGGGGGGAATGCCTTCGGCGCGCTCGAGGATGAATTCCCCGATTCTCTCGCCCAGCACATCCTCGAAGCGAATTGTGCCGTCGATCAGGCGTATACCCAAATCACCCTGAGGCTGAAGGGTTACTCTGATGGCCTTTTCATCGCCTTCGCTCTGGGACTCACCGAGTTCCCATTGTTCGACAGTGAGAATGCCTGCCGATTGCCCGTTCAGGCACTCGATTGCCAAGCCGCCCGGTATGGTGAGCGCCAGGGATGTGAAAGCCAAAAGTAACCGTCGCATTACAACCTCCTGAAATGAGAGGGAAATGCGGCTGGGGCCCTGCAGGTTTCACATTGAGCTGGATGGGAAGCTTCACAACGTCGAAATGGTGCGAAGGAAGAGGGGGAGCCGGGCCGCCGAGCGGCCCGGACCGGCTCAGGCGCAATAGGCGCGCACGAGATTGCCTGAAGCATCGACCTCAAGGTTGAGGCGATCGGCGCGGAAATCCTGGGTGACGGCCATGCCTGGGGTGATGACACGCAGGCTGCCGGGGACCGTGATCGGCTCACCACCCACGCGAACGTCCTGGGGCGTGCTGCCAACCACCGACTGACCTGTCTGGCCGGACAAAGCTTGGGCGCCGCAATCGACCGGGGGTGGCATAGAGGTATCGGGTGGGTTGGCCGTACTCGAACAACCAGCCAGAGCCACGGCCGAGGCCAAAGCTAAGCCGGCAAGTGCGGATGATTTTATCTTGGTGGTGGGCATGCACGTCTCCTGTCGATGGACTTTAAGATCCGGGTAAACTGCAAGCGGACAACGAAAAAGGCCGGAAAACGATCCGGCCTCATCATTTCCGTCGATCGACACCGATCAGTCGCGAGGAGAGAAAAGTTTGCGCACGCCGCCTTTTACCCAGCGGCGGAAATGGCCGAAGCTCTCGCGCGCATCGCCGCGTAGATCCTGATAGATGCCCGACAGCATGAGGCCCAGATCGCGAAGGTTCTCGATCCACTCAGGCTCCGGTGCAGTCATCGCCGTTTGGGCGCGACGGGCGCGCAGACGGAAAAGAAGCGAGTTTTCGTTGCGGGCCATATCCAACCCCTCGTGCTATCGTTACTCAATCGTTGTCAATATAAGTGTGGCGAATGCAAGGACAATGTCGATCCGCCATCAATGTTCCACAAGGTCGCCCGCCGTTGTCTTGCGGAGCGATCGCGCATAAGGGTTGAGTGGATCGGTCCGGCGGGAATCGGCCGCCGGCCCATGGGACGGAAGGAAAGTGTCGATGCGCCAAGCTCTTCGGATCGCGACGGTTCTAGTTCTGGCGGTATTTTCCGCAGCGCCGGCACTCGCCCAGCGAACCGATATCGTCGTGGGGCTGGTGCTGGAGCCACCGCATCTCGATCCAACCTCAAATGCGGCAGCCGCGATCGATGAAGTGGTCTATGCCAACGTCTTCGAAGGGCTGACGCGGTTCGCGCCCGACGGGCAAATCGTGCCCGGACTGGCCGAAAGCTGGGACGTTTCCGAGGACGGACTGGTCTACACGTTCCATATCGCGCAAGGCGTGACCTTCCATGACGACAGCACGCTGACGGCCGAGGACGTGGTTTTCTCTCTCGATCGTGCGCGCGGCGAGGATTCGGTCAACGCGCAGAAATTCCTCTTTGACGATATTGAAAGCGTCGAGGCGAGTGACGAGAGTACCGTGGTGGTGACGCTGGCGCGGCCGAACGGAAATTTTCCCTTCAACATGGCATGGGGGGATGCGGTGATCGTGGCGCCGGAAAGCGCTGACACCAACACGACGAATCCGATCGGCACCGGTCCATTCCGATTCGAAAGCTGGCGGCAGGGAGACAGCGTGACCCTGGTTCGCAACGAAGATTACTGGGGCGAGGCGGCGCTGCTCGAGCGCGCGACCTTCAGGTTCATTTCCGATCCCACGGCGGCCTTTGCGGCAATGATGGCAGAGGACGTCGACGCCTTTCCGGTATTTCCCGCACCAGAAACCCTTATCCAGCTCCAGTCCGATCCGCGCTTCGAGGTTGTGGTCGGTACCACTGAAGGGGAGACAATTCTGGCCATGAACAACCGCCGCGAGCCGCTGGACAATGCGCTGGTGCGAGAGGCTATTGCGCATGCCATCGACCGGCAGGCAGTGATCGACGGCGCGATGTTTGGATACGGCACGCCAATCGGCACGCATTTCGCGCCGCATCATCCTGCCTATGTCGATCTGACCGAGCTATCGGCTTATGACCCCGAACGCTCGCGTGAGCTTTTGGCTGAAGCCGGCGGCGATGACCTTCGGCTGTCATTGGCCCTGCCGCCGCCGGTTTATGCCCGAAGGGGCGGGGAGATCATCGCGGCGCAACTCCGCGCGGTCGGCATCGAGACCGAGATCGTCAATGTCGAGTGGGCGCAATGGCTCGAGCAGGTGTTTGGCAATGGGGATTTCGATCTGACCGTCATTTCCCATACCGAGCCGCTCGATATCGAGATCTATGGGCGCGAGGATTACTATTTCGGCTATGGCGCGCCCGAATTCCAGGAGATCTGGGATGAGCTGAACCGTACGGCGGATCCTGAGGCGCGGAACGCTCTGTTGGGCGATCTGCAGCGCAACATTTCGGAGAATTTCGTCAACGCCTATATTTTCCAGCTCGCCAAGGCGGGTGTGGAGCGGGTGGAACTCGAAGGCCTATGGGTAAACGCGCCGACGCAGGCGACCGATCTGACCAAGGTGCACTGGGTGCAGTGATGGAAGCCCTTGGGGCGGCGCCATGGTGAGCTTCGTCCTGCGGCGACTGGTTTCGCTGGCGGTCAGCCTTGCCGTGGCCAGCGTGGTTATCTTTTTCGTGCTCGAAGTGCTTCCCGGAGACCCCGCCCGGTTCATGCTCGGCCTGAACGCTTCGCCTGAAGCTCTGGCGGCGCTGCGGAGCCAGTTGGGGTTGGATGCCCCGGTCCTTGTGCGGTTCTGGGACTGGGCCGGCGGCATGATGCATGGGGATTTCGGGATCAGCTACACCTACCGCGTCCCTGTGGCCGAATTGATCGGCGCGCGGCTGTGGGTGTCGCTGCCGCTGGCCATCTATGCGCTCGCGCTGGCGATGCTGATCGGCATTCCGCTCGGCGCGCTCGCGGCGAGTGGGCGCGACACGCCGGTCGATTTCGGCACGATGGGACTGGCGCAGGTCGGCATCGCGCTGCCCAATTTCTGGTTTGCCATGCTGTTGGTGCTGCTGTTTTCGGTGACGCTACGCTGGTTTTCCTCGGGCGGGTTTCCAGGATGGGAGGACCCGGGAGCGGCGCTGGCGGCTCTTACGCTTCCCGCCACTGCCCTGGCCCTGCCACAGGCGGCGATCCTGGCAAGAGTGATGCGCTCGAGCCTCATCGATACGCTCGATGAGGATTATGTGCGGACCGCCCGGGCCAAGGGGCTTTCGCGCCGGCAGGCGCTGTGGCGGCATGCGTTTCGCAACGGCTTGATTCCGGTGCTGACCATTATGGGATTGCAGTTTTCCTTTCTTCTGGCCGGCGCCATCATCATCGAGAACGTCTTCTACCTGCCGGGATTGGGGCGGCTGGCGTTCCAGGCGATTTCGTCCCGTGACCTGATCGTCGTGCGTTCGGTGGTGATGATTCTGGTGTTCGCGGTCATTGTCGTGACCTTCCTCGTCGATATCGGCTATGCGGCCATCGACCCGCGATTGCGGCGGACCGTTCGTTGAGGCGGGCGGGACTCAATCTTAAGACGGGAGCCGTGCTGACCGGCGTGTTGGCGGCAATGGCGCTGGTCTCGCTGGTCTGGACGCCTTTCGATGTCACGCAGATTTCAGTCGGAGCGCGGTTGCAGCCGCCTGGGGCAGAACACTGGCTGGGCACCGATCATTTCGGACGCGACATGTTTTCCATGATTCTCGTTGGCGCGCGGACCTCGATCGCAGTTGCGCTTGTAGCCGTGGGGCTGGGGATGGCGGTTGGCGTGCCGCTGGGGCTGGTTGCCGCGGCACAGTCGGGCAGATGGATCGATGATGTGGTCATGCGTGGGAACGATCTGGTTTTCGCGTTTCCGGCGCTGATCATTGCCATCCTCATCACTGCGGTGTTCGGGCCAGGGGCGATTAACGCGATCATCGCGATCGGGATTTTCAACATACCCGTATTCGCGCGGCTGACGCGCGGGGCGGCGCTGTCGGTGTGGCAGCGCGAATTCATCATGGCGGCACGGTTGGCGGGTAAGGGCAGGGCGCTGATCTCGCTCGAACACATCCTGCCCAATATCGCCAACATGTTGATTGTGCAGGCCACGATCCAGTTTTCGCTCGGGATCCTGGCCGAAGCGGGACTGGCCTATGTGGGGCTTGGGGCGCAACCTCCGCTACCGAGTTGGGGCAGGATGCTGGCGGAGGCACAAACGATGATCGCGCTGGCTCCGCATGTGGCGCTGGTGCCGGGGCTTGCGATCGTTTTTTCCGTGCTGGGGCTCAACCTGCTCGGAGACGGCTTGCGCGACCTTTTCGATCCACGTTTGCGCGTGAGGGCGGCATGAGCCTTCTCGAAATCAAGCAGTTGAGTCTTGCGATCGGCGGCAAACCGATTCTCGACGGGGTGTCGCTTGAGATCGGCGCGGGAAAGGTGCTTGGGCTGGTCGGGGAATCGGGTTCGGGAAAATCACTAACGGCGCTATCGATCATGGGGCTGCTGCCGTCTGGCGCTGCCCGGACGGGACGGATTTTATTCGAGGGACAGGATCTAGCCGCTGCGGGTGAAAAGGAGATGGACGCACTGCGCGGGCAGGCGATCGGCATGATCTTCCAAGAGCCGATGACCGCGCTCAATCCATTGATGACCATCGGCGACCAAGTCGCCGAAACTGTCCGTGTGCATCGGCGTATGGGGAAGAAAGAGGCGCGGGCGCTGGCAGTGGAGACGCTGGAGCGGGTGGGACTGGCCAGCATCGCTCCCGACCGGTATCCGCACGAGCTTTCCGGTGGGCAGCGGCAACGGGTGGGGATCGCGATCGCCATCGCACTGCGACCGAAGCTTCTGATTGCCGATGAGCCGACAACTGCGCTCGACGTGACGACGCAGGCGCAGATTCTCGATCTGCTCCGCAGCCTGGTGCGCACCGACGGCATGGCTCTGATGCTGATTACTCATGACCTCGCCGTGGTGTCGCAGATGGCCGACACGATTGCAGTGGTGCAGGCTGGGCAAGTCGTGGAAACCGGGCCAACGGCCAATCTGATCGCGGCACCCCAGCATCGGTACACGCGGAAGCTTCTGGCTGCGACAACGCATGTGCCGCGCCGACCGGTGCGGAAAGCGAGCGGAGAGATTCTGTTGTGGGTTGATGGGGCAGTTAAGGAGTACCCACTGGGACACGGTCTGCGGCTGGGGCCACGTAAAGCGTTCCGGGCGTTGGATGGCGTGGGGCTGACGGTGGCGCGCGGGGAAAGCGTGGGATTGGTCGGGGAGAGCGGCAGCGGGAAATCGACGCTGGCGCGAACCATTCTCGGGCTTGATGCACTGTCCGAAGGGCGGATCGAATTTGCGGAGCAGACAATAAGCTCGGCGGGACGAGCGGCGCGGCTAAGGTTGCGCGACATGCAGATGGTTTTCCAAGATCCTTACGGTTCGTTCGATCCGCGCCATAAGGTGGCTCGGCTCGTTGCTGAGCCGCTGCATCTGCTGGGAGATGACGCGCCGCGGGGAGCGGAGCGGGACGGGCTGGTGGCGCGGGCACTCGATGCGGTTGGAATCGGCCCCGAGGCCGCGCAGAGATATATCCATGAATTCTCCGGCGGCCAGCGCCAGAGGATCGCGATTGCGAGGGCGCTGATCGTCGAGCCGGCGCTGATCGTGCTCGATGAGGCTGTTTCGGCGCTGGACGTTTCAATCCGCGCACAGGTGCTCGATCTTCTGGCCGATATCTCGCAGCGATCGCAAATCGCGTATCTCTTTATCGCCCACGATCTTGAGGTCGTTCGGACCATTACCGACAGGGTATTGGTGATGCAGGCGGGGCGGATCGTGGAGGAGGGGCCGACGCAGGAGGTGCTCGACGCCCCGCGGCATGACTATACCAAGACCCTCGTCGCGGCTGCGCCGAAACTTGCGATCCAGTAAAGCTTGCGCGGGGTATCGGGCGACGGTATTGAGCAGCTTATCAGCGCTACATTCACGACTGGGGCATTGAACGATGGTGGACTTTGCACGTGCTCGCCGCACCATGGTCGACAACCAATTGCGGACCAGCGGAATCACGGATTGGCGGATTCTCGATGCGATGAATCGCGTGCCGCGGGAGCGTTTCGTGCCCGACCATCAAGTCGCTTTTGCCTATAGCGACGAGGATATTCCGCTCTCGCCAAGCCGCGTGTTGGCAGCACCTGCTGATTTTGCTCGCATCGTGCAACTGGCCGAAGTGAGCAGCCAGGATGTCGTGCTCGATGTGGGATGCGGCACTGGGTATTCCACGGCGGTGCTTTCGATGCTGGCCAATGCCGTGGTGGCACTGGAGAGCGATGAAACGCTGGCCGGCAAGGCCAATGATATTCTCGCCGATCTCGACATCGGCAACGCGGCCGCGGTTGCGGGGCCGATCGAAAACGGCATCGGAAAGGAAGCGCCGTTCGACGTCATCATCCTTGAAGGTTCGGTTGATATCGTACCACCCGCCTTGTTCGAGCAGCTTCGTGATGGCGGACGATTGGTCGCGGTCCTGGGCAGCGGAAATGCGGCGGTCGCACATCTCTATGTCAAGTCCGGAGATGAAGTCGGCGGAACATCGGCGTTCAATGTGAACCTGCCGGTTTTGGGGAAGTATGCGGCCTCGCCAGCGTTCGTTTTCTGATACGCAGCCGGAAGCTCGCTCATGGCGATCACCTCAGGGTGTTGCCGACTCACAACTGATGCAATCTTGATGCAATGTAGCCAACAATAAGAATTGGATACGGCGTCCATTTGGCGTTGAATACCAACTAGCAGGCCCATAGGTATGGGGGCGTGGCGCTGGAGGCCGCGATTATGTTGTTTTTTCGCGTAATGAAATTTGGCGCAGTTGCGCTATTGGGGCTTACGGCAACGGGTGCACAGGCGCAAAGCCTGACTTCGGCGCTGGCCTATGCCTATGAAAATAACCCGGAAATTGCTTCCTCATTCATCGCTGTGCGTTCGGCGCGGCAGGATGTGATCGAGGCGGGCGGCGCGCACCTTCCCACGATTGGCGCGCAACTGAGCATTAATCAGACGTTCACGAATGCGCCCGAGACAACGGGGCCAGGCGGTGTGCCCATGGGGGGAACGAGCAGCACCACCAGCGACAGCATCGGACTCAATTACCAGCAAAATCTCTGGGATAATTTTGCCAGCGACGCGGCGATGCTCGCCGCGCAGGCAGCTTACGAGGCTCAAGCGTTTTCGGCAGCCAATACTGAACAGACGGTGCTGTTGAACGCCGCCACATCCTATTTCAACGTTCTGCGCGACCGGCGACTGGTCCAGATTGCCGAGGAGAACCTTGGCTTCGTTCAGGCCCAGTTGCAATCCGCACGGGATCGGCTGGAGCTCGGTGAAGGCACCGAACTCGACGTGGCTCAAGCGCAGGCGGCTGTGGCACAGGCGACCGCTGCCTACCAGGCCGCCCGCAGCAGCCTTCTTTCGAGCGAAGCTTCCTATCAGCTCAATGTCGGGCGTGAACCTGGCGCGCTGTCGAGCGGTTTCGTGACGGCCAACATGCCCAGTTCGATCGATTCGGCACTGGCCGCGGCGCGCACCGGGCATCCGGCCTTGCTCGCGGCGCAAGCGCAGGTGCGTGCTTCCGCGCATCAGGCCGACCAGATCGACGCCAGCTTTGGCCCCCAGCTTTCGCTGAGCGCCAACGCCGGGGTCAGCGGGTTTACGGGGGATGATGGCGTCACCCAGCAGGCGCAGATCGGCCTCAATCTCTCGGTTCCGATCTATACCCCGAGCCGAGACCCGAGTGTCGAACGTGCCAACCTCGCGCGCATCAGCAGCGAGTTGCAGTCGCTTTCCACCTACAACACGCTCGAAGAAGCGATTCGCAGCGGCTGGGCAGGGGTGCAGACCGCTACCGCCCAGATCGAAGCCACCACGGCCGCCGTTGCCGCCAGCCGACTGGCGCTCGAAGCGGTGATCGAACAGAACGAGCTGGGCCAAGCGACGACGTTGGATGTTCTCGATGCTCGCGCGGACCTGCTGGCTGCAGAAGAGCAACTTGTCCAGGCCCAGGCGCAGCGGGCACTGGCCAGCTATTCGCTTCTCTCGGCTACCGGGCGGATGACCGCCACTCAGATGGGGCTGCCCGTTCAGCCGCGCACGGTTGAAGGTGACGTGATCGTTCCCGTTACGACCGCGCCGGTCCAGGCCGATGCCTGGAGCGGGCTGCGATAAACTACTTATGACCTCGCTTTTCCGTGGATTACCGCGGGGTAGCGGGGTCGTCCCCTTTCCGGGCGCGAAACTCTCACGTTAAGGTATTGTAAAGCGAATCAACAATTTCGCCGTTGGACGCTTAGCATCGAGTAACGGCCATCTTGGCCAGAGAGTTTGTGATGGCGTTCTCGGAAATGCTCCGAGGCGCCAGAGAGCGGGGCAACATGAACCAGCCGGCATCCAAAGAACCGACCATGGACGAGATTCTCTCGTCGATCCGGCAGATCATCGCCGATGACGACGAGGCGGCGGCGCAGAAAATGCCGTCGAGCAAGCCAGCCGTGCTAAAGCCGGTGCCGGCGCCCGAGCCGGTTTCCGCACCTATGTCGGTAGCCACCGATATCGATCCGTTCAGTGATGACGACGATGACGTCGTCGCGCCTTTGGCGCTTTCGCCGGAACAGATCGTCAAAGATGCGCCTCCGGCTGAGCCTGAACCTCAGGCGGAAGAACAAGACATGCCATCTGCTGAGAGCCTTCAAGGCGCTGCCGAACTGGTGGTTCCGGACGACGTTGCTTTCGAACAGGACAAGGACGAGGAACCGCAGCCCGAGACAGAGCCTCAAGCCAAGGCTGAGGCCAAGCCGGCAAGCTTTGCGCAGGCTGCTCCGATGCCGGATGCAGGTCTCAGCAGCGATCTGGCCGAGGAACTGCTCGAACCGGCAACGAGCGCGGCCGTGCGCAGCGCTTTTTCCAAGCTCAATACGCCCAAGCTCATGCCGGACCTCGCTCTTGGGGCAAGCGGATTGACGATCGAAGGGATGATCCGCGAAATGTTGCGCCCCATGCTCAAGGAATGGCTGGAAGAAAATCTTCCCTCCATGGTTGAGCGCATCGTCGCTCAGGAGATCGAGCGGGTTTCGCGCGGCGGTTGACTTCGCCCGCCGGCTTGGCTTTACACAGAAGCTGAATTCCTTTTCAGACCCGCTCCAGGCCCGGAGCGGGTCAGATCGTTTGGCGTGGCGCCGGACGGTTCAAGCGTTTGTTCTATCGCGCTTCCAGACCGCGGAAGGGTATTTCTGCAGGAAGCATCAAGTGTGACAGGTATCGGCAAAGATGATCGAAAAGACCTACGAACCGTCTTCGGTTGAGGGGCGCATTTACCAGGCCTGGGAGGAAGCGGGAGCCTTCAAGGCTGGGGCGGGCAGCAGGCCTGGAGCGGAGAGCTATTCGATTGTCATTCCGCCGCCCAACGTGACCGGCTCGCTCCATATCGGCCATGCGCTCAACAACACCATCCAGGACGTGCTGATCCGCTTCGAGCGCATGCGCGGCAAGAACGTGCTCTGGCAGCCGGGTACCGACCACGCGGGCATTGCGACCCAGATGGTGGTCGAGCGGCAGATGATGGAGCGGCAGGAGCCGGGGCGACGCGAGATCGGCCGCGAGAAATTCCTGGAAAAGGTCTGGGAGTGGAAGGCGGAGAGCGGGGGAACGATCCTTAATCAGCTCAAGCGCCTGGGTGCTTCGTGCGATTGGTCGCGCGAGCGGTTCACCATGGACGAAGGGCTTTCCGAAGCGGTTCTGCGTGTGTTCGTGGAGATGTACCGCAAGGGGTTGATCTACCGCGCCAAGCGACTGGTCAACTGGGACCCGCGGTTCGAGACGGCGATCTCGGATATCGAGGTGGAGAATACCGAAGTCAACGGCCATATGTGGCATTTCAAATATCCGCTGGCCGACGGTGAGACCTACACCTATGTGGAGAAAGATGCCGACGGGAACGTGATCTTCGAGGAAGAGCGCGACTACATCTCGATCGCCACGACGCGCCCCGAAACCATGCTGGGCGACGGTGCCGTCGCCGTGCATCCCGACGACGAGCGCTATGCGCCGATCGTTGGCAAGATGTGCGAAATTCCGGTGGGGCCGAAGGAGCATCGCCGGCTGATTCCTATCATCACCGACGAATATCCCGATCCCACATTCGGCTCGGGTGCGGTCAAGATCACCGGCGCGCATGACTTCAACGACTACGAAGTGGCTCGGCGCAACAATATTCCGATGTACTCGCTGCTCGACACCAAGGCCACCCTGCGGGCCGATGGGGCGCCGTATGCCGAGCAGGCGAAGATCGCTCAGGCGATCGCGCGCGGCGAGATCGAATTCGACGATGAGACCACGACCGCGATCAATATCGTGCCGGACGAATATCGCGGCCTGGACCGCTATGAAGCGCGCAAGCGTATCGTTGCCGACATCGATGCCGAAGGGCTGATGGTCAAGGTCGAAGACAAGAAGATCATGCAGCCGTTCGGGGACCGCTCGAAAGTGGTGATCGAGCCGTTCCTGACCGACCAATGGTTCGTCAAGGCCGACGTGCTGGCGCAGCCGGCGATCGCCTCGGTGCGTGAAGGGCGGACCAAGTTCGTGCCCAAGAGCTGGGAGAACACCTATTTCAACTGGATGGAGAACATACAGCCTTGGTGTATCTCGCGCCAGCTCTGGTGGGGGCACCAGATTCCGGCTTGGTACGGTCCCGATGGCGAGGTCTTCGTCGACTATGACGAGGCGGGAGCTCGCAGGGCGGCTGAGGCTCACTACGGCGAGGCCGTAGAGCTGACGCGCGACGAAGACGTGCTGGACACCTGGTTTTCGTCCGGGCTCTGGCCTTTTTCGACCATGGGCTGGCCCAAGGAGACCGACGCGCTCAAGGCCTACTATCCGACATCGACGTTGGTCACCGGGTTCGACATCATTTTCTTCTGGGTTGCCAGAATGATGATGCTGGGTCTTGAATTTACGGGTGAAGAACCTTTCGAGACGATCTATGTGCATGCGCTGGTCCGCGACGAGAAGGGCCAGAAGATGTCGAAGTCGAAAGGCAACGTCATCGATCCGTTGGAACTGGTCGACGCCTATGGCGCGGATGCAACGCGGTTCACGCTGGCGGCAATGGCGGCGCAGGGTAGGGACCTCAAGCTTGCCACCTCGCGGGTGGAAGGCTACCGGAACTTCGTCACCAAGCTCTGGAACGCGGCGCGGTTCCTCGAGATGAACGAATGCGTGCGGGTCGAAGGATTCGATCCGGCGGCGCTCTCGGATTCGCTCAATCAATGGATTGCAGGCGCGACGTCGCGGGCCGCGGCGAATGTGACGCGGGCGATCGAGGACTACAAATTCAACGAGGCTGCCAATCACGCCTATGATTTCGTGTGGGGTACGTTCTGCGATTGGTTCGTGGAACTGGCCAAGCCAACTCTTTCCGGCGACGACGCGGCGGCCAAGGCCGAAACACGCGCGACGGCGGCCTGGGCGCTGGATCAGATCCTCAAAATGCTGCACCCATTCATGCCGTTTGTGACCGAAGAGCTGTGGGCGGAAACCGGCAAGGTTGGTCCGGCGCGGGATGGATACCTGATGCTGTCCGACTGGCCCGAACTGGACGCCATCGCCTATCCGGCGGCAGAAGCCGAACTCAATTGGCTGATCGAGGTGATTTCGGCGATTCGTTCGGTGCGCACCGAAATGAACGTTCCTGCCGGTGCGAAGGTGCCGCTGGTGGTCGTCGGCGCGAATGAGGCGACGGTGAAGCGCATCGCATCCCATGGGGCGGCGATCGAGAGGCTCGCGCGCGTTTCGACAATCGAGACTGATGCGACCATTCCGCAAAACTCGGCGCAGTTCGTCGTTGGCGAAGCCAATTGGGGGCTTCCGCTTGCAGATCTCATCGATATTTCCGCCGAACGGCAGCGGCTGGACAAGGACGTGAAAAAGCTCGACGGCGAAATTGGCGGGTTGCAAAAAAAGCTTGGAAACGAGCAGTTTCTCGCCAAGGCGCCAGAGGAAATCATCGAGGAGCAGAAGGAGCGTTTAGCCGAGGCGCAAGCGCGACGGGAGAAGCTTCGCCAGGCGCTCGATAGCCTCTCTTGAGAGAGGTAAGCCGTGCTCTTGTGACAATTTTGCTACATGCGCATAAGACTCGTGACCGCGGATTGCGCGGTCACGGTTTGCTAAGGGACTGCGCCACAATCTTACCCTAAACCAGCCGGACAACGGATGGTGGTGGGCGGATATGGCGATATGGGGCGCAGTGTGTTGCGCTTTCAAAACGCCTATGCCTGCCAGTCAGGCCCGGATGCGGAAGGACTTTCCGTCGGCGGGCAAGGAGCAGGGTAGATGACGACCGGCACAGTCCATTGCAGTGATTTTTCGGCCCTCGCGGCTGAAAATCTGGCCGTTCGCGCAAAAAGCCTTTGCTTTAATGCGGACACAATGGACCGCTATTCTGCCTCCAATGACGTAAAGGGACCGCCAGTCGCGGTCCAGGTGGCGAGCGGCGCTATTCGGTGCATCACGATGGCCGAACGGGCGCAGCGGGCCGCCAGAACAAAAAACAATATAAAAAGCAACAGGGTGGCGGCGGACGCACGATCTGCCGGCCATTTCGATACGGTAAAGTTTCCCGGCTACGCGGCGGGCGCGCTAGAGCATGCGCGACAGGCGCTGGTGCGGGGCGCGAGAAGGTGTGTGATGTCCAGTGTAAGGAGTGCCGCGTTCGCTCTGACTGCGGCCTGTTCGGCTTTACTTGCGATCGGCGGGGCGTTGCCAGCTCAAGCGCAAAGCGCGCTCGACGCGGCCCAGGAACTCGCTCAGATGCTCGATGGTGCCAATGCCACCGAGTTGAGCGGCGACAACCTGGTTTCGGCGCTTGAGGGTGCGGCATCTGCCGGCCAGCCGATCGCGCTGTGGCAGCTTGGAACCATGTATGAAACCGGGGCGGGCGTCGAAAAAGATCCGGCCAAGGCTTTCCAGTATTTTTCGCGCATCGCCAATGAGAATGCCGACGCGCCCCCAAGTTCGCTGGATGCAGACATTGTCGCGCAATCCTTCGTCAAGATCGGTGATTATTTTATGCATGGGGTGCCCGGTGCGGGCATTCCGCAAGATGCCTCACGCGGGCACACGTTGCTGATGCATGCGGCGACCTATTTCGGCGATGCCGATGCGCAGTACCGGGTGGGGATGTTGTACCTTACCCCTGACGAACTTGGCGTGAACCCGCTGCAAGGGGCCCGCTGGCTGTCATTGGCAGCCCGCAAGGGGCATCCGGGCGCCCAGGCGCGGCTCGGTGAACTGCTGGTCAAGGGCGAGGGAATTGTGGCGCAGCCGGCTGAGGGGCTGATGTGGCTCAATATCGCCTTGCGTGGAGCTCTGGGGACGCCCGATGAACGCTGGATCCGTGAATTGACCGATGCAGCAATGGCGAGCGCCGATCCAGCCGATGCCGAAGCAGCGCTGACGGCGGCCGACACCATTGGGGGGCAGTTCGCCGGATTTTAAGATCTCGGCCTGGGGAGTCTCAGGCCGCCTTCTTAGAGAACCCGACGAGAGCGAAATCGCCTTCGACCGGAACGTGGTCTGAAGGCTTGTCCCAGCCACGTGTATCCTTGTGAATCTTGACGCCGTTCAGCCGATCGGCTGCCTGAGGTGAAAGCAGCAGGTGGTCGATGCGGATACCGGCATTGCGACGCCATGCACCGGCCTGGAAATCCCAGAAGGTAAAGGCCTGCTCGTCGGTTGTGGCGCGCAAGGCGTCGGTGAGCCCGAGATTGACTAGCCGGCGCCATTTTTCAAGACTTTCAGGCCGGAAAAGGGCATCGCCCCACCAAGCCTTGGGGTCATGACAGTCACGGCCGGTGGGGATAAGATTGAAATCGCCCATGAGGATGAACGGCTCCTCATAAGCAAGACGCTGCTCGACAAAGTCGTAGAGCCTATCCATCCAGCCGAGCTTATAGGGAAATTTCTCGCTATCGACTGGATTGCCGTTGGGCAGGTAGATGTTGCAGACGCGGACCACGCCGCCGTCCTCAGTCGAAAACACGCCCTCGATCAGGCGGGACTGAGGATCCTCGTCATTTCCGGGCAGGCCGCGATGGACCTCATCGAAAGGAAGTTTGGACAGCAGAGCGACGCCGTTGAAGCTCTTTTGGCCGTAGGTCTCGACATTGTAGCCGCGCGACTCGAATTCGAGGCGCGGAAAGTTCTCGTCGAGGCATTTGATCTCCTGCAGGCCCACAATGTCGGGTTTCACCTCGTCCAGCCAGGCGAGAACGGCCTGTAGTCGCGCATTGATGCCATTGATGTTCCAGGTGGCGATGCGCATGCGATATTTCTCCTAACGATCGGACAAGGCGAGGCGCAGTCCGAGAATCCCGAAGGTTGCCGCGAAGCTGCGCCGAATCCATTTGAGCACGTTCGGCCGGGAGATGACATAGTCTCGCATGAGGGCGGCGCATGCTCCATAGCCGACGAAGGTGACAAAGGTTATCGCCATGAAGACGGCGGCGTGCAAGAGCATCGTCGCGGTCGCATTGGGGGCTTCGACCGAGACGAATTGAGGCAGGAAGGCGAGAAAGAACAGGCTGAGCTTGGGGTTGAGCACATTGATCAGCGCGCCGCTTATGGCCACCTTGGCCATGGGCACAGAGGCGCGATCAGCTTCCAAGCTCATGGCTCCACCCGAGCGCAGCATCGTCCAGGCCATATACAGCAAATAGGCAACGCCAAGGTATTTGAGGAGCTGAAAGGCCAGGGCACTGGTGTGGAAAATCGCGGCAAGGCCGACAATCGAAGCCAACGCGGCAGGAATGATGCCCAATGTGCAGCCGAAGGCGGCAGCAATCGAGGCTCTAAAGCCGCGCCCCAATCCGATCGCCAAGGTGTAAAGCACGCCAGTTCCTGGCAAAAGGCAGACAATCAAGGCCGTAATCAGGAATTCGGTGGTCATTATTGCTTCCTCCATAGCGTCTGGCATTTACCAGTTCCACCAGGACGAAGAAGGCATGGCCGATCCGACGGGGCAACCCGAAAACTACAGTACTCCGCGCATCAAACAGCGAAACTGGTGCCGCAGCCGCAGGACGCAATGGCGTTGGGATTCTTGATCTGGAAGGACTGGCCGATCAGATCGTCCACGAAGTCGATTTCGGCTCCGCCCATAAACTCAAGGCTCATCGAATCAATGTAGACGGTGGCCCCATCACGCGTGAGGACCAGATCGTCTTCGGTCGGCTCTTCCTTGACGAGGTTATATTCATATTGGAAGCCGGAGCAGCCGCCACCGGCAACAGAGATGCGCAGCACCGTGCCCGGTTCTTCCTTGGCCACGATGCGGTTGATGCGCTTGGCGGCCCGCTCTGTCAAAACGACTTGATTTGGTGCTAGTTGGGTATCGGTCATGACGCTCAAACGGTCTGCGATGGATTGTGGTTCAACTTAATATCGTAAGGCGACGATGAAAAGAGGCTCTCCCGCATGAGTGATATGCAGGCTCGCTACGCCGCCGATCCGGCGCAGACGCGGGGGCGGGTTTATCGTCCCAGCGCAAGCCCGACACGCAACGAGTTTCAGCGTGATCGCGACCGGATCATCCATTCCACGGCTTTTCGGCGGCTGCAGCATAAGACGCAGGTGTTTCTGCACCACGAGGGGCAGCACTTTCGCACCCGGCTGACCCATACGCTCGAGGTGAGCCAAATTGGACGCTCGATCGCACGAGCGCTGCGCCTCAACGAGGATCTGGCCGAGGCCGTAGCGCTTGCCCATGATCTGGGGCACACACCATTCGGTCATGCCGGCGAACGGGTGCTGGCCGAGAAGATGGCGCCCTGGGGCGGGTTCGATCACAATGTGCAGGCGCTGCGTGTCGTGACCTTGATCGAGAACCGATATGCCGATCATGACGGGCTGAACCTGACATGGGAGACGCTCGAAGGCATACTGAAGCATAACGGACCAGTGGTGGGCGGAGCCTCCAAGCATGGGCAGGATATTGGAGCGGCGCTAGCCGAGATTCCGGCAAGCTGTGGCTTAATGCCGGAAACTTATGCCAGCCTCGAGGCGCAGGTCGCGGCGATTGCCGACGACATCGCCTATAATGCCCATGACATCGACGATGCCGCTCGGGCGGGTCTGCTGACGATCGAAGATCTGGTGGATGTGCCGTTGGTGGGGACGATTGCGCGCGAGGTGTTGGATCTCTGGCCGCTTCTCGATCGCAAGCGACAGATGCATGAGGTGCAGAGGCGGTTGATCACGCGAACCATTGAAAGCGTTATTGCGGAAGGCGCCGAAAGGATCGCCGAGACAGACCTCAAGAGTGCCGACGATGTGCGCCAGGCCGGCCGAATGCTGATCGGGTTCCCTGCCGAAATGGCGGCGGGAGAGGCTGAACTCAAGCGTTTCCTTTTTGCCAAGGTTTATCGCGACGAACGCGTGATGGTGCCGGTGCGCGAGAGTGAAGCCGTTGTCGAGCGTCTGTTCGATGCGTATATGGCCGAGGGCGATATGCCGGGACGCTGGGGGGCCGCGTTTCGGAGCGCTGCCGACCAAGCGAAGCAGGCGAGGGTGGTTGGCGACTTCGTTGCCGGCATGACCGACCCTTTTGCGCTCGACGAATATTCCCGCTTGTTTGACGAGCGCCCCGATTTCCGTTAACGCCACGCCCTGATTTCCAGTTAGACCGCAGGTTCCTCCCATGGATGTGTTTGCCCTTTTTGAAGGGCGCGTCGCCGATGCGCTGAAAGCGAGCTTTCCCGAGCTGGCAGACAATGCCGAGCTTTTATCGCGCGTGGTTGTGGAGCCGCCGCGCGATGCAGCCCATGGCGACCTTTCCACCAATGCAGCCATGGTGGTGGCCAAGCCTCTGGGCAAGAACCCGCGCGAAATCGCAACAGCGCTGGCCGGGTATTTTTCTCGGGATGCTGATGTAGCGTCGGTGGACGTCGCCGGACCGGGGTTCATCAATTTCCGGCTGCAGCCCGATGTGTGGTACAAGGTGCTGGCTTCGGTCGCCGAGTTGGGCGCCGATTTCGGCCGCGCCGATGTTGGCAAGGGCGAAAAGGTCAATGTCGAATACGTGTCGGCCAATCCGACCGGGCCGATGCATGTGGGGCATACGCGCGGTGCGGTGTTCGGCGATGCGTTGGCTTCGCTGCTGGCTTATGCCGGCTATGAGGTGACGCGGGAATACTACATCAACGATGCGGGGTCGCAGGTCGACACCCTGGCGCGGTCTGCCTACCTTCGCTACCGCGAGGCGCTTGGTGAGACGATAGAAATTCCGTCCGGGTTCTATCCGGGGGATTATCTCGTGCCGGTGGGGCGGTCGCTCGTGACCGAGTTCGGAAACAGCCTGTTGGACAAGCCGGAAGACATATGGATGCCTCCGGTCAAGCAGCACGTTCTTGCCGCCATGATGGAGCTGATCAAGGCGGACCTCAAGAAACTCAATATCGAGCACGATGTGTTCTTTTCCGAAAAAACTCTTCACGGGCAGGGTGGCGACATCGACCTCACCCTGGACTGGTTGCGTGAGCAGGGGCTGGTCTATGAAGGTCGGCTCGAGCCGCCGAAGGGCAAGACACCTGAAGATTGGGAAGATCGTGAGCAGACGCTGTTCCGTGCCACGGCATTCGGGGATGATGTGGACCGGCCGCTGATCAAGTCGGACGGAAGCTACACCTATTTCGCTGCCGATATCGCCTATCACCGCAACAAGGTGATGCGCGGGTTCACGACCCTGATCGACGTTCTTGGCGCCGATCATGCGGGTTACGCGACGCGCATCCAGGCTGCGGTGAAGGCTGTTTCAGGTGGCAAGGCCACGGCCGACGTGAGGTTCTGTCAGCTCGTCAAACTGCTGCGCAATGGCGAACCTGTCAAAATGAGTAAGCGTTCCGGGGATTTGGTGTCGCTTGCTGATGTTGTCGATGAAGTTGGCGTGGATGCCACCCGGTTTATGCTGCTGTTCCGCCGCAACGATGCACCGCTTGACTTCGACTTCGCGCTGGTCAAGGAGCAGACCAAGGACAATCCGGTGTTCTATGTGCAATATGCCCATGCCCGGACCTACTCTGTTTTCCGCAATGCGGAACGCGACCTGCCGGAGCTCGATATTTCACAGGAAGCATTGCGGAGGGCCGATCTCAAGCGGCTTGCGACGGCAGAGGAGATCGAGATCATCCGCATGCTTGGCTCCTGGCCGCGCCAGGTAGCTGCGGCGGCCCGGGCACACGAGCCGCATCGACTTGCGTTTTACTTGCATGAACTGGCCGCTCAATTCCATGCCTTCTGGGGCAAGGGCAAGGAAGACCCGAGCTTACGCTTTGTTAACGACGAAGACGCGACACTGACGCTGGCTCGACTCGCGCTTGTGGATGGTGTGCGCCGGGTGCTCAGCAATGGGCTTGAACTTCTGGGCGTTAGCGCACCGCAAGAGCTTTCATAATTACGGCGCATTGCTGTGGATAGTTCTGCGCACTGCTCAAGGGAAGGGCAAGTTAAAGCCGAATACTTTTGGGGCGCTGCTCTATGGACAATACCAAGCACAACCAGTCGGCCGCCGCGCAGGATTCCGACGATCTGATCGCGGAACTGGCGCGGCTGGTGGCGCAGGATGCGCGCAACACCTCGACCCGCAGCGATGCCTATCGGCGCGAAGAACCACAGTTTGCACCCGAACCGGAGCCTGCCGAGCCGGTGCAGAGCGACTTCGATCAGGCGGAGCAGAGCTTTGGCGTCCCGGACCGGGGCGAGCCGCAGGCAGAGCCTGAATGGGGAACCCGAGAGGAGACGCAGCAGGCCGATGATGAGCTTGCCGGATTCGATTTCGGGTTTGGCACCGCGCCACAACAAGGTGCCTCGACCTCACAGGATGACCCGATCGCCGAATTGATCGCTGATGCGGAAGTGGAGGCTTACGATCGCGATTTCTCGCAGGAAGCGCCCTCTTGGTCCGAAGATACCAGCCAAGAGCTGCAGCCTCAGGATGAAGAAGTCGCGTCGCAGCGCCATGACGATTTTACGGTTTCCGCGGTCACCCAGCCTTCGGTTTCGTACACGCACGACGGGGATCCGTTGAGCGAAATCGAGGCCCTGATCGGTGAGGCTGCTCGCGTCAATTCGGGTGATACTGGGTTTTCGGGGCGACGCGTCCGCTCGAGCTTTCTTGACGATACGCCAACCGACGAGGCTGTGAACGCAGCCGAATCCGCCATCCTGGCTGCCGCTGCCGCGACGGGGGCGACAGTGCGGCGCCACGAACCGGCTGTGGAGCCGGAAACGTGGCCGACGCCGCAGGAAGCTGCTCGGGACGAATTCCACTCCGAGCCGATGGCCGGCGACGGTGAGTTCACGCCTGCTGCTGAGCGCATACCCGATCCGCTGTTTGCCGCCTCCCGGGATGATGCGGCGCCGGAAACTCGGCAAGAAGACTACGAATACGGCGAGGAAGAGGTTGCATACGATACCGAGCGACCGCGGCGGCGGATCAACGGCTTCGTTCTTCCCATCGCCGCAGGCGTAGCCATCGTTGCGCTGATTGGTGGGGTGTACTTCACGTTCTTCTCCGGGCCGCCGGAGCCAGGCGAAGCGCCGGTGCTGACCGCTGATGCCCAACCGCTGAAGGAAGATGTCGAGCCGGCGCCGGACCAAACGGCTGCGAACGACTCCGTTGTTTTCAACGAAATCGAGGGCAACACAGCTGCACCCGAGGAAGAGGCGCTGGTGTCGCGAGACCAGACCGGTGGCGCGAGCGGCGCGGAAGTCGCGCAGGTTCTTGCCCCCGAGGAAGGCGAAACCGAACTCGCCAACCGCCCGGTGCGTACGGTGACTGTCCGTCCGGATGGAACCATCGTTCAGGCGGAGGATAGCGTGGCCGGTTCCAATGTCCTGCCGGTCGAACGCCCCGATGTACCTGCTGTGCCCAACAGCACGCTGACAGCCGACCCGATCGGGGAGGCGATCGCGGAAGCCATGGCGGGTGGGGAGACCGCCGCAGCAACGGGTGCCGAACAGGTGGCCGCGCTCAATGCGCCGGCCTCAGCGTTGGGCGATGCCGCGACGGGTGCGACGGCACAGGGAGCGACCACAGACCTGGGCGACGCTGCGACCGATGAAGCGACTGTGGTGGAAGGCGATGCCACGGCACCACGCCCAATTCCGCGGCCGGCTGGACTTACGGCGCCGACCAATACGGCAGCCAGTGCCGCGCCGGGTGCTCCAGCCCCCGCGGAGAGCACTGTGGCCCTGGCTCCGACGCAGGCACAAACCCCCGCCGCTCCAGCACCGGCGACTTCCACTCCTGCCAACGTCGGGGCGTGGGTGCAGTTGTCCTCCCAGCGCACCGAAGAAGACGCGCGCGGCGGCATTCCGACGCTGCAGGCCCGTTACGGGGCATTCTTTAATGGTGCGACACCGGAGGTGAGCCGTGTCGATCTGGGCGAACGCGGCATTTATTACCGGGTCCGACTGCCCCAGCCCACGCTCGCCGAGGCCAATTCGGTTTGCGGCGCGATACTGGCGCAGGGCGGAGACTGCTTTGTAATGGACAACTAGCTGACACACGGCTTGGCAACTTGACGAGTTCGAGGGGAGTGGCAATGCTGCTTCCCTCTTTGATTTTCCAGCAGCAGGTTATGGCTGAAGCTTTAGATCCATGGTTTGACGAAACGCCCGAGCGGGCGGAAGCGGCCGTGCTGCACGTGGATGTTGGCGGATACGAAGGCCCGCTCGACCTTCTGCTGGATCTTGCTCGGAAGCAGAAGGTCGACCTCTCAGGGATTTCGGTGCTGGCGCTGGCGGAACAATATCTGGCCTTCATCGAATCCATCCGACAGCAACGGATCGAGATCGCTGCCGATTATTTGGTGATGGCCGCTTGGCTTGCGTATCTTAAAAGCCGGCTAATGGTGCCGCAGCAAGGCGACGACGAAGAGCCGAGCGGCGAAGAAATGGCGGCGCTTCTGCAATTCAGGCTCGCCCGGCTGGAAGCCATGCGGGACGCGGCGGGACGGTTGCTCAACCGCCCCAGACTGGGTCGGGACGTTTTTGCGCGCGGTATGCCCGAGCCTGTCTCAATTACTCGCCATGCGCTGTGGGAAGCCGATCTTTACCAATTGCTGCGCGCCTATTCGGCTCAGCGGGAGCGGGGCATACCGGCTGAGTACTCGCCCTATCACCGGACGGTGTGGGCGCTGCAGGACGCGCGCGAAATCCTCGAGCGGCTGATCGGGCAGAGCTATGAATGGGTTTCGCTCGAGACCTATCTAGCCGAGTATCTGGCACGGCCGGAAGAAAGGGTGACGGCGATGGCGTCGAGTTTTGTCGCTTCGCTCGAACTTGTGCGGCTGGGGCAGGTGGAGTTGCGACAACAGCAGGCTTTTGCACCCTTGCTGGTGCGCCGGCGACAGGGGAGCCTGCCGCAATGAATGCAGAAGACGATTCTGTGATCAAGGAACGCAATCTGCGCATCCTTGAGGCCCTGTTGTTTGCTTCGGACGAGCCGGTCGATCTGAAAGCGGTAAAGCCGTTTCTGTCCGATGCCGCTGACGTCGATGCACTGATCGACGAATTGCAGGCTCAGTATGCGAGACGCGGGGTCAATCTCGTGCAGCGCGGATCGAAATGGGCGTTTCGCACCGCCGAAGACCTTAATTTTTTGCTCCGGCGCGAGGAAACCGATACCCGTCCGTTGTCACGGGCGGCGCTCGAGACGTTGTCGATCATTGCCTATCATCAGCCGGTGACGCGCGCCGAAATCGAAGAGGTGCGCGGGGTTTCCATCTCCAAAGGCACGCTCGATGTGCTCATGGAAGCGGGATGGGTTCGGATGCGGGGACGTCGGCGCACCCCTGGGCGGCCGGTGACCTACGGGACCACAGAAGGTTTTCTCGATCATTTCGGACTGGAGACACTCGGAGACCTGCCGGGGCTTGATGAACTCAAGGGGGCAGGGCTGCTTTCGAGCCGCGTGCCGTCGAGCTTTCAGGTGCCAATGCCGTTTGACGGTGCGTTGCGCGAGGATGAGGATCCGCTCGATCCGGATGATCCCGGCGAGACCGAGCGTGGATCCGAGGAGTGAAGGGACACGCGCATTTTACCGGGCATCCGCAATAACGCGGAGCCCGCGGTCGGTCAGTCCTTGTTTTCGCCAGCAATAATCAATATCTGTGAGCCGGAGAAACCGGTCGGCCGGTGCATGATCCGCGTCGACATCTAGGAGGTACACATGAATCCGGGACCTTGGGGACTTCTGATTATCGCGGTCGTAGTGCTGCTGCTGTTCGGGCGCGGCAAGATTTCCGGCCTGATGGGCGAAGTCGCCGGCGGCATCAAAGCGTTTCGCAAGGGCATGGCTGAAGAAGACACGCCCGACGACAAGCCTGTCGCAACTATCGACCAGAAGCCCGGCCAGGCTGAGCCTACGCTGAACCAGACCAAGGACGTCGAGCGCAAGGACGCCTGATCGTACCGGTTCGGCATTGGTTCCCAAAAAGGATAGATCCTGATGCTTGGCCTTGGCTGGAGCGAGATGCTGGTTATCGGCATCGTGATCCTCATCGTGGTGGGCCCGAAAGACCTGCCGGTGATGATGCGCAATATCGGCCGGATGATGGGAACTGTCCGGCGTATGAGCAACGAGTTCCGGCGCGAGATCGACAAAGCCATCGCCGCCGATGAGATACGCGAAGCCAAAAAGGCGATTTCGGACCCACTTCAGCAGACAAGCCAGGATATCACCCGCGAGTTCAACGCCTTGAGAAACGGCAAGGTGGAGCCGAGCGGCAAGCTTGCTCCCACTGAGCCGGGCAAGGAAAGCGTAGTGGATGAGATTCGCTCGCAAGCGGGCATGCCGCCCGTGCCGCCGGCTCAGACCTCGCCGGCTGCTGCGGCTTTGCGCGCAAAGGTGAGCGAAACCGTTGCCAAGCCGGCAAATGCAGTAACGAACACCGCTGAGGCCGCGCAACCGGGTGCCGCCAAACCCAAGATCAAGGCTGCTCGGCGGAATCCCGCAACTTCTACGACAAGCAAGTCTGCAAAACCCGCCGCCAAGTCATCGCGCGCCAAGACGGCCAAAGCTTCCACCGGGGAGGGCCAAACAGCGGCGGTAAAGGCTCCATCGAAATCGACCACCAAAAAATCTCCGGCGAAAAAGAAGGCTGCGAGCCGCGTCGAGAGCGCCGCGGATGTGGGGGGTGAGGGCTGATTCATGGCCGAAGCGCAGAAAAAGATCGCAGATCAATCGCCGGAAGATGAACTCAAGGGCAGCGAAGCGCCACTCATCGAGCATTTGGCGGAATTGCGGACGCGGCTGATCTATTCGGTCATCGCGCTGGCGGTGCTGTTTATCGCGTGCTTTTTCGTTGCCGACCACATCTACCAGTTTCTGCTCGGCCCGTTCATTGCTGCCGCTGGTGGTCCGGAAGCTGTGCACCTCATCTATACCGCGCCCCAAGAGTTCTTTTTCACGAAACTTTCCGTCGCGCTTTTTTCGGCGATCTTTCTAGCGTTCCCGGTCATCGCGTCCCAAGTCTACGCCTTTGTGGCGCCAGGGCTCTACAAGAACGAGCGCATGGCCTTCCTGCCTTACCTTATCGCCACGCCGATCTTTTTCGTGCTTGGGGGGGCAGTGGTCTACTACGGCATCATGCCCTTGGCGCTCGGCTTTTTCCTGGGCATGCAGCAGACCGATCCCAATGGCGTCACCATTGAAATGATGACGCGGGTCTCGGAATATCTCAGTCTGGTGATGACCCTGCTCCTGGCATTCGGCGTCTGCTTTCAGCTTCCGGTCATTCTGACGCTGCTGGCGCAGGTCGGTCTGATCGGAGTCGACCATCTCAGGCGCTGGCGCAAATACGCGATCGTTGCAATCGTCGTGATTGCGGGCTTTTTGACGCCCCCCGATCCGATTTCCCAGATCGGGTTGGCGCTCCCGTTGTTGGCGCTTTATGAACTTTCGGTGGTTTCAGTCCGGTTCATGGAGAAGCGTCGGCTGGCACGTGAGGCGGAGCTGGCGCGGGAACTGGAAACCTGAGCCTGCCTTGAGTTTCCGAGCAGGCTCGGCTAGGCACTAGGCCGCTCAATTTTTTCCAGCGGACCAGCCGACATGCTCGACATCAAATGGATCAGCGCCAATCCCGAAGCCTTCGACGCCGCGCTCAAATCGCGCGGCATGGAGCCGCTGTCGGCATCTCTTATCCTTTTGGACGAACAACGGCGCGCGGTGGTGGCCGAACTCAATGCCGTTCAGGAAAAGCGCAATGCCGCCTCCAAGCAGATCGGACAGGCCAAGGCGCAAAAAGATGAGGCCCGCGCGGCCGAGTTGATGGCGGAAGTCGCCGGGCTCAAGGACAAGCTCGGGGAACTCGATACGCGTGAGAAAGCGTTGACTGAGAATATCCGGGCTGCGCTGTCGGTGATTCCGAACCTGCCGGCCGAAGGCGTACCGGTGGGTGAGGACGAAAATGACAATGCTCCTTATTTCCGCGCCAACGAATCGGAAGCCACGAGGCCGGCCAAACCCAATCTCGGTTTTTCGCCCAAAGAGCATTACGAACTCGGCGAAACCATGGGCGGCATGGATTTCGAAACCGCAGCGAAACTCTCGGGAAGCCGGTTCGTCGTGCTCAAGGGACAGATCGCGCGGCTGGAGCGTGCCATCGGGCAGTTCATGCTCGACCTGCATGTGAATGAGCATGGCTATACCGAAGTGGTGCCGCCCTATCTGGTGCGGGATGAAGCCATGTACGGGACGGGGCAGTTGCCCAAGTTCGACGGCGATTTCTTCTTTGCTGGGCATGGTGATGGGCGGCTGGCGCTTATTCCCACGGCTGAGGTGCCTCTGACCAATTTCGTACGTGAATCCATTCTGTCCGAGGAAGAGTTGCCGTTGCGGTTTACGGCGTTGACCCCGTGCTTCCGCTCGGAGGCCGGGTCGGCCGGGCGGGATACGCGCGGCATGCTGCGTCAGCACCAGTTCAACAAGGTCGAGATGGTGTCGGTGACGACGCCCGATAAGTCGGCCGAAGAACATGAGCGGATGCTCGCTTGTGCCGAAGAGGTCCTAAAGCGCCTGGGTATCCACTATCGAGTCATGCAGCTATGCACCGGAGATATGGGGTTTGGCGCGCAGCGGACCTATGACATCGAGGCATGGTTGCCGGGGCAGAATACCTATCGTGAGATCTCTTCGGTGTCGGTATGCGGCGACTTTCAGGCCCGGCGCATGGATGCGCGGTATCGGGATGCGAACGGCAAGCCGCAATTCGTGCATACGCTGAATGGATCGGGCGTTGCGGTCGGCCGCGCGCTGATCGCGGTGATGGAAAACTACCAGAACGAGGACGGATCGGTAACGATTCCGGCGGCGCTCAAGCCCTATATGGGTGGCATTGAAAAGATTGGCGGATGAAGGTTAATCCACGCATCCTTTTAACCAATGATGATGGTGTTGATGCGCCGGGTTTAGCGGTGTTGATCGATATCGCACGCACGCTCTCGGACGACGTCTGGGTGGTCGCTCCGTCAAACAATCAGAGCGGGACCGGGCACCGGTTTACCTTCGGCTATGAGATCGAACTCGAGGAGCGTGGCGAGCGGATTTTTGCGCTCGATGGCACGCCCGCCGATTGTGTGGTGGCAGGCGTGACGCATGTCCTCAAGGATCGTCGGCCTGATGTCGTCTTGTCCGGCGTCAATCGCGGGCAAAATCTCGGGGACATCATGCATTGCTCGGGCACGGCGGCCGGGGCCAGGGAAGGGGCCTTGCATGGGGCTGTGGGGATCGCGTTGAGCCAGGCGATGGATTATGACCACGGGCGCGATGAGATCGATTGGGGGTGTGCGGCGGAATTGGGAGCGCAGGCGGTAAAGGCCATTCTCGACGTGTTCGATGCGCGCGATACCTATTTCAACGTCAATTTCCCGATCTGTGCGCCGAGCGAGGTGAGTGGCATCCGGGTGGTGCCGCATCAGCGATTCGCGCATTCGCCGTTCGAGCTTTATCCGAGCGATAACCCGGGCAAGCACTTCGTCACGATCCTGCAGACGCCTAAACCGCTGGACGCGGGCTCCGATTTCCATATCCTGCACGAAGACAACGCGATCACCGTGACGCCGCTGATGCTGCAGCAGACCGACATGGATTTCGTCAGGCGCTTCGACGGGAGACTCCCGTTCGAGGGCCCAGGACGCACATGAGAGACGAGGACGCTGGCGTGACCGACCTCTGGGAAGCGCGGGCGGGCCTGATTCTCAACCTGCGGCAGGTAGGGGTAACCGATCCGGACCTGCTGCGTGCCTTCGAAACGGTTCCGCATGAGCGATTCGTGCCGGAAGATTATCGCGAATACGCTTACCGCGAATCCTCGCTCCCCATCGAATGCGGGCAATCGATAACCGCCCCCGGAATCCTGGCGCAGCTGCTTTTGCAATTGGCGCCGCAGGGCACCAACAAGGTGCTCGAGGTCGGTACCGGATCAGGTTATTCGGCGGCGCTTCTGGCGCGGATGGCTAGACGCGTGTTTTCAATCGAAAAGTACCGCACGCTGGCCAGCCTGGCGCAGGCCCGCTGGCATGCAGAGGGCATGACCAACATCGTGGGACTTCACGAGGATGGGCTGCTGGGGCTCGAGCAGCAGGCGCCATTCGACAGAATACTGCTGACCGGCTCGGTCAGCGACGTGCCCGAGGACCTGGTCGAGCAATTGGGAGATGGCGGAATCGCGGTGATGGCCGTTGGGGCACCCGCGGATCGGCAGGCGATACTGCGCATCGAGCGAGTCGACGACGATTTCGTCGAGACCGAGGTGGGAAGCGTACGGCTTGCGCCGTTGAGTCCCGGGCGCTCGCGTACATTATAGTTAAAGCGCTTGCCGCTTTAAGCTCGTCTTTACCTTAACAAGACTACTCTAATTTCATCGAGTAGATGAGTTGACGGGCATTTCCCATGACCATGAGCGTAACTGGTTCCAATCTGCGTAGCGCCGGCTCCGCACTTGCGATGAGTGCCGCCGCCCTGGTGCTGGCAGGCTGTTCCTCCATGGGATCCTTCGGGGGCGATCCGACGGTTACCGGAGCGACGACCCGCATGGGCGGCGCGGCTATCAACCAGCCGATGCCGGCTTACCTGCCGCCTGCCAATGTCGGCGGGGGGGCGATGACAACCGCGGCCAATCAACCCGCTCTGATCGATCGGACGACTGCAATGCCCATGGGCACGCAGTCGGGCGTTGTATCCCAGGATCTTCCCGCATTGCAGCCATCTTCAGTAACGAGTACCCAAGCCATGCCTGCACAAACCGCCGCCGCCTCCGCGCCTTCCTCTCCCGCGCTGCCCACGCAAACATCGTCGCCGCAGCTCGGGGTGGTTCAAGGCGATACCTATACGCACACGATCGCATCGGGTGAGTCACTCTATACGATCGCTCGCCGCTATGATGTGAGCGCCACCGATATCATTGCTGCCAATAGCATCTCTTCGCCCGACCGGATCACCGTGGGGCAGCGCCTGGTGATACCGGGACGTCCCGATCTTCTGGCGCAGCGCGGTCAGACGCAGCAGGTGGCCGCCGCATCGGGCACGCAAACGCTGACCACCCCGTCCGGAACGCCGGCTACCCAGCCAGCGACAACCAGCACACCATCAACGACCGCCACGGCACCCGCCAGCCAGCCGCAGACGCCCGCGGCGACCCCATCAGCGCAGCCGACGCAGGTTGCCGCCGCGCCCGCCCAGCAGCCCACGGCGAGCCCCACGCCCTCGACCACCAGCGACAAGTTCCGCTGGCCGATCTCGGGACGCGTCATCACCGATTTCGCCGCATCACGCGGCACCGGTATCAACATCGAAGCACCAGAAGGCAGCTCGGTTCGCGCGGCCGAAAACGGCGAAGTCATCTACGTCGGCAATGCCGTCGAGGGATATGGCAATCTGGTGCTGATCAAGCACTCGAATGGCTATGTTTCGGCCTATGCGCATCTCAATACGATCGGTGTCGTCAAGGGCGATGCGGTTTCGCGCGGCGATGCCATCGGCACCGTCGGCATGACCGGCTCGGTCAGCCGTCCTCAGCTCCATTTCGAACTGCGCAAGGGCGCGACACCGGTCGATCCGATGCCGTTGCTGGCCGGCTAGGAATACTGGAGGCAATGCTCCTTGTTGGGGCCGGTCCGAAAGGGCCGGCCCCTTCGCTATTTCAGGAGATAGCCTTGCCTTTTTCGCCGGCAAGGTGCCGGACGAACTGGATGGCGACGCGTCCCGAACGAGAGCCGCGTGTGGCAGACCACTCAATGGCTTTTGCCCGCATTTCCGACTCATCGACCGGAATGCCGTAATGGGCGACGTAATTGCGGACCATGGCGAGATAAGTGTCCTGGTCGCAATTGTGGAAGCCAAGCCACAGGCCGAAGCGGTCTGAGAGCGATACTTTTTCCTCGACGGCTTCACCGGGATTGATCGCCGTCGAGCGCTCATTGTCGATCATGTCCCGAGGCATCAGGTGCCGGCGGTTGGACGTGGCGTAAAAGACCGTATTGGCGGGACGACCTTCAAGGCCACCGTCGAGGACGGACTTCAAAGCCTTGTAGCTCGACTCATCCCTGTCGAAGCTCAGATCGTCGCAATAGATGATGAAGCGTTCCGGCCGGCCCACGAGGAAGCGGAGCAGGGCAGGGAGGGTGGCGATATCCTCGCGAGCGATCTCGATAAGGATAAGACGGGAGAGACCGGTTTCCTCCAGCGCGGTGATGTGGGCATGGATGGCCTTGACCATCGAGCTCTTGCCCATGCCGCGCGCGCCCCACAGCAGCGCGTTGTTCGCGCCGTGACCGCGAGCGAACGCCAGGGTGTTGTCCAGGAGAATGTCGCGCAGATGGGCGACGCCTTCGAGCAGATCAAGCGGTACGCGATTGACGTGTGGGACAGGAATCAGCGTTTGCTCGGCGCCGTCCCAAAGATAGGCATCTATGCCGTCCTCGATCGCCGCCGTTGCCTGGGTGGTTCCCGCGAGAGCATCGAGAGCGTGCGCAATGCGTTCGAGCGTAGCCGAGATGGCTGAAAGCTGGTCTTGATTTTCCACTGGAGAATAGCCCCTGAAAGGGCCCGATAGGCTTTGCCTTTCGCCGGGCCCGCTAGTATAGTCCGCGCGATTTTTTGGAAGGCGATGCCTCCCCAAAACCGCAAGCGTCCCTATATGGGGCCATCAGTCCTGCTTTGACAAGCAGACCGCTACGGAGTGTCTTAATGTTCGTTACCCCTGCCTTCGCCCAGGGCGCCGCTGCGCCGACCGGGATGGATTTTATTTCCAGTTTCATTCCGATCATCCTGCTTATCGCCATTTTCTGGTTCCTTATTTTCCGTCCGCAGCAAAAGCGGATGAAGGCCCACCAGGCGATGCTTGCAGCGGTGAAGCGCGGTGACACCATCGTCACCAATGGCGGTGTGGTCGGAAAAGTGACCAAGGCGGTGGAGAACGAAGATCTCGAAGTCGAGATTGCCCAAGGGGTGAAGATCAAGGTCGTGCGCACCATGGTCGCCGACGTGCGGACCAAGTCCGAGCCGGTCAACGACAACAAATAATCGGATGACACTGTCGCCCAGGGCAACAGCCCCGCGACACTGACCCGCTGGCGCGTCGGCGCCCGCCAAGCGGCGGCGCTGGCGCTAGCGGTAATAAAGGACGAATTTATCTCATGAAGAGCTCGCCATTCCGGTTAATCGCCGTCGTTCTCGTGACGCTGGTCAGCATGCTCGCGGTGCTGCCCAATTTCCTGAGCGATCAGACCGTGGCCGGGATGCCGGATTTCCTTCCCAAAGGCGAGATCGTTCTGGGGCTGGACCTGCAGGGCGGTTCGCACCTTCTGCTCGAGGTAAACCGAAACGACATCGTTGAAGGCCGCATCAGCGATATCCGACGCGAGGCGCGGACACTGCTCATCGATGCCGGAATCGGCAGCATCATCACCACCAATGGTGCAACGCTCGATGTGGAATTGACCGATCCGAGCCAATTGGACGCGGCGCGGGAAGTGCTGTCCCCCCTCGAACGGATGCTGGAAGGTGCGCTGTTCCAGACGGGGACGACGCCGGAAACGCAGATCACCACATCGGGCGGGCGCATCCAGATCACGCTCACCGAGGACGCCATTTCAAGCCGGATGTCGTCGCTTGTGGCGCAATCGCTGGAAGTTATCCGCAGCCGTATCGACGAAGTCGGCACGACCGAACCGATTATCCAGCGGCAGGGCGACAACCGTATTCTGGTGCAGGTGCCTGGCTTTGGAGATTCCGAGCGGCTCAAGGACCTGATCAGCCAGACCGCCCGCCTGACCTTCCATCTTGTCTATCCGTCGATGACGGCGGCGCAGGCCGAAACGCAGGGCCTGCCAGCCGGAACGATGATCGTGCCAAGCGCAGACGGGTTCGACGAGCTTCTTTATGAGGACGTTGCCCTGGGCGGCGAACAGCTCGTCGACGCCCAGCCGGCCTTCGACCAGAATGGCCAGGCTGTCGTCTCGTTCCGCTTCAATACACAAGGCGCGCTGACCTTCGGCGAAATCACCTCGGAAAATGTCGGGCGGCGCTTTGCCATCGTGCTCGACAATGAGGTGATCACCGCCCCCACCATCCAGCAACCGATCACTGGTGGCACGGGCCAGATTTCCGGCACGTTCACCCCTGATACGGCGAGCGACCTCGCCGTGCTGCTGCGTGCCGGTGCGCTTCCGGCGACGCTCGACGTGGTCGAGGAACGGACCGTTGGCCCCAGCCTTGGCGCCGATTCGATCAACGCGGGCGTTACGGCAGGTGTGATCGGCACGGTGGGCGTGGTGCTGTTCATGTTCGCGGCCTATGGGCTGTTCGGCCTGTTCGCCAATATTGCCTTGGTGATCAACGTCGGCATGATCCTGGCGGCACTATCCACGCTGGGAGCGACGCTGACCTTGCCGGGTATCGCCGGCATCGTTTTGACCATCGGCATGGCCGTGGACGCAAACGTTCTCATTTTCGAGCGCATACGCGAGGAGCTGGCGAACGGGCGATCTGCGGTCCAAGCGATCGACTCCGGTTTCAAGCGGGCGATGATGACGATCGTGGACGCGAACGTCACTACGCTGATCGCAGCCGTCGTCTTGTTCTTCCTCGGCTCGGGGCCGGTGCAGGGCTTTGCCGTGACGCTCGCGATCGGCGTGCTCACGACGATGTTCACCGCCTATCTCGTGACGCAGGTTCTCGTGAACCTGTGGTTCTCGCGGCGGCGTCCCAAGACTCTCAAGGTGAACGTCCTCGAGCGTCTCTTGCCGCTCGAGCCCAAGATTCCGTTCATGAAGTGGCGCAAGGTCGGCTTTGCCTTCACGCTGGTCTTGCTGGTGGGAACCGGCATCCTGGAGGTGACGCGGGGGCTCAATCTCGGCATCGACTTCACCGGCGGCAGCTCCATCGAACTGCAGGCAACCGATGGAGAGGCGGATATCGCCGATCTGCGTTCGCGCCTGGGGAGCCTGGGCATCGGGGAAGTTCAGGTGCAGGAATTCGGTACGCCGGCGGACGTACTGGTGCGGATCGGCGCACAGGAAGGCGATGAAACCGCACAGCAGGCCGCGGTTCAGCAGGTGATCGATACCGTGGCCGATGAATATGAGGTCAGACGCACCGAGGCGGTGAGCGGCACGGTGTCGGGCGAGTTGGCCTTCAACGGCATCGTTGGCATTCTGGTCGCCATGGTTGGTATCGTCATTTACGTATGGCTGCGCTTCGAGTGGCAGTTCAGCGTGGGTGCGATCCTGGCGCTCGTCCACGACGTGGTTTTGACCGTGGGTCTATTCGCGCTGCTGCGGATCGAATTCAACCTTTCAAGTATCGCGGCGGTGCTGACGGTAATCGGCTACTCCCTCAACGACACGGTCGTGATCTATGACCGTATTCGGGAGAACCTCTCCAAATATAAAAAGGTAAGCCTGGCCGACATCATCAACATGTCGTTGAACCAAACGCTTGCACGCACCGTCCTGACCGGTGGCACCACGGCGTTGGCACTGCTTGCGCTGGTGTTCTTCGGCGGCGAAGTGATCCGCAGCTTCACTCTGGCCATGGCCTGGGGCGTGCTGGTCGGCACCTACTCGTCGATTTTCGTTTCGGCACCGATCCTGCTCTATCTCGGCATCAAGACCCGCGCAGAGACCGAAGCCGAAAAACCAAAGTCCGAGCGCCGCGCGGACGGCGCGGCGGTATAGGCGGCAATGACCTGGGAGGCGGGGCAGGGGCACTATCCCTATCAGGCGGTTATCGACGCCTATGGTGATGGCGGCTTCCGCTTCGCCGAGATGTCCCATCGCGGTTCGGTGATATCGCTTCCGACGGGAATGTACGCATGGGACGTCGACGCGGCGGCGGGTATCACGCTGCAATCGCTTTCTCGCGCGCTCGAGGCGGCCGATGCTCTGGACGTGTTGCTGATCGGAACCGGTCCCGATATCGCGGCGATATCGCCCGACATTCGGCCCGCCTTCCGGGAGAAGGGCGTCATCATCGAGGCCGTCTCGACCGGCAGCGCGGTACGCACCTACAATGTGCTGCTTGCTGAAAACCGGGCCGTGGGCGCAGCTCTGATCAGTGTAGCAAAGGCGCGGTGATGAGCGATAGCTTTGCGCTCGCGTCGGAGCGCTTGCGCGAACTCGATCGCGATCGCTATGCAGCCAGCCTGATCGTGCCGGGCGAGCATCGCCAAGGCGTGCAGGCGATCTTCGCGTTTTCGGCCGAGATCGCGGCGATCCGGGAGAGGGTATCGGAACCCGGCCCCGGCGAGATCCGGCTGCAATGGTGGGTCGATGCCATCGAGGGCGAAGGGCATGGCGCGATATCGAGCAATCCGGTCGCCGATGCATTGCTGAAAACGCTGGAAACCTACGCCTTGCCGGCCGGTCCTTTGCTGCGGCTATTGGCGGCTCGGCGCTTCGACCTCTACCACGATCCGATGCCCGATATCGGGCAGTTCGAAGGGTATGCGGGCGAAACCGTTTCGGTTCTATACCAATACGCGGCGATGATCCTCGCGGGTGGCTCCGCAGATGAGGCCGCGGATGCGGCGGGGCATTTGGGCGTGGCGCAGGCGCTTGGCGGGCATCTGCGTGCCTTCGGGTATAATGCGGCGCGAGGACAGCTCTTCCTGCCGCTGTCGGTGTTCGCCGCCCATGGCGTACGAGAGGCCGATGTCTATGCGGGGGCGGACAGCGCAGAGTTGCGGGCGGCGCTCGGCCAGATCGCTGAACTGGCGCACCAGCATGCCGATAAGGCCCGCTCGGCGATCGCGCCTCTTTCCCCCCGGCTGAAACCGGCATTTGCCAGTATCGCGCTCGTCGATATGGACCTGAAGCGTGCCGGGCGCCACGTTGCGGCGCCATTCATCGGGCATCGAACGCCCTCGCCGCTATTGCGCATGTTTGCGCTGACATGGTGGATGCTGCGGCACGGACGCAGCTAGAGCCAGGCGGCCAGATCTTCCAAAGCACGCGACGTGATCGCCTTCTTCTTGGCCTTTGCCTTGTCGGGTCCGCGCCAGCGACCTTTGAGACCCTCCGGCTTTTTGATCTCCACTGGCGGGAACAGGCCGAAATTGACGTTCATGGGCTGGAAGCTGCGTGCGCCGGAATAGGCTTCGGCTTCCACGTGGCCGCCCGTGATATGGCCGATCAGCGCACCGAATGCCGTGGTGGCCGGCGGCAGTGCCGGGGTCTCACCCTTGGCTTCCGCCGCCGAGAGGCGACCGCAGACCAGCCCCATGGCGGCGCTTTCGACATAACCTTCGACACCGGTAACCTGGCCGGCGAAACGCAGGCGCGGATCGGCCTTGAGCTTCAGGTCCGGACGGAGGACACGAGGCGAATTGAGGAAGGTGTTGCGGTGCAGCCCGCCGAGCCGGGCGAACTGAGCGTTTTCCAGGCCCGGAATCATTCTGAAGATTTCCGTCTGCACACCATAGCGCATTTTAGTTTGGAAACCGACGATGTTCCAAAGGGTACCAAGGGCATTGTCCTGACGGAGCTGGACGACTGCGTGGGGCTTGTTTTCCGGATCGCGCGGGTTGGTGAGGCCGACAGGCTTCATGGGACCGTGGCGGAGGGTTTCGCGGCCGCGCTCGGCCATCACTTCGATAGGCAGGCAGCCGTCGAAATAAGGCACGATCTCCCACTCCTTGAACTCGTGCAAGGGCGCTTCGAGCAAGGCGTCGATGAAACGGTTGTACTGTTCCTCATTCATCGGGCAGTTGAGATAATCCGCCCCGGTGCCGGCGGGACCTGGCTTATCGTAACGCGACTGCGCCCAGACAATGTCGAGATCGATACTGTCGTAGTGAACGATCGGTGCGATGGCATCGAAGAAGGCGAGGGAGTCCTCACCTGTCAGTTTTTGAAGCGCTTCGGCAAGGGCGGGTGACGTGAGGGGGCCGGTGGCGACGATGACGTTTTCCCAGTCCGCAGGCGGCAGACCGGCGACTTCTTCACGTGCGATGGTGATGCGGGAATGGTTTTCGAGCGCCTCGGTGACGGCCTGGGAGAAGGCATCGCGATCGACGGCAAGCGCTCCCCCGGCCGGTAATGCGTGCTTGTCGGCACAAGCCATGATCAGCGATCCCGCGCGACGCATTTCCTCGTGGAGGAGACCCACGGCGTTGTGCTCGTGATCGTCAGAGCGGAAGCTGTTGGAGCAGACAAGTTCGGCAAAGCCATCGGTATGATGGGCGTCGGTGGGATTTACCGGGCGCATCTCGTGGAGAACCACGTCGACACCAGCCTGAGCCACCTGCCAGGCCGCCTCCGAGCCTGCGAGACCACCACCGATTACATGCACCACAGCCATGTCTTGCCCATCTTTATCCAAGAGGCATGGCTATAGACGAAAAGCGCGCGGCAATCCAAGGTTGCCACGCGCGACTTTTTTACCCGGTTCTCAACCGAAAGATCAGGCGGCGCGGCGTTCGTGCCGCCCCTCATTAATCTCCTCGGCGATCTTGTCGCAGAAGGCATCCAGATCGCCGGGATTGCGGCTGGTAACCAGGCCCTGATCGGATACGACCGCGCTGTCTTCCCAATTGGCACCGGCATTGATGACGTCTGTCTTGATCGACTTGTATGACGTCATCTTGCGGCCGCTGGCGATGCCGGCCTCGATGAGCAGCCAAGGCGCATGACAGATGGCGGCAACCACCTTCTTATCGGTCCAGAAGCGCTTGATGAAATCGATGGCCCGAGGCTCGATGCGCAGCAGGTCCGGATTGATCTGGCCACCGGGAAGAACGATGGCGTCGTAGTCGTCAGCGGTGACGCTATCGAGGGTTTTGTCCACTGGGACCGGACCGCCCCAATCATCCTTGTCCCAGCCCGTAATGTGGCCGGGTTCGAGCGAAATCACATGCACTTCGGCACCAGCTTCGCGAAGCTTGTTGCGCGGGACTTCGAGTTCTGACTGCTCGAAGCCGGTGGTGGCGAGAATCGCAATCGATTTGCCTTGCAGGTTCTGCATGACGTTTCCCTTTCTTTCCTTGGGTGGAGAGAGGGGAAACGAGACGATCGGCGGTGCGTTCCGTTGCGGAACATGAAAAGGGCACCCTGTGGTGGGGGTGCCCTTCAAAGAGGTTTTGTGTTGCTGCGACCGCGATCAGAGTGCGTTGGCATGGTCGCGGGCAATACGCTGAATGTCGGAGCGGGCGATACCAAGATCGCTCAGTTCGCGGTTGCCGAGGGCATTGAGTTCGCGAACCGTCTGCTGATAAGCCGACCAGCGCTTGAAGGTCTTGCGGATGTCCATTTCAGGTCTCCTTTCGTCTGACGACCTTTAGCTAGTGAGAATCGCCCACAATGTGCAGGGCCAAATTGGTCATTGCCGGCTTGCGCGATCTGCATGACTGTTGCTCACTGTTATTCATCGTCGTTTAACGAGTGAGTTTTTCATGACGGAAATCATTCTTTGGGGCCGTGCCAACTCGGCCAATGTTCAAAAGGCCCTATGGGCCTTGGAAGAGGTTGGGGCGGCATATGACCGGCGCGATGCGGGCGGAAAGTTCGGGGGGCTCGATACGCCCGAGTTCATCGCGATGAATCCGAATCGACTGGTGCCGGTGCTGCAGCACAACGACCTGACGCTTTGGGAGAGTCATGCGATCGTGCGGTATGTCGCGGCACAATGGGGGCGGGCCAGCCTGTGGAGGGAAGACATAGCCGAGCGGGCGGTGGTCGATCAGTGGACCGACTGGACCGTATCAACCTTCCAACCGGCCTGGATCGGGGTTTTCTCGCATGTGGTGCGGACTGCACCGGAGCGGCGGGATGCCGAGGCGATCGCGGCGGCCATGGCCAGGACAACCGACGCTCTTGCAATCATGGACGCGCAGCTCGAGAAAACTCCTTATCTCGCGGGGGAGACGTTCAGCTATGCCGATATCGTTGCCGGCGTATCACTCTACCGCTGGACGACCATGGAGATCGATAGACCCGACATGCCGGCTGTTGCGGCCTGGCACACGCGGCTTGCGGAACGCCCAGCGTTCGAGAAGGTGGTCTGCGTGTCCTATGAGGATCTGCGGGCGAGATAAACCCGGGAATCAAAAAAGGCATCCTTGATCAAGGATGCCTTTTTCGCGTTCGGACGTTGGAGGTCGTCTGAAGCTTAAAGCTGGTTGGCATGATCACGCGCGATGCGTTCGATGTCGCCGCGGGTGATGCCGAGATCGTTCAGTTCACGGTTGCCGAGCGCATTGAGCTCACGAACCGTCTGCTGATAAGCCGACCACTTCTTAAGAGTCTTGCGAATGCCCATCTCAATTTTCCTTTCGTTTGACGACTGGGATATAGAACCTAAATCTCGACCTTTGAACTAGGGATTTGTCATTTCGGCCATGCGGTTTCCGCATGGCTGGCTACGGTCGCCTCGGCTTACTCCGGACGGTCAAACAGACTCTTGGTCATCTTGTGAAAATCTCCGACAGGACCAAGATCGCAACCACGGTCGAGAAACGGCGGCGGACGGCGCCAATTGGGAGGAACGGTTCCCGCAGGACGCGTTTTCCAGGTGATACGAACAAACATGGACATCACCATGCTGGTTGTTTGCACCCTTCAAAGATACCCGCGAATCATCACTTCAAGGTATGCGTCAACGCGCACGCCGCCCCTGCGGGCCGCGCATGGCAAAGCCATCAAACCGTCATGAAACAGCGCCGCAAGCCTATTGCGCGGCACTCATGCGTTGGGGGCGGCGTTCCATTACCTCCTTGATGAAGCGGCCCGTGTGGGAACGCGGGCTTTCAGCTACCTCTTCGGGCGTACCCACGGCAACGATCTCGCCGCCGCCATCACCACCTTCGGGACCCAGATCGATGATCCAGTCGGCGGTCTTAATGACCTCGAGGTTGTGTTCGATGACCACCACCGTATTTCCGCTGTCCACAAGCTCCTGAAGCACTTCGAGGAGCTTGGCGACATCATGGAAGTGCAGACCCGTGGTGGGTTCGTCCAGCACATAAAGGGTGCGGCCGGTGGCGCGCTTGGAAAGCTCCTTGGCGAGCTTGACTCGTTGGGCTTCCCCCCCCGACAGGGTGGTCGCCTGCTGACCAATCTTGACGTAACCGAGCCCGACCCGCTGTAGGGTGACCAGCTTGTCGCGGATCACCGGCACCGCCGAGAAGAACTCCACGCCTTCATCCACCGTCAGTTCGAGAACATCGGCAATCGACTTGCCCTTAAACTGCACCTCAAGCGTCTCGCGGTTGTAGCGATGCCCCTTGCAAACGTCGCAGGTGACATAAACGTCGGGCAGAAAGTGCATCTCGATCTTGATCACGCCATCGCCTTGGCAGGCTTCGCAGCGGCCGCCCTTGACGTTGAATGAGAAGCGGCCCGGCGCATAGCCGCGAGCCTTGGCTTCGGGCATGTTGGCGAACCAATCCCGAATGTGCGTGAAGGCTCCGGTATAGGTCGCGGGATTAGACCGCGGCGTGCGCCCGATCGGGCTCTGGTCGATGTCTATGACCTTGTCGAGAAATTCGAGGCCCGTGAGGCTTTCGTGCGGGGCAGGGTGGACGCGCGCGCCGTTCAGGCGGCGGGCGACGGCCTGATAAAGCGTATCGATGGTTAAAGTCGACTTGCCGCCGCCCGATACGCCCGTAACGGCAACGAACATGCCCAGCGGGATATCGACCGAAACATTCTTGAGGTTGTTTCCAGTGGCACCCACGAGCGAGAGCTTGCGGCCCTTTTTGGGTTTGCGGCGCTCGGCCGGGATTTCGATGCCCATGCGGCCCGAGAGATACTGGCCCGTGAGGCTTTCGGGATGGTTGAGGATGTCCTGGGGGGTGCCCTGGGCGATAACGTGCCCGCCATGCACACCGGCACCAGGCCCGATATCGAGAACATGATCGGCTGTCAGGATCGCATCCTCGTCGTGCTCGACGACGATCACCGTGTTGCCCAGATCCCGCAGACGGCGCAGCGTTTCGAGCAAACGCGCATTGTCGCGCTGATGCAGGCCGATCGAAGGCTCGTCGAGCACGTAGAGGACCCCGGTAAGTCCCGATCCGATCTGGCTCGCCAGACGGATACGCTGGCTCTCGCCGCCCGAGAGGGACCCCGAGTTACGCGAAAGCGTCAGGTATTCGAGGCCGACATCATTAAGGAAGGTCAGCCGCTCGCGGATCTCCTTGAGAACACGCTCGCCGATGGCCCCTTGCGTATCATTGAGATGGCTGGGCAAATCCGTGAACCACTCGACCGCCGCCTTGATGGAAAAGTCCGCGACCTGGCCAATATGGAGATCGTTGATCTTGACGGCCAGCGCTTCGGGCTTCAGGCGATAGCCGCCGCAGGCGGGGCAGGGGGCGGCCGACATGTAGCGCTCGATATCCTCGCGCGCGGCAGACGATTCCGTCTCGCGATAGCGGCGTTCGAGGTTGCCGATCACTCCTTCAAACGGCTTATTTGTCGTATATTTGCGCAAGCCGTCGTCATAGACGAACTCGATAGGCGTCTTGTCGGTGCCGAACAGGATGGCGTGCTGCACCTCGAAAGGCAGATCCTGCCATGCGGTGCCTGTTGAAGCCTTATAGTGACGCGTTACCGCCTGCAGGGTTTGCAAATAATAAGGCGAAGACGTTTTGGACCAGGGCTGAATGGCGCCGTCGCGCAGCGACAGCGATCCGTCCGGAACGACCAGTTCGGGATCGATCTTGGCCTCGGTGCCCAGGCCGGAGCACACCGGACAAGCGCCGAACGGGTTGTTGAACGAGAACAGCCGCGGTTCGATTTCCGCGATGGTAAAGCCGGAAACCGGGCAAGCGAACTTTTCCGAGAAGGTGAGGCGCTTAGGGGTGCCGTCATCTTCGGTTTGGTCGGCGAACTCGGCAAGCGCGATGCCATCAGCCAGCCGCAGCGCCGTCTCGAAGCTCTCGGCGAGGCGGCTGGATATATCGGCGCTGACGACGACACGGTCGACGACGACTTCGATGTCGTGCTTGAGCTTCTTGTCGAGCGCGGGGGCTTCTTCGATCTCGTAGAACTCACCGTCGATCTTAACGCGCTGGAAGCCCTTCTTCATGAGCTCGGCCAATTCCTTGCGGTACTCGCCCTTGCGCCCGCGTACAATGGGAGCCAGCAGGTAAAGCCGCGTACCTTCCTCGAGCGCCAATACCTTGTCGACCATCAGGGAAACCGTCTGGCTTTCGATGGGCAGACCCGTGGCGGGTGAATAAGGAATACCCACGCGAGCAAAGAGAAGGCGCAGATAGTCGTAAATTTCGGTGACGGTGCCGACCGTCGAGCGCGGGTTGCGCGACGTGGTCTTCTGCTCGATGGAAATAGCCGGCGAAAGCCCGTCGATCTGCTCGACATCGGGCTTCTGCATCATTTCGAGAAACTGGCGGGCGTAGGCCGAAAGGCTTTCCACATACCGCCGCTGGCCTTCGGCGTAGATCGTATCGAATGCAAGCGAAGATTTGCCTGAGCCCGAAAGCCCGGTCATCACGATCAGCTTGTCCCGGGGCAGGCGGACGTCGATATTCTTGAGATTGTGCTCCCTGGCACCTCGAATGACGATGTCGCGGTCGGGATTGGAGATGTCATTCATCGGTTGCAACGTCCAAAGGTAGCGGTCCGGCAGGACCGGCAATAGCAATTCTAACGGGCGCGGGAGGCGTCCGGTTCACTTAAGCACAACATGGCCGGGCTGCAAGATGGCGGAACGCACATCTGCGATACACCAGGAACATAATATGAACATATTGAACTTCGTCAAGCTTGACAATTCCAATCGCTCGTGAACAAATTGGGAACAAAGGAGTTGTGCAAAGCTCTGCTTGGCAATGAACTTGCCGGGCCAATCCCTATATAGTGCGTCCCAGCGTGACTGGCCGGATTTCGGTTCGGCGGACAAGAGACAGGAAAGCGAAAGAATATGTCGGGAAGCGTCAACAAGGTTATTCTGGTGGGCAATCTCGGAGCGGATCCCGAGGTCCGGTCGCTGCCGAGCGGTAGCCCCGTCGTCAATCTGCGCATCGCGACGTCGGAGCGCTGGCGCGACCGCAATACGGGTGAACCGCGCGAGCGGACCGAATGGCACCGCGTGGTGATCTTCAGCGAGGGCCTGGCCAAGGTTGCGCAGAATTACCTGCGCAAGGGCTCCAAGGTTTATATCGAAGGTCAACTTCAGACCCGGAAGTGGGAAAAGGACGGTCAGGATCAGTATACGACCGAGATCGTGTTGCAGGGGTTCAATTCGACCCTGACGATGCTCGACGGGCGCGGTGAAGGCGGCGGCGAGAATGCTGGCGGGGGATATGGCTCCGGCGGATATGGTGGGGGAAGGCAGGTCGAGAACCGCAGCCGACCGACAAGCGCCCCGGCATTCGAGCCCGGCGGCATGGACGACGACATTCCGTTCTGAGGAAAAGGCGCCGAGAGGCGCCTTTTGCATTTGCCGGCTTAGCGGCGGAAGCGGGCGGCCAGCAGAATATTGGTTTCGGTGAGGCTGACGCCCTCGATGAGGCGAATGGAGCGTAAGACCTCATCGAATTCGGGCAGTGAGCCGGTATCGATTTCGGCAACGAGATCCCAGCGGCCGTTAGTGCTGTAGAGTGCGCGGACCTGCGGCAAGCCCGCTAAGGCACGCGCCACGCGGTCGGTGACGCGTCCTTCGACTTCGATCATCGCGATGGAGCGGATGCGGTCGGTCTCTTCGGACGTGCCGAGCCGCACGCCATAGCCGGTGATGATTCCACTTGCCTCCAACCGTTCCATGCGCGCCCGCACCGTCGTGCGAGACAATCCGAGAGTTGCGGCAAGACTGGAGACTGGCAGGCGGGCATTGTCTCTCAGCAGGGAGAGGAGACGACGATCTGTTTCATCAACAGTTGCCATTTTGAGTAGTTCCGCTGGCCAATATGACCAATGATAGGGCCATGTTGCGCAGATATGCAACTTATGAGCGACTGATTGCTTAGGCATGCTGCTCGTAAGCGGAGGATTTGCATGCGTGGACCGGCTCCCAGAACTGTCACCCTGATTGGTGCACCCATAGAGGAGGGGGCGGGGCGGCAAGGCTGCTCCATGGGACCGAAGGCGCTCAGGATCGCGGGTATCGAGATCGCGTTGGCGGGCTTGGGCCACACGGTTTCGGATATGGGCGATGTGGTGCTGGAGAAAGGGAACTTCACCCTTTCAGGTCTCGCACACAATGCTTCGGTGGTCACCGCGTATGGAAGGGCGATCGCTGACGCAGGGGAAGCGGCGCTGGCGCGCGGCACCGCCGTCTACCTCGGAGGGGATCACGCGCTGTCGTTCGGATCGGTTGCTGCGGCCTTGCGGCATGCTCATCGGCTCGGGAAAAAGCTGCACGTTCTCTGGCTCGATGCGCATGCCGATTTCAACACGCCGCAAACCTCGACCTCCGGGAATATGCACGGAATGCCCGCGGCATTCTTTTGCGGCGAACCGGGATTTGAGGGGATGCTTGAGTGCCCCAAGATGCCGGCAACGCGCTTCCATCTCGTTGGGGCGCGTTCGATCGATCCTGCGGAAGCGGACCTGCTCGAGGCGCGGGGCGCCGATGTCAACGACATGGCGGAGATCGATGAGCATGGCATCGGCGCCATCATCCGGCGCATCCTTGGGGAGGTGGAAGCCGAGGACGCCTTTTTGCACGTGAGCCTGGACGTAGACTTCGTCGAGCCGGATATGGCGCCCGGTGTTGGGACGACGGTACCAGGTGGTGCAACGGTGCGCGAGGCGCATCTTGCCATGGAAATGGTGGGGCGCAGCGGACGCATGATCAGCCTGGACCTGGTGGAGCTCAATCCATTTCTCGACGATCGCGGCCGGAGTGCCCGCCTTATGGTCGAATTGGCGGCCAGCGGATTTGGGCGCCGCATATTCGACAGGCCAACGCTGCCAGCCTAGGGGAAAACCATGACACGAACCGAGGAACTGATCGCGCTGGAAGCATCCCTTGGCGCGCATAACTATCAACCGCTGGACGTGGCCCTCGTGCGCGGAGAGGGCGTGTTCGTTTATGATGTTGAAGGAAAGCGCTACCTCGATTGTCTCTCGGCATATTCAGCGGTGAATCAGGGACACTGCCACCCCAGGATTCTCGCCGCGATGGTTGAGCAGGCGGGCAAGCTGACTCTGACCTCGCGCGCCTTCCGCAACGATCAGCTCGGTCTGTTCTACCGGGAGATCGCCGAACTCACCGGTTCTCATAAGGTGCTGCCGATGAATACCGGAGCCGAAGCGGTCGAAAGTGCCATCAAGGCGGTGCGGAAATGGGGGTATGAGGTCAAGGGCGTCGAAAAGGACAAGGCAGAGATCATCGTCTGCGCCAACAATTTTCATGGGAGGACGATCGGTATTGTCGGGTTTTCGACCGACCCGGACGCACGGGGCGGGTTCGGGCCGTTTGCACCTGGATTCAAGGTGGTTCCGTTCGGCGATGCCGAGGCGTTTGAGCGGGCGATAACCGGGAACACGGTTGCGTTCCTGGTGGAGCCGATCCAGGGGGAAGCCGGGGTGATCATTCCGCCAGAGGGATATTTCAAGCGGGTTCGCGAGCTCTGCACGCAACATAACGTGATGCTTATATTGGATGAGATCCAAACAGGCCTCGGGCGCACGGGCAAGTTGCTGGCGGAGCAGCACGAAGGTATCGAGGCGGATGTCACGCTCTTGGGCAAGGCGTTGTCAGGTGGGTTCTATCCCGTCTCCGCGGTGCTCTCCAATTCAGAAGTTCTCGGAGTTCTCAAGCCCGGCCAGCACGGCTCGACGTTCGGCGGCAACCCTTTGGCGTGCGCGGTTGCTCGCATGGCGATGAAGGTGTTGATCGAGGAAGGGATGATCGAGAATGCCGCCCAGCTCGGGCCTTATTTCCTTGAAGGGCTGGCCGGCATTCGCTCAAATCACGTCAAAGCGGTGCGAGGGCGCGGGCTCATGCTTGCGGTCGATTTGCATCCGGAAGCGGGGGGCGCCAGGCCATTCTGTTATAAGTTGCGGGACAAGGGCATTTTGGCCAAGGATACGCATACCGATACCATCCGCATTGCGCCGCCCCTCATCATTACCAAGGATCAGATCGACGATGCCCTGGCGGTGTTCGATACCGTCCTTGGAATCTAGTCGACAACGTGATCGGCGACATAGGCTCCGCGAGAGCCCATGGGCTTGTCGGGACCGATTGTGGTGTCGATGGATGTTTGCAGCTCGATTTCGGCATTGAAGGCCGCACCAAGGACGAAGATCTGAGCCGAAATGTAAAGCCAGAACAGCAGTACCACCGCGGCGGCGAGGGAGCCGAAGCTGGCTTCGAACTGGCCGAAATTTTCGACGTAGAGCGAAAATATCAGGCAGATCCCAAGCCACAGTAGCGTGGCCAGCACAGCGCCCGGCCAGATCCAACGCGCCTTGGCGGCTCGCCGATCGATGGTGAAACGATAAAGCAGTGAGAATGCCAATACCGCAAGTCCCATGAGCACCGGCCACCGCAAGAAGAGGGCCAATTGCTCTCCGGTGCCGGGAATCGGGCTCAGCCCGGTAAGAATGGGAATGGCGGCGACCAATGCCAATGCGGTTATCATGAATGCCGCGCCCAGCACGGTGACGATGAACGACAGCAAGACAGCAAAAAAGAAGCTGCGTCTCACCTTTTCATAATAAGCGGCGGAGGCGGCGTAGATGAGGGCGTCGACCCCGCGCGAACCGCTCCAAAGGGCTATCGCGATCGAAATGGCAAGCCCGATTCCGAGTCCGGCGGGTGGTTGGTCGAGAAGCTTGTCGAGCTGATCGACGATGACCGCAAACGCGATGTCGGGCATGAAGAAGGAAAGCCGCTCGAGCTGGTCGAGAAGAAATGAGCGATCGGCCAGGAGACCGACGAGCAGAACGACAATGGCGATGGACGGAAATATCGAAAGAAAGCTGAAAAAGGCTACGCCCGCGCAACGCAGCGAGGTATCCATGTCGATCATGGTCTTACCGGTCCGGACCAGCACCTGTTTCCAGTCCGACCATTTGAGCTCGATGGGTCGACGGGCGTAGCTGTCCATGAAAGGGCGCCGCTTAGCCGGCGCTCAAAATGCGCTCGATCTGATCGACGGGGTGGTTCGTCAGGTTCTTGGGCACCTCGCCGATGACCTTGGCTGAAACTTCGGCGTGCAGCTCCTTGCGCAACTCTCCCAGGATGCGCGGCGCAGCGCAGAGCACGATTTCCCTGAAGCGGTTACGGTGTGCATATTTGTAAAGGAGCTCGGCGGCATCCTTGGCGAAACGATCCTCGGCCAGCCGGTGCCAGTCAGTTTCCTCCATAGCGCTTTTCTGTCCCACACCATTGTCGCTGCGGCGTCCGGGGCTGTCTGTTCCCTGCTCGCGCGTGGCGGGATTGTTCTGCGCCAGTTCTTTCACAACTTTGAAATCCGGGGTCTTGCGGTTCCCCACATTTTCAAAGAACAGCGCCTTTTCCCCGTCGGCAACCAATACCCAAACCTTGTTGTCGAGGTTGAAATCCATTTCCTGCATGGAGCGTCTCCTGTTCCTTGAGGTCGAACGGGGGAACGGACCAGGGGAAAGTCAGTTCCGCTTCAATGCTCAGCCCGAAAGTTTGCATATCTGGCGAGTGAAGAGAACGCGAGAGTGACAAGGATCAGGCCTGCCGTACCCAGCAATACCGGAGAAAATCCCGTGTGTTCGGCAATGAAGCCGATGGCCGAGGGGGCAACAAGGATGCCCGAATATCCAGTGACCGTCACAATGGACAGTCCGATACCAGGGGGTACGCCCGGCAAGTTGCCGGCGGCGGAAAAGGCGATCGGAACCATGTTGGATATGCCGATGCCGGCGATGGCAAAACCGGTGATGACAAGTTCCGGGGTGGGGGCGACCGAGGCGAGGATCATTCCCGTGAGCGCAAAGCAGCCGCAGACCCTGAGCGTTAAAACCGCGCCCAGACGCTGGCGGATGGCATCGCCGGCGAAGCGCATGATGGCCATGGTGGCCGAAAAGGCGGCGAAGCCGAACGATGCCAGTTCGATGGACGCACCGTGGTCGCGCTGCAGATAGACCGCGCTCCAATCGAGGATCGCCCCTTCCGGTATCATCGAGAACAACGCCATTGTGCCCACAAGATAGGGCAGGGGTAACGAAGGGAAGCGCAGGGGTGTGGATGCCCTGGCCTCGGCCGTTGGCTGATCCTGAGCAATCAGCGGCAGCACGGGAAGGGTGATGATTGCTGCGATGATCGTCACTGCAACTGAATGACCGAACTCACCGATCGAGCCGAGCAGAAGGCCGCCAATCGAGGCGCCCAACAAGCCACCGAGGCTCCAAAAGCCGTGGCAGGAGGACATGATGGCTCGTCCCATGCGCTTTTCGACTTCGACGGCATTGGTATTCATGGCCACGTCCATGCCGCCGATGAAGCCGCCGAAAGCAAAGACCACGATCGCGGTCGTCACCAGTTCGGGGGCCAGCGAAATCAACGGCAGCAGGGGGAGCACGATCAGTGCAGCCAGTTTGAGGATCGGGGCTGAACCACTGCGGGCCGTCAGGGTGCCGAATATGGGCATGATCACGATCGAGCCGAGCCCGAACACCAGGATCAACAGGCCCATAACCGACTCGGTGATACCCAGCCGGGCCATGAGCACAGGAATTTTGGGAGCCCAGCTACCAACCAGAAAGCCATTCATCAGAAACAGGATCGAAACGGCAATGCGGTCGCCGCGCATACCGAAATAGAGCGGCGCCGAGCCGCGGGAAGTGGCTAGGTCTGACATCGGGAACTCGAACTCGAAAAAGATCTTCTCGCATGCGCCATTCAACCGATTGTGGCGACTTGGGCAAGCAAATTCATGTAATCGATAACATAGGCCTCTGTTTGGCAGGAAAATGCGCCAGGATTACGCCATGAGAGCCTGTGAAACTGGCATCTGCCGGCGGAATCGAATAAACCGATTGCCAGCAGAATCAGTGCAGAAACGAGTATCGTGACAGACACGCCAGAAGATGACGCGGGCGGCATGCTGCCCTCCGACATCAACCCGATCTCGATAACCGACGAGATGCGCAAGTCCTATCTCGATTACGCCATGAGCGTGATCGTGAGCCGGGCCTTGCCCGATGTGCGCGATGGGCTGAAGCCCGTTCACCGCCGCATCCTCTTTTCGATGCATGAGCAGGGATACGAATACAACAAGCCCTACCGCAAATCGGCCCGCGTGGTCGGTGACGTGATCGGTAAGTATCACCCGCACTCGGACGATGCGGTCTATATGTCGTTGGTTCGCATGGCGCAGGATTTCTCCATGCGCGTGCCGCTGATCGATGGACAAGGCAATTTCGGCTCCGTGGACGGCGATATGCCGGCAGCCATGCGATACACTGAAGCACGCATGGAAAAGGTCACCGGATCGCTGCTCGAGGATCTCGACAAGGATACCGTCGATTTCCGCGACAACTATGATGCGAGCGAGAAAGAGCCGACGGTTCTGCCGGCGCGCTTTCCCAACCTGCTCGTCAATGGCGGCGGCGGCATCGCGGTGGGCATGGCCACCAATATCCCCAGCCATAATCTGGGAGAGGTGATCGATGCGTGCCTCGCCGTGATGGACAATCCGGGCATCACGGTCGATGAGCTGATGGAAATCATGCCTGGACCGGACTTTCCAACGGCCGGCATCATTATCGGCAAATCGGGTATTCGGTCCGCCTATGAAACGGGGCGCGGTTCGATCCTGATGCGCAGCCGTGTGACCGTCGAAGAGGTGCGCAAGGAGCGCGAGGCGCTCATCGTCCACGAGATTCCCTATCAGGTGAACAAGGCGACGATGATCGAGAAGATCGCCGAGATGGTACGCGACAAGCGCATCGAGGGCATCTCCGACATCCGCGATGAATCCGACCGGCAGGGCATGCGGGTCGTGATAGAATTGAAGCGCGACGCCGTGGCCGATGTCGTGCTCAATCAGCTTTATCGCTACTCGATGCTGCAGACCTCGTTCGGCTGCAATTTCGTGGCGCTCAATGGCGGCAAGCCCGAGATCATGCCGCTCAAGGCGATCCTCGAGGCGTTCCTGCAGTTCCGCGAGACGGTGATCACCCGGCGTACGCGGTTCCTGCTCAACAAGGCGCGTGACCGTGCCCACGTGTTGGTCGGCCTCCTGGTGGCGGTCAACAATGTGGACGAGGTTATCCGGCTGATCCGCTCATCGCCGGACCCCGCCACGGCGCGCGAAAAGCTGCTTGAACGCGATTGGCCGGCGGCCGATGTGATCGACCTCATCGGGTTGATCGACGATCCGCGGCACAAGGTGAACGATGACGGCACCTTCCGCCTGTCTGACGAGCAGGCCCGCGCCATTCTGGCTCTGACACTGTCTCGCCTGACCGCCCTGGGGCGGAACGAGATCGGTGACGAACTCAATACGCTCGGCGAGCAGATCAAGGACTATCTCGATATCCTGCGCTCGCGAGACCGTGTGCTGGCGATCATTCGCGACGAACTGGCGGAGGTGCGCGATCAATACGCCACGCCACGTCTGACTCAGATCGACGAATTTGCCGGTGATCTGGACGACGAGGACCTGATCGCGCGCGAAGACATGGTGGTGACGGTCAGCCATGCCGGCTACATCAAGCGTGTCCCGCTCTCGACCTATCGCGCCCAGCGAAGGGGCGGGAAAGGGCGCTCGGGTATGTCCACGAGAGACGAGGATTTCGTCTCGCGGCTGTTCGTCGCCAACACCCATACACCCGTTCTGTTCTTTTCCTCGCGCGGCATCGTCTACAAGATGAAGGTCTGGCGGCTGCCGGTGGCGGCGCCCAATGCGCGCGGCAAGGCGCTGATCAACATGCTGCCGCTTGAAGAGGGCGAGCGCATCACCTCGATCATGCCGTTGCCCGAGGATGAATCGAGCTGGGAAAGCCTCGATGTGATGTTTGCCACGCGTTCGGGCAATGTCCGGCGCAACAAGCTGTCGGACTTCGTGGAAGTGCGGCAGAACGGCAAGATCGCCATGAAGCTCGATGAGGGCGACGGGATCGTGGGCGTCGAGACTGCCAGCGAAAGTGACGACATCCTGATCACCACGGCCAACGGGCAGTGCATCCGGTTTGCGATCACCGATGTTCGCGTGTTCAAGGGCCGAGATTCGACGGGCGTACGCGGGATCAATCTCGCTGAAGGCGATGAAGTGATCGCCATGTCGATTCTACGGCATTTCGAAGCCTCTGCCGACGAGCGCGCTGCTTACCTCAAGATGAGCCGTGCCGTGCGCGGCGAGACCGAGGAAGCGGGCGACAGCGACGAAGAAGCAGCGGGCGATGCTCCGCTCGACCAGGATCGGTATGCCGCGATGAGCGCATCTGAGCAGTTCGTATTGACGATCTCGGAAAAGGGTTACGGCAAGCGGACCTCGTCGTTCGAGTACCGGATTACCGGGCGCGGGGGCAAAGGCATCGTTGCCATGGCGGTCAACGCCCGAAACGGCAAGTTGGTGGGCTCGTTCCCCGTTGAGGATGAAAACCAGCTCATGCTGGTGACCAATGGCGGGCAGGTCATCCGGGTGCCGGTGGACGGGATCCGCATTGTCGGGCGTTCGAGTCAGGGCGTCACCATCTTCCGCACGGCGGCCGACGAAAGGGTCGTCTCGGTCGAGCGCATCAGCGAGCCGGAAAATGGCGACGATGAGGGGCCGGCCGAAATGTCAGAGGCGCCGGACGCCGAAGAGTAGTTGTTGCTGTGCCATGGCCTCTTGCCAAGTGCAGGAGGCCGTGGCTAGCTGACGGCTCTTCGGAGGCTGCCATGCTCGAATTTTCCTCCCTTCTCGCCTTTCTGCTGGCTTCGTTTTTTATCGCGGTAGTTCCAGGCCCCACGGTCACGGTTATCATCGCAAGTGCCCTTGCGCGCGGAACCTTGGCCGGCATGGCCATCATCCTGGGTACGCAATTGGGGCTCGTCTCAATGATCCTGGTTGTTGCGCTTGGGATGGAAGCGGTGATGAGTGTAATGGGATGGGCGTTCGATTGGATCAAGATGATCGGCGCCGCCTACCTTGTGTGGCTCGGCTATAAGATGCTGCGGTCGAGCGGCCGGATCGAAGCTGGGGAAGCCGAGCGGCACCGCACTCTGCGCGGCTATGTCATGCAGGGCTTCATCGTCATCTGGTCCAACCCAAAAGCGCTGCTGATGTTCGGAGCATTCCTGCCGCAGTTCGTCGTGGAGAGCAGCGCCGCGTTTCCCCAGATTCTGCTGTTGGGCGGGCTTTTCATGTTGGCGACGACGCTGAGTGATTCAGTCTATGCGGTGCTGGCAGGGCAGGCGCGGCACTGGATCAGCGCTGCGCGTGTGCGTCTGGTCAACCGGGTCTCGGGCGCCGTCCTGATTGGCGGGGGCATCTGGCTTGCGCTGCAGCGCCGGGCATGACAAAAACCGGCATGACTGAACGTGTGGGCTTTTACCCCGGATCGTTCGATCCGGTTACAAACGGCCATCTGGATGTGATCGAGCGGGCGTGCAAGCTCGTCGACCGCCTGATCGTCGGCATAGGCGTTCATGCGGCGAAAAAGCCGATGCTGACAGCGGCGCAACGGCGTGACCTTCTGGTCGAGACCGCGGGAGCGATCGGAACGCGGAAGGGCGTAAAGATCGAGATCGTCGAATTCGACGGCTTGATGGTTCACGCAGCGCAGCGGCTCGGTGCCGGGTTGGTTATTCGCGGCTTGCGCGATACCACCGACTACAATTACGAAATGCAGATGGTGGGCATGAACGCGCAGATGGCTCCGGACATTCAGACGGTATTCGTGCCATCGAGTCCCTATGTCCGCCACATTTCCGCAACGCTGGTGCGCCAGATAGCGGAAATGGGGGGCGACGTTTCGCCCTTCGTACCTCGTTTGGTTCTAAAACTCCTGGAGCAATAATGGCTGGACATGCTGCCAAACCGACCAACCGCGTGGTTGGTGCCCTCGTCTTCGCCTTTGTCACACTGTTTGGTGCAATGGTTGCCTGGCCCTATCTGCCGTTCGGGCAGACGCCGGCCATGGCTCAAACGCCTGCCGAAGTTCCTGCCGACACACCGATTGCCACCCTTATGCTGGAAAGCGGCGAAGTGACGATTGCACTTCGCCCCGACCTGGCCCCCGAACATGTGTCGCGGATCACCGAACTGGCCAATTCGGGCTTTTATGACGGATTGAAATTCCATCGCGTGATCGACGGCTTCATGGCCCAGACTGGAGATCCATTGGGCAATGGCACCGGCGGTTCCGATTTGCCCGATCTTGCCGCCGAGTTCTCGAACGAGCCGTTCGTGCGCGGGACGTTGGGCATGGCCCGGTCGATGGATCCCAATTCGGCCAATTCGCAGTTCTTCATCGTAACCGCGGATTCTCCACATCTGAACGGCCAGTATACGTTGTTCGGCCATGTCGTTTCGGGCATGGAGTTGATCGACGGGTTGGAAAAAGGGCCGGCCAGCGCGAACGGCGCTGTCGCAAACCCCGACATCATGGTTTCTCTGCGCGTAGCAGAGCCTCAATAAGCAAGACAAGGAGGCCTCTCATGGCCGATTACGCCGATCCTGAAAACACGATCATCATGGAAACCAGCAAAGGCAAGGTCGTCATCGAACTGCGCCCGGACCTGGCCCCCAACCATGCCGAGCGCATCAAAGAACTGGCTCGCGAAGGCTTTTACGACGGCATCGTCTTCCATCGTGTGATCGACGGTTTCATGGCGCAGGTTGGTTGCCCGAAGGGTAACGGCACCGGCGGTTCGGATAAGCCTGACCTGAAGGCCGAGTTCAGCCAGGAAAAGCATGTGCGCGGCACGGTTTCGGCGGCTCGTTCTTCGAACCCCAACTCTGCCAATTCCCAGTTCTTCATTTGCTTTGACGATGCGCCCTGGCTCAATGGCCAGTATTCAGTGTTCGGCAAGGTGATCGAGGGCATGGATGCCGTCGATCAGCTCGAACGTGGCGAGCCGGTCCGCAATCCGGACCGCATCGTTTCCATGCGCGTCGCCGCCGACGCCGCCTGACATTTACCGGTCCTCGGATTACATACGATGAAGGTCGACCTTTTCGACTTCGATTTACCTGAGGACCGGATCGCCCTCCATCCAGTGTCGCCGCGAGACAGCGCGAAAATGCTGGTTGTGGGTGCCGATGGCTCGCTCTCGGACCGGGTGGTTACCGACCTCGAGAATATTTTGCGGTCCGGCGACGTCCTTGTCGTCAACGACACTCGCGTTATTCCCGCCGAGCTCAAGGGCCTACGACACCGGGATGAATACGTTGCTTCGGTTTCATTCAATCTGCACAAGCGTGTTGATGGCCATACCTGGCTTGCGTTCGCACGCCCGGCCAAGCGGTTGAAGGTTGGCGACCGGGTGGTGTTCGGTGCCACGTCCGAAGTCTGCATGCTGGACGAGTTGTTCGCCACGGTGGAAGCGGTTGAAGACGGGCAGGTGACGCTGGCTTTCGATTTTTCCGATGCCACGCTCGACGAAGCCATCAAGGCCCGTGGGGCGATGCCGTTGCCACCCTACATCGGCGCCAAACGGAAGATAGAAGAGCGCGACAAGTCCGACTATCAGACGGTATATGCAGAGCATGACGGCGCCGTCGCCGCCCCGACGGCAGGATTGCACTTTACACCCGAGCTTCTGGAGCGACTGGAAGCAAAAGGCATCCAGATCGAGCGCGTGACACTTCATGTGGGGGCAGGGACCTTCCTGCCGATGAAGGCCGACGATACCGAAGATCACACCATGCATTCCGAATGGGGAGTTGTTTCCCCCGAGACGGTGGAGCGCATCAACGCAGCAAAGTCGGCAGGAGCGCGCATTGTGGCTGTGGGAACGACCAGCTTGCGGCTGCTCGAAAGCGCTGCGCGGAGAGCAGGCATTCTCGAGCCATTTGCCGATGAGACGGACATCTTTATCACGCCGGGATTCACGTTCCGTGTCGTTGACGTGCTGATGACCAATTTTCACCTGCCGCGTTCAACGCTGTTCATGCTGGTTTCGTCCTTTTGCGGATTGGAGACCATGCACAAAGCCTACAAGCACGCCATCGACGCCAATTACCGCTTCTACTCCTACGGCGACTCTTCGCTGCTGTTCCGAGCCGATAGATGACCGAACGCTTCCAGTTCACCCTTGCCACCACCGATGGAATGGCGCGGCGGGGGCAGATCGACACGCCGCGCGGCGAGATCAGAACCCCGGCCTTCATGCCCGTCGGGACGGCCGGAACCGTGAAGGCGCTCTATCCCGAGCAGGTGCGCGAGACCGGCGCCGATATTCTTCTGGGCAACACATATCACCTCATGCTTCGGCCTGGCGCCGAGCGGGTAGCACGCCTGGGCGGGCTGCATGAGTTCATGGATTGGCAGCGGCCGATTCTCACCGATTCCGGTGGATTCCAGGTGATGAGCCTCGCCAAGCTCCGGAAGCTCGACGAGAACGGGGTGACGTTCAAATCCCATATTGACGGGTCCTCCCACAGCCTTACGCCGGAACGCTCGATCGAAATTCAAAAGCTGCTGGACTCCGATGTCATCATGCAGCTCGACGAATGCGTGGCTCTGCCGGCCGAGCGCGATGAACTCGAACGAGCTATGGAGCTCTCGATCCGTTGGGCTGAACGTTCGAAGCGGGCCTTCGACGATGCCAAGGGCCGCGCCCTATTCGGAATCGTCCAGGGGGGCGATGATCCCAAACTCAGGTCGCGTTCGGCGGCTGGCCTCGTCGATATCGGCTTTCACGGCTATGCCGTTGGTGGACTGGCCGTAGGCGAGCCGCAACAGGTTATGTTCAAGGTGATCGAAGAGATCACGCCCGAGCTGCCTTCCGACAGGCCCCGTTATCTTATGGGTGTAGGAAAGCCGGACGATCTGCTCGGTGCCGTAGGGCGTGGTATCGACATGTTCGACTGCGTGCATCCCACGCGCGCCGGGCGACATGGTCATGCCTATACACGCTTTGGCGTCATCAATCTCAAGAACGCCCGTCACAAGGACGACAATCGGCCGCTTGACGAGCTTTCGTCCAACCCTACCGCCCGGCGGTTCTCCCGCGCCTATCTGCATCATCTCGTGCGCAGCGAAGAAATTCTGGGTGCGATGATCCTTAGCCAGATCAATCTCTCTTATTATCAGGAGTTGATGGCCGGGATGCGAAATGCGATTGAAAGCTCTGCTTTCGACCAATATTGCGCTTCGGTCCGCGAGGGCTGGGCCAAGGGCGATCTGCCCGCTCTCGAATAGGGGAAAACCATGTCGAACAAAATCCGTAAGGCAGCTTTCGAAGACCTCAAGCAGCACAGAAAGCGCCTTTCGGGGACGACGATGCGCGAACTGTTCGCGCATGACCCGGAGCGGTTCTCGACTTACTCCGCGCACTTTGGCGATATTCTGCTCGACTACTCGAAGAACCGAATCGATAGCCAGTCGATGGCCGCGCTGTTCGACCTTGCTCGGGCGGTCGATGTAGAAGGCCGGCGCGACGACATGTGGTCTGGCAAGCCGATCAACGTCACCGAGCGCCGGTCCGTGCTTCACATGGCACTGCGCCATTTCGGTGAGGCGCCCGTGCTCGTAGATGGCGCCGACGTGATGCCGGCGGTGCGCGATGTTCTGGTTCGCATCAAGGGATTTTCCAATGATGTGCGCGACGGGGCCATCCGGGGGGCGACGGGCGAACAGTTCACGGACGTAGTCAATATCGGCATCGGTGGATCGGACCTTGGTCCGGCTATGGTGACGCTCGCTCTTGCGCCCTATACGCGGCCGAACTTGCGCGCCCACTACGTTTCAAATGTCGATGGTGCGCATATTCACGATACGCTCAAGGGTCTCGATCCGGCGAAAACCCTGTTCATCGTCGCTTCGAAGACGTTCACGACCGACGAGACCATGACCAACGCACAGACCGCGCGGGCCTGGCTTGCCAAGTCGCTTGGCGAAGAGGCGGTGAACGACCACTTCGCTGCGGTTTCTACCAATATCGAGGGGTGCCAGTTCTTCGGAATCCGCGAAGACCGCATCTTCGGGTTCTGGGACTGGGTTGGTGGTCGCTATTCGGTGTGGTCGGCCATTGGCCTGCCAGTGGCGATAGCCGTTGGTTATGAGAACTTCGAAGCCTTCCTGCGCGGGGCAGGGGAAATGGACCAGCATTTCCTCACCGCTCCGCTGGAACAGAACCTGCCGGTCATCATGGGGCTCATGGGAGTTTGGTACCGTAACGCCTGGGGTTTCGCGACCCACGCGGTTCTCCCTTACGATCAGCGTCTGTCACGTTTCCCTGCCTATCTTCAGCAGCAGGATATGGAGTCGAACGGAAAATCGGTGACGCTCAACGGCAAGGATGTCGGCTGGGAAACCGGCCCGGTCATTTGGGGAGAGCCCGGCACCAATGGGCAGCACGCGTTCTACCAGCTCATTCACCAGGGGACGAGCGTCGTTCCGTGCGATTTCCTGCTAGCTGCCAATCCGCATGAAGACCTGTCGCCGCATCACGCCAAGCTCGTCGCCAACTGTCTGGCGCAATCCGAAGCATTGATGTTGGGCAAGACCGAGGACGAGGTTTTGACCGAACTCAAGGGTGCGGGCTTGAGCAAGGATGAGATCAAAGCCTTGCTGCCGCACAAGGTTTTCTCGGGAAACCGCCCCTCCAACACAATTCTTTATTCCAGGCTGGATCCGGAGACGTTGGGTAAGCTGGTGGCGCTTTACGAGCACAAGGTTTTCGTGCAGGGCGCCATCTGGAATGTCAATTCTTACGACCAATGGGGTGTGGAGTTGGGCAAGCAACTCGCCAAGGCCTTGCTATCTGAAGTCGAGAGTGCCGAGACCGCCCAAGCTCACGACAGCTCAACTCAAGGCCTATTGGCTCATTTCCATTCGCTCAAGGGCTGACCATGACTATCACTTCGGAAGAAGAACTTGAACGCCTCAAGGCCATCGGCAGGATTTGCGCCATCGCGCGTGATCGAATGGCTGAAGCACTCGAGCCGGGGATGACCACGCAGGAACTCGATGATATCGGGCGCAAAGTGCTCGACGATCACGGCGCACGCTCGGCTCCGCAGGTGACCTACGATTTCCCCGGCGCGACATGCATATCAGTCAACGAAGAAGTGGCACATGGTATTCCGGGGCAGCGAGTTATCGGCCCGGGCGATCTGGTCAATATCGACGTGTCGGCGGAAAAGGATGGTATCTTTGCTGACACGGGCGCGTCCTACATCGTTCCTCCCGCGAACCGTCGCATCGAAAGGTTATGTCGCGACGGCAAGAAAGCGATGTGGACGGGCATCCGAGCGGTGAAGGCCGGCGGGCGGCTGGCCGAGATTGGCGAGGCGATCGGCAGATTCGCTGGAACCAACGGCTATACGCTTCTGCGCAACCTTGCCAGCCACGGGATTGGCTATGGTTTGCACGACGAGCCGGGGGAAATTCCGACCTGGCCCGATCGCTCCGAGCGTCGCCGCATCGGCGATGGTTTGGTTTTCACCGTCGAGCCGTTCCTGTCGCTGGGTGGGCAGATGGCCGAGGAGAAATCCCTTAACGATCCATGGACGCTGGTCAGTGTGCCTGCGGCGCCGTGCGTTCAGTATGAGCACACGGTGGTTGCCACGCGCCGCGGCGCTGTCGTCGTAACGCTGGCTGCTTGAGCGGCACGCTCAAAAGCTTGTGCGTATACCGATCGTCGTTGCATTGGCTGAGCCGCCACCGCCGAAGGTATTCCACGCTCCGGATCGATGGTGGAGGCGCCAGAAGACTTCCGAGCTGGGATTCTCCACACTCGAAAAGCTGATCTCAGGGCTGAGGTAGAATAGAAAGTCGCCAGGCAGCCCGTCTATAGCTTCGCGCTCGGCTTCCGTTCCCATGGTTCCGGTTACCGCGCTTGCGCCAAAAGTCAATGAGGGCGAGATACGAAGCGTATCTCCGACCACGAACCCATCGTAGCGTCCCACAACGCCACCCCAGACTTCGCCAGTCGTCTCTTCGCCTGTTCTCACGGCAGCTCCAGCCTCGAGACCGAATTTGAGATCTTCGATCGGCTCGATGAGAAAATGCTGGTAGCCGCCGCCGAGGACAATGGCCTCTTCATACTCGGCAGTGAAGGGATTGAGCATTCCCGCCATATCGGATTCGCCCATGCGGCCGCCGAAGATAAAGACCTTCTGATCTTCCGATGGCACGGGCGAGGTATCAAATTGAGCAAATGCGGGGGTTACAACCGCGATCGTAGCGAGAGCGAAGACAAATCGTTTCATGGCAAGAATTCCTGCCCGCTTGTTGCGGGCTTCTATATGCATTGGGATTGGAACGTGACGGACATCCGAAAGTTCCTGTTCCCTTCTGTTGGCTTGATGCCTGAACGATAAGCCCGCAAAAATGCGACACGAATTTGTCATTGCCGAAGTCGGCAACCCGGAGCATGAATGAAGGTTTAAATGCGCTCCAGCTCCATGGACTTGCAGAAGATGCCCATGCAGCCGCTCAGCCGCAGCGTATCGGCATCAACCAGAGTCAGATTGCCCGAGTACGTACCGCCGTTATAGGAGACGGTTCCACTCCAGGTGTTGACGCCGGACGGCACCGCACCCTGCATGACATAGTCATTAAGATAGCTGGACAGGTCGGCATGGGCTTTGACATCCTCCCGTAGCCAGGTGAGCTTCGCGCACAGGACGTTGTCGCCGCAGGTGGTGATTTGGAAGCGGGATTCACCGCTTGCCAGTTCCCAATCGCCGACTGGCGTTGGGGTGCTTGCGGCGAGTGGAGATGCGAGTGCGGTCAATGCAAGGCACGCCGCACCCAGACGGGTTGCGAGATCGAACATATTGGGCTCTTGGATCGTGTTACTGATTGATGCCGTGAGCTTGACGCATCCGCATTGAACCAGGCCGGAATCGGCTGTTCAGATTGCGTTCATCAGGGCAATAGAACCAACATAAGCGGTGCAGCCACAAACAGCACCGCTATGGCTAAAATGCGCAGCAGAAGCGATGTACGCAGACGTGTGGGCGAAACTAATGAGACAGCGAATACGACAACGGGGGAAATCAGCGCCGATTGGAGAAAACCAAGCTGCAGGAAATTCTCGTATCCGGCGAGCCTGAGCAGCAGCCAATAGCCGGCCACAAACCCTGCCAATGCAGCCATGAGCATAAGCAGGACGTCGGCGAATACAGCTATCATCTTGTCGAGATAGGCGCTCGAAAAAACCAGAACCAGCCCTGTCGCGACCAGGAATGCAGCCGCCAGAGTGTTCGGCAGACGGAGATCGGAAAGAACCGCCACAGTGTCGTGAGGACGATAGCGAGCCAGATTGCCTTCGAACGGCACCGGAAAGGGAAGGGCAACGAGGCCCCAAACGAGCGCGAGCAAAACGAAAGAGCTGAGCGCAAAAAAGGCAAGCGTAATGGCAATCGCCTTCAGCCTGCTGGAAATCGAATTCATTGCCTATTCGGCCCCTTCGATGAATACCGAATAAGCGGTGTAGCAATAGGATGTTTCGCAATCGACGAGGTCCAATTCGAGCTCGATACGACCGTCAGCTTCCGAAACAAAGGTGACGATGGGATAGTAGTCGTCGAGTCGATCCTCGCCCAGGAGCTTGCCTACACTGTTGTAGACGCCAAGATCGAGATCGATGCAGTCCTCGTCGCAATCGCCCATGACCTGAACGGATGTGTTGGCAGGAACATCGAGGGCCAGGCGGATCGCTTGTCCTTCATCGACGCGAACGACGCCGAAGGAATCCAGGACATGGCCGGGTTCCGTATAGTTAATGTTTTCGAGAACCTGCTCGTAGAGACGGGAGATATGAACGTTTTGGGCAGACACCGGAGTGGCCGTGGCCACGAGCGCAGATACCCCAAGCGCGGCAAGACTGAAACGAATAAAGGCCATCTATCTATCGTCCCCGTATCTCTGTTGCGCCTAGCATTAGTGCGCGTTCGACGGAGGAGCAAGACGGACGTGGCTAGGGAGCCATGTTGAGCGGAATAGGGGAGGCCTCGTTGATCACCGTAATCCTTATGCGTTCATTGGAGGCCAGGTAGGGATCGTTGACGAAGTAGGGTTCACTGCTGGCGCGGCCAACCACGGAATGGATGCGCTCGTTGGAGAGGCCGAACTCTCCAAGGATCGAGCGAACGGTATTGGCTCTATCGGTCGAGAGCTCCCAAGCTGTGTATGCCGGGTCCGAATAGACGACACCGGCGGCTGTGTGGCCGGAAATACGAACCTGATTGGGGAGACGCTCCAGCGTCGGCGCAATAGCGGCGATGGCGGCGCGCATCCATTCGTAAGGATACTTGGATCCTTCCTGAAACATTGGACGACCGCGCTGATCGATGATCTGGATATCAAGTCCTTCCTCGGTCGCCTCAACGATCAGATTATCCGATATTTCGGTGATCTCGGGCATAGCTTCCCAGGCTTGGCGAATGCTGGCGGCTGCGCTGTGGAAGAGCTGCGGGTCCGTGGACGAAAGGTTTGCCGATGAATCTTTCTCTGCGGCTTCGGTGTCGCGGACATTGCCTGCGGCAGCCTCGATGGCCGAGTTCTCCTCGCCATCAGTATCAGCAATGCCTTCAGCGTCTGAACTGCTGGTCATCGCGCCCATGGTATCCATCGCGCGGCCAGCCATCGCACCGCCGGACCCGCTGAGGCTTTCACTCACGTTTGGCGGTGCGAAATAGTTCGCCAGGCCTTGTTTCTGTTCGGGCGTGGTCATGTTGATCAGCCACATGAGCAGAAAGAATGCCATCATCGCTGTTACGAAGTCAGCGTAAGCGATCTTCCAGGCGCCGCCGTGGTGACTGTGGCCGCCCTTTTTGCTCTTCTTGATGATAATTGTTCCGTTGGCGCGCGACATGGTTCGACGTCTCCCGGACCTTATTGGGCCATCTTGAGGTCGCTGGTCGCCTTGTCGACTTCAGCAAAGGTGGGACGGTCCTCCGACATCACGGCCTTGCGGGCGAACTCAATGGCGATGACCGGAGGATATCCGGCAACGTGAGCCAGCAGCCCGGCCTTCATCGAAAGAAAATACTTCGACTCAGCCTCATTGGTATTGCGGAGGGCCTGGGCCATCGGACCGAAAAAGCCGTAAGCACAAAAAACCCCGAGGAAAGTGCCCACCAAAGCGCCGCCGATCAGGTGGCCGAGCACTTCGGGCGGCTCGGTGATAGCCCCCATGGTCTTGATGACGCCGAGCACCGCCGCGACGATACCAAGGGCAGGCGTCGCGTCGGCAAGAGCCTGAACGGCAGCAACCACCCGCTCCTGTTCCTGGTGATGGGTTTCCAGTTCTTCGTCCATCAATGACTCAAGCTCATGAACCGCGTAGGTGCCAAGCGTTATCATTCGCAGGTAGTCGCACATGAACTCTACGGCATGGTGGTTCTTTGCGAATGTGGGAAACCGGGCGAACAAATCCGATTGCTCCGGATTCTCCACATGCTGCTCAAGGGCAAGAAGCCCCTTTGACTGAACGAGCTTGAAGATCGAGAATTGAAGGCCAAGCAGTTCGACATAAGACTGCTTGTTGTAGCGTGGGCCGCGAAAAAGCGATCCGAGAACCCCAAGGCTTTGCTTGAGCACGGCCTTTGGGTTGCCGATAATGAAGGCGCCGATAGCAGCGCCCAAGATGATAACGGCCTCAAAGGGCTGCCAGAGGACCTCCAAATGCCCACCCATAGCGGCATAGCCGCCGAGAACGGATAGGAAGATGATGACGGTTCCGGCAATCAATCGCATGCGTCCTGCACTCCTTGGGCCGGCAACTTTCTGTGCCGCGCCTCGATCTATACGCGGGCAAAGTTACTGAACTCTGAGTCGAGCAGGGGGTGCGACAGGACGTACCAGGCGCTTAGCGCTTGTGATCTTTGTTCGCTCCGGGCATCATTGATTGAAGCACAAGGAGGAAGTTGCTTATGATTAGAATCGCTCTTGCTGGAACTCTCGCTCTCCTGAGCTCTACCGCATTTGCTCAATCGGCTGGAGGAGATGCCGAACAACCCTTTGCCGCCGGCGCTCCGCTCAGCGTAGTCAATGAGGCCGGCGAAGAAACTACGCCGACCGATAACGTCCGCGTTTTTGGCAGTTTTCACTTTGCGGAGAGCTGCACGTTCGATGCCGATCGCAACCTCATCCTCGTGATGAATGCCGGCGCCCCCCAAGATGCAATCGAAAATGATGGCTACGTCTCGTTGCTCAACCCGGACGGCACTGTCCATACGAGCAAGTGGATTGGCGCCACTCGCGATGGCCTGACGCTTAACCATCCGCTGGGCAGTGCCATTGCCGATGGAACCCTTTACGTCGCGGATCTCAATACCGTGCGGACCTTTGATCTGGAAACAGGTGAGCCTGGCGATTCCTACGAGATCGAGGATGCGACATTCCTCAATGGAATCGCTGTGTCGGAAGGCACGATCTATGTTTCCAACACCCGCGAGCCCGAGCGCGTTTATGCGATCAGCCCAGAAGGGGAAACCTCGGTTTTTGTTGAAGGCGCGCCGCTGGCAGCTCCCAACGGGATTGCCATCGATGGAGAAGGCAACATCGTAGTCGTCAATATCGGCAATAACGAAGTGCTGACATTCAGCCCCGATGGTGAGCTCGTTGAAACCGAGAACGCGATCGAGAGCGGCAATGACGGCATCGTCATTCTCGAGGACGGCACCAAGTATGTGAGCAGCGTGCGCTTCGGCAGCATCTCGCGCATAGCGCCGGGCGAAGAGGCCGAGATCATCGCTTCAGGCATCCCGAGCGCCGCTTCGATCTGTTATGATTCAGCTCAAAACCAGATCGTGGTGCCAATGAATCCGCACAACGCCGTGGCATTCGTCGGACTGGAGTAGACGAAAAAGCTATGCTCGGCGCACCGAGCGCCGAGCATAGCGCTCTCCGCCTCGGTTTAGAAGATTGGTAGGCTCGCCGGGACTCGAACCCGGGACAACTCGATTAAAAGTCGAGTGCTCTACCAGCTGAGCTACGAGCCCCTACCACGGGCGGGTCGGATCGACCGGCTGGCGACGCGCGGAACATAGTGCTTGGTCTCGTTGAGTCAACCGGTTTGTTGGTTCAGGCCTTTGGTGTGACCAGGATGCTCCACCATAGCCCGCCGGATCGCAGCGCCATCAAGCCTTAGAACGCCGGCGGCAAGCCCATGTCTGGAGCGTGGACGTCCAAGGTGCGCGCAAGCTCTGTGGCGAGGGCCGGAGGCAGCGGCTGCTTGGCCGGCGCGGCAGCGACGCCATCAAAAAGTGGACTGTAGCGCACCGCCACGGTCCCGCCTTCGACCTCGTACACCTCCTCGGTAACGTCCGTGATCGATGCGGTCAGGAGCGATCTGTCGATATCGCTCTCGAGCGGCAATGATTCGATCAGTAACGGCAGGCTCATCTCCACGGCGGCAAGGCGGCGGATAACCTCATCGCTGTTATCGCTGAGAAGATCGAACCTGGCGTGCAGAGCCCGATAGTCTCCAAGGATACGGTTGCGATCCTGCTCAAGCTCTGCGAGTTGGATGCGCATCTGATTAACGCCGCCACCTTCCCGATAGGGGACGTGCAGCTTGCCCAGGACGTGAGTTGGGACAAGAAATGACAGGTTGGCCGCGAGAACCGCGACGGCGCCACAGACAAGAGCGGCTATGCCCCAGGGAGCAATCTCGACGCTTTCGGATGGAAGAGAAAACCGTATCGGTCTTGGCACCTAAATATATCCCGTTTTGTCGCCGAATCAGATCAAACCTGACTTTAGCGGCTCAAGCGTAAACGGAGACGTTACGCCGATCTGCCAGGTTGGATACCAACACCGTACTGCCACAAAGTTGGGCCAAGGGGCCTGCACCAGCGACGCCTTTGGGGACAATGGAATGACCGATCTTTCAGTAATCGTTCTCGCGGCCGGAGAGGGCACGCGGATGAAGTCGAGCCGCCCTAAGGTGCTTCATAAGGTGGGCGGACGCCCCATCGCGGGTCACGTGCTTAAGGCTGCACGCGATGCTGGAGCCGTGACAGTGGCGATGGTCACGGGACCGGGTCACGATGCTGTGCGCGAAGCAATGGCCCGGATTGATCCCCAAGTGGTCTTTTTCGAACAGACCGAGCGAAGGGGAACGGCGCACGCCGCCTCCATGGCGCGCCCTGTTTTTACACAAGCGCAGGGCTATATAGCTGTCGTTTATGGTGATCACCCGCTGCTTCGTGGCGAGGATTTCAAGCGCGTAATGGATCGACTTGACGCAGGTTTGGATGCCGCAATCCTGGGGTTCGAGCCGTCCGATCCAACCGGCTATGGGCGCTTCATCACCGATGGGAACAAGCTGCTGGCCATCCGTGAGCACAAAGACGCTAGCGAGGAAGAACGCCGGATCGGGATTTGCAACGCCTGTATCCTGGCGTTCCGCGCCGAGGTGTTCCAAGCGCTGATCGACAGGGTCGGTACCGACAATGCGCAGGGTGAGTATTATCTGACCGATCTAGTGGAACTTGCCAATCGGGCAGGGCACTCGGTCGGGTATGCCATCGCCCCCGAAGACAATGTCATGGGAGTCAATGATCGCGCGCAACTCGCCAGGGCCGAGGCAGTGTTTCAGAACCTGCGACGAGAGGATTTCATGCGTTCCGGCGTCACGCTACATGATCCGGACAGTGTTTATTTCTCATTCGACACCGAGATTGCGCCCGATGTGGAAATCGAGCCCAATGTGGTGTTCGGCCCAGGCGTCAAAATCGACGCCGGTGCAGTGATCCATGCCTTTTCTCATATCGAAGGAGCTCACATCGGCGCCAAAGTCAGCGTCGGCCCGTTCGCGCGGCTTCGGCCGGGAGCCAATCTGGCGGAAGGAGCGAAGGTGGGCAATTTCGTCGAGGTCAAGAATGCTGACGTCGGGCAGGGCGCCAAGGTCAGTCACTTGACCTATATCGGCGACGCGGAGGTCGGCGCGAATTCCAATATCGGCGCCGGCACCGTGACCTGCAACTATGACGGGTACAACAAGGCCAAAACGATCATCGGCAAAGGCGCGTTTGTGGGTTCGAATTCAGCCCTGGTAGCGCCGCTCGAGATCGGGGATGGAGCCTATATCGCATCCGGCTCTGTGATTACCGAGCCGGTACCCGCCGACGCTTTGGGAATAGGGCGTTCGCGTCAAGTCAACAAGCCTGGCTACGGCAAAGCGCTCAACGAGCGCTTCAAGGCGATCAAAGAGCAGAAATAGGGGGCAATATGTGCGGCATCGTCGGAATTATCGGGGTCGAACCTGTTGCCGGTCGTCTGGTCGAGGCGCTGCGTCGGCTTGAATATCGTGGCTATGATAGCGCGGGCGTCGCCACGCTTACGCCGTCCGGCCTCGATCGCCGGCGAGCTGAGGGTAAGCTCAACAATCTTGCCGGACGTCTTGCGGAAGCACCGCTTGAAGGCATCATCGGGATCGGACACACGCGCTGGGCGACCCATGGCGGGGCGACTGAAGGCAATGCTCATCCCCACACCACGGAGAAGGTTGCGGTTGTCCATAATGGCATAATTGAGAACTTCAAAGATCTCCTCGAAGATCTTGCACGGGATGGATATTTTCCGAACAGCGAGACAGATACGGAGTCTGTCGCTCTTTGGGTAACACGCGACCTGGACAGGGGTGCAACTCCGCAGGAAGCGGTGGCGCGGATGCTGCCCAAGTTGCGGGGCACGTTCGGATTGGTGTTTCTTTTCGCCGACTATGACAAGCTGCTGATTGCGGCGCGGCAAGGCTCGCCGTTGGCCGTGGGGCATGGGCAAGAAGAGATGTATCTGGGCTCGGATGCGTTTGCTCTGGCCCCGTTCACCAACCAGATCACTTATCTGGAGGAAGGAGATTGGGCGGTTGTCACGCCGGGCAAGGCCGAGATCTTCGACTTCGAGGGCAATCGCGTCGAGCGGATACGCCAGGTTTCCTCGGCATCAGCCGCGTTGGCGGATAAGGGCAATCACCGCCATTTCATGGCCAAGGAGATTTATGAGCAGCCCGAAACGATTTCCCATACGCTGGCTCACTATATCGATCTCACTGCGGAGGGCGTCAACTTGCGGGAGACGCTGCCGTTCGATTTCGCCAACCTTTCCCGACTGACGATAACGGCCTGCGGCACGGCATATTATGCGGGCCTGGTGGCCAAATACTGGTTCGAGCGTTACGCGCGACTCGCCGTAGACGTCGATGTTGCTTCCGAATTTCGCTACCGCGAGCCGCCGTTGCCGGACAATGGTTTGACGCTCGTCATTTCACAATCGGGGGAGACTGCCGACACTTTGGCGGCACTGCGGTATGCCGCCAAATCCGGGCAACATATCGCCGCGCTGGTCAATGTGCAGGAGTCGACGATCGCTCGGGAGAGCCATGTCGTGTTTCCCACCTTATGCGGCCCGGAAATCGGCGTAGCTTCGACCAAAGCATTCACAGCGCAACTCACCGCGCTGGCCAGCCTGGCCGTTGCCGCCGGGCAGGCGCGGGGTGTGCTCAGTGCTTCGGAAGCTCATACGCTCGTGCGCGCCTTGATTGAGCTGCCCAGCGCCGTATCCGAAGCGCTGCGCCACGAATCGCGGATTGAAACCATCGCGAGGCAGCTCGCACGGGCATCGGACGTTCTCTATCTCGGCCGCGGGCAGATGTTTCCCTTGGCCCTGGAAGGTGCGCTCAAGCTCAAGGAGATTTCCTATATCCATGCAGAGGGCTATGCGGCTGGTGAGCTCAAGCATGGCCCGATTGCGTTGGTCAATGAAGAGATGCCGGTGGTTGTCGTTGCACCCTCGGATCCGCTTATGGAAAAGACGCTTTCGAACATGCACGAAGTTGCGGCGCGCGGTGGCAAAATCATTTTGATCACCGATGCAACCGGCCGGCAGGAAGCTGGCGAGGATGCTGGTGAGATCATCGAGATGCCGCGCGTGAACTCATTCGTTGCTCCGATCGTTTCGGCGATTCCGGTGCAGATTCTTGCATATCATACCGCAGTTTTCATGGGCACGGATGTCGATCAGCCGCGAAACCTCGCCAAATCGGTGACGGTGGAGTAGGGGCAACTGGCATCAGTCGTTTTCAGTGACGTAGTCCTCAATGATAGGAGTAACCGCGGCGGCACGACTTTCCTTCCATCCGGATCCGCCGCCGATCCTCACAGCGAGATAGATCAAGGTGCGGAAAAACCTACCGACGCCGCGGTTCTCCATCGCTTCTTTCATAATCGCGTCGGCCTCTGCTCTGCTGTAGGGGCTGGGCCGGGTTATGGATGCATCGTGACCTTTCCAGATGCCGGTTCCTCCGGTGTCATAAAGATAATCGTGGATGATAGCCGCCTTCACCCACGGCCCGTCAGGCGGGATCAATGTCCATGCCCATCTCGGCACTGAGGCGAGATCGGTTACAAATCCTGCCGGAACGGTGATCGTGTCACCGGCATCTCCCGTGGTGTAAACCAATGGGCGTTGGAGACCCCACAGGCTCCGGCCTTCCTTTAGTGAAGGCATCAGCTTGTTATCGAGCAGCACAAGTACGAGCTTGCCACCGAACCGATCGAAATGCCGCATCGGGTGCTCCCAATTGCTGTTATGATTGGCGACCAATGTTCCCACATACTGAATATCTGCGCGTATCGAGACCTAACTGGGGGGATTGGTACATTAGCAGGATCACATTTGGATGATTCGCATAATATATATTATGGAACTGATGGCCATCTGAGAGTTCGGTTCCACTGTTGTCGTCGCTTCTAAAATGCCAATGCCTCGACATAAGCGATAACGGCCTGGGCTCCGCTCCACGCGTCGTACATGAGTGCGCCTATGAGCGCGTTCTCTAACTAACTTCCTCCGGCTTCCCTGAAGTGCTCGTCATCGTTGATGCCGCCGTCGCCGCGCTGATGAAGGCAAGTGCCGCAGCGGCGATCATGATCCAGACATAGGATTGCGTCAGCGCTTCCGGCGGTAGTGCCGAAAGGTCCGAACCGCCGAAAGCGAATCCCAGCGCGGCGACGGCAATAAGCCCGCCAACGCGAGACGCTGCGTTGTTGATGCCCGAGGCCGTTCCGCTGGCATCGCTTGGTGCCGCGTCGAACACCGCAGTCGTCAATGGCGCGACCGTTATCGTCATTCCCAGCCCAACAATGAAGAGGCCGGGAAAGAATGCGATCCAATAGCCGCCGGAATTCACCAGCGATGCCAAGACGAGGTAACCAGCACCAGTGGTTGCGGGTCCTGCGATCAGCATTGTGCGCGTGCCGATGCTCTTGGCGAGGGACCCGGCAAACCGGGAGCCCACGCCGAGCAAGATGGAGAATGGCAGCAGCGCGGCGCCCGCCGCGGCAGCGCTATAGCCCTGAGCGTAAATAAGAATGAACGGCAGGATGAACAGCGAACCCGATAGAGAGGCATAAAGTGTTATGGTCAGCAGATTGGCTCCCGAGAACTGACTGCTGGAAAACAGCCCAAGCGGTATGAGCGGTTCGCTGGCTCGCTGCTCGATTACGACAAAAGCTATCGCCAATGGGATTGCCGCCAGAATTGCGATCGCTCCCAGCACGGTATTGCCTTCGCCGGCTGTGATCAGCCCATAGGACAAAAGCCCCAGCCCACCGACCATTGCAAGAGTTCCGGCGAAGTCGAACTCGCGATACGTGCGATGGCCGGGAGCGCTGGCGATCCTATAACCCATGACGAGGGCCAAGGCAGCGATGGGAATGTTAATATAGAAGATGGCACGCCAGTTAACGACGTCGACCAGCCACCCACCCAAAGGCGGGCCAAGAGCGGTCGTTATCGCACCAGCCGCCGCCCAGGTCCCGATCGCCTTACCCCGATCTTCGCCGGTATAGGCCGAACCTATGAGTGCCAGGCTTGCAGGAATGAGAAATGCGCCAGCGATGCCCTGGATTACGCGAGCGCCGATCAGCGTGATCGGCGTTGGAGCGACGGCGCATGCGACCGAGGCGAAAGCGAACCCCACCAGCCCACCAAGAAAAATCTTGCGCTGTCCGAACCGATCACCAACCGTTCCGCCGAGCAAAATGAGGCTGGCGAGCATCAACATGTAGCCGTTGACCACCCATTGCGTGGTCGCAAGCCCGGCGTCCAGATCATCCTGAATGGCAGGAAGCGCCACATTGACCACCGAACCATCGATGAATCCAAGGCTGGAGCCCAGGATTGTGGCAGGCAACACCCAGCGCGTATCACGCGCGGCCGTCTGCTCCTGATCGGTAACGCTCATTGCCCTTCCCCTTATCGAGCGCAGTGTGCCCAATATGCGGCCAAGACGCTAGAGGCTAACCTCGACCTCCATGCCGTCATAGGCCGGTACGATATTTGGGGGGAGTTCGGCCGTCAGCGTTCCGTAATCCATATCGACATGCAGGTTCGTCAGGATAGAGCTGCGCGGCTGGTGTTTCTCGATGAGAGCCAGAGACTCCTCAAGGCTGAGATGGCTCGGGTGCGGCGTATAGCGCAGCGCGTCGAGTACCCATGTGTCAAGGCCCTCAAGCGCCCATTGCGAAGTGGACGGTATGCTGGAAAGGTCGCAGGAATAAGCGAAGCGGCCGATCCGGAAACCGAGCGAGGTGATAGGGCCGTGCTGCTGCTCGAACGGGTATATCGCCATGCTTCCCCCTGCCCCTTCGATCTCCACGCGATCGCCGGGAGCGATGGAGTGAGCACTGAGGATGGGCGGGTACGGACTATCTTCCGGTGCGGTAAAGCAGTAGCCGAAGGCTTCGCGCAACCGTACTTCCGTTGCTATCGACATATAGACATCGACGCGCCGCTTGGCGTTCAGCGCCAATACGCGCAGATCGTCTATTCCGTGCGTATGATCGGCATGTTCATGGGTGAACAGGACGCCGTCGATCTGGGGCACTTGAGCCTCCAGCATCTGTTCGCGCAGGTCGGGTCCGGCGTCAATGAGCACGCGAGTGACGCCAGCGGCGCCCTCATAGGTACCCGAAAGAAGCAAAGCGCACCGTCGGCGGCGGTTTTTTGGATTGGCCGGGTCGCACGCGCCCCAAATATTGCCTATGCGCGGCACACCGCCGGACGATCCGCAGCCCAGGATTCTTGCCGTGATGCGGGTTGCCGGCTGGGTGCTCATCGGTCGAGTTTCGCCTTGGAAAACAGTCTTTTGAAATTCGCCGTCGATTGCTCCGCAATCGTTTCGAATGAAGTCCCTCGTAATTCAGCGAGCTTCTCGGCGGTGTGCCGCACGAAGCCAGGTTCGTTGGATTTGCCGCGATGTGGCACGGGAGCGAGGTATGGCGCATCGGTTTCAACGAGGAAGCGATCGGCCGGCACGAATTTAGCGACCTCTTGGATTTCCCGGGCGTTCTTGAATGTGACAATGCCTGAGAACGAAACATAGCCACCCAGTTCGAGGCCGCGCCGGGCCAGCTCGGCGCCGGACGAAAAGCAATGAAGAACGAAGGGAAAGGCCCCCTGCTCCGTCTCCTCCTCGAGAATTGAAATCATATCGTCATCAGCCGAACGCGCATGGATAACGAGCGGCAGACCGGTTCGACGCGAAGCGGCAATGTGGGAACGAAAGCCTTGAGCCTGCGCTTCACGCGGAGAGGAATCGTAGTAGTAGTCGAGCCCTGCCTCGCCGATGGCCACGCATTTCGGATGTTGCGATAAAGCTATGATTTCGTCGATGCTTATGTCGAGTTCTTCATGCGCATTATGGGGATGTGTACCGATCGAGCAGAAGACATTATCGTGGGCTTCCGCGATGGCGAGCAGCCGTTCGAAACGTCGAATGCGGGTCGATATGGTAACCATATGACTGACGCCATTCTCGCGCGCACGAGCCAGAACACCGTCAATATCTTCGGCCAGCACGTCGAAATCGAGATGGCAATGGCTGTCGACTAGCATCAGGCCGCGCCTTCATCCTTTTCGACATAGCGCGGGAAGATGCCTTGCGGCGGCGGAAGCGGTGTACCGGAAGCAAGCCGGCCATAGCTGCCCAATTGCTCGAAGGCACGCCCTTCGGCGTGAAGGCCGAGGAGATCCAGCAGCTTGGTGCAAGACTCCGGCATCACCGGCTGGGCAAGGATGGCGACCTGGCGCACCACCTCTATCGTGACGTAAAGAACGGTAGCCATGCGCTGAGGGTCGGTTTTGCGTAGCGCCCAAGGCTCCTGAGCCGCGAAATAGCGGTTAGCGTCGGCCACGACCTGCCAAACTGCGTTCAGCATCTGGTGGATGGCCTGGTCTGCCATGGCATTGCGCGATGTTTCAAGAAGTGCGTCGGCCGCAGAAAGGATCGCCTGGTCGTCGGCGGTGAATTCGCCGGGCGTCGGCACCTGTCCGTCACAATTTTTGGCGACCATCGAGAGCGAGCGCTGGGCGAGGTTGCCCAGATCATTGGCGAGGTCGGCATTGATGCGGTTGACGATGGCCTCGTGATTGTACGAGCCATCCTGGCCGAAAGATACCTCGCGCAAGAAATAATAGCGCATGGCATCGAGGCCGTATTTGTCGACGAGGTCGAACGGATCGACCACGTTGCCCACCGACTTGCTCATCTTTTCGCCGCGGTTGAAAAGGAAGCCGTGCGCAAAAACACGCTTAGGCAACTCGATCCCGGCACTCATCAGGAAAGCAGGCCAGTAAACGGCATGAAAACGAATGATGTCCTTGCCGATCATGTGGATGTCGGCCGGCCAGTATTTCCACCGTTCCGCGCTTTCGTTCGGATAGCCAGCGGCGGTGATATAATTGGTCAGGGCGTCGACCCAAACGTACATGATGTGCTTGGGATCGTTGGGAACCGGGATGCCCCAATCGAAGGTCGTGCGCGATATCGAAAGATCACGCAGACCGGATTTGACAAAACTGGCGACTTCGTTGCGCCGCTCGGCCGGCAAGATGAAGCCCGGGTTGGCCTCGTAGTGGGCCAGCAGCTTTTCACCATAAGCCGAAAGGCGGAAAAAATAGCTTTCCTCTTCAACCCATTCGACGGGTGAGCCCAACGGTTCACGGCGGACGCCGTCTTCGCTGACGATGGTTTCCTTCTCGTCGAAAAAGGCTTCTTGCCGCACCGAATACCAGCCGGAATAGGAATCGAGATAGATGTCGCCCTTTGCGACCATCTTATCCCAGATTGCCTGGGAAGCGGCGTGATGGCGTTGTTCGGTGGTCCGAATATAGTCGTCGTACGAAATGTTGAGCTTGGCCCAGAGATCCTTAAAGACCTGCGAGTTCTTCGTCGCCAACTCGAGCGGGGTGATCCCTTCCTTTTCGGCAGTCTGTTGCATCTTCTGGCCGTGTTCATCAGTACCGGTCAGAAAGAAGACGTCCTTGCCATCAAGCCGGTGAAAGCGCGCGATGACATCGCTGGCGATGGCGGTATAGGCGTGGCCGATATGGGGGACGCCGTTGGGGTAGAAGATCGGCGTTGTGATGTAGAAGGTCGGGCGGCTCATGGGCGATTGGTCAGCTCACGGGAGTGGTTCTGCGCACATGGTCACGGATGAGATCGAACACCGCAACCAGGGTTTGCCGCCGGTCGAGATTGTAGATATCGGCGTCAGCGACAAGGGCGTTGGCCTTCTCCCATAGTGTATTGGCAGACGCAAGGCGGAAACGCGCCGATACGCCGCCTTCTCGCGCGGCAATCGCGGCCTCGCCAGCCAGCCAATCGCGGATCATGTCCTGGCCGAAGGCCAACTCCGCGCCCTTTGCGGCGGCGAGCCCATCTGCAATGGCAAGATGAGCGCGGGTCGGGTGGGAGGCCGGGGCCTTAAGCCAAGTCTGGAGCGCATCGAGTACATCGCCCTCCTCCAGCATCAAGGCCTCGAACCCGCGGCGAGGACGGCCCTGAGCGAAGCTGACGGCGCGGGAAAGCTCGGAAGGTTCGAGATCGGAGCGCACCGACGAGAGCACCGTTTCGACATGGTCATCTGCAATCGGGCGCAGACCGAAGCTTTGACATCGGGACCGGATGGTTGCCAGCATACCTCCCGGCTTGTGAGAAATGACGATGAACATCGTCTCGGCGGGCGGCTCCTCAAGCGTTTTCAGGAGCGCATTGGCCGAATTGGCGTTGCAGTCATCGACGCTGTCGATGATTGCGATGCGGTACCCTGCCCTGCCCCGCGTTTGATGAAGCGCATCGCGCATGGCGCGGACATCATCAACGCGGATTGCCGAAAAATACCGCTCGGCATTGGCGGGATCAGCCGCGCGTCGCAAAACGAAAAGGTTCGGGTGCGAAAGCGCTGCGAGCTGGGCGGCAACCCGATATTCGCTTTCGTCCGATGTCCGCGAGAGAACAAGGCGGGCAAGGTCAAAGGCAAACGTAGCTTTGCCTACCCCACGAGGACCGTGCAACAGAATCGCGCTGGGCAGCCGACCACGCTCCAGTGCATTGGTGAGATTTTGAAAGGCCTCTTCGTGTCCGAGCCGGCGCCCGAATTCGGGTGCCGGGACTCCTTCGATCTGGTCCGCTTCGCGGCGTTCCACGCTCACTCTGCCAGCCTTTCGGCCGGCAGATCGGAGAAATGGTCCTCCAACGCCGCCCAAACCGCTTCGGCCAGAGTGTCTTCGTCGGTGTCGGCAGACAAGACCACACATCGGCCGGGATTTGCGACAGCGATGGCGAGGAAATTATCACGCAGCCGGCGATGGAAAGAGAGATCTTCCTTTTCAAATCGGTCGGCAAGCGCCGGCATGCCGTCGTCGAGGGCGCGCTGCCGCACGCGTTCGAAAGCGATGTCGGGATCCATATCCAAAATGATGGTCAGATCAGGTGTGTGTCCGTTGAGCGCAAGATGCTCGAGGGCGTCGATGAGCTTGTCGTCAACGCCACCGGTCAGTCCCTGATATGCCCGCGTCGAATCCGCGAAGCGGTCACAAATGACCCATTTGCCGGCAGCGAGGGAGGGAGCGATCAACTCGTTGACATGATCGAGCCGGGCGGCGGCAAACAGTACCGCCTCGGCGCCCACACCCCAGCTCTCGGGTTTGCCTTGCAGGATGAATGAGCGGACAGCCTCTGCTTTTGGCGTTCCCCCCGGTTCGCGGGTGCGCACCACTGCGATACCCCGCGCGGCCAACCGATCGGCTAGGCGGCGGACCTGGGTCGATTTCCCCACACCCTCGCCACCCTCGAACGTGATGAAACGGGGTTTCGTCGATCGCTCCTGGTCGGCGGCCATGGATATCCATTCAGCTCTTGTCGTTACCGGCACAAATGCCGGATGCATCAGATCCAGCCGAAGGCCATTTCCCAAAGAGCGTCGGTCGCCTTGCGCACGATGTCGCCCTCGCCAACAGACTCGGCCGCATAAAGCGGCGCGGTCTGGATAAGCTGGTCATCGCAAAGTATGTTGAGTTGCGCAAGTCTGTCGCCGGCCTCGACGGGCGGCAGAATGGGTGCGGTGTAAGCTATGTTGGCAGAAAGGCAGCGCCGGTTACCTCGCGGTAGGTAAATGTCGATGCTACCTTCGCCCACGAGCCCGACCTGCGCGGTTTCCCCACCATAAACATTCGCATAGCCGACAATGGCATTTTCCGCGAAGGCCGGAATGCGCTCGAAACTGCGCGCGCCCCAGGTTATGAGCTTGCGCGCTTCTTCGTTACGCTCATTGATGCTCTCCATGCCATGGAGCACGCCCACAAGCCGCCGCCCGCCTTCGGTGGTCGAAACGACAATGCCATAACCGGCTGCGGTCGTATGGCCCGTCTTGAGGCCGTCAACACCGATCCCGAGTCCAAGCAAACCGTTACGGTTGGATTGGGTAATCCCGTTCCAGGTGAACTCCTCAACGGCGAACACAGGATAGTAGTCCGGGAACTCCCGTATGATGTAACGGCCGAGATCGGCGAGATCCCGTGCCGTCACATGCATTTCGGGGTCGGGCAACCCGCTTGCGTTGGTAAAGTGAGAATCCTCCAATCCGATATCGAGCGCGAACTCGTTCATGATGGCGGCAAACGACGCTTCGCTCCCGGCGATCCCTTCGGCCAAGGCGATCGCCGCATCATTGCCTGATTGGATGATCACCGAATGGAGAAGATCATCGACACTGATCTGCGAACCCAGTTCGGCAAACATGGTCGAACCGCCCGACGGAGCGCCGCCTGTGCGCCAGGCATGTTCGGAAATGAAGAACTGGTCGGTGAGTTCGAGAGCGCCGCGATCGACCATGTCGAGAACCACGGCGATAGTCATCAGCTTGGCCATACTGGCCGGCTCGATGGGGGTATCGGCATCCTTTTGGTACAGGACGGTTCCGGATTCCTGATCAACGAGGATGGCGTAGGGTGCGCTGGTGTCGAAATCGAGTTGGGCATTGGCGTTGCCCGATAGCGCCCCAAAGAACGCGATGCCAAACAACGCTAAGCGCCCAAGGCGCCCCAAACCAACCATGAGAAGTCATCGCGCCGTAGCGCTACTCCCAACTTAAACCTCTTCCAATCAATACAAAATCGTAGGGGCCAAGCCAAGGGATGTGGCCAGTTGCAGGGCGTCGGTCTCAGTCACACCTTCGCGAAGATGGCTCAGCATCAGGTGCGTGACTGTCTGCTCGCCCTGTACGATCGTCGCCGTATCGACGGCCCCCAGCAACGCAACCTCGGTAGCGATCTCCCGGGCGGCATCTTCACTCTCGAAGGTACCGAGCACCATGCGGATGGGCGTGCCGGCAGGCTCCTCCACGGGCTCAAGGTCCTGCATGGCGCTGTAAGAGAGCACCTGGAATGGGATGTGATCGGGTGCGGCAGGGGCTACCGCAGCATTTGCCGCCTCGCTGGCCGTAGCGGGGCGCGGTACCGGTGTTGGCGCGATGCTCGCAGGGGCCGGAGGCGCCGCCTCGGCAACCTGCGTCTGCTGATAGGCCATCCGGGTGTTTATCTCGTACGGCGTCAATTGATTGATCGATGCCGTGAGAAACCGCGTATCGTCGCCATTGAGCGGCGCCGGCCCGACATATTGCACCCGCACCTTCGCGGTGCCCTGCTGCTGGAAACCTAGAACCTGGGCCGTATGGCGGGAAAGATCGATCACACGATCGTTCGAGAACGGTCCCCGGTCATTGATCCGCACAAGCGCGGACGTACCATTTTCGAGATTGGTTACGCGCACATAGGAGGGCAACGGCAGTGTCGGGTGAGCGCCCGAGAGATAGTGCTGATCGAAAATCTCGCCATTGGCAGTGAGGCGCCCGTGAAAGGCTGGGCCGTACCAGGACGCGGTACCTGTCTGATCGAGATCAGGCTGCTCGCGCGGTACGAAACGGTTGCCTGCGACCGTATAGGGCCTACCTATTTGATGGCGCCCGCCGCCTTTGGGCGGATGATACGCAGTGCTAACCCTGGGTGATGCACCGACCCCCATCGAGGATTCAGAGAAAAATTCGTTGCCGGCAAAAAGATCGGGGCCTGTGCAGCCACTCAGAATCATCGCCGATACCGCAGCCGCACCCATGGCAGCGGCAAACGAGCGGCGGCGCGCCGATGCAGTTTTGATGCTCATACAATCCGACCCAGTACAAACAAGATTGTCGATGCGTTCGCACGAGTCTTTGAAAAACCATAGCTTTGTGTAGGTTCTGTTAACGGAGCGGCAATCTGGCGTTCGATGGCAGCACCATAAAACCCGCCCCCTGCAGCGCCTCGCGGACCGATCTCGCCAGCCCGACTGCGCCGGGCGTGTCCCCATGCAAGCATATGGATCGCGCATCCGATCGAAAGACGCTGCCGTCGATGGCAATGATCTCCCCTTTCTCGGCGAGGCGCAAACAGCGTTCGACAACCGTCTGCTCATCTTCGATCACGCTGCCCGGCAGGCTTCGAGATGCAAGTAGCCCGTCAGCCGTATAGGCACGGTCGGCGTAGGCTTCCGATATAAAATCAAGCTCGAGTGCACTCGCCGCCTCGGTCTGCCCGGATTGGCCAAGCGCCAGAACCGCCAATTCCGGGAACTCGGTATTGATGGCGGAAAAGATGGCCGATGCAAGATTACTATCTTCGGAAGCCATATTGGCCAGTGCCCCGTGAAGCTTGAAATACTCCACTCTCGCCCCCTCCTCGACCGCGACCGCCTTAAGGGTCGTAATCTGGCCAGCTACCTGTTCGCAAATCGTCGCCAGAGGCAGATCCAGGCGGCGGCGGCCGAAATGTTCCCGGTCGGCAAAGCCGGGATGCGCGCCTATCGTGACACGGTGGGCCAAAGCCCCACGGAGGGCTGTGCGCATGGTGGTCTCATCGCCGGCGTGACCACCACAAGCGATCGAGGCGCGGGTGACGATTTGCAGCATCGCCAGATCATCTCCGATGCCCTCCCCGAGATCGGCATTAAGATCGATCACTTCCGCCCTCCCGCTATCCTGTGGGCATGCTCGACGGCGACAGAAGCAAAACGTACAGGCTGCCCGGGCCGCGTCTGCGCAAACCGATCCATGTCGGCATCGATAATCGTGCCGATCCGCGGATAGCCGCCTGTGGGCTGGTTGTCGCGCATGAGCACGATGGGCGTTCCGTCGCCCAGAATCTGGATGTCGCCTGGCACTACCGCATCGGAAACGAGGCCAAGAATCCGCGCCTTCTCGAAAACCGATGCGGTGTTCTCTAGTCTCACTCCCATCCTGTCCATGCGCGGTGAGACGCGGAAATCCGTACCGATGAATGCCTCGCGAACTGTGGAAGGAAAAAGTTCGGCATGAATGCCCCAGACGAAGCGGATTGCGCCCGTCTCTTCATTTTTGGAACGAACCGGTTCGGGTGAATCGGCCTCCAGCGCCACGAGTCCCAACGCGTCTCCAACCCGCAGCGCCCTCCCCTTCAGTCCTCCCAGCCCGACGGTGGCGTTTGTGGATCGGCTCCCAAGAACCTCTGGCACATCGATCTGTGCGGCAAAGCGTATGTAACCATAGTTTCCCGCCGGACCCGTCCGCATAAACACTCGCGTACCATCGACAAGTTCGACGGAAGCAGGCCAGGGTCGAGGCTCGCCATCCACCTCGAGGATGAACACCCCGCCGGCGAATCCGGCGATCAGCGGGCACCCACGATAGATAAAGTCGCCTCCCTGCGGTCCCACCTCGATGGCTGCGCCACAGGCTCTGTTCGTGACGTCCGCCGCCCGACGGTAGCCATTGCGGTCCATTGGGCCGGAAGCACCGATGCCGTGCGAGAGCAGTCCAATTCGCCCCTCATCCTGAATCGTAGTCAGAGGGCTGACGCGCAAAAGCTCGATGCGACTCACGATGCCACCTCGAACGTCACCTTGTCTCCGGCACGCATCCGCGTTGGGGGCATGGTGCCGGGATCGAAATTGATAAACTTTGTGCGTCCGATGACCGACCAGCCGGTTGGAATGGACGTCGCCGCGATCGCCGTTTGGCGCGCGGCAAACAGCACGCTCCCTGGCGGAACGGAGGCGCGCACTGCCTCGCGTCGCGGCATGGATAGTACCTCGGAGTGCAGACCGCAGTAGACAAACCCCGGCGCGAATCCCGTCGAAAGCACCGTTAGAGATGAGACGCTGTGCAGTTCTATGAATTTCGGCATGTCCAACCCGAGGCTTTCAGCCACTGCCGCGAGATCAGGACCGTGTTCTCCCCCATAGAAAATGGGAACCCTGTGCGTTGCCCAACTTTCCTCGCCCGTATGGCTGGCGCCGACAATGCGAATTTCGCCACATAGGGCATTGTAGCCAATGCGCTGCGGGTCGTAGCGAACCAGCACCGAAACGAGATTGGGAACGATCTCAATCACGCCCGAGAGGTCGGCTGCCCTGATGTTTCGGGAGAACGCTATCGCTGCCGCGTTTGCCTCAAGGGTCAGTCGATCCGCAAAGCGAATAAGAATCGCGCTATCGCCTAGTGGCATCAATCTCGGCGCCATGAGGGGACTGCGTTCTTCTGCCAAGGCCTGACCTTCCTCGTTACTCCCGAGCCTGCTTGCATTGGCTGTCCAAACGGGAGACGATCATCTCAATTGGGTGGAGATATCATGCGGATTTTTCTCATTGCGGCCAGTCTTCTCGTCGTCATCCTCCTGCTGATCGGACTGCGATTGTCGGCGACCGAGTTCGGCATCGCAATGCTGGGTGGTGCATTGGTGGTGGCAGTCGTCATGTTTTTCATCACGCGCCGGCGCTACCAACGCATGACTGATGCCGAAAAGGATGAACGGGAGCCTCCCACCCTGCCCTAGGCGCGGCCCGCATTTGATTCAATTTGACGCGGGCTTGTTTGCCGGCGATTTTGCCTCTAGGGGCACCATGGTGCTATGAAACATATGTCACTCGATCAGTTGCGCCAGAAAACCGTTTGCGGACAGGCCCATGCGGTCCTCGAAAGCTTGGCCCGTTCACGGAGCCTGCCGGGCGAACTCAGTATTTCCATCGAGGAAATCCTCGAACGCGCCTGGGAGATCGCGTATCGCCGGCCTGTCGAAACATCGGCGAACAACGTGATCGAAGTGCCGGATTGGGCATTCCGGCAGAACATGGGCTCGCGATCGGCGGCAGTCTGACTGGGCCGGATCGATCACCGATAATTAATCCGGTTGCGAAGCCGAAGGCTGGAAAAAGCCGGCGAGCCGATGCATAGGATCGATTGTCTTCGAAACAGGTGTGGAACCGGACCTATGAAAATTGCCGCCGCCGTGCTTGTCGCTCTGCTTTGCGCAGGCTGTGCCTCTTCTTCTTCGAATCCGTCACGGAGCCTGGAGCAGACCACGGTTCGCCAGAAGGCAGAGGTTGAATGCGTTTCCGGCAACATTGGAGACAATGGCTGCAAGACGGAATACGGCTTTATGATCGTGACCCCGGTTAACCTCGGGGGCGGCGTGCCTAGCGTCGAGGATCTGCGTGCTCCCGACGCCGGGAAATCCGAGTTCTAGGGCGTGTCCAGCAAATCCCGAGGGCTCTAATTAGCGGAACCGCAGACAGACCTTGGGATTATCCTTGCCCACCCCATGCAAGGAGACACATCATGGATCATTCATCCCACGTCCGCTTGGCAGAAAGCGAACTGACCGAAAGCGCACTCAAGGACGCTACGGTTTACGGCGCCGACGATCATAAGGTGGGCCAAGTATCTCACCTTCACGGAACAGGTTCCATGGCCGAGGCCGTGATCGACGTGGGCGGCTTCCTGGGGATTGGCTCAAAGCCTGTGGCAGTTCCCCTTGGTCAGCTCGATTTCATGCGCGATGAAGACGGAAACGTTCACGCCGTAACGAGCTGGACCAAGGACGAACTCAAAGACATGCCGGAGCATCGGCACCAGCACTAAGCCAGTTACTGCGCAGGCGCAGCCTCGGGCGCGGCACCTTCAGCGGGAGCTTCGCCCGCGGCAGCTTCGCCGCCGGTTTCCATGTCTTCCCGGAGCTGGTTTGCACGCTCCTGAAGAACCTGCTCAAGAACGTTTTCAGTCGAATTGGCCTGATTCAGCTCCTCGATCGAAATCCCCTCGGGATTGTCGTAGGTCGCGGTGAAGCCGGCAAGGTCGATATTGATCGTGATGTCCTCGTTCTGCCGGTTCTTGGCAATCAGCTTGAGCTGGCTGCCGCGCTTTAGGCTCTGAATATAGGATTCGTTGACGACGAGCTGGGCCGAGCACGCCTGCGGATCGCAAAGCATGTAGGGAACGCGCACCGGCTTGCCGCTATCGATCTGCCAGGTGAGCCCAAACGGTAGCAAAACCCCGATCGGCACGGAGGCAACGGCGAGCAGCCGGCTTTCCTGGCTCGGATCGTCACGCAAGAGGAATGAGCCGGTGAAAACGCCAGTGTTGGTCACGACCTGGCGCATGATGCAAGCTTGCCCTCCATCGTCGAGTTCGCTGCAAACCTTGAGCCAGTTGTTTTCAGTCGAACCGTCGGCCGTTTCAGCCGTATCGACCACTCCCGCGCCCGCGGCTCCTGCGGCTTCCTGCGCATAACCGGTGCCAGCCATCGAAAAGGCTAGTCCCGTGGCGACAGCGCCGGCAAGTATCGCGTTTAAAACTTTCATGGAAATTCCTGTTGCTCTGGGCGGTTGAACCCGCCGGAATCGAACGGATTGGGTACTTTCAAGAGCGGCGAAATCGGGCAATAGCATGACACCGTCTCTCTGCCAACGACGTTGAACTCGACGTGTGACCCAAAGGCTTCACCCCGGATACTCTTGGGTTTGATGATGAACCTGATCGCCAGCCTTGAAGCACCCATGACGAAAAATTGATGCGGTCCATCACCTATATGAAGATGAGCCGCCCCTAAGCGCTGGCCAGCGCCGCAAGCCGCGACAGGATTGCTGCGCTGCCTTTGAGACGCTGCTCTGCGGTCGGCCAATTGCGTGCGAACATGATCTTCTGATCAGGCCGCAGCTTGGCCGCCTGTCCTGGGTCGGCGATATGGCGCACCAATCCGGCAGGATTTGGGAAAACCCCGTTCCGCAATGTGATTAATGCGCCCTTGGGACCTGCATCGACCTTTTCCACATTGGCAGCACGGCACAGCGATTTGATCAGCACAACCTTGAGCAGAGCTTCGACTTCCTCTGGCAAACGGCCGAACCTGTCGATCATTTCGGCACCCAAGGCGTCGATTTCGCGGGGGTCCGTCAGGTCGCCCAGCCGACGATAGAGCTGCATGCGTACCTGGAGATCGGGCACGTAACCTTCAGGAATCATCACCGGCATGCCCAGAGAGATCTGTGGGGACCATTGCCCCGCCTCTTCTTCCTCGGCCGCCTGCCCTGCCCGCAGCGAGGCGACCGCTTCTTCCAACATGGATTGATAGAGTTCGAACCCCACTTCACGGATGTGGCCGGATTGCTCTTCGCCGAGCAAGTTTCCTGCCCCGCGAATATCGAGATCGTGGCTGGCAAGCTGGAAACCGGCGCCCAGCGATTCGAGCGACTGAAGCACCTGCAGTCGCCGCTGCGCCTGATCGTTGAGCTTGCGATCGGCCGGAACGGTGAAGATCGCATAAGCTCGGGTTTTCGACCGGCCGATGCGGCCCCGGATCTGATAGAGCTGGGCCAGACCAAACTTGTCGGCACGGTGAACGATCAGTGTATTGGCTGTCGGAACGTCCAGACCGGATTCGACAATCGTTGTCGCGACAAGAACATCGAATTTACCGTCATAAAAGGCGTTCATCGTGTCATCGAGTTGTTGCGGCGGCATCTGGCCATTCGCAACCACGAAGCTGACCTCGGGTACGTGTTCCTTGAGGAATTGGGCGATGTCCGGTTGATCCGAAATACGGGGACAGACGTAGAAGGCCTGTCCGCCGCGATATTTTTCGCGCAGCAGGGCTTCGCGGACGACAAGCGGATCGAAGGGCGACACGAAGGTGCGGATGGCGAGCCTGTCCACCGGCGGGGTCGCCAGCAGCGACAGATCGCGAACGCCCGTGAGTGCGAGTTGCAGCGTGCGCGGGATGGGTGTCGCCGACAGCGTCAGAACATGAACGTTGCTCTTGAGTTCCTTGAGCCGTTCCTTGTGCCCCACCCCGAAATGTTGCTCCTCATCGATGATCAGCAAGCCCAGGTCACGGAAGGCTATGGACTTCGAAAGCAGTGCGTGAGTGCCGACGACGACATCGACACTGCCGTCCTTGAGACCGTCCTTGGTGGCCTTCAGTTCGGCGGCAGGCACGAGACGCGAAGCTTGCCGAACCCGGACGGGAAGGCCGGCGAAACGCTCGGAGAAGGTCTTGAAATGCTGTCGGGAGAGCAGCGTCGTCGGCACGACTACCGCAACCTGCTTTCCGCTCATCGCCATGATAAAAGCAGCGCGCAGCGCCACTTCGGTCTTGCCGAATCCTACGTCACCGCAGACCAGGCGATCCATGATGCGACCCGACGTGAGGTCATCGAATACCGCTTCAATGGTCGCAAGCTGATCTTCGGTTTCCTCATAGGGAAAGCGGGCCGAGAACTCGTCGTAGGAGCCGGTCTGGATTTCCACAGGCTCGGTGGTAGCCGTTTCGCGGGCTGCAGCGATCTTGATGAGCTGCTCGGCCATGTCGCGGATGCGCTGTTTGAGCTTGGACTTTTTAGCCTGCCAAGCCACGCCTCCGAGCTTATCGAGCTCGGCGCCTTCCGAGCCGTAGCGCGACAAAAGCTCGATATTTTCGACCGGCAGGTAGAGTTTATCGCCCTTGGCATATTCGATTTCGACGCAATCATGCGGCGCACCGGCTGCCTCGATGGCCTTGAGGCCAATGAAACGGCCGATGCCGTGGTCGACGTGAACCACCAAATCACCGGCCGAAAGACTTGTTGCTTCGGTAAGCGCATCGGACGCCTTCTTGCGCCGCGCTTGGCGGATTATGCGCTCGCCCAGGATGTCCTGCTCGGACAAAACCGCAATGTTGTCAGTGATATAGCCGGTTTCAAGCGGGACCACGACCAGGCCGAGTTGACCGACCTTGAGAGCGGAAATCTGATGCCAGTTTTCGAGCTTTTTAATCGCCTTGAGCCCGTGATCCTTGAGAACCTGCCCCATGCGATCCCGGGTACCTTCGGTCCAGCACGTCACGACGGTTTTCCGCCCCGCCCGCGCTTCGGACTTGATCCGGCTGATCACCGCTTCGAAAAGATTGGTATCGGTGGCCTGTCGTTCGGCGGCGAAATTGGGAGCCAGATGGCCGGCGCAATCGATGACCGGCAGGCTCTCATCGGCGGGGAGGAACGGGGTGAGCTCGGAAATTTCGTGACCGCGAACCAACTCATAAGGGGAGCTGTCGACGTGGTATAGCAGTGCCGGTGCGATCGGCTTATAGGGCGCGCCGGCGGTATTTCCCTGCTCGCGAGCCTCTTTGCGGGCGGCATGATAGTCGCGGATCTGCTCGCGGCGCTCGCCATAGGCCTCGCGCACCTGATCGTCAAAAAACACTGGCGCATCAGCAAGATAGGAGGCTAGCGTCCCCATTTCTTCATAGAAGAACGGCAGCCAATGCTCCATTCCCGCAAAGCGTTGTCCGGCGCTGATGGCGCCGTAGAGCGGATCATCGGCCGTGTTGCCGCCGAAGGTTTTTGTGTAGTTGAGGCGGAAGCGGCGGATGGTGTCTTCGGTGAGCAGTGCTTCGCTCATCGGGACCAGGGTTATGGAGCGAACATTGCCTGTGGTCCGCTGGCTTTCCGGGTCGAATGTTCTAATTGTTTCAAGCTGTTGTCCGAAAAAATCGAAGCGCAGCGGTGCGTCGCGGCCGGCAGGATAGAGGTCGATAAGGCCGCCACGAACCGCATATTCTCCCGCTTCGCGAACGGTGGGCACGCGGAGGTAACCGTTGTTGTTGGCCCAGGCGATGAGCTTCTCGCCATCTACGATGCGGCCCGCCGCGGCAGAAAATGTCATGGATTCAACGACATCGCGAGGCACGACGCGTTGAATCAAGGCATTGACGGCGGTGAGGACGATTGCCCCTTTGGTGCCGGAATCGACCAATTGCGCCAAGGCAGCCATGCGGGCAGAGATGGTCACCGCATTGGGGGAAACACGGTCGTAGGGGAGGCAATCCCAGGCGGGGAAAGTGAGGACGGGATGACCGGGAAGCATGGCTTCGAGGGCGTCGGCCATGCGCTGGAGGCGGCGGCCATCACGCGCAACAAAGCAAATGGAAACAGGAGCTTGCGGCGCCTCTTTTAACCGCTCCTCGATCGCACGCGCCAGCACCGCCGGCTGCATGCCGTCGGGGAGATTGGCTAAAATCCGGGAGGGGCGGTCGGAAAGGTCGGTCATCAGGATCGGGATTGGGAGAGTTTGTGATTTCGGATCATGCCGATCAGGTCGCGATCGGCATTTTCGGGGATGTCGCGCTGGCCCACGAGCCAGGCCTGAAGGTCCGTTTCCTCTTGTTCCAGAAGGACTTCCAGCCGATTCAGCATGGCGGAATCGAACGTATCCAGATGGTCTGCGACGAAGCCGCCGATCAGGATATCCATTTCCTGGGTGCCGCGATGGTTGGCGCGGTAGAGCACGCGCTTGCGCCGCGTCTGAAGGTCTTCGGAATCGGTCATTTGTGCCGCATAACAGGGTTGAGATCGGAGTTAATAGCCGTGATCGACAAGTCTGTCAGCCTTTTGCAAACACGCTTGTGCATTTAGTGTTCTATTTCCGTTCATATACGTCGGAATCGAGTCGTGCCGCGTCCTGACCTTCTCAATCCGCTGTTCAAATCGCTGAAATCGATGAAAGGCGTCGGGCCGCAGCTCGGGGCCCTTTTCGCTAAATTCTTCGGTGCGCCCGAAGGACAGGATGCCGTGGTGCTCGACGTGCTCATGCACATGCCTTCGGGCGTCATCGACCGGCGGGCGCAGAACGGGGTGGCCCACGCGCCAGTCGGATCGATCGCAACGCTCAAGCTCCACATCGACGAACACATCGTGCCGCCGCGCAATAGCCGGGCTCCGCTCAGGATACGCGCACATGACGAGACCGGGGATATCACCCTAAGCTTTTTCGGCGCCAAGGGTGGGTGGGTCGAGCGGCAATTGCCGATCGGAGAAGAGCGGTACGTTTCGGGGGAGATCGGGTTTTTCGGACGCGAAAAGCAGATGACCCATCCCGATTATATCGTGGCACCCGACGAGATTTCCAAGCTGCCGATGGTGGAGCCGGTCTATCCGCTGACCCAAGGGCTATCGTCCAAGTCGCTGCGCAAGGTGATCGCCTCTGCGCTCGAGCTGGTGCCGATCATTCCGGAGTGGATCGGCAAGGATCGGCGCACGATCATGAACTGGCCGGGTTTCTCCGAAGCGCTCAAGCATATCCATACGCCGCAGCGGCCAACCGAGGGCGATATCGTTTCGCCCTCGCGCATGCGGCTGGCCTATGACGAATACCTTGCCGGTCAGCTCGCGTTGAGCCTGATCCGGCAATCGATGACGAAGTCCTCGGGCATTGCGCGCAAGGTGACGGGCGAGATCACCGGCAGGATCGAGACCGCCCTGCCCTTTGCGCTGACGGACGGTCAGCGGCTGGCGATTTCCGATATTGGCGAGGATCTTGAGCGGCCGGTACGGATGTCGCGGCTGCTGCAGGGGGACGTGGGCTCGGGCAAGACTGTTGTGGCCCTGGTGGCTATGGGCATGGTGGCAGAGGATGGCGGGCAATCGGCGTTGATGGCGCCAACCGAGCTATTGGCTAGCCAGCATTTCAAAACGCTCAAGCCGCTGGCCGAGGCTGCGGGACTGGGCATCGTGCTGATGACCGGCAAAATGAGCGCCGCCGAGCGGCGGGCCGCGCTTGCCGGGCTGGCGGACGGATCGATCACCATTGCGGTGGGAACGCATGCCCTGTTCCAAAGCGGAGTGGAGTTCGCGAATCTCGGGCTCACGGTTGTGGACGAGCAGCACCGCTTCGGTGTGCATCAACGGCTCGCGCTGTCAGAAAAAGGCACCAAGACCGACCTGCTGGTGATGACGGCAACCCCCATACCGCGCACGCTCGTCCTCACGCATTTCGGAGACATGGATGTTTCGGTGCTGCGTGAGAAGCCGGCGGGGCGGCAGCCGATCGATACGGCGACCCTGCCGATCTCGGAATATGACCGGGTGGTATCTCGCCTGGCGGCGCGGCTCGATGAGGGCGCGCAGGCCTATTGGGTGTGCCCACTGGTCGAGGAAAGCGAAGTGCTCGACGTCGTGGCGGCGGAGGATCGGTTCGCCGAACTCAGGAAGATTTTCGGCGATCGGGTGGAGATGGTCCACGGGCGGATGAGCTCTGCCGACAAACAGGCGGCGATGGCGCGTTTCCAGGCGGGCGAGGCGCAGATCCTGGTGGCGACGACGGTAATCGAAGTGGGCGTCGATGTGCCCAACGCGACGATCATCATCATCGAGCATGCCGAGCGGTTCGGACTGGCACAGCTTCATCAGTTGCGCGGACGCGTGGGACGCGGATCGGCAAGGTCGGCATGCCTGCTGCTCTATTCGGAACCCTTGAGCGAGACGGCACAACAGCGGCTGGAGACGATCCGCAAAACCGATGACGGGTTCGAGATCGCCGAGAAGGATCTGGAGCTGCGCGGCCAGGGCGATCTGCTCGGGACGCGGCAATCGGGGATGCCGGGATATCGGATCGCGGTGCCGGACGTGCACCGGCACCTGCTGGAGATGGCCCACGAGGATGCCCGAGCGGCGCTCGAGCGCAACCCGGGATTGAAGGGGCCAGAGGGCGAAGCTTTGCGGGCGTTGCTTTATCTGTTCCGCAAGGATCTGGCGATCCCGCTGATCAAGGCGGGGTGACAGCGGTGTTCGTCTTCGAAGCCCTGAGGGAATGGAAGCGCTGCGCCCCCTCATCCCACAGCTTCGCGGCCACCTTCTCCCTCAAGGGGAGAAGGGAAGCCTGTTGCAGCGTTTGGGACTGAGTTCCCAGTAGAGCGGCCTCAGTTGCAACACTCCGGCGTTAGGCAGGGACGACCCGGGTTCGTGTTGCGGGACTGGCCGTAGGAGGTCTCCGCCAGCTAAGATGGGTTAATCGAATCCCTTGCCGAAGGTCCTCCTCATGCAGCCCTCCCGTGATATTTCCCGACTGATCGAGATCATGGCGCGCCTGCGCGACAGGGAGAATGGCTGTCCGTGGGATATCGAACAGGATTTCAAATCAATCCGGCACTACACGATCGAGGAGGCCTATGAGGTGGCCGATGCGATCGAGCGGGAGGATTACGAGGATCTGCGGGACGAGTTGGGCGATCTACTGTTGCAGCCGGTCTATCACGCCCAGATGGCGAGCGAGGAAGGGCTGTTCGACATCGGAGACGTGATCTACGCGGTGACCGAGAAGCTGATCCGGCGGCATCCGCATGTGTTCGGGGACGATGAGGCGGGGTCGGCAGCTTCGAGCGAGAGGCGCTGGGAAACGATCAAGGCGGCCGAGCGGGCGAAAAAGGCTGAGCGGCGGGGCGGAGAAAAGCCGCCGTCGCTCCTCGACGACGTGCCGGTGGGGCTGCCGGCGCTGACACGGGCGGCGAAACTGGCCAAGCGGGCGGCGCGGGTTGGGTTCGATTTTTCCGAAGTTAGTTGGGCCATCGAGAAGGTGCGCGAGGAAATCGGCGAAGTCGAGGAGACCCTTGCCGGAGAAGACGAGACGGCCAAGATCGAAGAGATGGGAGACCTGCTCTTTGCCGTCGCAACGCTTTCACGTCGCGTTGGCATCGATCCGGAGGCCGCGCTGCGTGATGCGAATGCGAAATTCGTAAGGCGATTCGAGCACCTCGAAGCCCGTGCGCGGGAAGATGGCATCGACATCGCCGAAGCCGGACTGGAGCGGCTGGACGGGTATTGGAATGAGGTTCGGGCGGCGGATAAGGCGGGGAAGTAACCGGGTCTCGGCGCGCTTGAACAAACAGGGGCGGCTAAGCTTTACGCCCCATCCAGCCCGGTGATGCGGCCGGCGAATTTTTCCAGAAACTCGGCCCGGTGCCGGGGGAGTACGCGGACGGTGTAGCGGGTGCCCTGGTCGTCGGGTTCGTCGCGAGCGATCACTTCGGCGTTGGCATAGAGCCAGCCGGTTTCGGCGCCGGCTTCGTGGGGGACGAGGACGGAAAACAGGCGCGCGTCCTGGGAAAGGGCTTTTTCGACGGCGGCGAGGAGATCATCGAGCCCCTGCCCCGTCACCGCCGACACCGGAACCGCTGCGGCGACCTTGCCGGCCGGCGTGATGCCGGAGAGGCCGTCGGGCTGCGCGGGAAGGTTGTCGATCTTGTTCCAGACCTCGATGATCGGCGTTGTTTCGCCGGTGACGCCGAGATCGGCGAGAACCGAGAGCACGTCGGCGGCCTGGGCAGGATGATCGGGGTTGGAAACGTCGCGGACGTGGAGGACCACTTCGGCCTGCGTCACCTCTTCGAGCGTGCCGCGGAAGGCGGCGATGAGATCGGTCGGCAGGTCGGAGATGAAACCGACGGTATCGGAGAGGATAATGTCGCGGCCATGGGGAAGCGTGGCGCGGCGAACGGTGGTGTCGAGCGTTGCGAACAGCATGTTTTCGGCCATGACACCTGACCCGGTGATGGCATTGAAAAGGCTGGACTTGCCCGCGTTGGTATAGCCGACAAGAGCCACCACGGGAAACGGTACGGCGGCGCGAGGCCCGCGTTGGAGCTGGCGGGTGCGGCGTACTTTTTCCAGGCGCCGTTCGAGGACGAGAATGCGGTCCTGGATCTGGCGACGGTCGGATTCGATCTGGGTTTCGCCCGGACCACCGAGAAAACCGCCGCCGCCGCGCTGGCGTTCGAGGTGGGTCCAGGAGCGGACCAGACGGCCCTTCTGGTAATTGAGATGAGCGAGCTCGACCTGCAGCACACCTTCGCGGGTAGCGGCGCGCTCGCCGAATATCTCAAGGATCAGCGCCGTGCGGTCGAGAACCTTGACGCCGATCTCGCGTTCGAGATTGCGCTGCTGGATGGGCGAAAGCGGAGCGTCGACCACCAGCAGGTCGAGCTTGAGTTCCCTGGCCCGCTCGGCCAGTTCGGCTACCTGGCCGCCGCCGAGATAGGTGGCCGGTTTGATCTCGCGCACCCTGAAAACCTCGGTGAAGACGAGATCGAGCGCGATGGCCGCGGCAAGGCCGATGAATTCGGCATGCCGCGCATCGGCGCTGCGCGCGTAACGGACGGATCGGACGTCGGGGGTGACAAGGCCAGTGCGCGTGGGGACTTCGCGGAGATCCACGAAGCCCTTGCCATCGTCTTCTTCGGGCGTATCAGTCAATCAGTCTGGTTCTCTGGGTCGAAGAGCTGGATGGGAGCGCCGGGCATGATGGTCGAAATGGCGTGTTTGTAGACAAGCTGGCTCTGGGCGTCGCGGCGCAGCAGCAGACAGAAATTGTCGAACCAGGTGATCACGCCCTGCAATTTGACGCCGTTGACGAGAAAGATCGTCACCGGAACCTTGTTCTTGCGGACGTGGTTGAGAAAGGAATCCTGAAGGTTCTGCACCTTTTCACTGGGCATTGCTCGGCCTCTTGTTTGCGTCGGGCACAAGGCACCAGGTCAGACGCCCCGACCGTCCTTATTGATTGACAACAGCTTTGGGTGCCGCCCTGCCCGTTCGACGCATTCTCGTGTCAACCGCGAGACTATGGCATATCTCCCGGAGCGAGCCTAGAGCGTTTTGATGAAAATCGAGGACGGCGAAGAGGCGTCGAAACAATGGGTTAGACGCGCTTGCTACCAGCGGTTGCCCGTGATTGCCGCCAAAAGCACTAGGATTTCGATGCGGGCGACAAGGGCCAGCGCGGACAGGGTCAGCAGCGTTCCGTCCGAAACCACGCCTTCGGAAAGGCCGGGAATGGCGGAGGCGGCAAGGTTGCCCACCTGGGAAAACGCGCCGACCGCCAGAGCCATGGCCGCAGACAAGCCATGGCCTTGGGTGGCAAAGAGCAGCATGCCGATGGTGACGGTCAGCACCGCAAGAAAGAAGGTGCTCCAAACGGCCTTGGCGATGACGCGCTGATTGGCATCGTACTGGACGTCATCGCGCAGCATGGCGCTGGGATAGACGAGCCGGTCGAGTTCGTTGCTGACATGCTTGAGCATGGTGGCCAGTCGGAAGGCCTTGATGCCGCCGGCGGTGGAATAGGAACAGCCGCCGACAAAGACGATGATGAGGATCACCTCGAAGGGAATCGAGACACCGAGGCGTTCGTCGTGGGTGATGCCGGTGGTGGTGGCGATCGAGACGATGTCGAAAACGTAGTTGAAGGCGCTTTCAAAGCCGGTGCGGCCCAGCGGCGGGGCGAGCACCGAGGCGATCACGGCCAGGACCAAAAGAACGGCGAGCGCGGTGAGATAGAGCATGGCTTCGGCGTGCTCGCGCGAGCCCTTGCCGAGGCGGGACAGCAGGAGACGGTGCCAGACGATGGAGGTGGCGCCAACGACCATGAAAACCATCATTATCAGTTCGGCGAAACGATTGCCGAGAACGGTCCCGCCCGGCTCGGCGGGGATGAAGCCATTGGTTGCGAGCATGCTCATGGCCGTGATGATGGCGGTGTCCGCGGGGACCCGGACGATGACGAGCAGGACGGCACAGGCAATGGTGAGGGTGAGATAGGGCAGCGCTATGGATCGCAGGGTGACGAGGATGCGTGGGTCGTTCTCGGTGCGCGAGTGCTGGATGTGGCGCAGATTGGCGTTGGGCGTGCCGCCCACCTGATAGGCGCCGAGGACGTAGGCGGCGAGGGTCAGGGTGGTGAAGCCGCCGATCCAGCCCAGGGTGCCGCGATAAAACGCCATGGAAGGGGAGATGTCGGATAGCGGGCGCAGGGTGGTGCCCAGCGTGGTGACGGCGGAGGTCGCCTCGAAGAGGGCACGGATGAGCGATTGACCTTCGACGAGCAGGAAGGCGGGGGTGGCGGCGGCAATCAGGCTCAGCCAGACGGTGATGGCGGCGGTGAAGACCCCTGCCCGGTTGAGCGTGCGCAGGCGCGAATTCAGGGCCATGATCGTAACGGCGGAAAGAAAGCCATAGGAGACGATGACGAGGAAGAAGGCTTCGAAGGCACGCCAATTGCCCTCGACCAGCGAGACGAACATCGGCAGGAGCATCGAGAGCGCGAACAACCCGAAGACGCCGGCGGACAGGACTCCGATGGTCGGCACTGCCGGTCCTCCCTGGGGTTAGAAGAAGTCGATGCTGACCCGGAACATCTGCTCGACCTGGCGCAGGCTTGCGGCGAGGGCAAAGACGATCACGAAATCGCCTGCTCGGATGATCGTATCGCCGGTGGGCATGATCGATTCGCTGCCGCGCACGATGGCGCCGATGCGGATGCCGGCGGGCAGCTTGAACTCCCGCAGGGGCTTGCCGACCAGAGTCGAGGTTTCGAGCGCTTCGGCCTCGATGATCTCGGCCGCGCCGTTGGCGAGCGTATACACCCCCCGGATGCGACCGCGCCGGACGTGGCGCAGGACTTTGGAGACCGTGATGGCGCGGGGGCTGATGAAAGCATCGACATCAAGGCGCTTGGCGATGCGCGGATAGTGCTCCTGGTTCACGAGGGCAATGTTGGCGCGGCAGCCCATTTCGCTGGCAATGACCGATGAGAGGATGTTGGTCTTGTCGTCGTTGGTCAGCCCCAAGAACATATGGGCGTCGCGGACATCGACCTCGCGCATGATGTCGGCGGACATGGCATCGCCGAAAACGACGATGGCGTGATTCATGGCCTCCGCGGCGCGCTGGGCGTTGTCGCGGTTACTCTCGATGATGCGGATGGAGATCGAGGGGTCGGTCTCTTCGATGCGGCGGGCGACGTAACGCCCGATATTGCCGGCACCGGCGATGACCACGCGGCTGGGTGGCGCTTCGTCGCGGCCGAAGAGCCCAAGCACGCGCTGCACTTGGTCGCGCGAGACGGCGACAATGGCCTGGTCGCCGGTGATCATCTGCTCGTGGGAGTGGATCACCCGCATCTGGCCTTCGCGGCGCACGGCCATCACCGTGGCGTTGAGGTTGGGGAAAAGGTCGGTCAGATGCCGCAGGGGGGTGTCGATCACCGAACAGTCCTCGGTGACGTCGACCTCCATCACCATGACCTGCCCGTCCTCGAAGGTGATGATCTCGTTGGCGCCGGGATAGGCCATGCGCTGGAGGATGAGTTCGCCCACTTCGACTTCGGGGGAAATGATCACGTCGATCGGCAGGTGATCGCGTGAGAACATGTTGCTCCACTCAGGGTCGAGATAGCTCTGGGAGCGGATGCGGGCGATGCGGGTGGGCACCTCGAAGATCGAATGAGCCACCTGGCAGGCGGTCATATTGACCTCGTCGACCTGGGTAACGGCGACCAGCATATCGGCATCGCGAGCGCCGGCCTGGGCCAGGACGTCGGGGTGGGAACCGTGGCCGTGCAGGCCGCGGGCGTCGAGGGTGTCGCGGACGCGCTGCACGAGGGCGGGATTGTTGTCGATGACCGTGACTTCATTGCCCTCGGCGGACAAACGCTCGGCGATACCATAGCCGACCTGGCCGGCGCCGCAGATGATGACACGCATCTAAAGCCCCAGCGACTTGATCTTGCGGTGAAGCGCGCTGCGCTCCATGCCGACGAATTCGGCGGTCTTCGAGATATTGCCGCCGAAGCGCTCGATCTGGGCAATGAGGTATTGCCTCTCGAACACCTCGCGGGCTTCGCGCAGGGGCAGACTCATCAGATGGGCCGAAGAATCCGTGTCCCCGATGGTGGGCAGGACCTCGGAGATGTCCGAGGGTAGCATGGCGGCGGTGATGATGCCGTCGAGGGGCTGCTGGTCGCGTACCAGAATCAGCAGCCGCTCGATGGCATTGCGGAGCTGGCGGGCATTGCCGGGCCAGTCCTGCCCCTGCAGCACGGCGATGGCGTCGTCGCCGAACAGGAACCGCGGCAGGTTATGCATGCGCGAGAGCTGGGCGACGAAGAGCGTGACGAGCGCCGGGATATCCTCACGTCGCTCTCGCAGCGAGGTCAATTGCAGCGGCACGACTGACAGGCGGTGGAAGAGGTCCGAGCGGAACTTGCCCTCTTCGATCAACGCGGCCACGTTTTGCGAACTCGATGAAACAATGCGGACATCGACTGGAACCGGGCCATGGCCGTCGACGCGGGTAAATTTGTTTTCGACCAGGGCGCGCAAAAGCGCGGTCTGGGATTCGAGAGGGAGCGTTGCAACTTCCGAGAGATAGAGGGTGCCGCCATGGGCACGTTCGAGGGCGCCCACTTCCGTGCGCAGCCCGTTCTTGTCGCGGACTTCACGACCAAACAGCACGACGGGAATCTCGTCGGGAGCGTAGAGCGAGGCGTTTATCTCGATGAAGGGGCCTGTGGCGCGGGGGCTCTTGAAGTGCAAAAGACGCGCGCAAAGGCCCTTGCCGGTCCCTGCCCCGCCGGAAATGAAAACGCGCGAGCGCGTGCCCGCCGACTTTTCGATCAGCGAGCGGACCTGGGAGATGGCGCTGGAGACACCGACCAGCTCGGATTCGTCGCCGGTGCGTTCCTTGAGATCGGCAACTTCTGTCTTGAGCTTGCTCGCCTCGATAGCGCGCTGGGTGATGAGCAGCAGGCGATCTATCTTGAAGGGCTTCTCGATATAGTCGTAAGCGCCCCGGCGGATGGCCGACACGGCGGTCTCGACATTGCCGTGGCCCGAGATCATCACCACGGGAAGATCGGGATGATCGGCCTGCAGCACATCGAGAAGCTGCAGTCCATCGAGCCGCGAGCCCTGCATCCAGATATCGAGGAACACGAGATTGGGCCGACGCCGTGCGATCGCCTCGAGGGCGCTGTCGGCATCGGAGGCCTGACGCGGCTCGTAGCCTTCGTCCTCCAGAATGCCGGCGATCAGTTCCCGGATATCTTGTTCGTCATCGACAATTAGAATGTCACGAGCCATCTACTTTATCGCCATCGCGGATACGCGCGATGTCTCCTCTCGGGTCGTTTTTTGGTCGGCAGGAGCCTGTTCGGTCGGCTCGGCGGGCTGTCTTCCACTTTCATGCAACGGCAATGTGAAGGCGAAGCACGCGCCGACCCGTCCATTGGAATCAGGCTGGGCGTCGCGCAGGTCGATGCGGCCGCCATGCTGTTCGATGATTTTAGCGACGATGGCAAGTCCGAGCCCCGTACCCCTTTCACGGGTGGTCATATAAGGCTCGAGCAACCGGTGCCGATTTTCCTCCGGCCATCCTTTGCCGTTGTCGCTGACTGAAATCACCGCCTCCTCGCCTTCCAAGACTACGGACACGATGACTTCGGGATCGACAATCGTATCAAGCCCAACCGATTCAATGGCCTCGACCGCGTTCTTGATCAAATTGGTAAGCGCCTGGGAGACCAGCCGCGTATCGAAATAGGCATAGACCGTCTCCTCGGGCAGATCGGCCTTGATGTTGATCTCGGGCTGGCGAACGCTTTCGAGGAACACTGCCTGCCGAATGGTGTCGGAAAGGTCGGCGCGAATAATTGCCGCCGACGGCATTCGGGCGAAGGAGGAGAACTCGTCCACCATCCGGCCGATATCGCCCACCTGCCGCACGATGGTGGATATGCATTTGTCGAACACGTCGAAATCGTCGACGAGCTTGTTGGCATAGCGGCGGCGCAGACGCTCGGCAGAAAGCTGGATGGGGGTGAGCGGGTTCTTGATCTCGTGAGCGATGCGGCGGGCGACGTCGGCCCAGGCGCTGTTGCGCTGAGCGGCCACCAACTCGGTGATGTCGTCCAGCGTGACGACATAGCCCTTGGACTCCGTGATCGTGCCTTCGCGGGTGAGGCGCACCTGATAGGTGCGGCGATCGAAGCCCGAGGAAAGCTGAACCTGGTCCTGCACCCTGCCCCGACGCGCCGACTGGGCGCGCTCGACGGTGGGCGCCAGTTCGGGCGCGACCTGGGCGAGTTCCTGGTTCATCAGATCGAGTTCGCTCTGGCCGAGCGCAGCGCAGGCGCGGGAATTGACGAGCGTGATGCGGCCGAAGGCATCGAGGCCAATAATGCCGGCCGACACGCCTTCCACCACAGCTTCGGTGAACTGGCGGCGCTGATCGTTGGTGCGGCTGGCGGCGACTAGCGCGGATCGCTGGTTGCGCAATTGTGCAGTCATCTTGTTGAAACGCACCGCGAGATCATGAAGGTCGCCGCCCCGATCGGGCACGGGGAGCCGAACGTCGAGATCGCCGCGCGAGACACGATTGGAGGCGATCATGAGATTGCGGATGGGATCGATCAGGCCATTGGCAAGAGCGATGCCGATCCAGAGCGCGGCCAGCAGGAATACGAAGGCGACGCCCAGATACATGAGCGCATAGGTAATCTGGAAAACAACCCGGTTGGAATCGTAGAGCCGGTAAGCGGTGATGTTCTCATCGACCAGCCGCACATATTCGAGCACCTGAGGATCGACGGCGCGGGCTACATAGAGATAGACGTTGTCATACCCGCGCAATTGGACCACAGCGCCGATGAGCGAGAAGCCGGAGCCCGGAGCGATAAGGGTCGGAGCGCCAAATCCCGCGGCATCGAGGACGGCTTGGGGCGCGCGGGGAATCTGGGCCTGAACATTGAGCTGCGCCCGCATCAGCGTTTCGCCCGAACTATTGACCAAGGCCGTATAGGGCATTGTCCGAGTTGTTCCGGCCGCAGTCAGGATCCTTTGAAACCGATCAGGATCGGTAAGGTAGGTATCGCGGCTGACCTCGAGCTGCTCGGCAATCCAGATCACGTCATCGCGGAGCACCTGGGAATGCTCGACGAGATACGCCCTGGCCACCAAGCGGGAGTTATCGACCATCGACCGCATGCGTTCGGAGAACCATTGGTCGAGCCCCTGATTGAGGGACAGCATGGCGACCACGGCCACGATGAAAGCCGGACCGGCGGCAACAATCGCGAACATCGCGACGATGCGGACCTGCAGCCGCGCGCCTTCCTGCTTGCGGATGCGGGACTGCACCAGCATCACGAGCTCGGTCAGAACCAGAGCCACGACCAGGGTGACAAGAACGGCGTTGGTGATCCAGATCCAGGTCCACACATCAGGGCCCGGCTCGATATCGGTCGTCCCGCTCATGATGAGGAACGAGCTCGAGGCCACGACCACGGCGAGAAGCACGACAACGAACCCCACGGCCCGCAGCAGGCGGTTATCGTGGAAAAGCGGCGCCGTGTTCTTGGATTTGGGCCGCGAAAGCGGCTGGTCGCCTGACAATGAATCGGTTCCTGACACAAGGCGGGGCGACGAGCCGAGGTTTGTCGCTGAACCTGCCCTATCGACCATGGGCACCGCCTCTCCCGCCCTCAAAGGGGCCGGAGCGTACAATCCTGCTGCAACGCTTTTTGGTTGGCATTGAAATGCTTTCCGCCTGCGCAGGCGCTAAGTGGCCGTCCGGCCACGAGTCTGGCCCAACTCAGCCCTTGGTTCAAGACCGTTGTTGCCAAAATGTGACACTGTTCAATGCGACCCGAAGCGAGGGCCGACCGAAGCCGGAAATGCGTCCCCAGGGCACATTCGCGCGGACTTAAGCTTTTTCGACGGCGGCATCAAGGCGACCCAGCGGGATGCTCCCTGGAACCGCGGTCAGAAAGCTATCCCAACTGCCGAGAATGCTTAACGATCTCAATGCCATGGCCGCGAATCTTCTTGCGCAGCGTGTTGCGGTTGAGCCCCAGGAGTTCGGCGGCCTTGATCTGGTTTCCGGCGCAAAGATTGAGCACCGTTGAGATCAGGGGCACTTCGACCTTGTCGAGAACGCGTTGATAAACCCCGGCCGGAGGCAGGTTCGGCTCATATTCACGGAAAAGCTGGGCCAGCTCGGTTTCGATCACGGTTGCGATATCGGCGGGGCCGGACTTGGCGGTGAAATTGGCGCGGTCGGTGAGGTTGAGCTCGTTCTGGACGATTTCGAGCGAAATCACCTCATCGGCATAGAGCGCGGCAAGGCGACGGACCAGGTTCTCGAGCTCGCGCACGTTTCCAGGCCAGTGATATTGCTGCATGAGCTTAAGGGCGTCGGAGGCGAGCACCTTGGGCACCTCACCCTCGCGCTGCGCCGCCTTCAGGAAACTCGCGGCGAGATCGGGCACGTCATCGATGCGTTCGCGCAGGGGCGGCAGACGAATGGGAACGACGTTGAGACGGTAATAAAGATCCTCGCGGAATAGTCCCTGGCGGATCAACTGGCTCAAATCGCGGTGGGTGGCGGCGACGATCCGCACGTCGGTCTTGATCGGGGTGCGACCGCCAACCATGGTGTATTCACCCTCCTGGAGGACACGCAGCAGTCGGGTCTGGGCATCCATGGGCATGTCGCCGATCTCGTCGAGGAACAGCGTGCCGCCCTCGGCCTGTTCGAACCGGCCCGAGGAGCGGGCCGTTGCGCCGGTGAACGCGCCCTTTTCATGGCCGAACAGTTCGGCCTCGATCAGGTCGCGAGGGATGGCGGCCATGTTGATGGCAACGAACGGGCCGTTCTTGCGCTTGCCGAAATTGTGCAGCGCCTTGGCGACCAGCTCCTTGCCCGTGCCGCTCTCGCCGGTGATCATGACCGTGAGATCGGTCTGCATCAGGCGAGCCAACGCGCGGTAGATGTCCTGCATGGCCGCCGAGCGGCCGACCAGCGGCATGTTCTCGCCCTCGTCGGGCTTGCGGTCGGCAGCGGCGGGGCGGCGTGCATCGGCCAGGGCCCGCCCGACGACCGCAAGCACCTCGGTGATATCGAAGGGCTTGGGCAGGTATTCGTAGGCGCCCATTTCCGACGCGCGGATGGCGGTCATGAAGGTGTTCTGGGCGCTCATCACCACGATCGGCAACTCGGGGCGGAGCTTTTTGATCTTGGGCATGACGTCGAACGCGTTGCCATCGGGCATGGAGACGTCGGTGATGAGCAGATCACCCTCCCCTCGCGTCACCCAGTTCCACATGGTCGAGATATTGCCCGTGGGGCGCACTTCATAGCCGGCGCGAGAGAGCGCCTGGTTGAGCACCATGCGGATGGCCGCGTCGTCGTCGGCGAGAAGGATGGTTTGTCCGGCCATGTGGTCAGTCCTGGTGTTCGGAAGGCTTGGCGTCGGCGCCCTTGGCAACCGGCAGAAGGATACGGAAACGGGTGCGGCCCGGCCTGCTGTCGCAATCGATGACGCCGCCATGGTCGCCCACGATCTTGGCGACGAGGGCAAGACCCAAGCCGGAGCCCGAGAGCTTGGTGGTGACGAACGGGTCGAAGAGGAACGGCAGGATATCAGCGGGGACGCCGGGGCCGTTATCCTCGATGATGATCTCGAGCGGGAGGGAAATGCGCTGGGCAACCCCGGTGACCGCTATACGGATGCCAGGGCGGAACGCCGTCATGATCTTAATTTCTGGTTTAGACGTCCGATCAAGGGCTTCGGCGGCATTCTTTATGAGATTAAGGAAGACCTGGATGAGTTGATCGCGATCGCCGAGGACGGGCGGGAGGCTCGGGTCGTAGTCTTCCGAGAATGCGATGCCCTTGGCGACGCCATTGGCCGCGAGCAGTTTGACGCGTTCGAGGACCACGTGGATGTTGATCGGCATGCGCTCCACCGGGCGCTCGTCGCCGAACACCTCCATCCTGTCGACGAGATCGACGATCCTGTCGGTTTCGTCGCGGATCAGGCGCGCGAGCACGCGGTCGTCGCCGGTGGCGGATTGTTCGAGGAGCTGGGACGCGCCGCGTATGCCCGAGAGCGGGTTCTTGATCTCATGGGCCAGCATGGCGGCAAGCCCGGTCACCGAACGCGCCGCGCCGCGCGAGACGAGCTGGCGGTCGATCTTGTCAGCCATCGTGCGCTCCTGGAAGATGAGCGTCACGAAGCCGGGCATTTCGGGAATCGGGCTGGCATAGACGTCGGCGATGCGATCCTCGGCGACGCGGGAGGTGCCGACCTGAACGCGATATTCAATCATCGGCGCGAGGCGTGTGGCGACGCTCTCGATGAGGCTGAGGATGGGCGACCCGAAGGCGATGAAATCGGAGAGCTTCTGCCGTGTCAGGATGGACGAGGACGCGTGGAAGAAAGCTTCGGCGGCATAGTTGGCAAAGATGATGGCGCCATCCTCGGCGCAGACCAGGACGGGCTGGGGCAGCGATTGCAGAATGGAGGTGTGCAGGTCGATTTCGATCGCGGCGTTCATGCGGCCCGGCTCCAGGCGCAATCGAAAATATCTGGGAGAAGCGAGAGCACGGCGCGCGGGTCTTCCTCGGTCATTGCGGGGCGGCGGGACTTGCTGGAGGTGTTGCCGATGGCGTCGAGATACCAGCCGACATGTTTGCGGGCAACGCGGACACCCAGGTCGGTCCCGTATTCGGAGAGCATGTCTTCATAGTGGGCGGCAACGAGGTCGATGAGGTCCGCGCCTTCAGGGGCAGCGGGACCGGACCGGCCGGCGAGATGGGCACCCACCTGCCCTACGACCCAAGGCCGGCCCTGGGCGCCGCGGCCGATCATCACGGCATGGGCGCCCGATTGGGCAAGCGCGGCATCGGCCTCGACCGGGCCTAGAATATCACCATTGACGACGACGGGGATGGAAACCGCATCGACCACAGGGCGGACGAGGTGCCAGCGGGCGGTGTCCTTATAGAATTGCTGGCGGGTGCGACCGTGAACCGTGATCAGCCTCACGCCGGCGGCCTCGGCCCTGCGGGCGATGTCGGGCGCGTTGAGGTTTTCATCATCCCAGCCCAGACGCATCTTGACGGTGACGGGCAGGCTCGTGGCGTCGACAACGGCTTCAATCAAAGAGAGCGCAATATCAGGAACGCGCATGAGGGCGGAGCCGGCGAAGCCGTTGGTGACGCGCTTGGCGGGGCAACCGAAATTGAGATCGATCACATCGGCGCCAGCATCCTCGGCTATCTTTGCGCCGCGCACCAGCCACTCCGCCTCGCAGCCGGCGAGCTGGACCACATGCGGCAGGCCGCCGGACGGAGCGAGCTTGCGCACCATTTCCTTCTGGCCGGTGGCGAGGGCTGCACTGGCGATCATTTCCGATACGACCAAGCCGGCTCCGAAGCGAGCGACGAGGTCGCGCATGGGCCTATCTGTGATCCCCGCCATGGGTGCGAGGAAAGCACAATTTCGGACAGGCAGATCACCAATGCTTATTTCGCGGGCATCCAGCGCCAATCTTCTGCCTCAAAACTATACAACGTGGCGATTTTGGTGACAGATTAGTCAAAAATCGCGCCGTTTCAATGCCCTGTTCTGGATCGTTTTGCTAAAGACAGCCCTGCTGTCCTTGTTTCCGCCAGCGGGGAAGTTTAATTGCGGGATAGGATTTGCCCCGGGCCTATGGCCAAGGATGGTCAAAGTTTAATGACACAGTTTCGAACAATTGTCGCGCTCGTGGTTGCCGCAGGGCGTGGTGAGCGGGCCGGTGGCGATGGCACGCCTAAGCAATACCGTCCCATAGCCGGTGTTCCGCTGCTCAGCCGCACGCTTTCAGCGCTTCTGGCCGCTCCGCAGATCGATCGGGTGATCCCTGTGATCGGCGCGGATCAAGGGGATTTGTTCGCGGGGCTCGGACTCTCCGACCCGCGGCTCAGTGCGCCGGTTCCGGGCGGTGAGACGCGGCAAGTTTCAGTGCTCAAGGGACTCGAAGCGCTGGCCGGCGATCCGCCCGATATCGTCCTGATCCATGACGGGGCGCGGCCGTTCATAGATTCGACACTGATCGACAACGTGATCGCGGCGCTCGATGGCGCAGATGGAGCGCTGCCGGTAACGCTGGTGACCGACACCATCAAACGCTCGACGGATGGAAAAACGGTGGGCGGAACCGAGGATCGGACGCAGCTTTTTGCCGCACAGACGCCGCAGGGCTTTCACTTCGCACCGATCTACGATGCGCATCGGCGTGCAATTGCAATGAGCGACGGGTTCACCGACGACGCCGCCATTGCAGAATGGGCCGGTCTGTCGGTCGCCCTCGCCCAGGGCGATTCACGCAACATCAAAGTTACGCTGCCGAGCGATTTCGAACGGGCCGAGCGGATCGTCGGGAAGGAAAACACCATGGAAACGCGGGTGGGATCAGGTTTTGACGTGCATGCCTTCACCGAGGGCGATGCAGTGATCCTGGGCAATATCGCGATACCGCATTCGGCCAAGCTCAAGGGCCATTCGGATGCGGACGTGGTGCTGCATGCCCTCTCGGACGCGCTTTACGGCGCATTGGCGGATGGAGACATAGGCAAGCATTTCCCGCCCAGCGAGAGTGAATGGAAGGACGCCGATTCGGCGATCTTTCTCGAACACGCTGTATCGCTGGTCCGGCAGCGGGGCGGACGTGTGGTGCATCTCGACGTCACGATCATTTGCGAGCGTCCCAAGATCGGGCCGCATGTGGTGGCGATGCGCGAGCGAATCGCGCAGATCGCCAACATTTCGCCTAGCCGGGTGGCGGTGAAGGCAACCACTTCGGAGCGACTGGGTTTTACTGGCCGTGAAGAAGGCATAGCCGCCCAGGCTATCGCTACCATCGAAATTCCGCAGGATCACTCCTAATGCTCGATTCCGAAACCCTGGCGCTGGCCAAAAAGGTCAACGATCGGCTCATAGTGGCCGACCATATGATGGTCACCGCCGAAAGCTGCACCGGCGGACTAATCGCCGCTTCGCTCACCACGGTCGCCGGGTCCTCGCGCATGCTCTATGGGGGGTTCGTAACCTACGATAACCGCGCCAAGACCGACTTGATCGACGTGCCGGCGGACCTTATCTCCGAGCACGGCGCCGTCTCCGAACCGGTCGCGCGCGCCATGGCCGAAGGTGCGCTGCGCAAGGCCGGCGTCGATCTTGCGGTTTCGGTTACCGGCATCGCCGGTCCTGGCGGCGGATCGGAGGAAAAGCCCATCGGGCTTGTCCACTTTGCCGTGGCGACCAAGGAGCGCACGCTGCACCGAAAGGAAGAGTTCGGCGATCAGGGACGAGATATCGTGCGCCAACTTTCCGTGCGGGTCGCGCTGGAAATGGTGCTGGATTCCTATTAGGCGATCCAAAGAAACACTATTCTACCGAGTGCCCCGAACAACAATATCGACGTCACCAGGACCTGAGCCAAAAAGCCGGGATAACGTTTTTCGGGCGCTGCGAGATAACCGATAAAATAAGCGATCCGCGCCAAAATCCAGAGGGCACCCAAGACGGCAGCCCAGGTTACGCTCCAATATATGGCGAACAGCCACATGGCAGGGAGAAACACCAATGTCCATTCAATGGTGTTCATGTGACCGCGAACCGCGCGCTCGAGGCGAGGATCGCCGGACATTGCGGGGGCGAGGATACCGGTCTTCGCGTGCGTTCTCGCCACGGTCAGCGCCATGCCAAAGAGCGTAATGCCTACCAGCAGCGTTACGGTGGCAACCGGATAATAAACGTCCATATCGATATCCTCCACGTCGGCTCATTGCTTCTGAGTCGGGCGAAGGATAACGGCCATTCCCTCCCAAGCAATATTGTCTTTTTTGCATCCTCTCGCTTGACTCACATATAGCTCGTCAGTTATTGGTCAAATCAATAGCTCACGAGTTATACATCATGGATCAGCCGCACGACATTCTGTTCCGCACACTTGCCGATCCGACGCGACGGGCGATTTTTGAACGCTTGTGCCGCGATGGAGATACGACCGTCAGTGCCATCACCGCCATGGCCGGCATCTCACAGCCCGCCGTTTCCAAGCATCTTGGAATTTTGAAACGGGCCGGATTGGTTCGCGACCGTCAGCAAGGTCGCCAAACCCACTACAGTGCCGAATTTGCTGCCCTAAAGCCCCTGGTCGACTGGACGAAGGACATGACCAGCTTCTGGGAAAGTCGGTTCGACGATCTCGAGGATTTACTGAAAAGGATGGACCAATGACCCAGGCATCAACCGAAACGCTCTCCGTGGTGGTCGAGCGGGATATCCCCTACCCTCCCGAAAAGATCTGGCGAGCGCTGACCCAGCCACACCTGATCTCCGAATGGCTGATGAAGAACGATTTCAATGCCTCGGTGGGCCACAAGTTCAATCTGTCGGGGGATTGGGGCGGCGTGGACTGCGAAGTGCTGACCGTCGAGCCGCACAAGACGCTGTCCTATACGTGGGACTACAATCACGAAGATCCGACCTATGCCCTCAAAAGCGTGGTGACCTTTACGCTCACCCCTGCGGGCGACGGTACGCAATTGCGCATGGAACAGGTCGGCTTCCGTCCCGATCAGAAGCAGGCTTTCGGCGGCGCCAAGGTCGGGTGGCGGCAGAACCTCGAGAACCTCGAAAAAGTCGTCAGCCAATTGGATTGAGCACATGATCGAGCGAACAAGTGTCCGCTCACCAAAGTATCGGAGGTTTTCCTTGAGCAAATGGATTCGCCAGATTCACCGCTGGCTTTCGATCATCTTCACCATCACCGTCGCGGCGATCTTCATCATGCTCGGAGTTGGCATGGAGCCGGCCGAATGGATCTATTACACTCCGCTGCCGCCGCTGTTCCTGCTGCTTGCCACGGGGCTCTATATGTTCGTGCTGCCGCATGCGGTAAGGTGGCGCGCCGGTCGTCAGACCGGTGTTTGAGTGAGGGAGAAGAGAGGATGGCTCAAGACGCAGCGGAAGCCTCGCGGCTGATCGACGGCAGGATCAGCGATCTGGGCGATTGGCGCGGCGAAAAGCTTGCCAAGGTTCGGGCGCTCATCAAAGAGGTCGAGCCCGAGGTGGTGGAGGAATGGAAGTGGCGCGGGGTTCCGGTGTGGTCGCATAACGGAACGCTGTTCACCGGCGAGAGCTACAAAAATTACATCAAGCTCACTTTCGCCAAAGGGGCTTCCCTTGACGATCCGACTGGTCTGTTCAATTCCAGCCTCGACGGCAACACCCGCCGGGCCATCGACATTTCCGAAGGTGACGAGATCGACGAGGAAGCGTTGAAGGCACTGTTCCGTTCAGCCGTCGAACTCAACGGCACCAAGGGAACACGCCGGAAAGCCTAATCCTGCGCACCGCCGTAGCGGCGGTGCGCCTCAGCGACGAAGGCGTCGATGATTTCTTCCTGCTTGGCGGCAAAAGCCGGCTCGGCCACAGCGCGCAACAGGGGATTGGCAATCGCGAAGTCTATATCGAAGCGAATGGACGTGCCCTGCCCCGTCTCAGTGAAACGCCATATGCTGTCGAGATGGGAAAACGGTCCGTCGACAGCGCGGGCGCGCAGGGTGCAGGCTTCCCTATCGACCTCGATGCGGCTTGTATAAGCCTGAGCGATCGGACCGAACTTGATGTGCATACGGGCATCGAAGCGCGTTTGCGGCGCGTCGGCGCTGCGGCGTACATCCATGCGTTCGCAATGAGGAATGAAATCGGGATAAGTGTCGACATCGGCCACGAGCGCAAGCATCTGCGCCGCCGAATGCGGGACGAAACGCTCGAAGGTCTTTTTCATCAAGTCAGACCGAGCCTTGCCTGACGGGCCTTGCGCAGTTCGGCGAAATCCTCGCCGGCATGGTGTGAGGAGCGGGTGAGCGGGCTCGACGACACCAGCAGGAATCCCTTTGTCTTGGCGATGGTCGCGTAGGACTTGAATTCCTCGGGCGTCACGTATTTTTCCACCTTGTGGTGCTTGCGAGTGGGCTGCAGGTATTGGCCGATGGTTAGGAAATCGACATCGGCAATGCGCAAATCGTCCATCAACTGCAGCACTTCATTGCGGGTTTCGCCCAGCCCGACCATGATGCCGGACTTGGTGAACATCTGCGGATCGATCTCCTTGACCCGCTGCAACAGGCGGATGGAGTGGAAGTAGCGCGCACCCGGACGGACCGTGAGATATTTTGACGGAACGGTCTCAAGGTTGTGATTGAAGACATCGGGCTTGGCGGCGACGACGATTTCGAGCGCGCCTTCCTTGCGAAGGAAGTCGGGCGTGAGGATTTCGATCGTCGTACGCGGGTTGCGGGCCCGGATGGCGAGGATAACGTCGGCGAAGTGTTGCGCACCGCCATCGGCCAGATCGTCGCGGTCGACCGAGGTGATGACCACATGTTCAAGCCCAAGCTTTTCGACGGCCTTGGCGACGTTTTCGGGTTCGTTGGGATCGAGCGCGGTCGGCAGGCCGGTGCGCACGTTGCAGAAGGCGCAGGCTCGGGTGCAGATCTCGCCCATGATCATCATGGTGGCGTGCTTCTTGCTCCAACACTCACCGATATTGGGGCAGCCGGCTTCCTCGCAGACGGTGACCAGACCATGCTTGCGGACAATTTCCTGGGTTTCGCGGTAGACCGGCGAACCGGGCGCCTTGACCCGGATCCATTCGGGCTTGCGCAGCATCTCGGTATCGGGCCGCTTTGCCTTTTCCGGATGGCGGGCGGCCTGACGTGCCGCCGTGTCGAGAAGCGTTACCATATCTGCCCCTGGGTCATCTCATAGCTTCATCAAAGCTAAGGAAACGACGCTGTGTTCTTGTTCTATCGCCCCTATGGAGCGTGCCGGCCGCGCCGAAAGGGCGCGGCCGCATGAGAGTTACGTTCGTCCGCGGATCATACGGCCGATCCAGATGAGGATGCAGGCGCCAATGACGCCGGCGATCAAATTGCCGATCCAGCCGGCAAAATTGATGCCGAAGATCGCAAGGATGGCATTGGCGACGATGGCGCCGACAATACCGAGAATGATGTTCATCAAAAGATTTTGGTCAGAACCCATAATCTTTTCGGCAATCCATCCGGCAATGCCGCCAATGATGATTGCGCCTATCCAACCTACACCTTCCATACTGGCTCTCCAATTGGGTTATGGACGATGGGTCAATGCATTCGACTTGCGTTTGGATGCATCGACCTGATGTCGGGGTTTCCTCCTCCGACATCAAGACCATAGCACGGAGCGGTGAGTCTGGGCGATCCGTGCCTTTTTAGATGTTCAGCGCCTGACCATAGGCGTCCAACACGCTTTCCTTCATGGTTTCCGAAAGGGTCGGATGCGGGAAGATGGTGTGCATCAACTCTTCCTCGGTGGTTTCCAGGTTCATGGCGACCACGAACCCCTGGATCAGTTCGGTGACTTCGGCGCCGATCATGTGGGCGCCCAGGAGTTCGCCTGTCTTCTTGTCGAAGATGGTTTTGACGAGGCCGTCGGGCTCGCCCAGAGCAATGGCCTTGCCATTGCCCACGAAGGGGAAGCGGCCGATGCGGATGTCGCGGCCCAGTTCCTTGGCCTTGGCTTCGGTGAGGCCGACGCTGGCGACCTGGGGCTCGCAATAGGTGCAGCCGGGGATTTTCGATTTATCGAGGCCGTGGACAGTCTTGCCGGCGATGGTTTCGACGGCAATGACGGCCTCGTGCTCGGCCTTGTGGGCAAGCATGGGGGGACCGGCGACATCGCCGATGGCCCAAATGCCTTCCACATTGGTGCGGCCGTGATCGTCGACGACGATGACACCGCGATCGATCTTCACGCCCGCTTTCTCAAGGCCGAGATTTTCGGAATTGGCCTGTACGCCAACGGCGGAGATCAGCACGTCGGCCTTGATCTCCTTCTTGTCGCCGCTCTTGAGCTCGACATGGGCGGTGATGCCGTCCTTGGTCTTGTCCACCTTGCCGACCTTGGCATCGGTCAGGATCTGGATGCCGCGCTTTTCGAAGCGCTTGCGAGCAAGGCCGGCGATCTCGGCGTCTTCGACCGGCATGATCTGCGGCAGCAGTTCGATGACGGTGACCTCGGCGCCCAGCGAGCGATAGAAGGAGGCGAATTCGATGCCGATGGCGCCCGAGCCCATGACGGCCACCGATTTTGGCATCCTGGCGGGCTTCAGCGCCTCGAAATAGGTCCAGATCTTCTCCCCATCCGGCTCGATGCCGGGCAGGACGCGCGGACGGGCGCCCGTGGCGACGATGATGTTCCTGGCTTTGTACGTGCCCTCGCCCAGCGTCGTCTTGGGCTTGGGGTGCTGGGGTTCGACAGGCTTCTTTTTCGTTGCCGCGACGGTGACTTCACCGGGCTTGGTGATGGTGGCTTCGCCCCAAATGATATCGATCTTGTTCTTTTTCATCAGGAACTGCACGCCATCGTTCATGCGGCCCGCGATGCCGCGCGAGCGCTTGACGATGGCGTCGAGATCGAAATCGAACTGATCGGCTTTGAGGCCATAATCCTTGGCATGGGACATGTGGCCATAGATTTCGGCCGAGCGCAGAAGCGCCTTGGTGGGGATGCAGCCCCAGTTCGAGCAGATGCCGGCCATGTGTTCGCGCTCCACGATGGCCGCCTTGAGACCGAGCTGCGAGGCACGGATGGCCGCGATGTAGCCGCCGGGACCGGCACCGATCACGATGATATCGTATTGATCCGCCATGGCTTTCCTCTTGTTGTTCCGGGCTAGAGCCCGAGCATGTCTTTAACGATCGGCGCGAGAGCATCGCCGATGGCGCGGGTATTGGGGGCGTCGAGATGAACGCCATCGGCCGGCGAGGCCTTGGAGACGGTCGCCGCGTCGAAGAAGCGGCAGCCCGTTTCCTCGGCAACGCGTTGATAATGGGTGGCAAGCTGCCGGCTTTCGGCGATCATCTGGCCGAAATTGGGATCCAGCGCAGGTGCGGCGGTTTCGATGCAATGGGGCGGAGAAACCAGCACGACCTGGGGCGCCGGCGTTGCTGCCCATGGGAACGTTCGAACGATCTCCACAAGGCGCCGCATGCCGCGGGCGGCGCTGAAGGCGCTGCCGCAGATGTGGGATTTCATGTCGTTGGTGCCCAGCATGACGACGACGGCATCGAGCGGCTCATGGCTCGCCAGAAGCGTCGGCAGGACACGGGCTCCGTTGCGGTCGGACGGCGAGGCGAAGTCGTCGAACACCGTTGTCCGGCCGCCCAGGCCCTCGGCTATGACACGAGCCTTGCCGCCGAGGCCGGCTTCGAGCCGGGTCGGCCAGCGGTCCTCATAAGCATGGCGCCGACCCTGGACGACGGGGTCGGTGCCGAAGGTGAGGCTGTCGCCGAAGGCGAGGATGGTTTTCATCATCCTCTCCTTGTTCAAGCCAGCATCATCACAGGTGTTTCGATCAGCTTCCTGAACGCCGCCAGCAGTTCGGCGCCTAGAGCGCCGTCGACGGAGCGGTGGTCGCAAGAGAGGGTGACGGTCATGAACTGGCCGGTCTTGACCTGGCCCTTTTCGGCGTAGACGCGCTCTTCACCTGCCCCTACCGCAAGGATCGTGCCGTGGGGCGGGTTGATGACGGCGCCGAAGTGCTTGACGCCGTACATGCCGAGGTTGGAAACCGCGGTCGAACCGCCCTGATATTCGTGCGGGGCAAGCTTCTTGTTGCGCGCGCGGGTGGCGAGATCCTTCACCTCGTCCGAGATCTGGCGCAGGGTCTTTTGGTCGCAGGACTTGACGACGGGCGTGAAGAGACCGCCGGGAACGGCAACGGCGACGGCGACATCGGAGCGGTGGTGGTAGAGGATGGCGTCGCCCGCCCAGGTGGCATTGGCCTGCGGCACCTGCTGGAGCGCGATGGCCCACGCCTTCATGATGAAGTCGTTAACCGAGAGCTTGTAAGCTGGCTTGCCGTCCTTGTCCTTGGGCGCCGCTGCGTTGATCTCCTCGCGGGCCTTCATCAGATCGTCGATGCGGCAATCGATGGTGAGATAGAAGTGCGGGACGGTCTGCTTGGACTCCGTGAGGCGCGCCGCGACGGTCTTGCGCATGCCATCGGCCGGGACGAGGTCGTAGGTGCCCTCCTCGTACATGGCGAGAACCTGGTTCTTGCCAAGACCTGCTGCGAGCTGAGCCCCCTGCGCAGGTGCGGCGGAGGGCTTGGAGGGAACACCATCCTTTTTCGCCTTCTCGATATCGGCCTTGACGACGCGGCCTTTGGGACCGGAGCCCGAGATAGCGGAGAGATCGATGTTGGCTTCCTTGGCGAGACGACGAGCCAGTGGGGAGGCGAAGATGCGGTTGCCGTCGGTCTTGGGCGCCGGCAGCGGCTCAGGAGCTGGTTTAGCATCCGAGCTTGAAGACGGGGCCTTTGGCGTGCCCTCGGCTTTGGCTTCGGCTTTTTCGTCCGCTTGGCTGACCTTGGGCGCCTCTTCCGACTTCTCAACCTCGGCTTGGCCGGACGAGGTATCGCCAATGTCGTCGGCGTCTTCGCCCTCTTCGAGTAGCACTGCGATGACGGCGTTGACCTTGACGTTTTCCGAGCCCTCGGCAACCAGGATCTTGCCGATGGTGCCTTCGTCGACGGCTTCCACTTCCATGGTCGCCTTATCGGTTTCGATTTCGGCGATCACGTCACCGGAGGAGACGGTGTCGCCCTCCTTGACGTGCCATTTGGCGAGGGTCCCCTCCTCCATGGTGGGCGAGAGGGCGGGCATGGTGATGTTGATGGGCATCCGATGCCTCCCTTAGCTGCGGTAGGTGACGGCGTTGACGGCGGCGATCACCTCGTCGACGCTCGGGAGCGCCAGCTTTTCGAGGTTGGCGGCGTAAGGCATGGGAACGTCCTTGCCGGTGACGCGGGTCACGGGCGCATCTAGATAGTCGAAGGCGCGCTCCATGAGGCGGGCGGCGATTTCCGAGCCGATGCCGCCCTGAGGCCAGCCCTCTTCGACGGTGACGCAGCGGCCGGTCTTTTTGACCGACTCGATCACCGTATCGATATCCAGCGGACGAAGCGTGCGCAGATCGATCAGTTCCACATCGACGCCGGCGGCGACCAGTTTTTCGGTGGCCTGCGTGGCGTAGCGCATGCCCATTGAGAACGAAACGATGGTCACGTCCTTACCCTCACGGGCGATACGTGCCTTACCGATGGGGAGGACGAAGTCATCCATCTTGGGCACTTCGCCGGTCGAACCGTAGAGGATCTCGTTTTCGAGAAAGACGACAGGGTTCGGCGAGCGAATGGCGGCCTTGAGCAGCCCCTTGGCGTCGGCCGCGGTATAGGGAGCGATGACCGTCAGGCCGGGGATGTGGCTGTACCAAGCCGAATAATCCTGGCTGTGCTGGGCGGCCACGCGGGCGGCGGCTCCGTTCGGGCCACGGAATACCATGGGCGCAGTCACCTGCCCGCCCGACATGTAGAGCTGCTTGGCGGCAGAGTTGATGATCTGGTCGATGGCCTGCATGGCGAAATTCCAGGTCATGAACTCGACAATCGGCTTGAGGCCGGCGAAAGCGGCACCGACGCCGAGGCCGGCAAAGCCGTGCTCGGTGATGGGCGTGTCGATCACGCGTTCCTTGCCGAATTCCTGCAGCAACCCCTGGGTGACCTTATAGGCACCCTGGTACTCGGCGACTTCTTCGCCCATGACGAAGACGTCCTTGTCGGCGCGCATTTCCTCAGCCATGGCGTCGCGAAGCGCTTCGCGCACCGTCATGGTGACCATTTCGACATCGTCGGGGATATCGGGATCATTCTGCGGCTTGAACTGAGGCGCAGCGGGTGCATCGACGGCTTTGGTGGTCGGCTGGGACTTGTTCTCGACAGCGTCGGAATAACCGGGCTTTTCGGATTCCTTGGGTTCGTCAGGGCCAATCTCGGGTTCGGGAACGGCGCTGGCGTCTTCGCCTTCGGCGACGAGCGCGGCGATCGGGGTGTTGACCTTCACGCTTTCGGTGCCCTCGGCAACGAAGATCTTGGCGATGATCCCTTCATCGACAGCTTCCACTTCCATGGTGGCCTTATCGGTCTCGATTTCGGCCAGGACATCGCCGGGCGCGACCTTGTCGCCTTCCTTGACGACCCATTTGGCAAGCTTGCCCTCTTCCATGGTGGGCGAGAGCGCGGGCATCAGAATATCGGTAGCCATATGTTTTCTCCTGGGCCTGCGCTTAGTCGATCAGGATGTCGGTGTAGAGCTCGGACGCATCGGGCTCGGGATCGTTGGTGGCAAAATCGGCCGCTGCGGTGACGATGGCGCGGATGTCCTTTTCGACATCCTTGAGCTCGTCCTCGGCAGCGTAATTCTTCTCGATAATGCGCTTGCGCACCTGCTCGATCGGGTCACGCTCCGAACGCATGCTGGTCACTTCATCCTTGGAGCGATACTTCGCCGGATCGGACATGGAGTGACCGCGGTAACGGTAGGTGAGCATTTCGAGAATGTAGGGTCCCTTCCCTGACCGTGCGTGCTCGATGGCGCGCTCGGCAGCATCCTTGACCATGCGAACGTCCATGCCATCGACCTGCTCGCCGGGAATACCGAAGGAGAGGCCGCGCTGGGAGAGATCGGTGGTGGCAGCAGCGCGCTCGAGCGAAGTGCCCATGGCGTATTTGTTGTTTTCGATCACGTAGACGACCGGCAGGTTCCAGAGCTTGGCCATATTGAAGCTCTCATAGACCTGGCCCTGGTTTGCGGCGCCGTCGCCGAAATAGGTGATCGAGACCGAGCCGTCGCCGCGATATTTGGAGGCGAAAGCAAGGCCCGTGCCGAGCGAAACCTGAGCGCCGACAATGCCGTTGCCGCCATAAAATCGGTGTTCGTTGGAGAACATGTGCATCGAACCGCCCTTGCCTTTCGACAGGCCGCCTTGACGACCCGTCAATTCGGCCATCACGGCATTAGGATCGAGCCCCATGACCAGCATGTGACCGTGATCGCGATATCCGGTGATCTGGGCATCTTCGCCCTTTTTCGACGCCATGGTGATCCCGGTCACCACGGCTTCCTGTCCGATATACAGGTGGCAGAAGCCGCCGATCAGGCCCATGCCATACATCTGGCCGGCCTTCTCCTCGAACCGGCGGATCAGCAGCATCTCGCGGAATGCATGAAGCTCCTCGTCCTTGCTCAGTTCGGGTATGTTGGAAGTGGCCTTGGTGGCCGTCGCTTTACGCGCCATGCGACGTCTCCGGAAAGTGGATCGGTGCCGCCACCCCATTGGCGAGGTGCACGGGATGCGGGAGGCATTGATGCACAATACCGCGGCCGATGCTACCGGCAAAGGGGTCGCGTGACGGCGCGAGACCGGATAAACGTCTATAAAATCGATGTATTTAATCGTTAACCGAATTTCGGTTCAGAACACTGATAAACTAAAATTCAGTTTATGTCCTGCGCGTCAGGGACGATGATGATATCGTCGGGATGGACCAGACCCAGGAGCGCTCGGGCCCGTTCAGTGAGAATGTCGGGATCCATCCGCCGCGGGTCGAAGAGCGCTATCCGATGCTCATAGGAATCGATTTCAATTTCGAGCGCTGCCTGGCGGGCTTCAAGGAGGCGGATCTGCTCGAGCATCTCGCGCTGGCTATCAATGCCGAAGGCGCCCGTGACGACATGATAGCCCAGATAGCCCTGAAAGGCGAGCAAACCGGCGGTTATGCTCAACTTGAGGAGAATGGAAGGACGTTTGACGCGGGTGGGCATGGAAACTCGAACCGTAGGACGCTGCCAAGCTTCCTTCATACTTCGTCAAGCTTAAGGACTTCTTGCTTCGGTAGAGCTTCAGTCAGATACCGAAATGATGATCTTGCCGATCGCCTCGCCTCCCCCGATGCGTTGGAGGGCCTCGGCTGCGCGCTCCAGGGGAAAGACGCTGTCGATGATCGGGATGAGCCGGCCGTCGACACATTGTCCCGCCAATTGCGAGAAATCGGGTGGCGAGACCTCGTAAAATAGCACGCCCAGTCGCTTGCGTTGTGTTTTTCCGATGACGCTACCAAAGCAGGCGACGGAGAGAAGACTGCGGATGGTGCCGCCGATAACCACGAGCACGCCTCCCTCGCGAAGCGCCCTGGCGTAGGCACCGGCCGAGCGATGGGCGACGACGTCGATGATCAGGTCATATTGGTCACCGGCAGTGGTGAAATCGATTGTGCGATAATCAATGAACGCATTGGCGCCCAGAGCAAGCACCCGGTCGCGCTTCCCCGGGCTATCAACGGCCGTGATCGCCGCACCGAGTTGCTTGGCCATCTGAATGGCAAAGGTTCCAACACCTCCACCGGCACCGTTGATGAGGATCGAGGGTTTGGGAACGGAACTCTTGCGCAGGCTTTGCAGGGCCAAAGCGCCCGCCTGGGGCAAGGTGGCGGCATCAATGAAACTCAGCCCATCCGGTATATGCGCCAGCGCTGATATTGGCGCGCATGCATATTCGGCAAAGCCACCCCAATTGCCGTCCGAAAGATCCCCGAAAACCGGATCGCCGACTGCAAAGCCCTCTGAACCTTCTCCGAGGGCTTCGATCACGCCGGCGATATCGGCACCGGCTATTTTGTGGGACGGACCGAAGGGCTCGGCAATCCGAGCCAAAGGCTTGCCGATCAGCCGGTCCCAATCCCATGAATTGACCGATGCCGCGCAGACGCGCACCAGCACTTCGCCAGGCCCCGGTTTGGGAACGGGAACATCACAGAGCCTCAATGTGTGGGGAGGACCGTAGCGTTTGGAAACGACCGCGCGCATTGCAGCCTCCCCAAGCGGCTCTCTACGCTCCTTTGAGGATCGAGCGACCGGCGTAACGGCCCGAGGTGCCGAGGAACTCCTCGATGCGGATCAACTGGTTGTATTTGGCAAGCCGGTCCGAACGAGCCAGAGAGCCGGTCTTGATCTGACCGCAGTTCAGCGCCACGGCGAGGTCGGCGATGGTCGAATCCTCGGTTTCCCCGGAGCGGTGCGACATGACCGAAGTGTAGGACGCCTTGTGCGCGGTCTCGACCGCTTCGAGGGTTTCCGACAGCGAACCGATCTGGTTGACCTTGACGAGGATCGAGTTGGCGACGCCCATCTTGATGCCCGAGACGAGGCGTTCGGTGTTGGTGACGAAAAGGTCATCGCCCACGAGCTGCACCCTGCTGCCGATCGCCTCGGTCAGGGCCTTCCAGCCCTCCCAATCGTCCTCGGCCATGCCGTCTTCGATCGAGATGATCGGGAAACGGGCGGTAAGGTCTTCGAGATAGCGGACCATTTCGTCCGAACCCAGCGTCTTGCCTTCGCCCTTGAGGCTGTAGCTGCCGTTGTCAAAGAATTCAGTGGAGGCGCAATCGAGCGCCAGATAGACGTCCTCGCCGGGAGCGTAACCGGCCTTTTCGATGGACTTCATGATGAAGCCGAGTGCGTCTTCGGTGGAGGACAGGTTCGGAGCAAAGCCGCCCTCGTCGCCCACATTGGTGTTGTGCCCTTCGGCCGCCAGACCCTTCTTGAGGGTGTGGAAGATTTCCGTGCCGATCCGCACTGCGTCGGAAATCGAATCCGCGCCCACCGGCATGATCATGAATTCCTGGATGTCGATCGGGTTGTCGGCATGTTCGCCGCCGTTGATGATGTTCATCATCGGCACGGGCAGCAGGCGGGCGTTGGGGCCGCCGACATAGCGCCAAAGCGGCAATGCGCTCGATTCGGCGGCGGCGCGGGCAACGGCGAGGGATACGCCGAGAATGGCATTGGCCCCCAGTTTGCCCTTGTTGGGCGTGCCATCGAGCTCGATCATGGCCTGATCGACCGCGATCTGGTCGAGGGCATCCATGCCTTCGATTTCGTTGGCGATCAGGGTGTTGACGTTATCGACGGCGTTGAGCACGCCCTTGCCCATATAGGCCTCGCCGCCATCGCGCAGCTCCACGGCTTCGTGGGCCCCGGTCGAGGCGCCCGAGGGCACCGCGGCGCGGCCGAAGCTGCCATCGTCGAGAACGACATCGACCTCGACGGTTGGATTGCCGCGGCTGTCGAAAATCTGACGGCCGATAACGTCAACGATAGCAGACATGGAAACGCCCTTTGTTTCTTGTGGTGATGCCGGTCGGCAAACTAATGAACCGGCCGGAGGTGGGAAAGGGCTTGCCGCAAAAATAATGCGGGCGGATGACACCATCCGCCCGCTGATCTCACTCTTATATAAGAGCTACCTAATTCCAGTAGGGATCGACCTTATAGTAGGAGTAGGCTTCCTGCCGCGCATAGAGGCCATCGTCCTTGGTCAATTCGCTGATGGTATCGGCGGGCGCGGCTTCCAGTTCTTCCTTGGTGAAGGGCACGACATAACCGTCCTGGTCCTGATCATAATCGAGTGTGGCCCAAGGGACGGGATGGAACTTCTCACCCATTCCAAGGAAACCACCGAACCCGACAACGGCGAACATGATGGCGTTTTCGGTCTTGTCGAGGACGATATCCTCGACCTTGCCGATCCTCTGGCCGTCGAGATTGTAGACGTCAGTGCCGACGGCACGGGTGGCGCGGATGGCCGTGGTGTGGCCGGATGCAGTAGGCATGAGCAACCTCCGTGGTTTTGTTTTGCCGTCAACGGACAGCACACCACGGAGGTTCCTCGTTTTGCTCAGTCGCTGTCCTGGCGCATAAAGGCGAACGCGGCGAGGGTCATGACAGCGGCAAAGATCATGTAGTAGCCGACGGTGTGCAGGCCGAAGCTGGTCGCAAGCCAGGTGGCGATATAGGGCGCCAACGATGCGCCGAAAATACCGCCCAGATTGAATGTGAGCGAAGCACCGGTATAGCGCACGGCCGTCGGGAAGGGAGCGGCGAGCGCGGTGCCGAGCGGCCCATACGTCATGCCCATCAGCGCAAAGCCAAGGCAGAGGAAGAAGGTGACTCCGAATACATTGCCCGAGCCGAACAGCGGCGCGAGCACCAGCCCGAAAATGCCGATGGCGACGGAAACCAGCACCATGACGCGACGCATGCCGTAGCGGTCGGCGAGGATGGCCGTGGGCGGGATCAGCAGGCCGAAGAAAACCACGCCGATCATCTGCATGACGAGGAATTCTTCGCGGCTATAGCCCAGTTGTGCCGTGCCCCAGCTCAGCGAAAATACCGTCATGATGTAGAACAGCACGAACGTGGCCAGCGCGGCCATGGTGCCGAGAACGAGGCTCACCTTGTGACGCTTGAAGAGGTCGAGAAAAGGCACTTCGACCCGTTCGGCCTTTTCCATCGCCTTGGCGAATTCGGGCGTTTCGGAGATCTTCAGACGAATGAAGAGCCCGACGATCACCAGAAGCGCGCTGGCGATAAAGGGAACCCGCCAGCCCCAGGCGAAGAACTGATCTTCACTGAGCACTTCGGCGAGCAGCAGGAACACGCAGGTGGCGAGGAAAAAGCCCACCGGAGCGCCAAGCTGGGGGAACATGCCGTACCAGGCGCGCTTGCCTTCCGGGGCGTTTTCAGTGGCGAGCAGGACCGCGCCGCCCCATTCACCACCCAGGCCGATCCCCTGCCCCAGCCGGCACAGAGCGAGCAGCAGCGGCGCGACGACGCCGATCTGGGCGTAGGTCGGCAGGAAACCGATGAGCACGGTGGAAATACCCATGGTCAGCAGCGCCGCGACCAGCGTCGCCTTGCGTCCGATGCGGTCTCCATAGTGCCCGAAGATCGCAGCTCCCACCGGGCGCGCGAAAAAGGCGATGGCGAAGGTCGCGAGCGAAGAAAGCAGCGCCAACATGGAATCGCCAGCCGGGAAGAAAAGCTGCGGAAATACGATCACCGCGGCAGTGGCGTAGATGTAGAAATCGAAGAATTCGATGGTCGTTCCGATCATCGAAGCGGCGAGGACGCGGCGGGCGGAATTGCCTGTCGCGGCCGGCGCCGCAGCGGGTGCGGCAGTGGTGGTGGTCGACATGGTCTTGTCCGGGCGCACGAGACTGATCGGCGGCCGGAAGAAGCCGCCGCACAAAGCGGATGGCGCCGTTGATGATCAACGCTTTGGGCGCGCGAACGGGAGGAGAACGTCCGAGCGCCGGCGTGGAGTACCGCACGGTACGGTTCGACGCAAACGTTTTTGAAACAGCGTTTCGGGACGAAAAGTCGCGGGTTGGCGGAGAGATCAGTCGCGCTTGTGGCTATCGAGATCGCGGTTTTGCTTATCGGATAGCTTGCGCTGCCGGTCCCTCTCGGCTTTGGTGCGGCCGAATTTGGCGCGATTGGCCTCGGCTGCCTGTTCTTTCTCGGCGCGGGCCTTTGCCTTGCGCGCCTGACGGAGGTTGACGATTTCTGCCATGGGAACGCGCGGGATCGAACTTCTTCGGGTGGAACAATGAAGCGCTGCGGGTCTCCGGGTCAAGCCCAAGACGACGAGATGGAAAGAATCGCGCTTATCGCCGGGGCCCTCCGGAGAAAATCCTGAAGACGCAATATGAGGTTACGCGTACTCGTCCGGCGCTGCCACCGACCGGATGCCGACACAAGGCCGGCATGCCTCCGGAGTGAATTGCCCTCCTTACACCAGCCGGCTCTGTTCGACAGCCGCCGCGATAAAGGATTTGAACAGCGGGTGCGGTTCGAACGGGCGAGACTTGAGCTCGGGGTGATACTGGACACCGATGAACCAGGGGTGGTCGGTACGCTCCACGATCTCGGGCAGCGTGCCATCCGGTGACAGGCCGGAGAACAGCAAACCGTTGGCCTCGAGCACCTTGCGGTACTTCATGTTGACCTCGTAGCGGTGGCGATGGCGCTCGGAGATGCGGTTGGTGCCATAGATGTCGGCCACCCGGCTGCCACGCACGAGCTGGGCCGGATAGGCACCCAGACGCATCGTGCCGCCGAGATCGGTGTCCTCGCCGCGCTGTTCCTTGTTGTTCTCCTTGACCCACTCGGTCATGAGGCCCACGACCGGCTCCTTGGTGGGGCCGAATTCGGTGGAGGAGGCTTTCGGAATGTGCGCGGTGTTGCGCGCCGCTTCGATGCACGCCATCTGCATGCCGAAGCAGATGCCGAAATAGGGCACATCACGGATGCGGGCGAAGCGGGCGGCGTTGATCTTGCCTTCCGAACCCCGCTCACCGAAGCCGCCGGGGACAAGAATGCCGTGGATGCCCTCGAGATATGGCTGCGGATCGTCACGCTCGAAGACCTCGGAGTCGATCCATTCGAGATTGACCTTGACGTTGTTGGCAATGCCGCCATGGGCCAAGGCTTCGGAAAGCGACTTATAGGCGTCCTTCAGGCCGGTATATTTGCCGACGATGGCAATATTGACGACGCCCTCGGGGTTGTGGATGCGGCGGGAAATCTCGCGCCAGCCTTCCAGATTCGGCTCGGGCGCGTTCTTGATGCCGAAGGCGGCAAGCACTTCGTCGTCCAGCCCTTCCTCATGATAGGCGATCGGCACGTCATAGATCGAGGAAACGTCCAGCGCCTGGATCACGGCCGAGGGACGAACGTTGCAGAACAGGGAAAGCTTGCGCTTTTCGCCTTCCGGGATGGGACGGTCGCAGCGCACCAGCAGAATGTCGGGCTGAATGCCGATGGAGCGCAACTCCTTGACCGAATGCTGGGTTGGCTTGGTCTTGAGTTCGCCCGCGGACGGAATGAACGGCATCAGCGTCAGATGAACGAATACGGCATCGCCGCGCGGCAATTCATTGCCCAACTGGCGGATGGATTCGAGGAACGGCATGGCTTCGATATCACCGACCGTGCCGCCGATCTCGCAAAGAACGAAGTCGTAGTCCTCATTGCCCGAGGTGACGAAGCTCTTGATCTCATCGGTGACGTGCGGGATCACCTGCACGGTGGCGCCGAGATAGTCGCCGCGGCGTTCCTTGGCCAGAATGTCTGAATAGATGCGCCCGGTGGTGACGTTGTCCTGCTGATTGGCAGAACGCCCGGTGAAGCGTTCATAGTGCCCCAGATCGAGATCGGTTTCCGCACCGTCGTCCGTGACGAACACCTCGCCGTGCTGATAGGGCGACATCGTGCCAGGATCGACGTTGAGATAGGGATCGAGCTTGCGCAGCCGCACCCTATAACCGCGCGCCTGCAGCACGGCGCCGAGAGCCGCCGAAGCCAAACCTTTTCCGAGCGAGGAAACCACGCCACCGGTGATGAAAACGTACCGAGCCATGGACTTTTACCTTACATATGCCGCTTTCGATTCGAAGCGCGAAATTGCCGCGCCCACACAAAAAAGAAGGGGATGTCTCCATCCCCAATCTTTGAAACCTGTCCGGCGGGTTTAATTGCCGGGGGTGGTTGTCGGTTGCGCCGCCGGCGCAGGTTCGTCAGTCGTCGGCTCGGCCGGAGTTGCAGGCGCCTCTTCCGCTTCAGCGGGCGCAGGCTCGGCTTGTTCGGCAGGCGCGTCGACAACAGGTTCCTCGGCGGCCGGCTCGGCCGGTGCCACGGGGGCCGTCAGGTCCGGCTCTGCCGCAGGAGCGGCTTCGTCGGTGGCGGCCGGCGCGGCAAGGTCCTCGTTTTCAGCAGCAGGCTCAGTCGGGACGGAAAGATCGTCATTGCCCGTCCCCAGCGCATCGAGCGCGTCGAGAACGGTTGCCGGGCTGCCGTCGGGGTTCTGGGCTGCCTGATCGAGGATCGAGGACGCACTGCGGTCGGACTGGCTGATGATGGTCAGGCCGATCGCTGTGACCATGAAGAGGGTACCAAGGATCGCCGTGGTGCGGGTCAACAGATTGGCCGAACTGCGAGCGGACATGAAGCCACCGCCGCCGCCCATGCCGAGGCCGCCGCCTTCTGACCGCTGGAGCAGGATCACGACGATCATGGCGATCACGATCAACAGATAGGCGACAATCAGTACTGTGGCCATGTAACGGTTCGTCCTTTAACAACTCACGCCTCGGCGCGGCATATGGGAGCCAGGCGCCGTTGGCGCAATACCCTGACATTTATGGTGCTTAACAACTCAAGCCCTGCCCGTCCGGCGGGACGTGGAGCAAGGCTTTGCACAGGCATCGCGTTGGGCGGCGTTCTACACGCAAAGATCGGCATTGGCCAGCCCCAGAACGCCACAGTTTTCCCCAACTGCTTCAGGCGGCAACGATGATGGAAAAGAAGTCGTTGGCCAGAAGGCTCGCCCCTCCCACGAGCGCGCCGTTGACATTGGCGGTCCTGAGGATTTCGCCGGCATTGTCGGGCTTTACCGAGCCGCCGTATAAAAGAAGTGCCGCCTCTCCCGCCGCGCCGAACCGTTCAACGAGCAGCGCGCGCATATGGGCGTGCATTTCCGCGATATCGCCAATAGTGGCGGTGCGACCGGTCCCGATGGCCCAAACCGGTTCGTAGGCGACGATTATCTGGGTGTTGCCGAAATCATCGGGAAGCGATTGGGCGAGCTGCTCGGCCACCACCTGATTCGCCCGCCCCTGCTCGCGTTCGGCTTCAGTTTCACCGACGCACACGATCGGGACGAGGCCGGCCGCCAGCGCGGCTCGCACCTTTTCGCTCACCATGGCGCTGGTTTCACCATGGTCGGCGCGGCGCTCGGAATGGCCTAAAATAACGTGAGAAGCTCCGGCGTCGAACAGCATGGTGGCGCTGACATCGCCGGTATGAGCGCCGCTGACCTTGGCGTGGCAATCCTGCCCGCCGATGCGAATGGGGCTCCCCTCGGCGCGTTGCGCCGCCCGATGGATGAGGGTGGCGGGCGGACAGATGAGCACATCACTGGCGATCTCGCCGGCTTCCTCCAGCAATGTTTTGAGGTGGGCAAGCTGCTCGAGCGCCGCCCCCGTTCCATTCATCTTCCAGTTCCCGGCAATCAGCGGCCGCAATTGCTCCTGCATCCCTACCCCAACAACGCCTTGCACGCATAATCAGAATGGCTTAACCCGGCCTCCGCAAGCGTGCTTGCAGGGCCTTATGCACCCTGTCTATTATGCGCGCGCCTCGAACGCCATAGGGCAGCGCCTAAGACAATAGGCGAGTGCCCGCCTTCAACCGATCGGACCACAATGCTCGACAATCTCCGCAATTTCGGCCGCAGCTGGATCGCCAAAATCCTCCTGGGTGTGCTTATCATCGCCGTGGCTGGTTTCGGGATTCCGAGCGTTTTTCTGGACCTCAACGCCAATACCGTGGCGCGCGTGGGCGACCAGAACATTTCGGTGCGCGATTTCGACCAAGTCTACCGCTCGCAGCTCAACCAGTTCGCGGCCCAGACCGGGATGGCGCCCACGGCGCAGCAGGCCGTCAGCTATGGCCTGCCCAACGCGGCGATCGCGCGGCTGGCCAACGACGCGTCGATCGAAATTCTGGCGCGAGACCTGGGCCTGGGTGCGTCGGACCAGAAGCTCGTCGAACTGGTGCGGCAGGATCCGAGCTTTGCCAGCGCCATGGGACTGTTCGACACCGGTGAATTTACAAACATGCTGCGCAATTCCGGCTTGACCGAGGCCGAATATCTCAACCTTCAGCGCCGCGCCGCCAGCCGCGAGCAGGTGGGAATGGTCTTCAACGGGGCCTACGTTCCGCAGGTGGCTCTCGATATCGCGCGCTCTTATGACAACGATCAGCGCACCATCGAATATGTCGAGCTCAATCCGGTGCTGTTCGAGGTGACCGAGGAGCCGAGCGAAGAAGAGCTGACCCAGTTCTTCGAGGAGAACCAGACGCGATTCCGGACCGTGGAAACGCGCCACGTGAGCCTCCTGCCGCTGACCGCTGAGGCACTGGCGGCCGGCGTCGAGGTCACCGAGGAAGAAATCGCCGCCGAATATGAGCGTACTGCCGGTCAATACGTTTCTCCCGAACGCCGTACCGTTCACCAACTGACGCTGCCCGACGCGGAAGCGGCGCAGGCTTTTGCCGAAGGCATCGAGGCTGGGGCATCGTTTGCCAGCGTCGTCTCTCAAACCGGAATGCAGACCGAGGTGACCGAACTGGGCACCTTTGCGCAGGGTGAAATCACCGATGCGGCCGTCGCCCAAGCCGCCTTCGGGCTCGAGGAAAACGGCTATGCCGTGATCGAGGGCGCCGAGGGACAACGGGCTATCTGGGTGAGCTCCATTCAAGAGGAAGGCCAGGCTCCGCTGGAAGATGTTCGCGGGGAGCTGGAGCAGGCGCTGCGGCTGGAAAAGGCCCAGGACCTGTTGTTGACCGCCTATGACGAGATCGAGGAAGCGCGGGCGGCGTTCCTGCCGATCGAAGATGTGGCCGAGCGCTATGGGCTTGAAGCCCACGATCTCGCGTTGACCGCTGATGGGGCCGCGCTCGCCGAAATCGAGACCTTGCCGCAAGGTTCGACCCAAACCATCGTCGATGCAGTGTTCGCGGCGTCAGCCGATACGCGCGTTACGCCCGCGATCAATCTGGGATCGAACCGGACCGTGTTTTTCTCGGTCGAGGAGATCGAACCGGCGCGCGACCAGACGCTGGATGAAGTTCGGGACGAAGCGATCGCCGCCTGGCAGGATCTTCAGACCGACATGGCGATGACGCGCGCGGCCGAAGACATGGTGGCTGCGATCGACAGCGGCAGCGACCTGTTCACGGTTGCCGCCGAAAACGGGCAGACGCCACAGACATCTTCCCCCTTCACCCGCAACACGGCCAGCGCCGGGCTTGATCCGCAAGTGGCGCAGGCTGCCTTCCAGGGCGGCGAGGGGCATGCGGGTTACGTTCCCACCCAGGATGGCGGCATGGTGGTCTTCCAGGTGACCCAGGTGACGCCGGCCTCTGCGGATGCGACTTCGCAAGTGGCCGAGGCGATGGAAACCAGCTTCGCTGACCTGATCTTCGCCAGTTTCGTCGAAGGCCTGCGCCAGGATCTGGGTGTCAGGATCAACCAGGAAGCCCTTAACCGCGTGATCGGGCTGCAATAGGCGGGATCATGTCGGACGACAGCGAGTTTACGGCCTTTGCCAAGACCTATGAGGCCGGACAGGGCCAGGTGCTCTACCGGCGCGTTGTGGCGGATCTCGAAACGCCGATCGGCACCTATCTCAAGCTCGCCGAAGGCAGGCGTTACAGCTTTCTTCTCGAATCGGTCGAGGGCGGCGCTGTGCGTGGACGCTATTCGATCATCGGGCTCGAGCCGGATCTGCTGTGGCGGGTGGTCGAGGGGCAGGCGCAAATCAACCGCTCGGCGGCAACCGACAGGGAAGCCTACGCTCCCTTGCCCGACCAGCCGCTCGATGCGCTGCGCGCGCTGATCGCCGAAAGCCAGATCGACATGCCCAGGGAACTGCCCGCCAATTCGGCGGGGGTTTTCGGATATCTGGGCTATGACATGGTGCGGTTCATGGAAGAACTGCCCGACGCCAATCCCGATACGATCGGGGTTCCCGACGCGTTGATGATGCGCCCGTCGATCCTGGCGGTTTTCGATACGCTCAAGGATGAGCTGTTTTTGTCAGCGCCGGTCTATGTGCGCGAAGGCATTAGCGCGCGGCAGGCCTATGAGGCGGCCAATGAACGGATCGAGGACGCCATAGCGCGGCTCGAACGTCCCCTTCCCCGTGGGGGCGACATCCCCGACCTCGCAAAGATCGAAGTCACCTCCAACACTTCGCGCGACGATTATTTCAAGATGGTGCGCGCGGCTCAGGACTACATCGCCGCGGGCGACATCTTTCAGGTGGTTCTCAGCCAACGGTTCTCAGCCGATTTCACGTTGCCGCCAACGGCGCTCTACCGTGCGCTGCGGCGTACCAATCCCTCGCCATTCATGTATTTCCTCGATATGGGCGATTTCGCCGTCGCGGGGTCGAGTCCCGAGATCCTGGTGAGGGTCGATCATGGGGAAGTCACGATCCGCCCGATCGCCGGCACGCGCAAGCGCGGGGCAACACCCGAACGCGACCGCGAGTTGGCAGAGGAATTGCTGGCCGACCCCAAGGAACTCTCCGAGCACCTGATGCTGCTCGACCTCGGGCGGAACGATGTGGGGCGGGTAGCGGAAATCGGTTCGGTGAAGGTCACCGACAAGTTCTTCCTCGAATACTATTCCCACGTCATGCACATCGTCTCCAACGTGGTGGGCAAGCTCGACCCCAAATACGACAATATCGACGCACTGGCGGCGGGTTTTCCGGCGGGAACGGTTTCCGGAGCGCCAAAGGTGCGGGCGATGGAAATCATCGACGAGCTCGAAGTGGCGCGGCGCGGCGTCTATGCCGGATGCGTGGGCTATTTCGGAGCCGATGGGCGGATGGACACCTGCATCGTGCTGCGCACCGCGATCCTGAAAGACGGCAAGCTCCATGTGCAGGCCGGCGCGGGGATCGTTGCAGACTCCAAGCCCGAACTCGAGCAACTCGAATGCGAGAACAAGGCGCGCGCCCTTTTCAGCGCCGCCGAGGAAGCGCTACGCTATGCTGGTCAATCGAAGGTGGGCCAGTGATGCGCGTCCTCGTCATCGATAACTACGACAGCTTCACCTACAACCTCGTCCATTATATCGGCGAGTTGGGTGCGGAGGTCGAGGTCGTGCGCAACGACAAGATCACGCTCGATGAGGTGGCCGCGCGGGTGCCCGAAGCGATCGTCATTTCTCCGGGGCCGTGCACCCCGAATGAAGCAGGCATCTGCCTGCCGCTCATTTCCCGTTTCGCCGGCGAAATCCCGATGTTCGGCGTGTGCCTGGGCCTGCAATCCATGGGACAGGCGTTCGGCGGAGAGGTGGTGCGTGCACCCGTACCCATGCACGGCAAGGTTTCCACAATCACCCATGATGGGCGTGGGGTGTTTCGCGGACTGAACAAGCAGTTCGAGGCCACGCGCTATCACTCACTGGTGGTGCGGGACGAGAATTTGCCACGCGATCTGACGGTGACGGCCCGCTCCGACGATGGGCAGATCATGGGGCTTCAGCATCGGGATTTGCCCGTGCATGGCGTGCAATTTCACCCCGAAAGCATCTCGTCGGAGAACGGGCATGCCATCTTGCAGAATTTTATCAATATCGCGCGCGACTTTAATACCGACCGCGCCGCCTGAAACCAAGCGAAAGGGACGCCATGGACATCAAGGGAGCGCTCCACCGGCTAGCGGATGGCAAGGACCTCACCGGCACCGAAATGCGCGAGGTGATGGAGATCATCATGTCGGGGGAAGCCACGCCCTCGCAGATCGGCGCATTTCTGATGGGCATGCGGGTCAAGGGCGAAACCGTGGGCGAGATCGCGGCGGCCGTTTCCATCCTGCGCGCCAAGATGGTGCCGGTCGAAGCTCCATTCGACGCCATCGATATAGTCGGCACGGGCGGGGACGGCGCGGGGACGCTCAACATTTCGACTGGGGCTTCGATCGTCGTCGCGGCGGCGGGCGTTCCGGTGGCAAAGCACGGCAATCGGGCGTTGTCGTCCAAATCGGGCTCAGCCGAGGCGTTGCAGAAACTGGGCATCAGCCTGGAGCTGTCCCCTGAGCAGATCGCGACATGCATTCGCGAAGCCGGGATCGGGTTCATGTTCGCGCCCAACCATCACCCGGCGATGCGACACGTTGGGCCGACACGCGCGGAAATGGGCGTGCGGACCATGTTCAACCTCCTCGGACCCCAAGCTAACCCTGCCGGGGTGCGGCGCTACCTTCTGGGCGTCTACGATAATGAATGGGTCGAGCCGGTGGCTGCGGCGCTATTGGCCAACCAGGCGCAGTCGGCCTGGGTGGTGCACGGCGATAGCGGTCTCGATGAACTCTCGACCACCGGCCCATCCTTTGTTTCACAGATCAAGGGTGGCAATCTCACCTCGTTCGAGGTGACGCCGGAAGAAGCTGGCCTGCCCCGCGCTTCTCTCGCCGACATCGTGGGCGGCGATCCCGAACACAACGCGGGCGAGGTGCGCAAGCTGCTCGACGGTGCCACGGGCCCCTACCGCGACATCGTCCTGCTCAACGCGGCGGCGGCATTCATCGTTTGCGATAAGGTCGAAACCCTTCGCGACGGTGTCGCGCTGGGCGCCGAGACGATCGACAGCGGCAAGGCCAAGGCCACGCTTGATAAGCTTATCGCGGTTTCGGGGGAGGCATGAGCGACATTCTTCGCAAGATAGAAGCCTATAAGCGCGAGGAGATCGCGGCGGCCAAAGCCGCCTTGCCGCTGGCTGAACTCAGCGCCATGGCGCGCGAGCAGAACGCTCCGCGAGGCTTCGTCAATGCGCTGAAAAGCAAGCGCGCCACCGGGCAATTCGGGCTGATCGCCGAGGTCAAGAAGGCCAGCCCGTCCAAGGGGCTGATCCGACCCGATTTCGATCCGCCGGCCTTGGCCAAGGCTTATGAAATCGGCGGTGCGGCGTGCCTGTCGGTTTTGACCGACACGCCTTCGTTTCAGGGACTACCGGAATTTCTTGGCGCCGCCCGCGCGGCGACGTCACTTCCCGTGCTGCGCAAGGATTTCCTGTTCGAACCGTATCAGGTCGCCGAGGCACGGGCATGGGGCGCCGATTGCATCCTCATCATCCTTGCATCGGTTGATGACACTGCGGCGCGGGTACTGCTCGAGGCCACTGCCGAATGGGGTATGGATGCGTTGGTGGAAGTGCACGATGCGCCGGAAATGGAACGCGCCCTTGAGCTAGGAGCCGAATTCGTCGGCATCAACAATCGCGATCTGCGCACCTTCGACGTATCGCTTCAGACCACCATAGAGCTTGCCGGTATGGTGCCGGACGATCGCCTGCTGGTGTCTGAAAGCGGGATCTTCACGCATGCGGATCTGCTGCAACTTCAAGCGAATGCCGGGGTCGGCTGTTTCCTCGTCGGAGAAAGCCTGATGCGGCAGAGCGACGTTGCGGCGGCGACACGCGCCCTGCTGACAGGAGATTGAGTCTTGTCCGATCGCCTCACGCATCTCGACGAGAACGGCGCCGCCCGGATCGTCGATATCTCAGGCAAGGACGAAACCGCACGACGCGCCGTAGCTAGGGCCGAGCTGCATGCAACGGATGAGATTGTCGAGGCGATCCTCGGGGGCACGCTCAAAAAGGGCGATGCCGTTGCCGTGGCCCGCGTCGCGGGGATCATGGCGGCGAAAAAGACATCCGAGTTGATCCCGCTCTGCCACCCTATTCCTGTGACCAAGATCGCTGTCGATATCGAACGCGGCGCAAAGCCTCATGTGATTGCGATAACGGCCACCGTGGAAACGGTGGGGCGTACGGGCGTGGAAATGGAAGCTCTCACTGCCGCCTCGGTGGCGGCGCTGACGCTCTACGACATGGCAAAGGCGCTCGACAAAGCCATGACCATCACCAATGTCGGCCTCATGGAAAAGAGCGGCGGGAAGTCGGGTGACTTCCGCCGGGATATGCCTTGATTTCGGTCGATGAGGCGCTGGCTCGCATTGTTTCAGGCGTTCCGGCACTGCCAGCCGAAACACTCGCGCTGCCGGAAGCTGCGGCCCGCAACCTGGCCGAGGATGTCAGGGCAAGGCTGTTCAATCCCGCATTCAATGTGAGCGCCATGGACGGATATGCCGTGCGGGCTGCGGATGTATCCCCAGGCACAGCACTCAGGATGATCGGAGCATCCCAGGCCGGAGCCGGATTTTCTGGTACGGTAGGTCGAGGCGAATGCGTACGCATCTTTACCGGCGCCCCCGTGCCCAAGGGCGCCGACGCCGTAATCATGCAGGAGGAGGCGAGAGCCGAGGGTGAGGCGATCACGTTTTCCAAACCGGTCGATCCCGGGCGCAGCATACGGTTTCGGGGTGAGGACTTCGCTGAGGGCAGTATCCTTGCCCCATCCGGTGCGCTGCTCACGCCTCAAAGGCTGGCGTTGATCGCTGCCGGCAATGTGGAGAGCGTCAACGTATCGACGCGCCCCCGAATAACCCTGCTTGCGACCGGCGACGAATTGGTGCCGCCCGGAAACCCCGTCGGGCCAGCCCAGATCGTGTCTTCCAACTCCGTTGGCCTTCGCGCGCTGTTTGAACCCCACGCGCGTGCGGTCACCGACCACGGTATCGTCGGAGATGATCCCGACGCGCTCAAGACAGTGCTCGACCATGTGTTCGCATCCGAGCCGGATGTGCTGATGACCACTGGCGGCGCCAGCGTGGGCGAACACGATCTCGTGCAGGACATGCTCAAGGCAAGCGGGGTTGATATCGACTTCTGGCGCATCGCCATGCGACCGGGCAAGCCACTGATGTTTGGACGGCGCGGCAAGACTATGGTCTTCGGCCTGCCGGGCAATCCGGTTTCGGCCTTGGTTACGGCGCGCATCTTCGTGCTGCCAGCCGTGCTTGCCATGGCAGGGTGCAGCTCCCCTGCCCCGCTCTATCTTCCTTTAGCGGACGCGTTGCCTCCCAACGGCCCCCGCCGCCACTTCATGCGTGGCCGGTTGCTCCACGATGCGGAGCATGGCAGCAGAGTCGAACCAATCCGCCAGACCGATAGCGGGCATCTCACCTCGCTGGCATCGGCCGATGCACTCATCGCCCAGGACGAGCACTGCGCCGGCAAGCGTGCTGGCGATCTGGTGCAGGTGCATCTGCTATAGGCCCTTCCCCTTCGTGCTCCCAACGACGACGTTCCAATAATCAAAACGAACTACGCGCCAAATCCAACCGCATCCGATAGGATTATCTTGGTCGTCGGCAGTAGCTATTATTACTTGGACTGCCGACTATGTTCATCCTTGTTTGCAACGCGTAAATTGTCTTACGGCGCACCACCTATTTGGAAGGGGGTAGGAGCGTGTCCGGGACCGATCAAGCACCAATCAAGAGACATGGAAGGCCGCATCTGCTACCAGAGCGCGAGACACCCATGCCCACTTCCGAGATTGCCGATTTGCTCGACGGAGCGGCGATAGACGCACTTGCTGAACCCGAATTCCGGGTGCTCTCCCTTAAGGGCGAGCGCAAGGGAATCAGACTGGAAGCCATCTTCTGGCAAGCGCTGGATCAGATCGCGGCGAACCTTGGTGTGCCTCGGAACACTCTCGTTCTCTGGATTATAAGCGCGGCGGGGCATGATCGCTCCAACGCCACGAGTGTTCTCAGGAGCGTGATCGTCGCCTACCTGCTCGACGAGTTCGAGCACCAAAAGCCTCGACGCCGCCCCCTGTCTGCCCCCGTCCCGGCCATGACTGACCCAAGATAATCTCCGCAGCACGTGGAATGGTCGCATCATCCATCGGCTTTGGCCAGAGGTCGTGGCACGCATACACATCAAGGAAGAATTGTGCGCCAGCTCTTGAGAGTCAGGCAGAAATGTTCTTGAAACACTTGCGGAACATTACCGGAACACGTATAAAAGTTCAATATTTGTTCCGATTCGACGCCGCCGAGGGGCTCGACAATGTTGACGCGCAAGCAGCACGAACTTCTGATGTTCATTCATGAGCGGATGAAGGAGAGTGGTATTCCCCCCTCCTTCGACGAAATGAAGGAAGCGCTTGATCTCAAGTCCAAGTCGGGTATCCATCGGCTGATCACCGCGCTTGAGGAGCGCGGATTTATCAGGCGCCTGCCCAATCGCGCCCGGGCGCTTGAGGTGGTCAAGCTCCCCGATTCGATGAATCCCTCGCTCGGTGGCCGCAAGGCCAAGTTTGAGCCAAGTGTTATTGAAGGGAACCTGGGCAAGGTGCCGGCCAAGCCAGTCGCAGCGAGCGCGGACAATGGAGGATCGGTGTCGATCCCCGTCATGGGACGCATCGCGGCGGGCGTGCCGATCGAAGCCATCCAAACCCATTCGCATTCGATTGCCGTTCCGCCGGAAATGCTGGGCGCCGGCGAACATTTCGCACTGGAAGTGCGCGGCGATTCGATGATCGAGGCCGGCATTTTCGACGGCGACACCGTTTTGATCCGCAAGCAGGATGCTGCCGGCAATGGCGAGATCGTCGTGGCGCTTGTCGATGACGAAGAAGCCACTCTCAAACGTTTGCGCAAGAAGGGTAATGCCGTTGCCCTGGAGGCCGCCAACCCTGCCTACGAAACCCGGATTTTTGGCCCCGACCGTGTGAAGGTGCAGGGCCGGTTGGTCGGGCTCTTGCGGCGGTATTGAGGCTTTCGGCAAAACTGGGTGCCAGATACGGTTCGCGCATCTCGCTTGATCTCAGCCGATCCCAGCCCTGCCCCAATCCCCGAGACCTACTCGAGTGGTTGAACGATTAGAAAGACGGTGAAGGAACAGGAGGCGGATACTGCGCATTGAGTTGGATCATCGGTTGCGACAAACTGAGTCACCGATTAGCTGAGAAACGCTCCCATCCGCTCCAGCGCCATTTCTATCGCTTCTCGGGTACCGGCGTAAGAGAAACGCACATATTTGTGCCCGTCGGTGCGGTCGAAATCCTGCCCCGGCGTTGCCGCCACACCGGCGTCGTCAAGCATGCGCGTGCAGAAGTCCATTGTATCGTTGGTGAAGGCCGACGCATCGACATAGGCGTAGAACGCCCCGTCGGACGGTTCGGCCAGCCCGAACCCCAATTTCTTGAGCCCCTCAGAAAGCACCAGCCGGTTTTCCTCATACTGATCGCGGCGGCGGTCGTACTCCTGTCCGGCATCGAGAGCTGCAAGTGCCGCACATTGGGAAACGCTGGAAGCTGAGATGAACAGGCTCTGTGCCATCATCTCGGCGCGGCGCACCAGATCCTCGGGCAGAACGAGCCAGCCGATGCGCCAGCCGGTCATGCAGTAATATTTCGAAAAGCTGTTGACGATCACATGCTGCTGGCTGAATTCGAGCGCGCTCGCATCTGCCCCGGCATAGTTGAGCCCGTGATAGATCTCATCGGAGATGAAGCGCACGCCAAGCCGATCGCATGTGGCGATGATCGCCTCCAGTTCATCGCGCTCCAGCACCGCCCCCGTCGGATTGGCCGGGCTCGCCACCAGCAGGCCCTCGAAGGGGCTGCGCTCGTAAGCCGCCTCGATGTCCGCAGCGGTCAGCCGCCAGCCATTGGCGGGTGAAACCGGAATCTCGACGCTCGAGAGGTTCAGCGAGGCGATGATGTTGAGATAGGCCGGATAGCCCGGCCGCGTCACCGCGATCCGCTGCCCTGGCGCAAATCCCGCAAGGAAGGTCAGGATGAACCCGCTCGACGATCCCGTCGTCACCACGATCCGTTCGGGCGAAACAGAAACCCCGTGGCGCTCGTCATAATACCGGCTGAGCCGTTCGCGCAGGGCCGGCATACCTTTGGCCGCGGTATAGCCCATGGGCCGCTCAAGACACCCGCGAACCGCATCGAGCACTGGCTGTGCCGGCTTGCCGCCCGGCTCGCCGATTTCGAGATGACACACGATTCTCCCCTCGGCTTCAAGCTTTTGCGCCCGCGCCATAAGTTCCATGGCGTAGAAGGGACGAATCAGGTTGGCGTTCATATCGTAAATCCATTGTCTTGTCGGCGCCCCAAGGCAGCCCGCACTATATCCCGCTTCTAGACAATCGCAAGTTTTAAGCACTACGTTCTGTACACATAGCCATTTCTAGCATTATATTCTATATAATAGCATATTCGTGGCATTACGTTCCATGACGCCACTTGCTTGGCATATCGCGACTGGCATCACCTGCCCCGTTACGCTAAACCCACCCGCAGCGCGATACGGAGTTCGACATGCAAAAAGCCATCAATCTCGGCCTTGCCGCTGCCATCGTCCTGTTGGGCGCCGGGCTCGCCGTCAGCCTCGCCACGCGCCCCGAACCTGGCCTGTCGTCTACCGAGGTCGAACGTCTCATTGCAGAGGCCCTGCCCGCTCAAGCGCCAGCGAACGCCGATGGCGCGGCCGATATCGACACCGCGGCCCTGGGTCCGATAATCGAAGATTATCTCATGGCCAATCCCCGTCTGCTCGAACGCATGTCGGTGGCCCTCGAAACCGAGATGCGCGCAGAGGAATCCGAGCGCGCCCGCATCGCGCTCGATGCCATGCACGATGATATCTACAACGACCCCGCCAATATCGTGCTCGGCAACCCCGAAGGTGACGTCACCCTGGTTGAAATGTTCGACTACAATTGCGGCTACTGCCGCCAGGTTGTCGCCGATGTCATGTCGCTGGTCGAGGAAGACCCCAATTTGCGCGTCATCCTCAAGGAATTCCCGATCCTCTCGCAAGGCTCGGTCGACGCCGCCCGTGTCGGCGTCCTCGTCAACGACGCCGACGTCGATTATCAGGCCTTCCACACTGCGCTTTATTCCTCGCGCGGCGCCGTGGATGGCGAATCCGCGCTTTCAGCCGCCGAGCAATTGGGCTTGTCCCGCGTTTCGCTCCAGCTCGATATGAATACCCAGGAAGTGTCAGACGCGCTTCAGCGTACCTATTCCATCGCCCAGGCTCTCGGCATCACCGGCACCCCCACCTTCATCATCGGTGATGAGGTGATCCCCGGTGCCGTGCCCAAGGAGCAACTCGTGCAGCGTATCGAGAATATGCGCGCCTGCGGCGCCACCACTTGCAGCGACGTGGCGCAGGAAGGCTGACGCCGAGCTTTGCGTTTTCGGTGCATTTCGTATAACGCGAGCTTGCACCGGCCTCCCCGCTGGCTCACAACCTCAAAAAAGGCGCGTTCTGCCCGCATCTGGAGCATGGACGCGATACGACAAAGACATCATGGCAAAGCGCGTACTGATCCTGAACGGACCGAACCTCAACATGCTGGGCACGCGGGAAAAGGCGATATATGGCAGCGAGACGCTCGCCGATATCGAGTCGATGTGCCGGACAGCTTGCGAAAAGCTGGGCCTGACCTGCGATTTCCGGCAGTCCAACCACGAGGGCGAACTGGTCGATTGGATCCAGTCGGCGCGCAAGACAGCCGATGCCATCATCATCAATCCGGCCGCTTATTCGCACACCTCGGTCGCCATTCACGATGCCCTGCGCACCGCTGAAAAGCCGGTCGTGGAAGTGCACCTTACAAACATTCACCAGCGTGAGGCTTTCCGTCACCATTCCTATGTGTCGGCCGTGGCAACGGGTGTCATTTGCGGGCTGGGTTCCAGAGGTTATACACTGGCCCTGGAGGCCGTGGCCGAAATACTGAATTGAAAAAGACCCCGCGCGGGTTTGTGGAGACACGATAACAATGGCAAAGATCTCACAGGTCGATCAGGACCTCATCCGCACCATCGCCGAACTCGTCAACGAAGCCAATCTGGCCGAAATCGAACTGGAGCAGGATGATTTCCGCATCCGCGTGACCCGCACCTTCGCCAAGGAGGTGGTTCAGGTGGCAGCTCCTGGCTACGCTGCGCCCGCCGCCCCTGCGGCCCCGGCCGCGCCCGCCGCTACGAGCGCCTCTGCAGCCACCACCCCTGCCGCCCCGGCGGCCGAGGATCTCGCCTCGAGCCCCAATACGCTGACCTCGCCCATGGTGGGCACCGCCTATCTCGCCCCCGAACCCGGCGCCAAGCCTTTCGTCGAAGTTGGCGCCAAGGTCTCCGAAGGGCAGACGGTTCTGATCATCGAAGCCATGAAGACCATGAACCAGATTCCGGCGCATAAATCGGGCACCGTCACCCGATTGCTTGTCGATGACGCCACGCCGGTCGAATACGGCGAACCCCTCGTCGTCATCGAATAAGGCCCGCTGATGTTTTCCAAGGTCCTCATAGCCAATCGCGGCGAGATCGCCCTTCGCATCCTGCGCGCCTGCAAGGAGCTCGGCATTCAAACCGTAGCGATCCACTCGCAGGCCGACGCCGACGCCATGCATGTGCGCCTGGCCGACGAAAGCGTCTGTGTCGGCCCCAATCCGGCGCGCGACAGCTACCTCAACATTCCCTCGATTCTCGCCGCTTGCGAGATCACCGGCGCCGAAGCGGTCCATCCCGGCTACGGCTTCCTTTCGGAAAATGCTCGTTTCGCCCGCATTCTCGCCGAACACAAGATTTCCTTCATCGGCCCATCTGCCCATCACATCGAAATCATGGGCGACAAGATCCAGGCTAAAAAGACGGCGCTTGAACTTGGCATCCCCTGCGTTCCCGGCTCGGCCGGCGCGGTGACCACCGAAGCCGACGCCAAGCGCGTCGCCGCTGAAATCGGCTACCCCGTGCTGATAAAGGCTGCAGCGGGCGGTGGTGGACGCGGGATGAAGGTTGCCAAGACCGAAGCCGATCTCTCGGTCGCATTCTCGACGGCACGTACCGAAGCCAAGGCCGCCTTTGGTGACGACGCCGTCTACATGGAAAAATATCTCGAAAAGCCGCGCCACATCGAAGTGCAAGTGATTGGTGACGGCCAGGGCAACGCCGTCCACCTGGGCACGCGCGACTGCTCGCTCCAGCGCCGTCACCAGAAGGTGTGGGAAGAAGCCTCCGCCCCTACCGTTCCTGCTGACGAACAGGCCGAGATTGGTGAGATCTGCGCTGCCGCCATGCGCAAGCTCAAATACTCCGGCGCCGGCACCATCGAGTTCCTCTACGAGAACGGCGAGTTCTATTTCATTGAAATGAACACCCGCCTTCAGGTCGAGCACCCGGTTACCGAGCGCATCACCAATTTCGATATCGTCTATGAGCAGATCCGCGTCGCCGCCGGCGAACCCCTCTCGCTCCGGCAGGAAGACGTGATGTTCTACGGGCACGCCATCGAAGTGCGCATCAACGCCGAGGACCCGCAGACCTTCGCCCCATCGCCCGGCAAGATCACCTATTACCATCCAGCCGGTGGTGTGGGCGTGCGCGTCGATGCGGCTGTCTATCAGGGCTATAACATTCCGCCCTATTACGACAGCCTGATCGGCAAGCTGATCGTGCACGGCCGCACCCGGCCCGAATGCCTGCAGCGCCTCAATCGCGCACTCGATGAATTCATCGTCGACGGGGTCAAGACCACGCTGCCGCTGTTCCGGCGCCTGATCAAGGAACCGGACATCCAATCGGGCAATTACGATATTCATTGGCTCGAAAAGTTTCTCGAGGCCAACAAGCAATAGGGAGAGCGGCCGGTTCGGCCGCTTTTTCGTTCCGCCGCATGAGCCGAAAAAGCGACCCTTTCGATGTCGAACTGACGCCTGAGCTGATCCTGCGCGCCTATCGTGCCGGCATCTTCCCGATGTCCGAAAGCGCCGACGATCCCGATATCTTTTGGGTCAGTCCCCAAATGCGCGGCGTCATTCCGCTTGATGGATTACGAATATCGAAAAGCCTTGCCAAGGCTTTGCGCAAGCACTCGTTTTCAGTGGTCGTGGACCGCAATTTCGAAGCAACGATCGAGGGATGCGCAACGGCAGGCTCGGATCGGGACACCACTTGGATCAATCCCGTGATCCGCGAACTCTATGGCGAACTCTTTGCCATGGGCTATTGCCACACCGTTGAAGTCTATGACGGCACCGAACTGGTTGGCGGCCTCTATGGCCTGGCCATCGGTGGAGCCTTTTTCGGCGAATCCATGTTCCACCGCCGCACCGATACTTCCAAGATCGCGCTCGTCCACCTCGTTGAACGGCTCAGGGCGGGTGGTTACGCGCTGCTCGACACCCAGTTCATCACCGATCATCTCGCCTCACTCGGCGCCATCGAAATCCCGCGCGCCATCTATGAAGTGAGGCTTTCGGCAGCGCTGGAATTCGACGGCGATTTCTTCGCCTGGGATCGGCTCAATCAGCCAATTTGAACGCCAGCGTCGTCACCCATTTTTCCGGATCGGGCTCGCGGCTGGGATCGGTCTCGTAGATCTCCAGACGGCAAGCGAAATGGTCTCCGTCCACCTCTTCCCGCATGTCGAATTTCTCGCCCACCAGCCGTATCCAGCCGATCAGCATAGCGGTCGTTTGCATCAGCCCGTCGTAATGGCCGTGCCATTCCAGCGTCACGTACCGCCCTGACGGAAGCGTACCGAACCGCACGCCTTCACCATCATCCCCCGCCCGCGCCACAGGCACGCCGGCCCCGACATCGTGGGTGTTTTCCATATCGATGCGGCGATAGTTGAAAAAAGGTGCCGCAATCGGTTCGATGCCTTGCTGGGCGAGATAGCCGAACAGCTTGGGAAAGCCCTGGTCCGCAGGTGTTTGCATCTGGTCCATGCGCACCGTATAGGTGACGTAGGCATAGGTCTGCTCGGGCCGGTCAATGATCGTTGGCAGGGTCAGCATCAAACGCTCCTCTTAAGGGCACGCACACTGCGCGCCGTCTCCTCAAGGACGGATGCGGAGCGCCAAACCCGACAAGGCCGAAGAGAATTTTCGGCCGCTATGCCTGAATCGCGCGACGTTCCTTGGTCTGCTGGGCCACGACAAAGCCCCGTCCGCCGGCAAGCCGGTCTGCATTGGGCTTATTGGGATCGACGACCCTCCAGAAAGGAATGGCCTGGGGATCGCCCATCGTCACCGCCGAATGGGCGATGACCGCGATGACCTTCAGATGCCGTTGCGTGGTCACAGGACAGGTTATGTCCGCGCCATGCTCACGTGCCAATTCCGCCCGGATTTCACCGAGATCGCCCATCTGTCCAACCGGCACCTGCCGAATCTTGTCGCCAAGCATGTCGACGGTGGGGATGAGCACGCGCTGCGGCTCCATCACCCCGTTGACCGAATGCATGCGCTCGGTGATCTGAACTTTTTGGCTCATTGCGGTCTCTGGCTGGGCGGTGGCACGTCCGAGGTTTGTTTGCAGTCGACGAGCCACACGTCATAAACCGCATTGTCCACGGCGTTAAGCGCCGGCGAATCGGCGAACATCCATCCGGAAAATATCCGCTTGACGGTCGCCTGCAGGGAGACCTCGTCCACCTGGACAAATGCCGTCTCGCTCTGGGCTTCGCTGCTGGGGCGCGAATAGCAGGCCCTGGGCGTGAGCTGGAGCGAACCGAACTGCACGGTCTCGTCGATATAGACATCGAACACCGTGATCCGGCCGGTGATCTTGTCGAGCCCGGTAAATACCGCTACCGGATTGGAGATGGGCTGCGCATGAACCGGCGGTGCACCCGCCACAAGGCCTATGGCGAGGGCCATACTCCGGCAAAAGGACTTGAGTCGCCGATCGCCCACCGGGCAGCGCCGCCTTACTCCGGCGACCAGGCGTCGTAATCGCCCGTCACGCGCGGCCGTGTCTGGTTGTTGAGGATCGAGCCGTCAGGCCGGTACGCCATCGCGGTGCCCGTGAGGTTGGGCTGATGCGGCTTTTCCCATTCGCGCGGCGTGTAGTCGGCCTGCGAGGGCGGCACATCGGTACGATAGTGCATCCATCCATGCCAGCCCGCCGGAATGGCCGAGGCTTCGGCCGGACCATTGTAGATCACCCAGCGCCGACCGTCCTTCTTGCCCTGGTAATAGACATTGCCGAACTCGTCTTCACCGATCCTCTGACCGCGGAGCGCTGTAAACAGCCGTGTCGACATGGTCTGCCCGTGCCACCAGCCGAAGATTTCGAAGATGAACTGCTTAAAGCCGCCTTGTGCCACGCGATGCACCCTGAGCTGTCATGATCTGCGCCTTGGCGTTTAGCACACCCCGTTCGCCAAGCCTAGGCACGAGAGGCTGTCGATCGCTCGCCACAATGCACAAGATGTTGTGCCTATCGATGCGCCAACAAAAAACACGAGCCCGCCGCAAAAAATCCCGCTTGACACCTTTTTCGGAGAGTCCGGCACATGACGCTCCGTCGCGAGAGCCAAGCTTTTCGGGCATTTAGCTCGGTTCCTCGACACAGGACTTCATTAACTCTCCCTCAAACCGGCTTTGTGACGCCCTCATTACCCTCATGCAGTTTTTTGCACGTTTTCCTCGCTATCCACACTGAAAACCACTATATTTAGCTCATGCCCATTCCTTGAGCACAAGGGATAGTCGATTTGAGGCGATTGACGGTTCGCGGCAGAATCGAAAACAGTCGCTTCAACGGGCCGATTCCGAGGCCCGATCAGATCGAACATTGTCGGGAACGACAAGACGCCTGCAGGGGCCGCCAAGGCAGTGGGCAGACCTAAGTTTGGGGATAGACGAATGCAGATAGAACGGCGCTTCACCACGGCGGGCCAATCCGCCTACGAAGGCATCGAATTCCGCTCGGCGACGAGCGAAATCCGCAATCCTGACGGATCGGTCGTGTTCCGTCTCGAGGATATCGCCGTGCCGGCCCAGTGGAGCCAGGTCGCAGCCGACATCATCGCGCAGAAATATTTCCGCAAGGCCGGTGTCGCCAAGGCGCTCAAAAAGGTCGAGGAGAACGACGTTCCCTCCTGGCTGTGGCGCTCGGTTCCCGACGAAAAGGCCCTCGCCAAGCTCCCCGAAGACGAGCGCTACGGCTCGGAAATGGATTCGCGTCAGGTCTTTGATCGCCTCGCCGGTACCTGGACCTATTGGGGCTGGAAGGGCGGCTATTTCACCACCGAAGAAGACGCCCGCGCCTTCTATGACGAGCTGTGCTACATGCTCGCCACCCAGCGTGTCGCGCCCAATTCCCCGCAATGGTTCAACACCGGCCTGCACTGGGCCTATGGCATCGACGGCCCCGGCCAGGGTCATTTCTATGTCGACCCCTTCACCCACAAGCTCGTGCAGTCCAAATCGGCCTACGAGCACCCCCAGCCCCATGCCTGCTTCATACAGTCCGTCGATGATGACCTCGTCAACGAGAACGGCATCATGGATCTCTGGGTCCGCGAGGCGCGCCTGTTCAAATACGGCTCGGGCACGGGCACCAATTTCTCGGCCCTGCGCGGCTCCGGCGAAAAGCTTTCGGGCGGCGGCAAGTCCTCGGGTCTGATGAGCTTCCTTAAAATCGGCGACCGCGCTGCCGGTGCCATCAAGTCGGGCGGCACCACCCGCCGCGCCGCCAAGATGGTGGTGATCGATATCGATCACCCCGATATCGAGGAATACATCAACTGGAAGGTCAAGGAAGAGCAGAAGGTCGCCGCGCTGGTCACCGGCTCCAAAACCGTCTCCAAGCACCTGAAACTCATCATGAAAGCCGCCGTCAATTGCGAAGGCAATGGCGACGATTGCTTCGATCCCAACAAGAACCCGGCCCTAAAGCGCGAGGTCAAGGCCGCCAAGAAGGCTCTGGTGCCGGAAAACTACATCTTCCGCGTCATCCAGTTCGCCAAGCAGGGCTATACCGATATCGATTTCCCAGTCTACGACACTGACTGGGACAGCGAAGCCTATCTCACCGTTTCGGGCCAGAACTCGAACAACTCCGTTCGTGTCACCGACGACTTCCTGCGCGCTGTTGAAGAGGACGGCGATTGGGCGCTGAAGGCTCGCCAGACCGGCAAGGTCACCAAGACGCTGAAAGCCCGCGATCTCTGGGAGCAGGTCGGCTATGCCGCCTGGGCTTCCGCCGACCCCGGCATCCAATACCACACCACCATCAACGAGTGGCACACCTCCCCCGAAGCCGGCCCGATCAACGCGTCGAACCCGTGCTCGGAATATATGTTCCTCGACGACACGGCCTGTAACCTGGCATCCATCAACCTGTTGCCCTATCGCGGCCAGGATGGCGTCTTCAACACCGCCGACTATGAGCACACCGTCCGCCTCTGGACGCTTGTTCTCGAAGTATCGGTGATGATGGCCCAGTTCCCCTCGCGTGCCATCGCCGAGCGCAGCTATCTCTACCGTACCCTGGGCCTGGGCTACGCCAATATCGGCGGCCTGCTGATGACTTCGGGCATCCCCTATGACAGCGACGAAGGCCGCGCCATCGCCGGAGCGCTCACTGCCATCATGACCGGCGTTTCCTACGCCACCTCGGCCGAGATTGCCTCGGAACTGGGCGCCTTCAAGGATTACAAGCGCAACGCCAAGCACATGCTGCGCGTCATCCGCAACCATCGCAACGCCGCTTATGGCAAAGCCGATGGCTATGAGGGCCTTTCGATCACCCCGGTGCCGCTCGACCATGCCGCCTGCCCCGATCAGAACCTCGTCGCCCGCGCCACTGCCGCTTGGGACGCAGCGCTCGAGTTGGGCGAAAAGCACGGCTATCGCAACGCCCAGGTCTCCGTCATCGCTCCCACCGGTACTATTGGCCTGGTGATGGATTGCGACACCACGGGCATCGAACCGGACTTTGCGCTCGTCAAGTTCAAGAAGCTCGCCGGCGGCGGCTATTTCAAGATCATCAACCGCGCCGTTCCCCAGGCCCTGCGCACTCTCGGCTATTCGGAAGACCAGATCGCCGAGATCGAGGCCTATGCCGTTGGTCATGGGAACATGAACCAGGCGCCCGGCATCAATCCGGCAACGCTGGCCACCAAAGGCTTCCCTCAGGACAAGATCGAAGCGCTCAACGCCGCCATGAAGTCGGCCTTCGACATCAAGTTCGTCTTCAACCAGTGGACGCTTGGCGCTGATTTCCTTAAGGAACTCGGCGTCACGGACGCCCAGCTTTCCGACCCGACATTCGAGCTCCTGCCCTTCCTGGGCTTCTCGAAAAAGGACATCGAGGCCGCCAACATCCACGTCTGCGGTGCCATGACGCTCGAAGGCGCGCCCTTCCTGAAAGACGAGCACCTGCCCGTCTTCGATTGCGCCACCCCGTGTGGCAAGATCGGCAAGCGTTATTTGTCGGTGGAATCCCACATCCGCATGATGGCAGCGGCCCAGCCCTTCATCACGGGCGCAATCTCCAAGACCATCAACATGCCCAACGACGCCACCGTCGAGGACGCCAAGGAAGCTTACATGCTCTCCTGGAAGCTGGCACTCAAGGCCAACGCGCTCTACCGTGACGGTTCCAAGCTCAGCCAGCCGCTCAATTCCTCGCTGTTGGCCGACGACGACGAGGATGAAGACGAGGTCGCCGAAATCGCCGCCCTCCCCGCCGCCGAACGCGTTCCGGCCGTCACCGAACGCATCGTCGAAAAAATCGTCGCACAAGGCCGCGAGCGTATGCCCGACCGCCGCAAGGGCTACACCCAGAAGGCGATCGTGGGCGGCCACAAGGTCTATGTGCACACCGGCGAATATGCTGACGGACGCCTGGGCGAGATCTTCATCGACATGCACAAGGAAGGCGCCGCCTTCCGTGCCATGATGAACAATTTCGCCATCGCCATCTCGATCGGCCTGCAATATGGCGTGCCGCTCGATGAGTTCGTGGAGGCCTTCACCTTCACCCGCTTCGAGCCCGCCGGCCTCGTCATGGGTAATGACCACATCAAGAACGCAACCTCGATCCTCGACTATGTGTTCCGCGAGCTGGCCATTTCTTATCTCGACCGTACGGACCTGGCCCATGTGACCCCGGATGCCGGCGCCACCACCATCGGCAAGGGCGTCTCCGAAGACAACGCCGTCAAGGACCGCTCGGCCCCTGCTCCGGTCCCGGCAGACAACTTCGTCTCCCGCGGCATGACCCGTGGCCGGGTCAAGGACAAAACCCTGATGCTGGTCGCCTCCTCGGATTACAAGCCCGCCAATCCGGTCCAAGCCATCCAGGCCCAAACCGTCACGGCCCTCAAGCAGGGCACCGCACTTAAGGCCGACCCGGAAGCCGAAGCCGCCGCAACCAAATTGGTGGACGAGGCCCAAGCCAAGGACACCACCACCCTGCGGCTCGAAGCCCAGATGAAGGGATACGTGGGTGAAGCGTGCTCGGAGTGCCAGAACTTCACGCTGGTTCGGAACGGGACTTGTCTGAAGTGCGACACGTGTGGCAGCACGACCGGGTGTAGCTGAAGCCCCAGCAGAAGCTGTGTGTGTAGGGTTCGGCACTGTCTTCCCATTATTCCGGGGTGTTCTCCCATTATCACCGGCACTGTTTTCCCATTGCCGCAGTTTGACTGAGTAGTTAGAGCGGCCCGACACAAGAAAAGGCGCGGTTTCCCGGCGGAAATCGCGCCTTTTCACTCTTAGGGCTAGCTTGCTGCCGTGGAGCCAAGGGACACCGAGCTCATTCTTCTTGCTGCTTCCGAGCAGCTATTGACTCGGATCGAGCAGGTTCCCTATTGCCGGCCTCTGGATGAACCAAGTCATTCCATCCTAATCCTGCTACCATCAACCTCTAGAGGTCCCCGTGTCTGTTCTCACCCTTGCCATCGCTGCCCACTCCGCCTCTATTCGACCGGCCCAAGTGTGCACTATTGGTGCAAAGGCGTTTATGGGAACCACACCGCTCTCGATCCGGCTGGTGCACCTCATAGGCTGACCGCGCCTTTTGACTGTCACAGGCCTGACCTGAACCAGTCGCCTTTCCTTCAGTACCGCCCTCCGATCCGCCACCTCTAGCTGTGGCCGTGATCGGCCATCCCGGCTTCCAGCATCATCACCTGCTCCACACGCCGTGGCGCGGGATAGGATGATTATTGCCGCCGACCAGGACTTCCCCATGAGCGAAGACACGACCTTCGATTATCTCACCGATCCTGCATGTATGCCTGGCTCCAGCAGCACGCGCATGGCTCCGGCGCAGGTTCTGCCCAGGCTTGCCTTGGAAGAAACCCTGACGCCCGCACAAATGCAGCGGATCAAGAGCAGCACCGGCATGATGCTGCTCATCAAGGTGCCATCAGAAGATTGGATCATGCCCCTTGAAGAGTATCTTGCGACCGACCAGCCGCTTGGCTGTCTGCAGTTCTACCTCAAGGACGGCAGCGGGAGGCGCCGGCTCAGCAACGCCGGTTATGGGCTCCAAACCTTCCTTGAGTGGATCGCCTCAGGGAAAACCATGGTGGCCATCGCTCACAATCCTTCAGTCGACTTCCCCAAAGAGGTGATCTCGGCGGTTGATCTTACCGTCACCCTTGGCCCGCCATCAGCCCGGCTGGTGGCGCGCGCCATCCGGGCGGTAACCGGCAAGCGCGTCCGCCCGCTGCCCGATGACATCGCTGCAAGGCTTGGCTTCGTGGATCTGTGCGCCGCCATCCGCTCGGGATCGACATCAGCCCAATGCGTGGCCCGGCTCCAGCGCGCCGCAAGGGCAAGGACGGCAATCGAGGCCGTCCCAGTGGATGTGCCCGATATCAATGATCTCCATGGCTATGGAGAGGCCAAGGTTTGAGCGCAGGCGCTTCTGAACGACCTCTCGCTGTGGCGCGCCGGCCAGATCGCCTTTACCGATATCGAAAGCCGCGCTGTCCTCGGATCCGCTCCGGGGCTGGGCAAGACCACCTTTGCCCGTTCCCTTGCCAGATCGGCCAACCTCCCCCTGTTCGCATCCTCCGTCGGTCAGTGGTTCTCCGGAGGAGGCAAAGGCCATCTGGGCGATGTGATCAAGCAGATCGATGAGGTGTTCGGCGCAGCCGCCGCTGCGGCGCCCGCCATCCTCTTTCTTGATGAACTCGATGCCTTGCCCGACCGCCGCACGCTCAGCGACCGGGCCCGGGAATGGTGGACATCTGTGGTCACCCATGTCCTGACCAGACTCGATGGCGCAGCCTCGGCAACAGCCCAGGACCTGATCATCGTCGGCGCCACCAACTATCCCGAGCGGCTCGATGACGCCCTGCTGCGCCCCGGCAGGTTCTCCAGGGTGATCCGCATCGGACTGCCCTCCTCTGTCGAGCTTGTGGGCATCTTTCGCCAGCATCTGGGATCCGACCTGCCCGATACCGACCTGACGCTCCTGGGCCAGTTGGCCACGGGCGCTACCGGAGCCCATGTTGCAGGCTGGGTCAAAACCGCCCGCCGGCGGGCCCGCCAAGCGCAAAGGCCGCTGCACATGGGGGACCTCCTCGCTCTGGTCGCTCCCGAAGAGACGCGCCCAGCCGAGGAGGTCCGGCGCGTTGCCGTCCATGAGGCCGCCCACGCGGTCACCGGGCACCTGCTCGGCCTGCCCCCGGTCAGCGGGATCTCCATCGTGCGGCGCGGAGACATTGGCGGCTACTCTGCCCTGGAAGACGATGGATCTTCGGTTCTTACCTGCAGGGATATCGGGGCCTTTATCCAGATGCACCTGGCCGGCCGCTGTGCCGAGATCGTCTTCTTCGGTGAGGCCTCCTCAGGCGCCGTAACGGTTCCGATCTGGCACGGGGCGCCCAACGCGTCGAGGTGTTCGGTATCGGCTCTGCCGCGCCGATTGCCGAGGACGCCAATTACCGGCTCTTGCGCATTGGCATCAATTCGCGCGCGACGGTGGACAGTCATGTCCAGGCCATCACGGCATCACTGGCTGAACCCAACGTAGCAGTTTTAACCATCTCCCACTCGGGCAGCACGGTCGAGACCCTCACAGCGACCCAGCTCGCCAAGGAGGCAGGCGCAACGACCATCGCGATCACCAATTTCGGCAAATCACCGCTGCTGGCTCATAGCGATATCGTGCTCAACACGCTGGCCCGCGAGACCCACTTCCGCACCGAGGCCATGACGAGCCGCATTGCCCAGCTTGCGATTGTCGATACGCTCATCGCTTCCCTGGCGTTGGCCGACTACGACCGTTCACTCTCAACGCTAAACCACACGTTCGAGGTTCTCTCCAGCAAGCGTCTCTAGCAACTGTGTCTATGAGCCGATCTGCGGCTGCGATGGTCTGCCCGTTTTAAAGATGGCGTTTGCGATGGTTATCAGCTTGCGGGTGATGGCCACGATAATGAGTTTGTGGGGCTTTCCCCGCTCTTTGAGCCGTCTTGCGATCGGTTTTAGAACTGGGTTGTGACAGGCAGCTGCGAGTGCGGCCTGGAATAGCACATGGCGCAGCGCCCTCCGTCCTCCTGCGATTGCGCGCGTACCCCGCATCGTTCCGCTATCGTGAGACACCGGGGCGAGGCCTGTCATAGCTGCGGCCTCGCCTGCAGTCATACCGAGTTCCGGCATTTTTTCTGCGATCAGCATTGCCGCGGAAACCGGACCGATGCCGGGAATGGATTGCAGGAGCTTTGCTTTGGTGGCGGAATTCTCTTCCTGTGCGATGACACTTTCAATCCGTCGCTCGATGTCACAGACTTGGGTGTCCAGCATGACCTTGAGGCCCTGATCCATGCCCTCATGCGCGTAACCTGCCTAGAATCGGACGTTCAGGTTTGCCCTAAACCCATGATCGTAGGCATCAGAGGCGAGTTGGCCTTGATAGGAGATGCCGAACCTTGCTTCGGGCTTCGGGCTTCGGGCGTCAGGTCCAGATCGAGACCAGCTTCTATGACTGCGCTATCCCTAGCGATCGGTGACCCGGCAATGGAGAAGGCGTCGCTGCCCGAGAAGGCCTGCGCGCTTTGAGGCGTCACATCACCGAAGGTGTGTCGCCAGCCGACCATGCCGTGCAGCCGGGCCTCGATCGTGCCGAAGTCCATCGCATGCTCGCCGCGAAGACCGAGCGTGGTAAAGGTCACGTCCGTGTTTTCGCCAGAGCCCGACAGCGCCGCAGCACCGCCCTGTTCGGCAAAGCTGTCGGTAACATGTCTCACATGGGCGAGATGTCGTAGCCAAGCTCGCCGAAGAATTGGAAGGTGCCGGCGCCGTAATCGGCCGAGAGAGAGTCGGTGAGTCCGGGAATGGAGACTGAGCGGTTGGTGTCAATATCGTGCCAGGTATAGGTAGCGCCAGTACGGAATGCGATTTCGCCCCATTGGGTGCCACCATAAAGCCCAAGATGATAATTATCGCTCGAGCCTGATGAGGCGCGATCATCGGCATCGAAGCGCGAATGGCCGTAGCCGGCAAGAACACCCACCCGCCAGTCGCCAGCCATGGTATCGGCGCCGATCAGCAGGCCGCCGGTCGAACGGTCGAGGCTTGCCGCATTGCCGTCGCTGTCGGTCGAGCCCCAGGAGCCAAAGCCGGAAGTCCAGACCGCCGGCCCGCCATGATCGGCAGAGACCAGCACCGGTGTCTCGCCCGACCCATAAGCCAGCACCGGCGTGAGTGCCGCCCCCGCATCGCCGAAGGCGGCGCGAATGCGATCATTGGCCGCGTTGCGGACAAAGCGGCTGTCCTCGACCAGCGCGGTCCTTGCCGAGGCATGGATCTCGCCGGACAGAGCATCGAAGCTGCCACGGATGAGGTCGTCATCATCGGCCAGCTGGGCGATGGCGTCATAGACCGCGTGCCCGGCATCGATCCCGATGCTTTCGACCCCGCCGGCCGTGGCGGTCTGGTTGGCGGTAAGCGCTACGGAGGCGAACTCCCGGTCGTTGCGCGCCAGGTCGAGATCGATAGTTCCAGCGTCATGGTCATAGATCAGATCGGGCGTGAGGAAGCGGAAATTTGATGCGACTTCATCAAACTCGCCAACCAGGGTACCGGCGGACAGGATCGTATAGGTGGAGCGCAGATCGTAGCCTCCTTCGGCACCGACATGAGCGACTGTGCCGCCATTGAGTGTGGCCGCTCCCGTTACCCTCACCAGATCGCTGTCTGTTCCTTCCGGATTGACTTCAACCTCAAAGCGCGAGCCGCTCCCAAAGGTCAGATCCCCATCCACCGTCAGCGTGCCGATGGAATTGCCCGGAGCCAGGCTTCCGCCGGATGTGATCAGGGTGTCACCCACGGTGCCCGAGCCGCCCAGCACTGTGCCATCGCCAACCGCGACGGCGCCACCAAGTGCGCCATCGTCATCGGCATTGCCCACCAGCAGCGTGCCGGCATTGATTTCCGTCGTGCCGGCAAAGCCGGCGCTGTCGCCGGTCAGCACGACGGTGCCTTCGCCATCAAGCGAGAACAGGCCCTCTCCCGAGAGGGTACCTCCATAGGTGGCGTTGCTAGCGTCGGTGAAGCTGAGGACGGTGCCGGCGGCGATATCGGCATCGCCGGTAAAGCGAGCGGCCGCGGTCGTCAGGCCGCCGTCGGCAAGGGTCCAGTCGAGCTGCGAGGCACCTTCGAGCGTGAGCGTTCCGGCGCCCTGCTTCTCCATCGTGCCCTGAACGCCGGCGAGGCCGGTGATATCGCCGGCAAGGCTGGCATTGGTCGCCTGCTCGAAGGTGACGGTTCCGGCATTGGCAATATTGCCGGATATGGACCCGGCGTCGCCAATCAGCACCCCATCTTGGACAAGAGTATCGCCATAGGCGTTCTCGCCGGAAAGCACCAGCGTGCCGGCGCCATCCTTGATCAGATCGCCCGAACCCGAAACCGTGCCAGACAGATCGAGCGCTCTGCCGTCCGCAACGGCAAACCGGCCAGTCGCCTTGAGGTCTATCGTGCGGGCGCTGGCCATATCGGCGGCTGTTGCCAGCGTGCCGCCGGCAAAGGTCAACCCGCCAGAGGCCGAGCCCAGATTATCGTCCTCGGAAACCTCCACCACGCCCGCGGCGATTGTCGTGCCGCCCGAATAGGTGTTGGCGCCAGAAAGCACCAGCGTGCCATCCTGGGTCTTGGTGATGCCGCCGGTGCCGGCAATCTCGCTTGCGATCTCGGCGCTGTCGGCCAGAACGCGGATCTCCGATCCTCCGGCCAGCGTTTGCAGCCTACCATTGCCCTCAAGCCGAAAGCCGTCATCGATAAATTGCAGACCGGTAAAGCCGTGGGTGCCGTCCACGGCGATGGTGCCGCCGGCGAAATTGCCCGGCTGGTTCTTGAACACCGCATGGTTGCCGGCCCAGGCGGAACCAATCACCCCGTCCTGATTCAGCCATTGCAGGTTCGTTGCGTTCCAGGTGCCGTCACCGCCCTGCCAATGCTGGAGCGTGTCGTCGCCCGCCGGGGCCACAAACAGGTCGACATTGCCACCGTCTGCCTGGACCTCATAGGCGGCAGGATCGGCGAGCGAGGGTGTGACGCCGATCGTCAGCCCGTCGCCGGTCAGCGCGCCGCGATAGGTCATCAGGCGATAATATCCGATGCCGACCATGCCGTCAGCGGTATCGCCGCTCTGGGCAAGGTTCAGCGTGCCGTCCAGGATCAAATCACCCGTGACATCGATCCGGTCGCCGGTTCCGGGCGAGCCGGCCGAAGAGCCCGCAGCGCCCAACTCGTAATCGAGGATCGATCCCGACGACAGTTCCAGGTTGCCGTCGACGCTCAGCGTGCCGATGGAATTGCCCGGCGCGATCGTGCCGCCATCGGCAACCGTTGTCATGCCCACCGTGCCCGAACCGCCAAGCGTGGCGCCGTCAGCGACTGTGACCGCTCCTGAAATACTGGCCGAGGAATAACCCGCGCCACCCACTACGAGAGTGCCCGCTTCGACGGTCGTGCCGCCGGTATAGGTGTTCGCTCCATTGAGGGTCAGCGTGCCGGTGCCAGTCTTGGTCAGCGAACCGCCCGTGCCGTCCCTATAGCCGCCATCCTGAATAACGCCCCCGATCGTGTCGTTTCGATTGAGGCCACCCAGCGTCAAGGTGTTGGCGCCGAGATAAACCATGTCGGCGCCCGAAAGCGAACCGATGGCAAGGTCGCCGGTATGCTCCGAAATGTCGACCACGCTCGTGCCGTCGCTTGTTACGATCGCATTATCGCCGGTGCTGTCATCCCCAAACCGGAGGATCGTGCCGGAAGCGTTGGTCAGGATTGCATTTCCCGCGGACGCATTGCGGGCAAAGTGCAAGTATCCACTGGTGCTGTCGATCCTCGAAGCGGCGGCGTTGGCATTGTCGGTGAAAATTATCCCGCCATCGTTGTCTATAACTGCGGTTGCCGCACTGGAGTCGTCATAAAAGTAGATGTTGTCGTAGCTGGAGTTGTTGTCGATCGTGGCGCTGCCTGCGTCGGCTCCATTCGCGAAAATTAGCCTTGCCCGTTGAGCCATCGTGATATTCAAGGCTTCGGCGCTGACGCCGGCGCCCTCGAAGCTTAGTTGCGAGATAAAGGATGTTAGAGGGTCTTCCAGTGTAACCGGCCCCGTTCCCAGCGCTCCCGTGGCCGCGACGACCAAGAAGCCGTCTTCAACCCGCGTGCCGCCCGAATAGGTGTTGGCGCCGGTGAGCGTCAGCGTGTCTTCGCCAGATTTGATGACATGGCCGTCACCGCTGATCGTGCTGGCATAGGTGCCGGGGCTCGCTTGATCAAAAGTTACGCTCGGCGTCGCGCCGGAAGCCGGGGCGAATGTCAGATCACCGCCGAAGCTGCCGGTATCGCCGATCAGCGTTCCATCCGTGATGGTCCAGTCCTGATTGCCAGTCCGCGTCAGCACCCAGGTGCTTGATCCGGTTTTCTCGAACGTCTCGAAGCCGATGAATTCATCCGTGGCGCCCGCCGTTCCGGTGTCCACGATCTTGCTGACATCGAACAGATCGGTGGGATCGGTGTCGCCGCCCAGCGCAAAGGTGTCGGCGGTGCCGCCGGCCTCTACATTCCCCGTGAACTCAAAGCCATCGCGCAGCTCCAGCCGATTGCTGCCGCCGATGAAGGTGATGGCGTTGGCTTGCCGTGAAGCGGTCGAACCACCGGCGATCAGGCCGCTATTGATGACCGAGAGGTCAGCGCCAATAATGCCGGCACCGCCATCGCCCCGTGCGGGTTCATCAGGCACAAAGCCCGGCGCTCCTCCGCTTCCGGTGCCCCCAGCAGGTGCTGAAATTCCGCCACCAATCCACCCCTCACTATCCCCACCCTGAATGGTCCCGGCATTGTCAACGCTGCCACCGCCTGAAAGCCGCAGGCCCGCACCACCATCGCCGACCTCACTCCCATAGCCGCCCTCTATCACGGCATCAATGTTGAGGATGACGGCCACCGTGCTATCGCTTGCCGAGACAACGCCGTCGCCGCCAGAACCGTCCATATCGCTCCCGGTCCCACCGGTGATCGACCCCGCGCCGCCCAGGCGCAGGTCGACCGAGGCACCGTCCGTCACCACCACGCCTGCACCACCACCGCCGCCGCCGACGCCGCCAGCGATCCCTCCCTCGACCGAGAGTGTGGGGGCCGCATCTCTCCCGGTGACAAACAGACCCGCGCCACCACCACCGCCGCCGCTGCGCATCGCTCCCTCGCCGCCCTCACCCCCTTGCCAGATTGTGCCGGCGTCCAGGACATATTCAGCGGTTCTGGAACTGTCGTCGATTAGGGCAGCATCACCGCCAGCACCACCACCGCCACCGGCATCGCCAACGCTACCCGCGCCGCCTGCGCCACCATGCATGTCGCCGACCGTGCCGGCCACCGGCCTGCCACCATGGGCGCCCCCTCCGCCACCGCCGCCAGCATTGCCGCCCCCATCGCCGTCGCCACCCGGCGCGACACCGCCAGCCCCGCCTGAACCCGCGCCAGCACCTGTTCCATCAGAACCGTCCTGTCCGGGAGAACCGCCCGTGCCGCCTTGAACGCCGCCAAATTCTTCGCCTTCACCGCCTGTGGCGTGGCCCAGGCTTTGCCCCTGCAGCGGCAGTGCCATGCCCAGCATCAAAGCCAGCGCGGTCCCGGCAAGCAGAAGGTGCCTGCGCCGCTTTGCCCAATTGCCGTGGTTGATCGATGCCCTGCCCATAATGCCCCCTTCAATTCAAGTACACGCGCAACACGGGCCGCTCCGGCGCTTGCCGGAAACAGCCCGTGCTCGATTCAAATTTGTTCCCACGCCCCATCAGCTCATAGCCGACCGCGCCTATGAGCTCAGAGACTGGCTGGCCGAACGCGGCTGCCAAGCCGTCATCCCGCCAAAATCCGACCCGCAAGCACCCACATGCATGGGACAGGATCGCCTACAAAAGCCGAAATCTTATCGAGCGGATGTTCTGCCGCCTCAAGGACTTCCGCCGCATCGCAACACGCTACGACAAACGTGCCGACACCTTCCTGTCCGCCGTCTTCGTCGCCGCTACTATCATCTGGCGGCTCAATTGAGTCCCGACCCTAGAGCGGAATCCCATCGGTCTGCAGCGGCGAAGTAGGTTGGCACATTCTTCGGGCGTGAAAGCTTCCACGGTTCGTTCTGCCGCTTTGCGGAGCATCGCCTTGAGTTTGGAGAAGGCGTTTTCAATCGGAGGTCGTCCATAAGTTTCGAACGCGATGGGGTTGACCGATCCGTTGAGAACGAACGGCGCGATCATGCCTCGCTACGTCAGTACGCCTACGAAAGGTGGTCGTGCGCCAGTGGCCATGAGGTGCACCGGTCCGCAGGTTCGCCTCGGGGTGCACGACCATGCGTGCGAACCATATTGGTCTTTGCGCAGGTCTCATCGATGAACACCGGCCTGGCCGGTCAAGATCAAGCTGCCCCTCGAACCGCTCCTGCCGCTGTTTCAGGTTGTTAGCCGGTCATGCTCGGACGTGTGGAGTGTCTTTTTCGTGATGGCGTGACGCACAAAGAAGCGCTCAATCGTGCCGAAGCCGAAACGGTAACCGCGCGCGCTCAAAGCCCACCACAACTCCTCGATCGTCATGTCGGGCATCTCCTCGAGCAGCGATAGGATCAAAGCCTTACAGGCATCAATGCGTCCGGACCCACGATAACCTCCCCCAAAGGGGATTTGTAGCTGCCTGCTTATTTAGTCTAACGTGTCATTCATGCGTCTGAATCTGCAGTTCCCCTGCTGATGAAGGGCGCAGGCCTCACGAGAGACGACACGACAGAAGGAAGGGGATGCAATGCAGCTCACAGTCAATGGATCATCACATGATGTCGAGGTGGAGCCCGATACCCCTCTTTTATGGGTCATTCGGGAAGAATTGGGACTGACCGGCACCAAATATGGTTGCGGGGTCGCCCAATGTGGTGCCTGCACGGTATTGGTTGATGGTTCTCCCAGGAGGTCGTGCATCACACCGGCCAGCACGGTCGAGGGAGCGGACATTCGCACCATCGAAACGGTTGAGGAAACCGAAACCGGCCGCCGCGTCGTGGAGGCTTGGGTCGCAAACCAGGTGCCTCAGTGCGGGTATTGCCAGTCCGGCCAGGTCATGGCCGCGACAGCCTTGTTGACCAACAATCCCAATCCCACCGATGAGGAAATCGGATCGGCAATGACCAATCTGTGCCGCTGCGGAACCTACAACAAGATTCGCGCTGCCGTGCGCACTGCTGCGGAGGCCTGATCGATGAACCAGATACCCGCAAAACCGCGCGGCCCCCTCAATGTTTCGCGCCGAAAATTTTTGCTCGGCGGTGCGGCGACCTTGGCCGTCGCCAGCACAGGTACAGGCCTGACACTGGCAACCTTTCTGCCCACCCGAGTTGCGCGCGCCCAGCAAGCCGGGGTCGATGTCGCTGCCTTCCTCGAACTGCTTCCCGATGGCACCGCCGTGTTCCAAAGCCCGTTCATCGAAGGTGGACAAGGCATCTATTCGGCCATGGCCCAGATCGTAGGGGAGGAACTCGACCTCGATCCGGCGCGGTTCATTGTCCAGGCCGCACCTTCAGGTGATCCGTTTGGCGTGATGGGCGGCATGCGCATAACAGGGGGCAGCTCATCGGTGCGTTCGAGCTACCAGGTGATGCGCCAGCTCGGCGCTTCGGCGCGCGCCATGCTGATCGAAGCTGCGGCCCAGGAATGGGACGTTGATGCCAGTGAATTGACCACCGAACCCGGTCTTATCATCCATGCGGCATCGGGGCGCGAGATTGCATATGGTGATCTGGCTGCGGCAGCTATGGACTTGCCGGTGCCCACCGAAGTGGCGCTCAAGGATCCCGCACAGTTTCGCTGGATCCGGCAGCCCCTCGCTCGCCTCGATGTGCGGGACAAGTCGACGGGGCGCGCCAATTTCAGCATCGACTTTCAAGTCGAGGATATGCTGACAGCAGCGGTCCAGCATGCGCCGCGATTGGGGCTGGTGCCGGCCTCCATAACCAACCAGTCCGAGATCGAACAGATGCGCGGCGTGCATTCGGTGCACATGCTTGCGGGGGCGGTCGCCGTTGTTGCCGACAAATTCTGGCAAGCCCGGCGTGCGGTCGAGGCCTGCGAGGTGGAATGGGAGCCGGGCGAAGCCGGCGTTTCGATGCCGGAAGATTTCTCGTCGCAGGCATTTCGTGCCACGCTGGCCGACGAGCCAGGACCTGGCACTGAAGTTGAGGCTGAAGGTGATGCCCTCGCTGCCCTTGAGGCGGCCGAGACAGTGATCGAGGCAGCTTATGACGCACCCTATCTCGCGCATGCCCAGCTCGAACCCCCTTCGGCCACAGCGCGCTTTAACGAAGATGGTACGCTCGATGTCTGGCTCCCCAACCAAGCACCCGAGATGTTCCAGGCCGCGATTGCCACGCAAGCGGGAATCGAGCCTGAGAATGTGCGGATTCATTCCCAAATGCTCGGCGGGTTCTTTGGCAGGCACTTTCTTTACGGAGCCGCCAATCCCTTTCGGCAGGCAATCGCACTGGCGCAGGCGATCGGTAGGCCGGTCAAGGTTCTTTGGACTCGTGAGGAGGAATTCCTGCGCGATGCCCTCCGCCCGATGGGATATGCCCGGTTCCGCGGGGCTGTCGATGAAAATGGCCCGGTCGCGTTGTCGATCGAGGTTGTGGGTGAAGGAGCGGCAAGCCGCTGGTTCGGGTCACCTCCTGATCAGGATGGTGGAGCTCACGAGGGACTGACCGCCAAGCCTTACGCCATTGCTGATCGACGCGTTGGACATGTGGTGGTGAAGACCCCTGCCGAGATTGGTTTCTGGCGTTCGGTCGGGCACTCCATGCACGACTATTTCTACGAATCCTTTCTCGACGAAATGGCGCAAGCAGCAGGTCTTGATCCCTTCGAGATGCGCATGAACCTGCTGTCGGAATCCGAACGGCACCGTAACCTGCTCGCTGCTGTCGGGGACCTCTCTGGCGGCTGGCAGCCAGGGCCCTACACCGCCGATGACGGCACCACGCGGGCTCGCGGCGTTGCCATGGCGTCTCCCTTCGGCAGCGAAGTGGCAACCATTGCGGAAGTCTCGGTGCTCAATGACAGCGTTCAGGTCCATCAGATCTGGGTGGCCATAGATCCTGGCCAGATCGTCAACCCCGCTGTCATCGAGGCGCAGGTCCAGTCGGCCGTGGCCCTTGGGGTATCACAGACCCTTGTCGAGGAACTCGTTTACGAGAATGGCCAGCCCACCGCTCGCAATTTCGGTCCTTATCAGATCCTGAGGCCCAGTCAGATGCCGCAGGTTCACGTCAAGATCATCGAAAGCGGTGCGCCGATGGGCGGAATTGGCGAGCCCGGAGTTCCTGGTGTCCCGCCGGCTATCGTCAATGCCGTGGCGACGCTCACCGGGCAGCGCATACGTTCGCTTCCCCTTTCCAAGCACAGTTTCAGCTGATCGGGTGGGAAGGACGAATGACCCTCCTGCAGGATAACTCCTGCAGGAGAGCCGGGCTGGCGTCTAAGGCCGCGCAACCGTGAAACTCCGAGCATTCGGCGTCCAGGGGCAAGCCGACTACACATCAGACGATCTATTCCTCGCCGTGTTTTGGGCCTGATTCCTGTTAACTTTAACGCTTGACCTGAACCAATCCCTGGCTAAATCGCCCTTTGCATATTGAGCAACGACTGCTTCAAGTTGTCCTTGGGTGAAGGGCTTTGCGAGCCGAGGCAGGTCGATGGTCCGACCCTGCGACATTGCTCGTTGCCAGAAGGATCGGCAGATGCTGCCATTCCTGCCTGATGCCGTCGACCAACTGCAGCCCGTCATCTTGGGCATCGCGTGATCGAGAAAAACCAAGGGCGATGTCGGAGCGCGAGCGCAGCTTGCCCAGAGTGTCGCTGCCCGATGTGGCTGGCACCACCGTATGGCCGAGATCCTCGAGTATCGCGACAATGCCCATCAACACCAGCGGATCATGTCGATCGCCAGGATCGTCTGCAGTCCTGATCCGGTATGCGGCACCTCCGGCATACCTTCGTGGCCTTGCTGATTTTCGACGGCTGCGAGGATGAGGACATTTCCACGGTCGTAGGTCACGGATCGATCGCCGTTACGCTCGACATCTACGGATATCTCTTCGACCTCAAGAAAAGCGGTTGGGAGACATGGCCAAGCGACGGCGACCCCGCCAACGATCCGGATACGGATGCCCTGGAGCTCGCTTATGATCCCCGTTGCCCCCTATGTCATCCGATTCACACCCGGTGAGGACGATCAGGTAGCGGCACGCCGGATCATGAAGGCCTTGATCGCAGCCGAAACCCGCCGACCGGAAACATCCGCTCTTCCCGGCCATGTGACCACAACTCTTCCACCGACACTAAACAAGTTGCTTCAGAACGTCTGCGCTGCCGTTGCCGACGGTGACGGGGTTTCGGTCATAGTGCTTGAGGATCGGGAATTGCTGCCGGTTCGGGATATCGCCGAAGTTCTCGGTATGGTCCTTCCCAAATCACCCGCCTGCTGAAATCCGGCACTTTGCGTAAGCACAAGTACAACGCCGGAAGAAAGCGGCTCGTGCCCGCTTCGGCAATTGCCGAAAGATTGCAAGCGGCGCCTCGACAGAGGAAGCATCCTGTCGACCGCTCCCGAAAGTGACACCGCATCCGTGGATGCCAAGGCATCCCGCCAGGGTTGAGGACGAGGGCTGAGGAATTCCCCCCTGCCCTGGTCCATAGGTTTCTGGATTTGCCAGTTCTCTTACATACAGTCGGCGATATACTCGTACCGGTCGGCCAGATCCGGCTCGTCCGAGGTGATAGCAACGATCTCGGTCATGGTGACGGGCTCGACCTCCTCACCGGCGAAGAGACTCGCGGCGATATCCATGGCGACCTCGCCCTGCTGGCGCGGATTCTGCGCAATCAAGGCCTGGAGTTCGCCGTTCTTCAAGGCCGCCACCTGGGCACTGGCGGCGTCATAGGCCACCATCTTAACTTGGCCCACCGCCCCGGCCTGCCGCAGCCCGGTGATGGCGCCGATCGCCCCCTGATCATTGGTCGAGAAAATTCCGGCCAGATCGGGGTGGGCCGACAGCGTAGAGGTCACGATCTCGGCGGCGCGCTGGGGGTCGTTGGATTGATATTGCGCGCCGAGATATTCAATATCGGGATAGTTCTCGGCCAGCGCGGCCTCGAAACCGGCGGTGCGGGCGTCTTGAGCTAGAGAGCCGGGCGGCTGGGTAATGACCAGCACCTTACCGCTGCCGCCGATCAGCTGGGCAAGCTGGTCGGCAGCCATGGCCCCACCTTCCTCATTATCGGTGAGGATCTGGGTTTCGAGGATGGAAACATCGGAGATCGTCTGGTCGACTGTCAAAACCTTGGTGCCGCGTTCGGCCAATTCCCGCATGGGTGCGATCAGCGCCTGCATGTCGGTGGGAACGATGGCGGCGACGTCTGGTCCACGTGCGGTCACGGCGTTGACCACCGGTATCTGGGCGTCCGCAGCAAACTGGTCCGCGGCCGAGACCGTGAGTGCGAGGCCAAGTTCGTCGGCGCGCGCCATGGCGCCGCACTGCATGGCTTGGTAGAAGGGGCTGCCGCTCGAGCCGAGCACAAGGTCGACTGTGCCCTCGTCCTGGGCTGTTGCTCCCACGGCCCCGAAACAAGTGAGGGCGAGGCCTGCCACGGCCAATCGAATTGGTTTTGTCATTACGCTTTTCTCCCTTTGAGTTGGCGGGACCGCTTCCGGCTAACCCCGCTTGCGCAGCCGTCGCTTGAGTTGATCGATCCAGACGGCGAGGATCAGGACGGCACCCATGGCTACGGTCTGCCAGAACGGCGGAATGCCAAGGATGACGAACCCGTTGAGCAGGATGATGGGAATGAAGACCCCTACTACGGTTCCGAACACGCTGCCCCGGCCGCCGAACAGGCTGGTGCCGCCCAGAACCACCGCCGAGATGGTGGCGAGGTTGTCCATGGTGTGGCCGTTGATGGTGGTGGTTGAAAAGCGTGCATTGGACATGACGGCGGCGATGCCGGCCATCAGCCCAGAAATAGCATAGACCTCGATCAGCCGGCGCGTGGTGGGAATGCCGTTGCGGCGGCTGGCCTCCGCGTTCGAGCCCACCGCGAAGACGTGCATGCCGAAGCGAGTGAGGTGCAGGACGATCCCCGCCACGATCACCACCGCTGCCGCGATCAAAACCAGCATGGGGATGCCCAGCAGCCGGCCTGAGCCGATCTGGGTGACGAGCAACTCGGGCATGGCGCGGACGTCGACCCCGCCCGAAAGGATCTGCGCGCCGCCCAAAGCCATCCCCATGCTGCCCAGCGTCACGATGAGCGGCGGAATCTTGGCAATGGCGACGAGGACGCCGTTGAGTGCCCCCCAAGCGGCCCCGACGGCAAGAGCAGCAAGCGTGCCGATGGCGATGACGTCCCAGCCCGCGTCCGTGGTCCCGTAGGTGGTGCCGTCGGCGCCCGAAAGCATGAGCATCAGCTTGGCCGACACCACCGAGGAAAACACCAGCACCGACCCTACCGAGAGGTCGATCCCCGAAGTCATGATCACATAGGTCTGCCCCACCGCAAGTACGAGCAGGATGGCCGCGTTGATCGCCAGTTGTTGGACGTTGTAGGCCGAACCGAACTGGGCCGGACGCAGGATGAGGAAGAAGGCGACAAGCCCCAGCAGCAAAAGGAAGATCCAGCCATTGGTGACCAGGCGCAGGAAGCGCTCCTCGGCGGTTTCGGTCTTGGTGATGGCAATATCGTTGCTCACGCGCTTTGCTCCCTGAGTTTGCCGCTCGTCATCTCGCGGACGAGGTCGTCCACCGTGGCGTCAGCTGCCTTGAGATCGGCCACCGTCTGGCCCAGCCGCAGCACCTGGATGCGGTCGGCGACTTCGAGCACTTGCGGCATGTTGTGGCTGATCAGCACCACCGAGGTGCCCTCGTCACGGATGCGGCGGCACAGCTCCAGGACGCGCTGGGTCTGTACCACGCCGAGCGCGGCGGTTGGCTCGTCGAGGATGACGAGCTTGCGTGCCCACATGGCCGCCCGGGCGATGGCCACGGACTGACGCTGGCCGCCGGAGAGCGAATCGATCGAGACGCGATGGGATTTGAGCTGCACACCCAGTCGTGCGAACTGCTCGACCGACCGCCGTTGCATCTCTCCCCGGTCGAGGAAGCCGAACCGACTCCAAAAGCCTTTCCGCAGCACTTCGCGGCCCAGAAAGAGATTGTCAGACGGCGTCAGGTCAGCAGCCAGCGCCAGATCCTGGTAGACGGTCGCGATCCCGGCCGCCTGAGCGTCCGTGGGCGAGGAAAAGCTCTCCGGTCGACCCTCGACAAAAATCGTGCCTTCGTTGGGCCGATCGGCCCCGGCGAGTATCTTGACCAGCGT